>NZ_JAMYQY010000001.1:0-572907 GCF_040321125.1 Mesorhizobium sp. M0518
CCGCCCCCCCCCCGGCCCCCCCCCCCCCACCACCCAATTACCTCCCCCCCCCCCTCCCCACCGCCGCGCCGCCGCGCCCCCCGGGGCGGCCCGGCCCCCCCCCCCCCCCCCCACCGGCCTTGGGAGGATTTAGCGGGCTGCGGTCCAGCCCTTGTAGTCCTTCAGGTTCTCGGCCGTGATGAGCTTCGGGTCGAGCAGGACGGTCGGCTCCGCCGGCTTCTTGCCGGCCAGAAGTTCGGCCGCCATCGTCAGCGACTGGCCGGCCATCACATAGGGATCCTGCGAGGCCGAGGCCTTGATCATCGAGGTGCCGGAGGAGAGTTCCTTCTCGATATCGGGCGCGCCGTCGACGGCGGTGAAGATGAACTCCGAGCGGTTGAGCTGCTTGGCGGCAAGCTGGGCGCCGATCGCCGTCGGATCGTTGATGGCAAACACCGCATCGATCTTGTCGAAGCGGGTGAGCAGCGACTGGAACACCTTCAGGCCGCCGTCGCGCGAGCCTTCGGCATTCTGGTCGTCGGAGAGGATCTTGATGTCGGGATGCTGCGCCAGCACGTTCTTGCAGCCCTTCACCCGCTCCAGGATCGAGGACGATGCCGGTCCGTTGAGGATGACGTAGTCGCCCTTGCCGCCGGTGTGGTCGACCAGGTATTGGCAGGCCTCTTCGCCGGCCTTGACGTTGTTGGTCATCACGGTCACGTCGGCGCCCGGCGCCGAAACGTCGAAGGCGGCAACGACGATACCCACAGCCTGTGCCTTCTTCACCGCCGGCGCGATCGCCTTGGCGTCGACGGCATTGAGCATGATCACGTCGACACCGGCGGCGATGAATGAATCGACCTGCGAGACCTGCTTGTTGAGGTCATAGTCGGCCGACACCGAGGTCACCTCGACCTTTGGGTTGATCTTCTTGGCCGC
This sequence comes from Mesorhizobium sp. M0518, assembly GCF_040321125.1. Classification (NCBI taxonomy): domain Bacteria; kingdom Pseudomonadati; phylum Pseudomonadota; class Alphaproteobacteria; order Hyphomicrobiales; family Phyllobacteriaceae; genus Mesorhizobium; species Mesorhizobium sp. M0518. The sequence goes on from NZ_JAMYQY010000001.1 coordinate 919, forward strand.
GTCCTCGATGCCCTTGATGGTGGCGACGAAGAAGGGATTGCCGAGCAGGCCGACCGAGATGCCGACCTTATTGAGGTCCTTGGCCGAAGCAGGCGCGATGGCGAGCGACGCGAGTGCGACGCCGCAGAGCAGTTTGGCGATGGTCTTCATTGCTTTCCTCCGATTGCCCCGCGCCTCTCACGGTGCGTTACATGAAACCGGTCGTTGACGCCGGCGACTAAGGTCAATCACGTTCTTGCTCCTGCCTGGAGCCTGTAGCGGTCGAGGGCGACCGCCACGATGATGACCAATCCCTTGATGATGTACTGCCAGATGTCGGAGACACCGGCCAAGATGAGCCCGTTGGAGAGCACCGCGATGATCAGGCCGCCGATCAGCGTACCCCAGATCGAGCCGACGCCACCGACGAAGCTGGTGCCGCCGAGGATGACAGCGGCAATGGCGTCGAGTTCATAGGACTGCCCGAGCTGCAGCCCGTTGGCGGCATAGAGCCGGGCCGCCGACATGGCGCCGCCAAGGCCGGCCAGCAGGCCGGAAATGCCATAGACGAAGAGCAGCACCAGCGGCACCTTGATGCCGGTCAGCCGCGCCGCTTCGGCATTGCCGCCGACGGCATAGATCCAGGTGCCGAGCACGGTGCGCTTGAGCACCAGCCAGGACAGCACCACCACCGACAGCGCGATGATGACCAGCCACGGAATGCCGAACAGCGAACCGTTGCCGATGAAATCGAACGGCAGGTCCGAATTGAACACCGTGGTGTCCTGGCCGAGCAGGCGGGCGACGCCGCGCACCGCGGTCAGCGAACCCAGCGTGACGATGAAGGGCGGCAGCTTGATATAGGCGATGAGCAGCCCGTTGATGAGGCCGAAGCCGAGGCCGACCAGAATGGCCGCCGGCACACCGAGCAAACCCCAGTCGGGCACCAGCGACACCATCACCGCCACCATCGCCGATGCGGCCAGGATGGCGCCGACGGACAGGTCGATACCGCCGGTCAGGATGACGAAGGTCATGCCGGCCGCCAGCACGATGTTGATCGACGACTGCTGGGTGACGATCAACAGGTTGGTCTCGGTCAGGAAGCGCGGGTTCAGGAACTGGAAGCCGGCCGCCAGCAGGATCAGCACCGGCAGCATGCCAAGGGCAGCGAAAGCCGTGCGCAACCGTCGGCTGGTGCCGGTGGCCTGGCCGCCTGCGCTGATCTCGGTCGCCTTGTCGGTCATTGCTGAGCCGCTCCCGTTGCAAGTTCCATGATTTTTTCCTGGCTTAGCGGTTCGCCTTGCGATGCCGTCACCTCGCCCGATATCGTGCCGTCGCGCATCACCAGCACGCGGTCGGCGACGCCGATCACCTCGGGCAGTTCGCTGGAGATCATCAGGATGGCGATGCCCTGTTTGGCGAGATTGTCGATCAGCCGGTAGATTTCCGATTTCGCCCCGACATCGACGCCGCGGGTCGGCTCGTCGAGGATGACGACCTTCGGCTCGGTTTCGAGCAGGCGGGCGAGCAGCACCTTCTGCTGGTTGCCGCCCGACAGCGAGCCGGCATTGGCCTGCACCGAACTGGTGCGGATGGAGAGACCGGCAACGGCCTTGGAAGCGCGCCTTTCGGCGGCCGCGAAGTCGCGCAAGCCGCCGGCGCGCGAATCCCGCGCCAGCACGCCCATGCTGATGTTGTCGGAAATCGACATGTCGAGGAACAGGCCGAGTTCCTTGCGGTCCTCGGTCAGATAGGCGATGCCGGCATCGAGCGCCTCGCGCGGCGAGCCGATGGTTACAGGTTTGCCGTCGAGTTCCAGCGTGCCTGACACGCGCCTGTCGGCGCCGAAGATCAGCCGCGCAAGCTCGGTACGGCCGGAACCGACCAGACCCGCCAGCGCCAGCACCTCGCCCTTGTGCAGGTCGAACGAACAGTCTTTCAGGAGACGGCCGTCGGACATGCCACGCACCGAGAGCGCCACCGCGCGCTTTTCGTCCGGCGGCCGATGATCCTTCTTGTAGAAAGCCGACAGATCGCGGCCGACCATCATCGAGACGAGGCGCGAGGCGCTGAGGTCGGCACGTTCGAGCGTACCGACATAACCGCTGTCGCGCAGCACGCTGACGCGATCGGCAAGCTGGTAGACCTCTTCCATGCGGTGACTGATGTAGATGATGGCGATGCCTTGCGATTTCAGCGTCGCGATGACCTCGAACAGCCGGTCGGTCTCGCGCGAGGTCAGCGACGTCGTCGGCTCGTCCATGACGATGATGCGCGCATTGGTCGACAGCGCGCGGGCGATCTCGACCAATTGTCGCTCGCCGAGCGACAGGCTGGAGACCATGTCGCGGGCCGAAAAGGAGACGCCCAGACGCGCGATGATCTCCCTGGCGCGCCGGGTGCACTGGTCACGATCGACGATGCCGAAGCGTCGCGGCTCGTTGCCGAGGAAGATGTTCTGCGCCACCGTCAGATTGGGCGCCAGCGACAGCTCCTGATAAATCACCGCGACGCCGCTGGCGCGCGCCTTGATCGGATCGCCGGTCGCGGCCGGCATGCCGTCGATCAGGATCTCGCCACCGGCATCCGGCCGATAGGCGCCTGAAAGCACTTTCATCAATGTCGACTTACCGGCGCCGTTCTCGCCCATCAAGGCGTGCAGCTCGCCGGCATGGACGCTGAGCGAGACATCGTGCAAGGCACGGATCGCGCCGAACGTCTTGGAGATGTGCCGCATCTCCAGCACCGGCTGGCGCGCCGTCTCGGCCTTGGCAATCGCACTCATCGCGCGCCTCCCACTGCCGCACCAGCGACGCCCCGGTCCATGGTGGCGTCACGCCAATTGCCGCGATAGCCTGCCAACCCGGTGAAACGCGACGCGCGCACCGGCTCCGGAACTTCGGCGGCGAATTCGCGCCCAACGCTCTCGAAGGCGAGCGCCGCTGCACCGGTGGCACTGCCCTCCAGCGTGGCGCCCTGCAGGAAAGCCTGGTCGGGACGCAATTGCGCCAGCAGTCCGGCGAGCAGACCGCCCGTATTCAGCCCGCCATCGACGATCACCGTGTTGTTCGAATGGATGAGGTCGAGGCAGAGATCGACCATCAGCGCGACGTAGAGCAGCGCCGTAGCCGCGCGTTCCTCGACATTGGGCGCGCGCCCCGCCAGTCGGCCGGAATGCCCCGCCATCGGCCCGCCCGGCGCGAAGCTCGGCAGCGCCATGATGCCGGCATCGATCACCCGCTGCACCGCCGGGCCGGCGATCTCGCCTTGCCAGCCGGCGCTGATGGTTGCGAATTCACGCCCGCCCATGAAGCGGATGGTCGGCACTGGGCCGCCGCCGACATCGACATTGACCAGCATGTCGCGATCCCGGTCGAGCGCGTCGAGGGGACAGGACGGATTGAGCACGACGACCCAGGTGCCGGTAGAAACGACGGTGACCGGGCCAAGCTCCTGCCGGCGATAGGCATGCAGCGCCGCATTCGAGTCATGGACGCCGTTGTGGATGGCGATCGGGCTTGCCGCAGCGCCGAGGCGCTGCTCGCCGATAACGGTGCCGGCGCGCTCGAAGGCAGGCATCCGGTCACGCCAGCCCTGCGCGTCGACCAGCGAGGAAAAATCTTGGCGGCGCGGCGCCCACAAATGCGAATGGCAGCCGAGATAGGATACTTCCGAGACCGCCCGTCCGCCAAGGCGCCAGCTCCAATATTGCGGATAGCCGAGGATCGATTTCGACGCGGCGAACGCGTCGGGCTCGACCTCCTGCAGCCACAGCATGTGGCGGCCGTAGTTGAAGCCCAGCGGCAACCGCGGCGAGAAGGTCTCGGCAAAGCCCGGAATGCGGCGATCGATCCGCGCGGCAATCTCGGCCGGCGGCTCTTGCTCGTAATCGAGGATCGGATGCGTCAGCGCCGCCTCGTCGACCAAGGCAAAGGTGCAGCCATGGCCCGAGACCATGACCCCTTCCACTCCATGACCATCGACCGCATCGGCAACGGCGCTGAGCGCCCAATGGTGGAGCGCCGCCTCGTCGAGCACGCTGAAGCCGCCTTGGCGCACCCATTTCGGCTGGGTCCGGCGCTCGTCGACAATGCGCCCGTCCTGGCCGAAGACGAACAGCTTCGAATTGGTCTTGCCGAAATCGAGGACAGCCACCTTCACTGGATGGCTCCCGAGGCTATCCGCACCATGACGCCGGCGTCCTCCAGCATGCGCGCATCGGCGTCGGAGAGACCGTCGTCGGTGACCAGCGTGCCGATGCGGGAAAGCGGCAGCGCAACATTGCGCGCGTGGATCGACAGTTTGCGGCTATCGGCCAGCACCACGATCTGGTCGGCGCAGAGGCTGAGATCGAAGATCGAGCGTACCAGCAGCGGGTGCGATTCCATCACGCCTTCCTGGCCAAGGCCTTGCGCGCCGAGAAAGAATTTGGAGGCGTAGAAGGGCACGGCCTGGGTGAGCGAATGGATGATGCCGGGTTCGCGATGCAGATCACCGCCCGCAACCGTCAGGCTGCAATGGCCGTGGTCGCTGAGATAGGCCGCCAGCGGCATCGAGTTGGTGTAGAGGCGGATGTTGCGCTCGGCGAGCTTGACCCCGAGATGGAAGCAGGTCGAGCCGCCATGCACGATGACGGCGTCGCCGTCACGCACCATGGTCGCCGCGAGAGCGGCGATCTGCCGCTTGGCCTCGACCGCAAGGTCGCGGTTCTCGTCATAGGGCCGGGCGTAGGCGACACCGGCCTGGGAAGCGCCGTCGAGCGCCGAGATGCCGCCATAGACCTTCCGCGCTTCGCCGGCTTCGTCGATCCTGTCGATATCGCGCCTGACCGTCGCGGCCGAAACGCCAAGCCGTTCCTGCAGCTCGCGCACCGAAGCGAACGGACGATCCCGCAGCAGTTCGACGATCTGACGCTGGCGGCCGGAGTCGCTCAATTCTTTCCTCCCGGATGCCATTTCCATGGCAGTTGGCGCAACTTACTCAACATTAGCCGGATTGCAAGCGGGTTTTGATGATACTAGATCACTGTTGACGTAGATCACTCGTATCTGCGATATCAGCGCCAATTCGACCCCGGCAACGGGATTTCGCGCAGGACACGGCCGAGCCGTTGGAGGAAAAGCGCCATGGCGACCCAAGCTGATGCGCAGGAGCTGGCGGCCTTACGGGCGCTTTCGGCCAGCATCGGGCAGAGCCCGCATCTGACCCAGGCGGCAGGCGGCAACACCTCGCTGAAAGCCGGCGACACGCTGTGGATCAAGGCCTCCGGCACCTGGCTGAAGGACGCGCTGGTCGATGACATCATGGTGCCGGTGGCGATGGCGCCGTTGCTGAGAGCCGTCGAACAGCGCGATCGCGCCGCCGACCAGCCGCAGGGTTTCACCATTGCAGCGCTCAACCCGCGCGGCCTGCGGCCGTCGATCGAGACCACGGTGCACGCCCTGATGCCGCAGCGCGTGGTTCTTCACGTCCATTGCGTCGACACCATCTCGCTTGCCGTGCAGGCCGATGGCGAGGCCGAGGTCGCCAGGCGGCTCGATGGCATCGAATGGGCCTATGTGCCTTATTTCCGGCCGGGCCTGCCGCTTGCACGCGGCATTGCCGAGAAACTGCGGCCTGGTGTCGACGTGCTGATCCTTGGCAATCACGGGCTGGTCGTCGCCGCCGAAACCGTCGCCGAGGCGGAGCTTCTGCTGCGCCGTATCAGGTCATTGCTGGCCCGGCCGGCGCGCGCGACCGCCGCACCCGACCTCGATGCCTTGGCGGCGCTTGCCGGCGGCAGCTTCTACAGATTGCCGGCCGATGTCGAAGCGCATGCGGTTGCGCTCGACCCTGAGAGCCGCCGCATGGCGCAGGCCGGCAGCCTCTATCCGGACCACGTCATCTTCCTCGGCCAGGGCTCCATCGTGGCGAAACCAGGCGAGGCGGTGGCCGATGTCATTGCACGACTGGACACGTCGCCTGCGGCGATCCTGTTTCCCGGCGCAGGCGTGCTGATGCGCGGCGACGCCAGTGCCGGCGCCGATGCCATGCAACGCTGCCTCGCCGACGTGACGGCGCGCATCGACGTCGCCGCACGGCTGAACTATCTCACCGCTTCCGAGAATGACGAGCTGGTCAACTGGGACGCCGAGCAATATCGCCAGAAGCTCAACGCGGCTGGCGGCTAGCATGGACATGATGCCACTTGTCATCGGCATCGACCTAGGCACATCAGGTGCGCGCGCCGTCGCCATGCGCCCGGATTTTTCCATAGCCGGGCATTCGGCCGTTCCACTCGACAGGTTTGGCCGCGATGACCGAGCCCCCACGGCATGGTGGCAAGCGGTCAAGGCGGTGCTGACGGACCTGCTTTCCGGCATCGACCGCACGGCGGTCCGCGCCATCGCCATCGACGGCACCTCCGGCACGCTGCTGCCGGTCGACGTCGCCGGGCGGCCGCTGGCCGAACCGCTGATGTACAACGACAAGGTCGATGACGACGACATTCTGGCCGCGATCGACCGCACCGCGCCGGCTGCAAGTGCAGCGCACGGAGCGACATCCGGCCTCGCCAAGGCCCTGCGCTTCCAGCATCTGCCGGGCATTGCGGCGGTGCTGCATCAGGCCGACTGGATTGCCGGAAACTTCTCCGGCCGCTTCGACGTCAGCGACGAGAACAATGCCCTGAAGACAGGCTATGATGTCGAGGCCCGCCGCTGGCCGGAATGGATCGCCGCGACCGGAATGCGCGTGGAGTTGCTGCCGCGCGTGGTCGAGCCGGGCGAAGTCACCGGCGCCCTCACCGCGGAAGCCGGGGAACTGTTCGGCTTGCCGCGCGATGTGGCCGTCGTCGCCGGAACCACGGATGGCTGCGCCTCGTTCCTGGCGACCGGTGCTGCCGCGATCGGCGACGGCGTCACCGCGCTGGGATCCTCGCTGACCATCAAGATCCTGTCCGACCGGCCGATTTCGGCGCCGCGCTTCGGCATCTACAGCCACCGGCTCGGCAACGCCTGGCTGGCAGGCGGTGCGTCGAATTCCGGCGGCAAGGTGCTGGCTCAGCATTTTCCGCTCGCCCGTATCATCGAACTCAGCGCAAAAATCGACCCGGAGACCGACACCGGCCTCGATTACTATCCGCTTCCCGCCACGGGCGAACGATTTCCGATCGCCGATCCGGCGCTGCCGCCTCGCCTTGCACCCCGGCCGGCGGACGACGCCGATTATCTGAAAGCGATGTTCGAAGGCATCGCCGCGATCGAAGCGCTCGGCTATGACAGGCTTGCCGAACTCGGCGCGCCCGCGCTGATATCGGTCAGGAGCGTCGGAGGCGGGGCGGCGAACCCAGCCTGGACGGCAATCCGGCGGCGCAGGCTCGGCGTCGATTTCCTGCCCGCGCTTTCCGACGAGGCCGCCGCCGGCACGGCGCGGCTGGCGCTGATGGGTGCAAGCCGGGCAGGACTCCTATGAGCGCGAAAACGATCGAACGTCTCGACGGCATCGGGCCGCTGGCGGAGCGCTACGACGTGTTCCTGCTCGACCAGTTCGGCGTGCTGCATGACGGCACACGGCCCTATCCGGGCGCGGTGGCAGCGCTGTCGGCGCTGAAGCGCGCCGGCAAGACCGTGGTGCTGGTTTCGAACTCCGGCAGGCGGGCACGACCCAATGAAAGCCGGCTCATAAAACTCGGCTTCGAAGCGGGAAGCTGGGATCATTTCGTTTCTTCCGGCGAGGTGGCGTGGCGATCCTTTAGGGAGATGGCGACGTCGGGGAAGCTGCGCCCAGGGACAAAATGCCTGCTGATCAGCCGTGAAGCTGACCGCTCCGCGATCGAGGGCCTGCCTTTTGTGCTGACCGGGTCCGGCGATGAGGCCGAACTGGTGCTGATCGCGGCCAGCGAGGGTGACCGCTTTGACCTCGACCATTATCGCAGGCTGTTCGCGCCGGCCGCAGAGCGGCGGGTGCCGTGTTTCTGCACCAATCCCGACATCATCATGCTGACGGCCGTTGGCCCTCGCTTCGGCGCCGGCCGTCTGGCCGATCTCTATGAAAGCCTGGGCGGCAGCGTTACCCGAATCGGCAAGCCCGACAAGGCGATTTTCGACGCCGCGCTGGCGCTGGCCGGCGAGCCGGACCGTGGCACCGTGGTCTGTGTCGGCGACAGCGTCGAACACGATATATCGGGCGGAAACAGCACCGGCATCGCCACCGCGCTGGTGCTGAGCGGAATACTGGCGGACACACCGGATCTCGCCGCTGTTTTCGACGAACAGCAGGCCTGGCCGGACTACATCACGGACAGCTTCAGCTTCCGCTGACCGCTTCCAGCATGCGCCGCGCGCTCTCCTCGTCGGTGATCAGGATGGTTGGGGCAATGAGGGTCATGGCGCCGAGCAGCGCTTCGGTTTTCTCCTCGCCACCGGAAGTGAGGATACGGATCGGTGCCTTGCGCAGACGGTCGACATCCACCGACATCACGTGGCTGTTGACGGGATGGTCGACCAGATCGCCGTTGCGGTCGAAGAAATGGAACAGGAGGTCACCCACGGCGCCACGCGCAAGCAGGGCCTCCCGATCCGCCTCCTTGAGGAAGCCGCCACGAGAGAAGGTGGTGGCCGAGGCGATCCCGCCGACGCTCAGCAGAACGGCATCGAGCACGTCGGCCATCTCGAAAATCTCCTGCAGGCCGCAGCGCTCGATCAGTGCGATCTTGGTCTCGACGCTGTCGACGACGGCTGGTGTCGGCATCAGATAGCCGTCGCCCTGGAATATCTGAGCGAAGCGCCAGGCGAACTCGGCTGGGTTGACCCGGCGCACGACGCCGACACCGCCAAGCAGCGAAATCACCTTGAAATCGGTGAGCGACTTGGCGCTGATGAAGGGCAGGCTCGAGAACAGCGTCTGCCCCCAGCCGACGCCGACCCGCATCCCGGACTTCATCGTGTCCGACAGGAAACTGCCGGTCTTGGCGCTGATCGCTGGTATCGGATCGGCATCGGGTGCCGAAAGCGGCGCCACCAGCGCCTGCTGCAGCCCGAACGTCTTCTCCAGCGCGCGCTCAAGCCGCACGATTTCCGACAATTCGCTCTCGATGGTGATCTTCACTTCGTTGCGCGCCCGGGCATCCGCCAGCATGCGCACGATGGTGACGCGACCGACGCCGAGCACGTCGGCGATCTCGTTCTGCGTCATCTGTTCGACGAAATACATCCAGGCGGCGCGAATCCTGAGGCGATCCGTCCGGCTTTCGCTGGCGACCTGCTCGGTTGCCTCGCCTCGACCGTCTTCGCTTTCGCCCTGTCGTCGTCTGCCCAAGTCTGTCTCTCCCCCTGCGGCGACGGACGAGCGCGCTGCCGCCGATTCTGCATGCTGGTCTAGTATCGCCTATTGATCTACCAATCGATAGGAACAATGTAGAGAGTGGCGGCTGCCCCGGTTGGCGGCTATCCGCAGCAAATTTCAAGGCGATCCGCGATGCTCCGACAAATCTCCGAAGATGTCCGCGTCAATCTGAAGGACCGGCTGCGGGAAGTCCGCGAAATCATCCGCCAGAGCCGCCATGACGGCAGCGGCGATGCCAGCATCCTGCGCGAAGCAACCAGCCATCTGCCGCCGTTTCCAGGCAAGGGCATCGAAGGCCTGCTCAGCCATGCCGCGAGTGCCGTCGACGAAGCGCTGTCGATCGCTGAAGCTTTCGTCCCGCATGAGCGCCCGATCAAGGTGGACGGCACGACGGTGAAGGGCCTCGGCACCTATTTCCCGGTCGGCAACGAGGATCGCCAACTGGACGCCGAACGCCTGTTCCGGCGCGATATGTATTATCTGACCAAGGCGGTTCTTGCCGGCCTGAACATCGACAATGCCCGCATCCACGAAGCCGATTTCGCGGCCGTCCATGCCACGATGCGCAAGCGGCATGGCGATCTGCTGGCCGCGTTGGCCGCGCCAGGTGCCGGACTGCAGGCAATCGCGGCCACCTGTTCGGCGCTGCTGGTCGAGTGCCTCGGCCAGCGTCCGGTCCGCTTTGCCGAAACGATGTCCGAAACGCCGGCGGTGGTGGGCAGCAGCGCGCTTGACGTAAGCTGCCTGGCACCGCTCGCTTTGGCCTGCGGCCTGGCGACCGCCGGCAGGGACGGCGCGCCGGAGCCGGATATGCTGGAGATCGCGATACTGGCGGCGGATATTCGCCACGACCGCATCGTTCAGGCCTGCGCCAAGGCAAACCCGATCGCTGAACTGACACCGGTGTTCGCCACCTTGCTTGCCCATCTGCCGTAGTTGGCCGGCCTGGGCTAGCCTTCAGCGGCCATGGCCATGATCGCTTTCTTGGCGCGCTGGATGGAAGCCGGGCTCATCGAGAGTTCGGTCAGCCCCATCTTCACAAATGTCGCAATGAGATCCGGACGGCCGGCCGCCTCACCGCACATGCCGACCATGATACCGGCGGCGACGCCGGCTTTTGCCGTCATTTCGATCGCCGACATGACGGCTGGATTGGTGACATCGTTGAGCTTGGCGACGGTCGGATTGAGCCGGTCCGCGGCCATGATGTACTGGGTCAGATCGTTGGTGCCGATCGAGAAGAAAGCGACCTCCTTGGCCAGCGTCGGGGCGATCAGCACGGCGGCCGGGGTTTCGATCATTACGCCGAGATCGAAGGTCGCATGCGGCACGCCTTCGGCTTTCAGCTCGGCCGTGCATTCGTCAACCAGCACGCGCGTCTGCCTGACCTCCGAGAGGTCGGACACCATCGGCAGCATCACCTTGATGTTGCCGTGCACGGCTGCGCGCAGCAGCGCCCGCAGTTGGCGCTTGAAGATGTCGGGCCGGTCGAGACACATGCGGATGCCGCGCCAGCCGAGGAAGGGGTTTTCCTCGTCGGGAAATTCGATGCCGGCAATCGGCTTGTCACCGCCGATGTCGAGCGTGCGTACAATGACCGGATAAGGCGCAAAAGCCTTGGCCAGCGCCGCATAGGTCTCGGCCTGCATGTCTTCCGAGGGCAGATGCATATGGCGCATGAACAAAAGCTCGGTGCGGAACAGGCCGATGCCCATGGCACCAGCCTCTTGCGCCGCTTCGATTTCCTCGAGTGAGCCGATATTGGCCGCGACCTCGATGATCCTGCCGTCGGCGAGCTTCGGCGTCACCGTCTTGAAGATGGTCAGGCCGGCGCGCTCCTTTGCCGCCGCTTCGACGCGGCCGGCGAAATCGGCACGGGTCGCCTCGTCGGGGTCGATGATCACATGGCCGGCATTGCCGTCGAGCGCGACGTCTCGCGCGGTGCGCAAGGCATTGACCTGGCCGCCGAGGCCGAGCACTGCCGGAATGCCGTGCGAGCGCGCGATGATGGCGATGTGCGAGGTGGCGCCGCCATGGCCGCACACCACGCCGCCGATACGCTTCAGCGGCGCGCGTGCCAGATCCCAGGCGCCGATGTCATCGGCAATCAGGATAGCCCCTTCGGGTATGTTTTCGAGGCTGACATCGTCTTGGCCCAGCAACACGAGGCAGATCTGCCGCCCGACCGCATGAACGTCATCCGCCCGCGCGTTGAGATAGTGATCGTCGACCGCGCTGAATTCGGCGGCAATGGTGGAGGCGGCGGTGATGACGGCGGAGACCGCGTCATTGCCGCCCTTGATCAGGCCCTCGGCCTCACCAGTCAGGCTATCGTCGGCGGCGATATCCCTGAGCGCGGCGACGATGCCGCGGTCTCCAGCCGACAGGCTGTCCTGCGCCAACGCATTATCCATACGGGCCTGGACCGCGCCGACGGCCGTGCGGAACCTGTCGATCTCGCCTTCTATCTCCTCGGCCCGCAACACGCGGCCCTGTCCGGCGATATCGGGTGGAAAATGCGCAAAGGCCGGGCCGATGGCGAAACCTTCGCTGGCGGCCACGCCACGCAGGCGGTTTGCCCCGTCAGGTGCCGCCGGCACGGATCCGGGCGCGGGTGCCGCTTCCTGCCCGGCATCGTTCGCCGGGCTCTGCGCCTCCGCTTCATCATCGAGGCCGGCCCGCGGATTCTCGAGATAGCCGATCAGCGCCTCGAGTGCCTCGATGGCATCGGCGCCATTCGCCCGCACCGTGACTTCCTGGTTCTCCTTGACCGCCAGCAGCATCAGCTTGACCGAACTCTTGGCGCTGACCGCCTTGCCGTCCTTGACCAGTTCGACGTCGGATTCGAAGCCCTTGGCGAGCTTCACGAACCGCGTCGCGGGACGGGCGTGCAAACCTTCATGCACTCTGACGATGGTCGAGCGTTCCATGGCAATACTCTGGTTTTGGGCGCCGCTCCCAACATAGGCCACGGCGCGAATGCTGTCAGGCGGCGATGGTGATGATTGCGCCGGTCTTCAGGGCGGCCACCAGCGCTTGCGGGTCGACTTGCGACGCACAGATCTCGCCCGGCCTCTCGGCCTCGGTAGCGCCGTTGAACGAGATGACGACATGGCCCATTTCCAGCACCTTGCTCCACGCGCTGGAGCCGACCGCTGTGATAACAGCGACAACCGGGCCGAGGGTGATCGAAGCGCCCTTGGCGGGCGCTCCGTCACTTGGTCCCTGCTCCGCCTTGTGGAGCACCGAAACCTCGGCAAGCTCCGGCGGCGAGCCATCCGCAAACAGGATGACCACGCCCCCTTCGGCAAGGTCCGCCACTTCGGGGCCGATGGCAGTGACCCGTGTTCTCAACAGAACCGTCATATGGCGAACCTCATTTTCTCAACTTTCCCTAGAGCGGTGAACCGCTCTAACTCTTTGTTTTGACGCAATTTCCAAGGGAAAGCATTATGCGCTTTTCCCAGAGTTGCCTTAGAACACGATCAGGCTGACGACCCAGGCGATCAGCACCGAGACCGGCCCCATGATCTGGCGGCTGATGAGCACCGCCGGAACGCCGATTTCGATCGTCTTCGGCTTGGCCTCACCGAGCGCCAGGCCGACGGGGACGAAGTCGCAGCCCACCTGGGTATTGTAGGCAAACAGCGCCGGCAGTGCCATTGCCGGCGAAATCGTGCCGTTGGCGATCTGCGGGCCGATGATGGCGACGCCGATGACCTGCGCGATGACAGCGCCTGGCCCGAGAATGGGCGACAGGAACGGCAGGCCGCAGATCGCCGAGATGATCAGCAGGCCGACGATGTTGTTGGCCAGCGGACCCATCGGCTGCGCCAGCACATCGCCGATGCCGGTATACAGGATCAGACCGATGAGCATGGTCACGAAGGCCATGAACGGCAGCACGTTGCGGATGACCTGGTCGATGGTGCGGCGGCCGGCATTGAAGAAGATGCCGACGATACGTCCCATGACCCGGCCGATCGTGCTGATGAGGCCGATCAGCCCACCCTCGCTCGGCAGCGGCTGTGGTGCCGCGGCCGCATTGTTGCTTGAACTCATCGCTGCTGCTCCCCCTGCAGTCGTGACCGTTTCGGATCCGTCCGCCATTGTGATGTTGGCCGGCTTCACGCCCGAAACGTAGATGTCCTCGGTGATGAACTGGGCCAGCGGCCCCGATTGACCGACCGGCGTCAGATTGACGGTCGGGATGCGCTTGCGCGGATAGACGCCGCATCGTGCGGTGCCGCCGCAATCGACGACCACCACCGCCATCTCGCTTTCGATCGGCGGCGCCCTGAAGCCGTCGACGGCTTCGCCACCGGTCATGTCGGCAATAAGCTGTGCCACCGGGTGGATGCCACCACCGGTGACGGAAACAACCTTGCTGCGCTGTTCGGTCGGCTCGATCACGAGCGGGCCACCCCAACCGGTCTTGCCCCGGGAGATGCGTACGGCTTTATATGTCTTGGCCATGATGTCCTCCCCGCCCTTACAGCTCGACGCCCTGGCGGCGTGCCATGATGGCGGTGATGCGTTCGGTCAGCATGCCCTTGAGCAGGATGACGACGAGACCGACGATTGCGTACCAGATCGCCACCTTGACGTGGTAACCGGCAACGACGACGCCCTTCTTTTCCAGCTCCAGCAGCGCAACGAGAATGCCGCCCCAGACAAAATACTCGCCGGGATTGATGTGCGGGAACAGGCCGAGCGGCGGGTGCACATAGGACACGGCCGCGTCATAGAAGGCCGGCTTGTGCTTTTCTTCCAGGAACGATCCGAACGTATAGGCCATCGGATTGGTGAGGAAGAACACCGCCAGCAGCGGCAACAGCGTGTAGCGCGTCAGCGCGATCCGGCCGGCGCCGCGCGCCAGGCCATGCACGCGCTCTTCGCCGACCAGTTCGGTGACGGCGTAGAAGGCCGTCATCAGCACCACCAGCGTCGGGATGATGCCGGTGACGAAGCCGGCGAAGACCTCGCCGCCCTTCTGGAAGATGCCGATGAAGTACTTGCCGATGGCGGTCAGCCAGCCGAGCTGCTCTTCCTGCTGGACGTCCTTCAGCTTTTCCTTGAACTGATCGACGGTGATCGGTCCGCTGTCCGCTTGTGCGAGGACAACGAGATGGTCGGAGGCATGCTCGACTGCGAGCTTGCCATGCAATGCGGCATCCGAGACCATGGCACCTGCGACATGCAGATTGTGCACGGCCATGTCGGCATGCTGCGCCAACAACGAAAATACAGACATTTCTCCTCCTTATGCCACCCGCCGGTTGATCCCAGTCGGTGCGCGGCGTCCTCTATCCCTTTGATTTAGAGCCCGAAATCCTGCGGCCCTAAGCCCTTGCTATGTTCAAGCCGGACAGGCCCGGCTTCTTCCCCGGCTCCGACCGTGTCTTGTCGATCTGCTCGATCGCCCGTTTCACGGCCTCGGCCACACCGGGTTCCCCCTCCCCCATGATTGCAGGGTTGGACCGGAGTTTATCGAGGGGAACACCCTCGAATTCTTCATGTCTTTTGAATTTGGTGAAGACGGAACGGCCGCTCATCACCATCAGGCGGCGCACGACCAGATCAGGCGTCACCACGACGAGCGCGATGGTGCCCTTGGCCAACCGGCCGCGAAAATTGCCGGCTCCGACGAAGCCATCCTTGTACTGGTCGGTGACGCCCCTGAAGACATCCGAATAGTGCCGCATCTGCAGCCAGACGCCGAGCGACTGCAGCGCCCACACGATAACCAGCAGAAGCAGTCCCCACTGCCAAATCGCCATTCGGTTCTCCTCCCGAAGCCTCAGTTGAACCGCACCTTGGACCGGCGCGTGACAACAGCAAAGTGAGAACATTTGTTTCCGAGAATGTCAATATGTATGATATTGGCCTCGGCTGCGGTCATCTACAAGGGCGCTGACCGATTTCGGCCGTGGCGCTGTTGTGCTAGGCTGACCGGGAAACAGGATACGAGGAACATGGAGCTGCCCTTCAGGGACGAGCTGGCCTTGATGCCGGATCTTCGCCATCGGCTGCGGCAGCTGCGCTGGTTCCGCGCCACCTTTCGCGGCAGCGCCAAGGTGGTCTCGGACACGTTCGGCGTGCGCTTCGAGATCGACGAGGCCAAGCTCACCAGAGCCTTTCTCGACTGGGTCGAGATCATGGAAGCGCAGAAGCGCTTCGCCGCGATCGACCGCGCCGACTTCATCGTCTTTGCCGCCGGCCTCGTGCTGCGCGAGTTGATAAAACAGGCGCCGGCAAAAGAAATATCCGGCCTCACCCAACTGATCGAGACGGAAACGAACGCCGGCACGCTGGAAATCGTCCGCTTCTGGCCGGAGGGTTTCCTCTACACCAACTACTGCGTCTCGGTGATTTCGGCGATCCACGAGCAGGAATTCGGCACGGCACCCGGCATCGACAAATGCGCCGACGATTTGCGCACATGGTGGTCCTATCGCGAGAATGTGACCGAGATGCCGGCCTATGCGGTGGCTTTCCTCGACCGCTTTCTCGGCGCCGAACCGAACTGGATCACCCCAGATCGCGCGCAGTCCCGGCAAGCCATGCAACGGGCGCTCGGGTCTTCCCGTGCGAGCGATGCGTTGCGCCAGCTTTGAGCCCGCTCTTCGCGCCCCCAAAACGCACGCGCTATTGAACATTTGACTTTTTGCCGATAGCGATGTGCGAAAATTGACTCGAGAGGGAAACGCGTGGCGCGACCAAGGCCTATTATTTTCGATTGCGACGGCGTTCTTGTCGACAGCGAGCCGCTGGCCGCCCGCGCCTATGAGCGCGTCTACGAAAAGCACGGCATGCCCGGTGTCAACACCAGCATCATCGCCCAATGCGTCGGCATGAAGCAGTCCGATATCATCGCCAGGATCAAGGAATTGACCGGGCACCAATTTCCGGCGGCGGCGGACGGCGACATCTGGGCCGAGACCAAGGTGCTGTTCTCGCAGGAATTGAAGCCGACACCGGGAATCACTGCGTTTCTCGCGACGCTTGCGGGCGACCGCTGTGTCGCCTCGTCCTCCTCCGTCGAGCGCATAAACCACAGCCTTGCCGTGACCGGGCTGGCGCGTTTCTTCGGCGACGCGATCTACAGCTCCTCGATGGTCAAGAACGGCAAGCCCGCGCCGGACATCTTCCTCTTCGCGGCGGACAAGATCGGCGCCAATCCCGTTGACTGCATCGTCATCGAGGACTCGCCCTTCGGCATCCAGGGCGCTGTCGCCGCCGGCATGACGGCGATCGGCTACACCGGCGGCGGCCATACCTATGCCGAGCACGCCGCGCGGCTGACAGCTGCCGGTGCCGATTTCGTCTGCGCCGACTGGCAAGAAGTTAGCCGGCAATTGGCTAGGTTTGGTGTGCCGGCCTAGTTTAGGCGATACTTTGTGAATCCACGGCTGGCCCATTCGCCAGGCGGCACCAATGAGCCCACACGGAAGTTGAAGGACAGGACCTTGGTCGCATCGGCGTCGACTTCGCATCGGAAATTTAGGTTATACCAGGCGTTTCTGGTGCTGAAGGCGGCCTGCGGAGGATTGAGAACATTGCCTTTGTCCAGCGTGATGGTTGGCACCCATTTGACCGTATAGTCGGCAGTTTGCAATTCCCGGCTCAGAACGTTGCCGCAAAGGGTGGCCACGCGCTGACCGCGCGGCACATTCTCCATGGAGCTTGTAGCGAACGCATTGCCGGTTGCCCCTTGCGAGTAAAGCTTTCTGACGCCAGGAAGGCCGGAATAGATCGGTGATCCCGCAAGGGCGTTGTTGGTGGGATTTGACCTTCCAGCATTCCCGCTCGGCGCTTTGAAAGCTTTTGCGGGTTTGAACGTCATTGTCTTGGCAGGTTTGGCTTTGGGCTTTGCCTTTTCGGTCGAGGCTGGAGGCGCCGGCTTGTCACCGGTCTCAGCCGTCAATGGCTTTGGCGTCACGACGGCTTGCTTTTCGTCGGGTTGCGGTGCGGGTTCCTGTTTGTCCGGCTGCTGTTTGTCGGTGTCCTCGGTCGCCTGCTTCTCCTCGCTTTGCGCGGGCTTTTCGTCCGGCGCAACGGTGGCTGGCTTCTCGTCAGACTTGCTGGGCTCTGCCTTCTGCTGTGGCGTTGCAGCCGGGGCGGGCTGGGTCGGCGCGGGTGTCGGTGCTACAGGCGGCTTCGGCGCCTCATCCTTGGCCGGCGACGGCGTGTTGGGTTTAGCGCTGCTTCCGTCGAGCGATTTCTCCGGCCCGGTATCTTTCTGGCCGTACTGGAAAACGCGCTTCAAAACCTGGTCGTCTGGCGGTTTCGGCGGTTCCGGAGGCGGCTTTTGTTCAGGCGGCTTTTCAGCCTTCTTTTCAGGTGTCGGCTCCGGTGGCTTTGGAGCAGGTTTCGGCTTGGGCTTTTCGGGCGGGGGCACGATCGCGACATTGACGGGCTGTTCCTGCTGAGCCGGCTGCTGCTCGGGTCTCGGCAGGCCATAGACCAGAAACGCCGCGATGAGTGCATGCAGGATCAGCGATGCGGGCAAAGCCCACAGCAGATGCCGCCGCCGTTCTCCTGTTTCGCCCTTCATCCGCACCGATGTGGAATGAAATGGCGGCGGCTTCAAGCATAGGTAGTGGATTGGCTTGATTTAACCGCTGACAGGTTGGTGATCGGATGACGACGCGCAGACCCCAGGTCAGCCAGTTTGCCGCTGGCGCGGGATCCTGTCCAGAAACCGTTCGTCCAGCCGTGTCTCGCCAAACCAGTTCAGCCGGTTGATGCTGATAAAGCCGGCATCGATCGCCTCGTTTTCGTCACCCGGCTCACTTGCATGAGCGCGCCCGCGCGGCACGGTGATGACCGTGCGTTCGCCGTCGCTTTCCACGATCTCGGCCTTGCGGGCGATCTTGTCGCGGCCGATGCGCGGCTGCCGGATTTCGGCCGGCAGCAAGGTCGGCAGGTTGATGCTCAGCCAATGCCCCTCAGCGGCCCAGTCGGCGCGCGATTGCCACAATGAAGCGATCAGCGCGCCAAGCCATTGGTCGTCGCCATCGGTGAAATCAGGATTTTTCACGCGTGAGAAGCCGATGGCTGGAACGCCCCAAAACGTCGCCTCCCGCGCAATGCCGAGCGTGCCGGAATAGGCAAGGTCCTCGGCAACGTTGCGGCCATCGTTGACGCCCGACAGCACAAGGCCCGGTTTGTCGGAATCGGCGAACAGCCAGGTCATGGCGCTTACCACGCAATCGGCCGGGGTGCCGGAACAGGAGTACCAGTTCGGCTTGACGCGCCCCATGGTCAACGGCCTGGCAATCGTCAATGACGAGCCGGCAGCAGTGCGCTTGCCGTCGGGCGCGACCACCCAGACATCGTCGCTCAACCCGCCGGCCGCATTGACCAGACGGGCAAGCCCCGGCGCTTCGATGCCGTCGTCGTTGCAGATCAGAATTCTCATCGTTTTTTCGCCTCCGACACCACTATGCGCTGGCCGGTGCGGCATTGCGTGCGCAACGACGGGATGTGGGTTTGCAGATCGCCGAGAAGGTCCGGCGTGCAGGAATGACCGAGTGCTGCGGGACGCCCGGCCTTCTCCCAGATGTCGACATTGCCCGACAGCGTCGGATGGGTCGGCATGCGCACCCAGTCCGCCCGGCCGGCCTTGTGCAACAGATCGCCCGGCGAACCTGACGGCAGATGGCCGGTAAGCAGCACCGGAAAACCGGAATGGTCGGCACGCGGCAAGAGGCGCGACGACGGGCCGGCCTCACCCATACCGTCATCCGCCAGCAACGGCATTGGCGGCAGGGGATCGGCATCGGTCCAGTCGGCTGCGTCTTGCAGGCGGCGAAGCAAGAGTTCTGAGACACCTGGCAACAGGGATGCGGTGGCGCCGATCTGCGCTTCCAGCGACGAACGCATGCCGGCATGGATGGCGAACGGCCCCGGCAAGGCCGCGATCAGCTCCAGCGACCGACCCGAGAGCGGCGTCGGCAAAAGACACCCGCCCGAATGCGTCGCAACCCACTGCGATATTTCGAGCGCCCGCGCCGCCCCCGGCACCGGATCGGCGCCATAGGAAGCATCGAGGACAAGCAGGTCGCAGTGCGGGATCGCGTCCATGACGAAGACATTGCTGTCCGGCACCACATCGGCCGAATAGGCGACGCGGCTCTCGCCATCGTCCACGGCAAACCAGACGCCGCCCACCACATGCCCGGAGCGTCCCGTCCGGATCGTGAGATTTCCGCTCTTCAGCGTATCGCCGGGTTCGAACAATTCGATGCGGTCTTCGGGAAAAGGGAACCGTCTGAAATCCTCGGGCTCAGCATAGCCGGCGAGCGTGGCGGGCGCCTCATTGCGGGTCTCCGCCGTCATGAAGATCGGGCCGGCATAGCCGCGCGACAGCAGCCAGCTCAGCGCGCCGACATGATCCTCATGGGCATGCGAGACGAACAGCGCATCGATGTCGGCGGCCGACCCGTTCAGCGCCGGATAGTAGTCCGCCCCCGAGGCGCCGACCTTGATGCCGACGTCGAGCAGGATGCGATCCTTGCCGCTGCTGACAGCAAGACTGGTGCGGCCCTTTTCGCCAAAGCCGCCGAGTAGGTCGAGCATCATCACGATGCCGCCCCCACCGCCGGGATCAGCCAGCCGGACCTTATGCGCAGACGCGCCCGGGACCCGCTTTCCAGCATGACTGGGTCGGGCTGTTCGAAGTGCAAGGTGATGTCGGGACTGGTCGAAGGCGTGAATTCGATACGCGCCGAGCCACCCTGATAGATCACCCGCTTGACCAGGCCATCGAAGCCGGGGCCATCCGGCGAAACGTCGAGATCGGCTGACCGGCAGCAGATCTTGGCGCCAGCGCGCGGCCGCTCGCCTGGCCGGCAGCGGACAATCAGTTCAGTCCCGAGAACCCGGACCTTGCAGTGGCCCGCCTGCTCCGCGCTCAGCACGTCGGCGGGCAGCAAAATGCCTTGCGAAATGAAGGATGCGACCATTTCATTTGCCGGCTCATGATAGAGCTCGCGCGGCGTCGCCAGCTGGGCAAGGCGCCCGCCATCCATCACCGCGATGCGGTCGGCCAATGCCATCGCCTCGGCCTGATCATGGGTGATGTAGACGATAGTGGTGCCGGTGCGCTTGTGGAAGGATGCGAACTCGTCCTCCATCGATGCCCTCAGATGCACGTCGAGATTGGCGAGCGGCTCATCGAACAGCACTAGCGAGGGCGCGGCGACAAGGCAGCGCGCCAGCGCCACGCGCTGGCGCTGGCCGCCGGAAAGATTGGCCGGCCGACGCTCGCCCAGCCCTTGCAGATTGACAAGGGCCAGTGCGTCTTCAACCTTCCGGCGGGCGACGGCCTTGTCGAGCTTCGCCACCTTCAGCGAATAGCCGATGTTCTCGGCCACCGTCATATGCGGCCACAGCGCATAGTTCTGGAAGACGATGCCGACGCGCCGCTTTTCCGGCGCGACGCTGCCGCCCTTGCCCGACACGACCTCGCTGCCGATGCGGATTTCGCCCGACGTCACTTTCTCGAATCCGGCGACGAGCCTCAGCAACGTCGTCTTGCCGCAGCCGGAAGGGCCGAGCACTGCCAGGAACTCGCCGTCGGCGACGTCGATCGATACGTCCTTGACGGCATCGAAATTGGCGAAGCTCTTGGTCACATTGTCCAGGCTCAATCGCGCCATGGCAGCACTCCGGTCGGAAGGTAGGGGGCAAGCAGATTGGTCACCAGCATCAGCGCGAAAGTGACCGCCACGGTGATGACGGACATCGCCGCCGCATAGTTGGAATCGCCGCCCTGCTCGAAGGAGAACATCACCACGCCGATCGTTTCCGAGCCCGACGACCACAGCAGCGCCGAAACGGTGAGTTCGCTCAGTGCCGTCATGAAGATCAGCAGGCCGCCGGCGATCGCCGCCGGTGCCACCAGGGGAAAGATGATCGTGCGCATGCGGGTGAACAGCCCGGCGCCGGCCACTTGCGCAGCCTCCTCCAGCGCCCGGTCGATCTGGTGATAGCCGCTGATGGTCGGCCGCAGCGCCAGCACCAGGAAACGGGCGAGATAGGCGTAGAGGATGATCCAGACGGTGTTGTAGAGCTGGATGCCGGTCAACGGGATCGGCCGCAGGAACATGAGCAGCGAGGCGATCGCCAGCACCACGCCTGGCAAGGCATAGGGCAGCTCCACCGACAGATTGAGCAGCCGCACCCAGCGCTGCTTGCCCCACGCGATCAGATAGCCGATCGGCACTGCGACCAGAACCGCGAAGAAGGCCGCCGCGATCGACAGCCAGAAGCTGTTGAAGAAGGCGCGGCTGGCCGCGTCATGCTCGAACAGCACGAAGCGATAATTGTCGAGCGTTGCCGTCTTGGCGGTGAGCGCGATGCCGTAGCCCGGCACCAGCGATGTCAGAACCAGCCCGAACAGCGGCAGGAACAGCACCACGATGATCAGCAGCCACATGCCGGCCTGGACCGTAGGCCGCCAGCGACCGAGTTCATAGGGCTCGGCCGAAAGCGACGTGGAGCTGATGCGATAGTCCCGGCGGCGGCTCATGATCTCCTGGGCAAGGATGCCCGCCATGGCGATGATGCCGATCAGCACCGACAGGAACGCGGTTTCGCCGAGCACGGCAGCGCCGCCGCCGGCCAGCTTCTGATAGATCAGCGTCGGCAGCACGAGATAGTTGGCGGGAATGCCGAGAAAGGCCGGAATGCCGAAATTGCCGACGCAAGAGACGAAGGCAAGTGCGGCGGCGGCCATGATCGAGGGCGTCATCAACGGCAGCACGATGGTGACCAGCACGGTGAACCAGCCGGCACCGCCCGCCCGCGCCGCTTCGACCAGTTCGCGCGGCAGCTTGCGCAGGCCGGCGCGCACCAGCAGGAAGACCAGCGGGCCATACTGCACGCCGAGCAGCAGGATGATGCCCGAGGTGGAATAGAGCGGGTTCCTGGTCCCGAGCGGCGGTGCCGCCCCGAACAGCTTGAGGAACGGGCTTGCCGGGCCGAACAGCTGCAGCCAGGCAAGCGCCGTCACCTGCGGCGCGATCATCAGGGGCATGACGTAACAGAGCACCATGGCGCTGCGAGCGCGGATATCGGTCAGAGTGACGAGGACGGCCACCAGCGTTCCCGACAGCACCGCAAGCAGGGTGCCGCCGATACCGACGACCAGTGTGTGCCAGGTGGCGATCCAGGTCGCCGGACTGGCGAGCCCCACCTTTATCGCGACGGTCGACAGCGTGCCGCCGGGTGCCACGATTTCCTTGATCAGGCGCAGCATCGGCAGCAGCGAAAGCAGGACGATGACGATGGCCACCGCCGCCGTCAGGACCATTTCCTGGCCCCGGCTTTCCCTGATCCGTGTTGACATGATTGCTTTTCCTGGGATCGATCAGCCGATGCGCTCGGGTTTCGCAGTCGGCATGCCGCTAGGGGGCATGCCGACTGGATTGCCGGCTCAGCCGCCGAACAGTTCCGAGAACTTCGCCTTGTCGGCGTCGGTCTTGGCGACGATTGCCTTGGTGTCGAACGACATCACCTTGACCTTGACGCCTTCCGGCAGCCATTCGGGGCGGCCGACCGAGGCGCGCGCCGGCAGATAGCCCATCGAAAGCGCAAGCTTCTGGCCGTCATCGGAAAGAATGAAGTCGACGAACTTCTTGGCGCCGTCGACATTCCTGGCGGTCTTCATGATGGCGACCGGTTCGGTCACTGCCGGCCCACCTTCCGAGGGGAACACGAATTCGACCGGGGAACCCTTCTTCTTGGCGTTCATCGCCATGAAGTCGACGAGGATGCCATAGGGCTTCTCGCCCGATGCCACCGACTTCAGCACCGCACCGTTGCCGCGCACGCTGACGGTGTTGTTGGTCTTCAGCTTCTGGAAGAAATCCCAGCCATAGTTGGTATCGCCGACGAAGCCCGAAAGCAGGTAGGCGGCGGCACCCGAATAGAGCGGGCTCGGCATGACCAGGCCATCGGCATAGGCGGGCTTGGCAAGATCGGCCCAATGCTGCGGCTTCTCGGTCGCCGCGGTGTTGTAGACGATGCCGGTGGTGATCAGCTTGCTGCCGAAATAGGTCTTGTCGGCATCATAGGCATCCGCTTCGATGCCGTCGAGCTTTGCCTCGGGATAGGGCAGCAGCCGGTCGTCCTTCTTCAACAGCTCCATTGAGACCGCGTCAGCGATCAAAAGCACATCGGGCTGCGGGCTGCCGGCGGCAAACTCGGCCGCCATCTTGGTCAGGATGTCGCTCGTTCCGGAGCGATAGATATTCACATCGATACCCGGCTGCGCCTTCTTGAAGGCATCCACGGTCTTGGCCGCGTCGGCTTCCGGCTGGGACGTGTAGAGAGTCAGTGTTTCGGCGTTTGCCACGCCGGCAAACAAAGTTGCCGCGAGCGCCAGCTGGCTGGCCAGCAGCTTGATGAAGTGCGTCTTCAATGAGACCTCCTGTCTTTCTGTGCATGACCGGTCCGGCTCTGGCCGGCTCCCCGTCTCTTCCTCCCTGCACGGCGCATATGACTGGTGGATGACACAGCGCGTGAAACCCACAAAATATGTTCATATGTACGATGTCAATTACAAATGAACAAAACTGTGCGACAATCGACGCGCCTGCGATCGGCATCAATTGACATCCGGCCGGTGTTTCCTTGATGAGCACCGGGCAGGCCACGGCTCATGAGGGACAGGAACCGATGACCACGGAAAAACCCAGACAGGCTCGCCTACCGATGGTCTCGTCGGACCTTACCGTCAAGACGGCATGGCTCTACTATGTCGAAGGTTTCACCCAGGAACAGATCGCCGAAAAGCTCGATGTTTCCAGGGTGAAGGTCATGCGTACGCTGGCCTCCTGCACCGCCGAGGGCATTGTCGTCACCATGATCAACGCGCCGACCGCCGGGCAGGTGGCGCTCGAGCGGGAACTGGAAAAGCGGCGGGGTCTGGATGCCGCCGTCGTCATCCCGACACCTTCGGCGCATGACCATCTGGAGAAGGCCATCGGCCATGCCGTCGCGGCCTATCTCGGCGAGCAGATGCAGGACGGCATGACGCTGGCCATCGGTGGCGGCGCGACCCTGCATGCCAGCCTCGGCTTCCTTGCCCGCCGGCAATTGAAGCGTGCCTGCGTGGTGGCGCTTGTCGGCAGCCTGCCGCACTCGCAATGGATCAATCCATCCATCGTTGCTGCCAAGGTCGCAGACGTCTTCGAGGTCGACAGCTATCAGATCACCGCGCCGGTGACGGTCGACAATTCCTCGCTGCGCGATCTCCTCTGGGCGCAGCCGACCCTGCAGGATGTACGCCAACGCGCGGCCGCCGCCGACATCGCGCTGCTCACCGTCGGCGACATGTCGCCGGACGCCACCATCTTCCGGCACGGCATCGTGCCCTCATCGCTGATCGCTCCGCTGAAAGCGAAGGGCGCGGTCGCCAACATGCTGTGCTATTTTGTCGATGCCGCCGGCGGGCTGGTCGACCACGAGGTCAACAGCCGCGTCATGGCCATCGATCTCGATGTGGTCAGCAACGTGCCGAATGTGGTTCTCGCCGCGGGCGGCAAGCGCAAGGTCGCGGCGATCCTCGCCGCGCTGAAAGCCGTCGACACCAACGTGCTGATCACCGACAGCGATACCGCCACGGCGCTGCTTGCCAAGGGCGGCTGAGCCGGTTCGACTGGCCCCGGTGTTTCCCGCTACCCGTGTTTCCCGCTAAATGAGCCCGCGCTCGCGCAAAAAATCCTCGACACCGACATGGGTCATGGATTCGAATTCGGCGATCGCCTCGGCCACCCGCTTGCGCTGCGCCGCCAACAGCGTGAAAACCTGCTTCATCTCGCCGGAAACACCAAAACGGCTCCAGCGCTCGGCAATATGCGTGGGCAGGCCGATATCGGCGCAGAACGCGTCCAGGCTGTCATAGCCGAGGCTGGCGACAAGCTGCCTGGTCTCCTCCGCCGACATGCGCGGCTCGAAGGCGTGGTCGTGCAGGCGCTGCGCCACCAGCTTGATATCGGATGGCGACGCGCCCATGACCTTGCCGAACAGGGTTTTGACGTCAGATGGGTCGAATGCAGGCATATTTGGCCTCCCTGGATCGCAATCCAGATAGAACATGGGTCAAGGGTCGGCGCCTGACAAGTCGTTTCTGTTTTAAGCCGGCGCATCATTCGGCGCCGGCTTCTGCTTGGTGGATCAGACCAGCAGGCCCATCGGATTTTCAAGGAGGTTCTTGAAGGCGACCAGCAGTTCGGCACCCAGCGCGCCGTCGACGGCGCGATGGTCGGTCGACAGCGTCACCGACATCACGGTGGCTATTCTGATCTCGCCGTTCTTGACCACTGCCCGCTCCTCGCCGACACCAACGGCCAGGATGGTCGCATGCGGCGGGTTGATGACGGCGGCAAAGTCCTTGATGCCGAACATGCCGAGGTTGGACACCGCCGTGGTGCCGCCCTGATACTCTTCCGGCTTCAGCTTGCGGCTGCGCGCGCGGCTGGCCAGATCCTTCATCTCGTTGGAGATGGTGGACAGCGTCTTCTCATCGGCCTTGCGGATAATCGGCGTGATCAAGCCGCCCGGGATCGACACCGCGACGCCGACATCGGCATGCTTGTGCTTGACCATGGCGCTTTCGGTCCATGACACATTGGCATCCGGCACCGCCTTCAGCGCCATCGCCATCGCCTTGATGACCATGTCGTTGACCGACAGCTTGTAGGCCGGAGCGTCGCCCTTATCGGTCTTCTTCACCGGGGCAGCGGCGTTGATTTGCGTGCGCAGCGCCAACAGCGCATCAAGTTCGCAGTCGAGTGTCAGGTAGAAATGCGGGATGGTGGTCTTGGCCTCGACCAGGCGCCGCGCGATGGTCTTGCGCATATTGTCATGCGGGACGAGGTCGTAGGAGCCCTGTTCGAACAGCTTCAGCACCTGATCGTCCGACATCGCCTTCACCGCAGGCGCAGGAGCGCCAGCAGGAGCCTTGGCGGCAGGCGCCGCCTGGGCGCCTCCACCGGCAATCGCCGCATCGACATCCGCCTTCACCACCCGGCCATGCGGGCCGGTGCCGGCAATGCTGGCAAGGGCAAGACCCGCCTCGCGGGCCAGGCGTCGGGCAAGCGGTGTTGCACGGCCGGCGGATGGGGATTGGCCAATCTCCCCCCTTGTGGGGGAGATGCCAAGTGGCGGCAAAGAGGGCAGGGCAGAGGGGGGCGTGACAGAATGCGACGTTGGCTGGGCAGCGCCCCCCTCTGTCGGCTTCGCCGACATCTCCCCTACGGGTGGGGAGATTGGCGCTTTGTCCTGCTTTGTCGCAGCGACATCAGCCCCATAAGCCTCATCGTCAGCATAAATCCACGCGACGGCAGCGCCGACCGCAATATCGACACCTTCCTTGCCGCTGACATCGCGCAGGACGCCGCTGGCCGGCGCGTCGATCTCCATCGCCGCCTTGTCGGTCTCGATCTCGAACAGCACATCGCCCTTCTTGACGCGCGCGCCCTCCTCGGCGAACCAGCGCGAGATCTGTCCGGTCGCCATGTCCATGTCGACCTTGGGAAGAATGACTTCGGTCGGCATTTCTCAGCGAACCCCTTTCACGAGGTCGCGCGCGGCGGTGATGATGTCGGGAACCTGCGGCACCGTCGCTTTCTCAAGTTCCGGATTGTAGGGGATCGGCGTTTCGGCGCCGCCCAGCCGCACGATCGGCGCATCGAGATAATCGAAAGCCTCGCTCTCGGCGATCATGGCACTGACTTCGGCGCCGATGCCCAGCGTCTTGACCGCTTCGTAGACGCATAGCAGCCGCGACGTTTTCTTGACGCTGTCGATGACGGTCTGCTTGTCCATCGGCCGGATGGTCCGGAGATCGACGACTTCGACGTCGATGCCTTCGCTCTCCAGCGCGGCAGCCGCGTCGAGCGCCTTCTGCACCATGATCGAGGTGGCGACGATGGTGAGATCCCGGCCCTCGCGGCGGATATCGGCCTTGCCGATCGGCACGGTGTAATAGCCTTCGGGCACCGGTCCCTTCATCTTGTAGAGCAGCTTGTGCTCGAAGATCATGACTGGATCGGGATCGGCGACCGCCGCCAAAAGCATACCCTTGGCATCATAGGGGGTCGCCGGCTGGATGACTTTCAGACCCGGCACATGGCCGAGCCAGGCCTCGAGGCTCTGGCTGTGCTGAGCCGCCGCACCAGTCCCGGAACCGGCGGGAAAGCGCATCACCACGGGAACCGAAACCTCGCCGCCCAGCATGAAGCGCATCTTGGCCGCCTGGTTGACGATCTGCTCCATGGCAAGCGTGGCGAAATCGGAAAACTGGAACTCGAAGATCGGCCGCATGCCGGTGAGGGCAGCGCCCACCGCAACGCCCGCGCCGCCCAGTTCCGAAATCGGTGTGTCGATGACGCGGTCAGCGCCGTAACGTTCGACCAGGTCGCCAGTGACCTGGAAGGCGCCGCCATAGACACCGATATCCTCACCCATCAGGAAGACGCGTTCGTCCATGTCCATGGCGATCGCCATGGCTTCCTGGATCGCCTGGGCGTAGCTCAGTTCACGCACCATCGCGTCCATCACGCCTGCTCCGTATACACGTAATTTCCGGTCTCGCTGATATCGGGCGATGGGCTCGCCTTGGCGAACTCGATGCCCTCGGCGATCTCTTGCGCCACGGCATCGCGAATGGCCTCGATGCCCTTGTCGTCGATGAAGCCGAATTCCCTGAGCTCGCTTTCGAACAGGGTGATCGGATCGCGGTTCGACATCCAGTCCTCGATCTCTTCCTTGGTGCGATAGCGGTTGCGGTCGCTCTTGGAATGGCCGCGATGGCGGTAGGTCTTGGACTCGATCAGCGTCGGCCCCTCGCCGGCGCGGGCTCGGGCGATGGCCTGATGAGACGCCTCGGCGACCTCGGAGAAGATGTTGCCGTTGACGATGACGCCGGGCATCGAATAGGCGGCGGCGCGCTCGGCGATGTTCTTGACGGCGGTCGAGCGGGCCGTCGATGTCGACATGCCATAGCCATTGTTCTCGCAGACGAAAATGACAGGCAGCTTCCAGACCGCCGCCATGTTGAGCGCCTCGTGGAAAGCGCCTTCATTGTTGGCGCCATCGCCGAAGAAGGAGACCACGACCTTGCCGGTCTTCATCATCTTGGAGGACAATGCCGCCCCGACGGCGATCGGGATGCCGCCACCGACGATGCCATTGGCGCCGAGATTGCCCTTGCCGACATCGGCGATGTGCATCGAGCCGCCACGGCCCTTGCAATAGCCTGTGGTCTTACCGAAGAACTCGGCGAACATGCGCTTGACCTCGGCACCCTTGGCTATGCAGTGGCCATGACCGCGATGCGTCGAGGTGATCTGGTCATCCTCGGCAAGCGGCATGCAGATGCCCATGGCGCTGGCTTCCTGGCCGATCGACAAATGCATGGTGCCGTGGATGAGACCGCGCGTGTAGCACTCCTCCGCGCCCTCTTCGAAGCGGCGGATCAGGTACATCTTGTGGAGCACCTCCCTGAGCTGCTCGGCGCTGTAGTGGCGGTAGACGAAGGGCAGATTGGCGCGACTGTCAGTGACGGCTTTGCTGGCTGTGGCCATGATCACGCTCCCACGGACCCATAGACGAGCTTGTCCTGGCGGGCGCGCAGTTCGGCGATCTTGGAGCCCGCCGCGGGCGCTGCATTCGCGTAGGTTATGAGCTCGCCCTTCTTGATCGGCGCGGTGACCGAGCCGCCCTGCAGCAGGCCGCAGGGAATGGCCTTGGCGGCGCGCGCCTCAGGCGTCGTCATGATCCAGGCACGATAGCAATATTCGCCGATCGCATCGAGCTTCTCGCCGGGCTTCATGTCCTTCTTGGCCACGGCGGCGACTTCGGCCACCGGTTTGGCCAGCGGCACCATGTCGGCCTTGCCGTAGAGCACGACGCGGGCGCAGGTCAGCGGCACTTCGAGCGAGGTCAGGTGATAGGGACGATGGAAAGTGAAATACGGGCCCTTGCCCATCTTCAAATCTTCCATGCGCTCGGAGATGCGCGGATGCGACATATCGGCAACGACGAAGACGCCGGGCGCGACACCCTTGCCGATCGAATAGTCGACGACGCCGACCCTCGACAGCACGCCGCCATCCTTCTGCGGCACCAGCACCTTGGACAGTTCGCCAAGCGTCGCCGCCGGGCCATGCATGCCGGCCTTGTCTGGAACCAGGCCGGTGGCATTGGCGATCGCCGCCATCTCGACCATGGTCTTGGAGCCGTCGACGAATTCGACCAGCATCCGCACGTTCATGTGCCGGCGCTTGGCCTCCTCCTCATAGTCGGGGGGAATCGCGTCGATGTTGAGCGGATTGTTCTTGCCCTTGCCTGCGGCAACGATCGGATGCCCCATCGCCGAAACGAATTCGATCAGCTCCATGCAGGAAGACGGCTCGTCGCCGGCGCCCAGCGAATAGGTGACGCCGAGCCGGTCGGCCTCGCTCTTCAGATAGGCGCCGATGGTGACGTCGGCCTCGACATTCATCATCACCAGATGCTTGCCATGTTCCATGGCGCGCAGCCCGATCTCGGCGCCGACGGCGGGAACCCCGGTGGCGTCGATGACGACGTCGATCAGATCGTTGTTGATGACCAGATTGGCGTCGTTGGTCACCGCGACCTTGCCGGCTTCCATCGCCGCGGTCATCGCCGAAGCGTTGGACACTTCGCGCGCATGCCCGGTTTCCTGGAAGGCGATATCGACCGCCTTGCTGGCGGCAGGCAGGTTCAGTTCGGAAATGGCGCCGATCTCGATGCCCGACATATGGGCGACACGGGTGACGATGTCGGTTCCCATCTCGCCCGAGCCGATCAGGCCGATGCGGATAGGCTTGCCCGACTTGGCGCGTTCCTCGAGATCGCGGGCAAGGCCCGTCAATGAAACATTGGAAGCCATACCGCTCGTTCCTCCCAAAAATGCAGGCTTGTTCGATTGCCTGACGGGTATTGAACATCTGTATTTCTGTCAAGACTAATGTCCAAATTCTCGTGCTTAAAACCACTTTCCCGGCAGCCCGAACCACGGAGGAAAACGAAGCTGGGAACCGCGCGGGGCGCAAAGACAGGTTCGCTCGCAGTCGCGCTGGAACAACGCCAGCGCGGAACGCTTTTTGGGATATGGACGGCTGTGAAATAAAAATACCGGAATATAAAACTATAAAATTTATCTTTCATGGCGTGTTCTCGCGTGCTAGCGTCGCGTCACGACTGGAAATGAAGTGCGCTTCCTGGGGTGGCCTTTTCCGGTCTGTTCCAAATAGGTCTGCCAAGGGACGTTGCGGTCGATGAAGATGAAAACGCCTGGCGAGAAGACTGTGTCCGGTGAGACTGAGGTGGCCAGCGCGCTGGAAGCCAGGTTGCGTGAGGGCTGGCTGGATTTCGCCCGGACCGAGCAGGCAATGGCGCGATACCTGCTCGCCAACATCCATGACATTCCCTTTGAAACTGGCGCCACCATTGCCGCCGGCGCCGGTGTAAGCGAGGCAAGTGTCACCCGTTTCGTACGGCGTCTCGGCTACACCGATCTCAAGGAAATGAAGCGTGGCCTGCGCTCCGCACCGAAAGCCGCTGGCCCGGGCCTGGACAGTGCCGAGTTGCGTTTCCGCATCGGCGGCGAAAAGCAGGAGCGGTTGGCTCGCAGCCTGGAGATGGAGCAGCAGGCCTTGACCGCGGCCTATGGCCTTGCCCAGGGCGAGATGTGGTCCGAAATTGTTCATCTGCTGAGCACCTGCGATCGCGTGAACTGCGTCAGCTTCCAGGCAGTGAAGGGATTGGGGCTCGATTTCGCGACGCGTCTGCGCTGGGTGCGGAGCGATGTCCGCTTTGCCGAAGGTTTGGGCGGCACGTTCTCGGAAATCCTCACCGATAGCGGCGAAAATTCTTGCGTGCTGCTGATCGACACGGCGGAATACGCAGCGATGAGTTTTCGGCTGTGTGCCCAGATCAAGCGCCGAAAGATTCCTCTGATCATCGTTACCGACAAATACAGTCATTGGGCATCTGAATACACAAAACTGGCGCTCGAAGTATCGACGCGCGTCGACCTGTACTGGGATTCGACGGCCGCGATAAGTTCGGTTCTGAACCTCCTCACGCATTCCGTTGCCGAGAAACTCGGCAAATCGGCCGAGACGCGGATGAATGAGCTGGAGGATATCGCCGGGATCCTGCGAACCTTCCACAAACCGCCACGGCGCGTCGCACGGCACATCAAAGAGGAAGAAGTCGAAGAATGACGATGCATCACCCGTTGCTGAAACCGCGGACTGTCAGGGCAAGCGCATGAAGTTGACGGAATACGCCGCCTATGACGGCGTTGGTCTGGCCGAGCTCCTGCGCAAGCGGGAAGTTACGCCGCGCGAACTGGGAAACTGCATCATTTCAGGGATCGCCGCGGTCAATCCGCAGCTCAATGCCGTGATCGAAACCTATGCCGATGCGATCGAAGCGCTCGGCGAGGTCCCCGGACCCGCACCTTTCCACGGCATGCCGACATTGACCAAGGATTTCCCCATCGAAGCTGGCCGGCCGGGAGAGTTCGGCAGCGTTCTCGCCAAGGGTTTCATCTGCGGCGACGATCACGCCTTCTGGGTGAAAATGCGATCCGGCGGCCTTGCCAATATCGGGCGTACCACCACGTCGGAATTCGGCATAGCGGCGGCAACCGAATCCTCCCTCTATGGTGCGACACGCAACCCCTGGGATACCAGCAGGGGTGTTTCGGGATCGAGCGGCGGCGCAGCCGCGGCCGTCGCCGCCGGCATCGTTCCTTTCGCGCAAGGCGCCGATGGTGGCGGCTCCATCCGCACCCCCGCCGCCTTTTGTGGTGTCGTCGGCCTGAAGCCGTCTCGTGGCCGGATCAGCGGCGCGCCGGAATCGAATGCGCCAATGCTGGGTCTCGCCATTTCATTCATGCTGACACGCTCGATCCGCGACACGGCGGCTTTGCTTGATCTGGGGTCTGGTGCGCTTCCCGGCGACAGCTATGAGATCGTCCCTCCAACCACCAGCTATGCCCAGGCGATCAAGACGCCACCAAAGGCTTTGCGCATCGCCCTGTGTACAACGTCCTGGTCCGGCTATCCGCTCGACGCCGAGGTGAAGGCGGCAGTTCTCGAAGTGGGCAAGAGGCTGGAGCAACTGGGCCACAAGGTCGTCGAAGCCGGGCCTGTGTTCGATTATGAGCGCTATCTGGCGGCACAGAAAGTGATCTGGGCAGCTTCTACGGCGCAGTCGCTCGACGAGTTGGCGGGCTTGCTGCGACGGCCAGTCGAAGAGGCCTGCCTGCAGCAGACGACACTTGCTGTCTATCGCCATGGCCGAACGCTGGACGCGGCAAGCCTGATCGCGGCCCTCGCTGTTTATGACCAGATCACGCGGACGGTTGGCGAATTCCTGGCCGTCCATGACGTGCTGGTGACGCCGACTTGCGCGATCTCGCCGGAGTTGCTCGGCACGTACAACCCGGATCGTCCCGGCCGCGACATCGATACGGTGTTCGCCGATCTGGCGCCGAAGGAGACGTTCAGCGCGCTCTTCAACGGCACTGGATCGCCGGCGATATCTCTGCCGCT
Organism: Mesorhizobium sp. M0518; assembly: GCF_040321125.1. NCBI lineage: Bacteria > Pseudomonadati > Pseudomonadota > Alphaproteobacteria > Hyphomicrobiales > Phyllobacteriaceae > Mesorhizobium > Mesorhizobium sp. M0518. Next base: position 33,834 of record NZ_JAMYQY010000001.1, read on the forward strand.
CGGCTGGACGCAAAACGGCCTGCCGATCGGCGTGCAGTTTGTCGCCGCATTCGGACGCGACGATCTGCTGCTACGGCTAGGTGCGGTGCTTGAGGCCGACTACGCCTGGCACCAGCGCAAACCACCTGCCCACATCACCAAGACTGCTTGAACCAACAAGGACTGCTTGAACCAACAAGCATGGAACCGCCCCGGGAACATCATCAACGAAAATGGGAGATTGTCATGGACCGCAGAGTATTCCTCAAAAGTGCGGCGTTTGCCGGCTTCAGCATCGCGACGTTGCCGGCCACATTGCTTCGAGCCAATGCTGACGGCAGCAAGATACTGCGTATGGCCTATGGGGCCGAGGTTCTCACCCTGGACCCGATCAAAACCACTTACGGAGCCGATATCCTTATCCAGGGCATGATGTATGCACGCCTGCTGCATGCCAATGCCGATCGCACAGAAGTCGGCCCGGGCCTTGCCGAGAGCTGGGACATCGCGGATGACGGCAAGACCTATACCTTCCACCTGCGCGAGGCCAAATTTTCCGATGGGTCGCCGATCACGGCCGAGGACGTGGCGTTCAGCTGGAACCGCATGCGCTTCCAGAAGGATTCCGCCTATGCGGCGCCGTTTCAGCCCCTGACCAAGGTCGAGGCAAAGGACGCCAGGACAGTGGTGATGACGCTCGACCGCAAATTCACGCCCTTCCTGACGCTGACCGAAATCTGGAATACCGGCATCGTGCCGAAGGCAGCGGTCGAGAAAATGGGCGACGACGCTTTCGCCAAGGCGCCGGTCACATCAGGGCCGTTTAAATTCGTCGAATTGAAGCCGGGAGACCGCGTGGTCCTTGGCCGCAACGAGCATTATTACCGCCAAGGCGAGCCCAAGATCGACGGCGTCGAATTCCGCTATGTCCCGGACGACAACACCAGGGTCTCGATGTTGCAGGCGGGCGAACTCGACGTCTGCCTCGCAGTTCCGGCCCCGCGCATGGCCGAGTTGAAGGCCGCCGGCTTCCGGGCCGACCCTGAACCTTCGAGCACCACCTATGACATGCTGATCAACCATTCGGCAGAACCCTTCAACGACCTCAAATTCCGCCAGGCCGTCAGCTATGGCATCGACCGCACGGCCATCAATGCCGCGGTGACGCTGGGTCTCGGCACGCCGGCCAGTTCCATCATGAGCCCGACGCTCGATTTCTTCGACAAATCGCTGCCAGTCATTGCCCGAGACGTCGAAAAGGCCAAGGCCCTGCTGGCAGAATCCGGCAAGACCGGAGCCAGTTTCGAACTCATCCAGAATGCCGGAAGTGCCGACGAGGAAAAGGCGGCGGTGCTGATCCAGGCGCAGTTGGCGGAAGTCGGCATCACCGTCAACATTGCCAAGATCGATTCAACCCAGGCATGGACCCGCCTCGCCGATGGCGAGTATCAGGCGGAAATGAACTGGTGGTACAACGAGACGCGAGATCCCGACAACGCATTGCGCTGGTGCGTCTGGGGCGCGGGCGACAACAAGTCCTACTACACCCGCTACAACAACGAAACGGTCGACAAACTGATCGATGAAGCCTCGGGCGAGGCGGACAATGCCAAACGGGCCGAGCTCTATGCCCAGATCCAGAAGACCGTGGTGGACGAGGTGGCGCAGGTGGCGCTCTATCACCCGACGTGGCTCAACGCCTACGCCCCGAGCGTGAAAGGGTTGGTCCTGAACGTCGGCCTGCAATTCTCGTCCATCGGCGGGACCAGCCTGGATTGATCGGCACAGGATGCGAGACGGGGACGAGACACTTCGTCCCCGTCTCGCATCGATTTGACACCAGGATCCCGACCATGAATCGATTCTCCTTCGTGCTTAGACGGCCGATACAGTTGATCCCCGTGCTGCTGGGTATCAGTGTGATCACCTTCCTGCTGCTGCAAATGACACCCGGCGATCCGGTTCGCCTCATGCTTGGCCCCAAGGCCAGTCAGGAGGCGATCGAATTCGTGCGGGCGCGATACGGTCTCGATCAGCCCATCCCCGTGCAGTATTTCTATTACGTGCTGAATTGCCTGCGCGGCGATTTCGGTCAGTCGATCGCCTTCCGGGGTCCCGTCAGCGGCGTCATCGCGGCACGGATCGCGCCAACGGTTTTCTTGATCCTCTACGGCCTCGTGATCTCGCTGCTGTTGACATTCGCGCTCGCGGTCACCGCTGCCCGGCAGCGCGGACGGTGGATCGATCACCTCATCCGTCTCGTCTGCGTCGCGGGCGTCGGCGTGCCGTCCTACTTTGTCGGCCTGCTGTTGATCATGGGCTTCTGCCTGCGGCTGAAGATTTTCCCGGTATCCGGTTACGGACCGACCTTTATCAACAATCTGTGGCATCTGTTCTTGCCGGCCCTGACGATCGGTATCGGGGTGACGCCGATCCTCGCGCGCAATCTGCGCGCGACCTTCATTCAGCAGCTGGACAAGGATTATGCGATCGCCTGCCGCTCCAGGGGCCTGCCGGAAAGCTACATCTTTTCCCGGCATGTGTTCTGGAATTCCCTGTTGCCGACAGTCAATCTGCTGGGCGTCGTGGTCGCCTTCCTGATCGGCGGGACGGTCGTTGTCGAAAATGTCTTCAACATTCCAGGGCTCGGCAACCTGCTCATCCGCGGCGTTCTCACGCACGACCAGTTCGTCGTCCAGGCAGTGGCCCTGCTGCTTGCCGTAGGTGTCGTCATTTCGAATTTTGCCGTCGATGTCTTGACCGCCATTCTCGACCCACGGGTGGAATTATGAGCGATGTGATGCGAGGCAGCGGCCCCTTGGCCATGGCGCGGATCCGCACGATGCCGGCAACCTTGGCCATTGGCGGCGCCATCACCTTGGCCTGGATCGTCGTGGCCATTCTGGCGCCGGTGCTGACCAGTTTCGACCCGATCAAGGTCGATGTGATGCAGGCGCTGAAACCACCTGGCGCCGAGCATTGGTTTGGCACGGACGCCATCGGCCGCGATGTCCTGGCGCGGACACTGTTTGCCGCGCGCTACGATCTCGCCATGGCCTTCTTCGGCGTGGTCGGTCCGATCATCCTGGGGACGACCATCGGCCTCATCGCCGGCTACCTGGGCGGCAGGATCGATGCGGTGCTGATGCGCATCCTCGAGGTCACCGTATCATTTCCCTATTTCGTCCTCGTGATCGCCATCGTGGCCGTGCTGGGGCCCGGCCTCAAGAGCTACTTCATCTCGCTCACCTTGGTGAACTGGGTCAGCTATGCCCGACTTGTGCGGAGCCAGGCGCTGGTGCTGCGCGGCGTCGATTTCGTGCTGGCGGCACGTGGCATGGGTTTTGGGCATTTGCGCATCATGCTGTTCCACATCCTGCCGAATGCCATCGTCCCATCGATCGTCTTCGTCATGACCGATGCCGTGCTGGCCATCGTGCTCGGATCATCATTGGGTTTTCTCGGCCTCGGCGTACAACCGCCGACGCCCGAATGGGGCGCCATGATCGCGGATGGGCAGACCTACCTGACGACCGCATGGTGGATTGCGATCTTCCCAGGCATCGCCATCTGCCTTCTGGCGCTCGGCCTCTCCTTGACCGCTGATGGTCTCGCCCGCCTCCTGAACACGGAATCCTGAGATGAGCGACCTCGTCAGCGTCGAGAACCTCACCATCGACTTCACCACCGATTTTGGCGACGTCCACGCCCTGCGCGGCGTCAGCTTTTCACTAAAAGCGGGAGAGGTCCTTGGGATCGTCGGTGAATCCGGATCGGGCAAGACGGTGGCCTGCAGAGCCATCCTCAAGCTGATTGCCGGCAACGCACTGGTGAAGTCGGGCCGGATCATGTTCGAGGGCAGCGATGTCCTCGCCATGAAGGATGCCGAGCTGGGCCGGCTGCGCGGCGGGCAAGCGGCGATGATCTTCCAGAACCCGTCGGCGCATCTTGATCCGATCATGACGGTCGGGCGTCAGGTGGGCGAGGCGATGGTGGTCCATCAGGGCATATCCTGGCGGCAGGCCAATGCGCGGGCGGTCGGACTGCTCGAAGACATGCATATCAAGGACGCGCCAAGGCGCGCGGGCGCCTATCCTCACGAGCTGTCCGGTGGCATGCGTCAGCGGGTGATGATTGCGGCGGCCCTTGCCTGCGAACCGAAACTGCTGATTGCCGACGAGCCCACGACGGCACTTGATGTCACGGTGCAAGCTCAGATACTCGACCTGCTCCGCGGCATCCGGCGTGAACGCAACCTGTCGGTCATTCTGGTCTCTCACGACCTTGGCGTGATCGCGGAAATGTGCGACCGCGTCGTCGTCATGAAGGACGGTGCGGTGCTGGAAATCGGCTCGGTCGATCAGATCCTGCGTGACCCCGCCCATGAATACACGAAGCGCCTGATCGCTTCCCAACCCTCGCTGATGAAGCCGACCACGCATGCCTGCCCCGTGGCGACGGAACCGCATCTCCTGGTGAAGAACCTGTGCGTGAACTTCTACCCTGGGCAGAGCCTTGCGGCCTGGGCGACGCGCAAGCCGCCGCAAATCGTGCGCGCCGTCGACAATGTTTCGCTGGCATTGCGGCGCGGTGGGGCGCTGGGGATCGTCGGCGAGTCCGGTTCCGGCAAGAGCACCATAGCCCGGGCTATTGCAGGCCTTGTGCAGCCGCAACAAGGAGAGATCGAGGTGGACGGCCAATCGCTCGATCGCGCACTGAGGCAGCGCCGACCGGAGCAGGTTCGCAAACTGCAGATGGTGTTCCAGGACCCGTTCATGTCCCTCAACCCGGCGTTTACGGTTGCGCGAACTCTGGCCGAACCGCTGCGGCAACAGAACATCTGCCCGGAAAGAGACATCCCGGAGCGGATCCGTGAGCTGATGGAAAAAGTGGAATTGCCACGCCAGTTGCTGGACCGACGCACCACGCAGCTTTCCGGCGGCCAGCGGCAGCGCGTCGGCATCGCCAGAGCCCTGGCGCTGGAGCCCGAGATCTTGATCGCCGATGAAGTCACCTCCGCTCTGGACGTCACCATCCAGGCCCAGGTGCTCGGCCTCTTTGCGCGGCTGCGCCGCGAATTGTCGCTGACGCTGATCCTGATTTCCCACGATCTGGGCGTGGTGCGTTATCTCTGCGAGCACGTTGCGGTCATGCAGCACGGCAAGCTGGTTGAGTATGGCAATACGGAAGACGTTCTGGATCGTCCGCAGCAGGCCTATACCCAAGAGTTGATCGCCGCTATCCCGAAACTCTCGCGTCGAACGAGCAGCGGAATCCAACCAGGAGACACCCCGCTACTGGCCGCCGGAAGCAAATGCTAGACTAAAGCCTTCAGGGCCGAGCGTGATCGAGCACGGCAGCGTCAGCACCCAGGCAAGCAGCAAATTGCGTCGGGCGTTGCCGGAACGACGGCGGCGAACGGTTCCGGCTGCAATGGGGCGACGGTGCGCACGCCGAAGGTGGGCAGGAACCACTTCGCGCTGCCCGATTGTTCCAGCGGATGATCCGGTCTCGGAATGCCCGCCTCGCTGGAAACTATATCCACCATGTCCCACTCCAGATGCATTGCAGCAAAGAACTGGGAGACGCTAGACCGCACGATGAACCCTGTGTGACGCCGGCGAACGCCGCGTTCACGAACAGGCCTGCCGAAAAGCGGGTGGGCCACGCCTATTTGGCAATCTCGAGCAGGGACGATACCAACAACTCTCGCTCGTCTTTCGACAGGACATCCGAATCGAAGAGGTTCATGCTGCGCAATCCCTCGATGGCGAGATAGCAGATCAACAGCGATTTGAGATCCGGCGTTTCGCCCTTCAGCCGCTCGAAAAGCTGCCGCTTGAAGGTCTTTATCGGCATCATGAAATCGGGATCCTCGGCGATGGCCGAGAAGATCCAGGACGCCGACGGCTGCTTTTCCTCGCAATCATTGGCCGACAGCCTGATGTAGACGGCTAGGGGATTTTCGTCCTTGTCATTTGTGCGGGCGGCTTCCAGCGCGTGCTCGAACTCACGCAGATAGCCTTCGACCAAACCTTGCATCAATTTGGCCTTGGTCGGGAAGTTGTAGAGGAGCCCTCCTTTCGACACGCCGGCACGGCTGGCGACGGCATCCAGCGACAGGCTGCCTGGTCCGGATTCCCGGGCAACATCAGCCGCCGCAGCGAGAATCTTCTCGCGCGAATTCGGTCGTTGGGCTCTCATGGTGCCTCCCATCGCAAGCTTAGGCCCAATTGACAAGACCGTCCAGACGGTACAGTAAGACCGCCATTATTTGAAATCGGGACCCGCAGTCGATATGTGTCCCGATATCTGCGCTTCGCGCCGGATTTTCGACTGAGGGGACTTCCTTGTTCAAGCGCATACTCCGTATATTTATCATTGTTCTGGTTTTGGCCCTGCTCGTCGTCGTGGTCGGCGGCATCGTCGGCTTCAACTTCCTGCGTGACAACGGCATCAAGCAGTACTTCGCATCGATGAAGCCGCCGGCAGCAACCGTTTCGACAACCATCGCCAAGCCTTCGGCCTGGACGCCGGGCGTCGAGGCGATCGGTACGGTCAAGGCCGTGCGCGGTGTCGACCTGACGGTCGAGACCACCGGTATCGTCAAGGACATCCTTTTCCATGCCAACCAGAAGGTGGCGGACAATGCGGTTCTGCTGCAGCTCGATGACGCCGTCGAGCGCGCCGATCTCGACGCACAGAAGGCTCAGGCCGCGCTCGATCAGACATCGCTTGCCCGCGCCATCGAACTGACCAGGCGTGGCGTTGGCTCCGACTCGACGCTGGACACGGCGCGTGCGGCGGCCTCGGCCTCGGCGTCTCAGGTCACCAAGCTGCAGGCCGTGCTCGAGCAGAAGCAGTTGACGGCGCCTTTCGGCGGCACGGTGGGCATTCCGAGGATCGATATCGGCCAGTATCTGGCGCCCGGCACCGCCGTGGTGACATTGCAGGATCTCGACACGATGCGGGTCGATTTCTCGGTTCCCGAACAGCAACTCGCCTTGCTCAAGATAGGCCAGACGATTCGATTGGGCTTTGGCGGTGAGGACAGGCCATTCGCAGGCGCCATTCGCGGCATCGACCCGAAGATCGACTCGTCCAGCCGGCTGGTGAACATCCGGGCGGAAGTCGCCAATCCCGATGGCAAGCTGACCCCCGGCCAGTTCGTGCAGGTGCGTGTCGAGCTGCCCGAAGAGCAGAACGTGCTGACCCTGCCGCAGACGGCGCTGACGACAAGTCTCTATGGCGACTACATCTTCGTGGTGCAGCCAGCCAAGCCCGCCGAGGCGGCGCCAGCTGCCAAGCCGGAGGAAAAACCCGCCGCGCCGGCAGCCGACAAATCGGCTGATGCCAAGCCTGCGGACACCAAGCCGGCCGATGCCATGAAGCCGGCGGCTGATGCTGCCAAGCCCACCGCCGATGCGGCAAAGCCGACTGACCAGGCTCCCGATGCGGCCAAGCCGGCGGCGGAAGGTGACAAGCCCGCGCTCGTGCTGTCGCAGGTGTTCGTCAAGCCCGGCCGCCGCAATCAAGGCATGGTCGAGATCGTCGAGGGGCTGAAGGCTGGCGACGAAGTCGTCACCGCCGGTCAGAACCGCCTCTTCAACGGCATGTCCGTCGTTGTGGACAACACCATCGACCCGACCAAATCGGCAAACAAGCAGGCCGGCCAGCAATGAGCATCTCCGATCTCTTCATTCGCCGGCCTGTTCTTTCGACGGTCCTTGGCTGCATGATCCTGCTTCTGGGTTTCCAGGGCATCTTCAACCTGTCGATCCGGCAGTATCCGAAGGTCGACGAAACGGCGATCACCATCACCACGGCCTATCCGGGCGCCAGCGCCGATCTGATCCAGGGCTTCATTTCCGCCCCGATCGCGCGCGCCGTCGCCTCGACCGAAAACATCGACTACGTCACCTCGTCCAGCCGCCCGTCCTCCAGCACCGTGACGGTGCAGATGAAGCTCGGCTCGAACCCCGACGTCGCGCTGACTGAAGTTCTGTCCAAGGTCCAGGGCGTGCGCGGCACCTTGCCGGACGCATCGAAGGACCCTGTCATCGTCAAGGGCACCGGCCAGCAGTTCGCGATGATGTACATCTCGATGCAAAATCCGAACATGACGAAGGAGCAGCTTACGGAGTATATCGAGCGCGTCATCAGGCCGCGCATGTCGACGGTCGAAGGCGTCGCCGACGTGCAGATCTTCGGCGCCCAGGAATACTCGATGCGCGTCTGGATCGATCCGGTCAAGCTTGCCGCGCGCGGCGTGACGGCCTCCGAACTGCTGACGGCGATCAACAATTCCAACTTCCTGTCGGCGCCCGGCAACACCCAGAACGAGTATGTCGTTTCCTCGATCACCGTGCGCTCGACATTGCAGACGCCGGAGGCCTTCGCCGAGCTGCCGCTGCGCTCGACTGACGGCAATGTGGTGCGGTTGCGCGACGTGGCTCGCGTCGAACTCGCCGCCGAGAACACCGACACCAGGGTCTCGTTCAACGGCAAGCCCGGCACCTTCCTCGCCATCTTCCCGACGCCGGCGGCCAATCCGCTGACCACGGCGGCGGCGCTCACCAAGCTGGTGCCACAGATTCAGGAGACACTGCCGAAGGGAATGACGATCGAGGTCGTCTACGACGCGACCGGGCAGATCAGCGCCTCGATCGAAGAGGTGTTCAAGACCATCGCCGAGGCGGTTGCCATCGTCATCGTCGTCATCCTTCTGTTTCTTGGCTCCTTCCGGTCGGTGATGATGCCGATCATCACCATCCCGTTGTCGCTGATCGGCGTCTGCTTCCTTTTGTTTGCGGTCGGCTACTCGATCAACCTGCTGTCACTGCTGGCCATGGTTCTGGCGATCGGCCTGGTCGTCGACGACGCCATCGTGGTGGTGGAGAACATCCATCGCCATATGGAAGAAGACCACATGTCGCCGATGCAGGCCGCGTTCAGCGGTATGCGCGAAATATCGTCGGCCATCGTTGCCATGACCATGACGCTGGCCGCCGTGTTCGCGCCGCTGGCCTTCACCGGCGGCCTGACCGGCGCGTTGTTCCGTGAATTCGCGGTCACGCTCGCCGGCTCGGTGGTGCTGTCGGGTGTCATTGCCATCACCATCACCCCGATGATGTCGGCACGCCTCTTGAAGTCCGGCACGCCGGGCCGTTTCCAGCGCATTGTCGACGGCACCTTCGCGCGCGTCGAGCATGTCTATGAACGGGCCGTCACCGGATCACTGAACTATCGCCCATTGACGCTGATCATCGTGCTTGCGCTTGTCGGCGTCACCGGCTTCATGTTCACCAAGACCTCAAGCGAACTGGCGCCGGAAGAAGACCAGGGCTTTCTGCTCTCGATTGTGACGGGGCCGCGTTATGCGACCTCCGATTACACCGAGACATACGTCAACCAGATCCTCGGCCTGGTGAAGGATATTCCCGAAACACGGGCGCAGTTCTCGGCCGTGGCCTTCGGCGGCACGACAAACAGCGCCTTCGTCGGCTATGCCTTCAAGGACTGGGCGGAACGTAAGCGCAATTCGAAGGAACTGCAGGCCGACATTACGGCCCGTATCGCCAAAGTGGCCGGTGTCGAGGCCTTCGTCTTTGCACCGCCGACGTTGCCGGGCTCCGGCGGCGGCCTGCCCATTTCCATGGTGGTGCGATCGACGGGCGCTTCCTCGGAGGTGTACGAGGTGGCCGAGCAGATCAAGAACAAGGCGCAGGCCTCCGGCCGCTTCATCGTCGTGCAGAATTCGATGGCCTATGACGCGCCGGAGGTGACGGTGACCATCGACCGCGACCGCGCCGCGGCGCTGAACCTGCCGATCGCCGATATCGGCCGCACGCTGACCTTGCTGGTCGGCGGCGCCGAAGTGGCGCAGTTCGACCGCGACTCCAACAGCTACGACATCATCCCGCAGGTGCCGCAAGAGTTTCGCGACAACCCCGACAAGCTCGGCGAATACTTCGTGCGCAGCGTGACGGGCGAGATGGTGCCGCTATCGGCGGTGGTCAAGATTTCGACCAATGCGGCGCCGGCGGCAATCGAGCAGTTCAACCAGCTGAATTCGTCGACGATTTCGGCGCTCCCGCTGCCCGGCGTCACCACCGGCGACGGGCTGAAGGCGCTGGAGGACATCGCCAAGGAGAGCCTGCCCGACACCTTCTTCCTCGACTATTCCGGTCAATCGCGGCAGGAAAAGGAACAGGGCAACACCATCCTGATCGCTTTCGCGGCCGCCGTGGTCGTCATCTATCTGGTGCTGGCGGCGCAGTTTGAAAGCTTCCGCGACCCGCTGATCATCATGATGGCGGTGCCACTGTCGATCTTCGGCGCGATCGTGCCGCTCAATCTGGGCCTCGGCACGCTCAACATCTACACGCAGGTCGGCCTGATCACACTGATCGGTCTGATAACCAAGCACGGCATCCTGCTGGTCGAGTTCGCCAACCAGCAGCGTGAAAAACATGGCATGCGGCGGCGCGACGCCATCATCGCCTCGGCCAAGGTGCGCCTGCGGCCGATCCTGATGACGACAGCGGCGATGGCGCTCGGCGTGGTGCCGCTGATCACGTCCAGCGGCGCTGGTGCCGCGGCCCGCTATTCGATGGGCCTGGTCATCTTCACCGGCATCCTGGTCGGCACCCTGTTCACGCTCTTCGTCGTGCCCATGTTCTACACCTTCATCGCCAGCAAGGATCTGCCTCATTTGGCGGAGAAGCCGGACCCCAAGCTGATGCCGGCACTGCCGAGCTAGGGCGGTCGAGGGAGTCCCGCCCGGAAATATGCAGGACAAATCCATGGAAGCAAAAGAAAGAGGCCGGGAATTTCCCGGCCTCTTTCTTTTGGCTGGGCTCGATACCGCCGGTTTGCGCTGTACTCAATACACCCGGTTTGCGCTGTGCTCGATACCGCAGCGTTTTCCGGCGGGAGCCTTGAACAAGGCGCGACAGCATGCTGACACGCCACCGTTCCCAGCCTGCTACTTGACGATGACGATGCTGGTGTTGGTCGCCCCGAAGGTTTCGACGAGCTGGTAGAAATCGGCGGCGTTGTCGGGGTGCAGCCGCACGCAGCCATGCGACGCCGGCTGGCCGAGGCGCTTGATCGCATAGGTCGCGTGCACCGCATAGCCGCCGCTGAAGAAGACCGAGTGCGGCATCGGGGCGTTGTCGTATTTCTTCGAGTACCACATTTCATGCATGCGGGTCGGCTTGAACGAGCCGGTCGGCGTCACATGGGCCCGGTCGCCGGTGGAGACTTTCCAGGCGAAGGTCGGCCGGCCGTCGACGGAGACTTCCATGATCTGCTGCGAAAGCGAAACGCGCGCCACGATCTTGTTGGCGGCGTGCGCCGCACCCGAGCCGGCGCCGAGCAGCAGTGCTGCACCAGTCAAGGCAGCGGCGGTGATGTTGATGAGCTTGGCGGAAATGGCGGTATGCATGATGAAGTCCCCTCTCTCTGCCGGTTAGGCCGGCTCCAATTCGATGGCCGCTTATCCCAACGTCATGTTTCGAGAGGATTTCGCAAAATGCTCGCTTCTGTTTCGAATCTGTTTCCACTGGTTAACAAACGTCCCTCTTATAAATGGGGGTGGAACACGTTCGGCAAGTCCGCCAGCCAAGACCAAGCGGCGGGAACATGAGTATCCGCCTCCAAATGAAAGCGCGAATTGGCGTCATGTGAAAGAACAGTCGTCGATATCGAAACCAACCTGCAACAAAGCGCGGCTCCAAGCGGCATGATCCGGATACGGGGTGCGAGCAAAGTTGACGCAACGAAAACAGCCGGTAACGAACATGGGAACGAAATCGAACGCGCTGTCCTGGCTTCTCAGGATCAGCATCGCGGCAGCGGTCATCGGCGGCGTCGGCACGGTTGCCGGCACCCCGCTGACAAGCCTCGGCGCGATGACATCAGGCGAGATTTCGACGCTGCATGCCGCACTGTTTTTCGCCACGGTCTGGATTGTTTCCAGCCTGCGCATCGCCCGGCTCAAGGCCCTCTGGCGGGTCGGCCTTAGGCTGACGGGTTTGCGCGGCGCCTCCGGCAACTTGCTGCCGAGAGGACCGAAGGCCCGCGCCGCGACGGAGGGCTCCGTGGGCGGCGCGGGCACTTCGGGGGTATCCTGAAGCGACCCGCAACAGGTTCATTTCTAGAGAATTGGCATTTTTGGGGAACTGCGACGATGAAAACGAAATTCGCTGCTTCGGTGCTGTCCGCACTGCTTTACGCCCAAGGCCTGCTCGGCTTTGCCGGTCTTGCCACCATGCTTCTCAGGGACCGCGCCCATGCAAGCGAACTCACCATGGGCAGTGACATGCCGGTGGGGCCATCGCTTCTGCTGGTACGCTGAGTATCAAGAGCATCGGGCCCAGAGATGGAAAATCCGATGCCCGAAAAAAGGGATTGCGCCAGTACCCGGCAGTCAGTCGGCGAATTGCCGCGGCGGATCGAACCGATAGCCGGCTCCACGTATTGTGGTGATGGTGTCGGTGTCGAGCTTGCGGCGCAGCCGCACGATGCGCGAATCGATCGAACGATCGAAGGCGTCGGCGTTTTCGGCCGGTGCCGCGGCGATGATGTCGTCACGCGTCAGCACCTTGCGCGGACTGGCCAGGAACAACCTGAGCAGCGCCACCTGGCCGGGCGAAAGCTGTTCCTCGGAGCCGGAGCGATGCATGACCATGGCCGATCTCAGATCGACGGTCGCGTTCTCCAGCACGATCAGTTCCTGGGTGCCCCTGCCGCGACGCGAAAGCAGGCCGCCGACACGGGCGGCCAGTTCACGGACATTGAGCGGGCTCTCGACGACGTCGGCCGCACCAAGCTCCAGCGCCAGCACCTTGTCGACAAGATCGGCCGGCCGGCAGATGAGGATAAAATCCGGTCCGCCCTCGCCGCCTCCTCCTTGGCCGCCATAACGTCTGAGCAGGTCCCGCCCCTCCGCCTGGCTGAGGCTGTCGCCGACGACGACGACGTCGATGCCCTTTCCCGACAGCAGCGATTCGGCCTCCCAGGGCTGACGTGCCTGATGCACGTCGTGGCCGCGCCGCTCGAGATGGTCGGCGAGTTCGGTCGCCACCACTTCGGCTACCGAAACGAGCGCAATAACGGATCGTGCGGCCATCTTTTCCAACCGTTCCCTGGCAACCCGGATATGAGTGCTGGACATGATGTTTATACCCAATCTACTTTCCACTGAAAATGGGAGCGAAAGCATCGTGCGGGCAAGAATTGTCATCGTCGAGGACGAGCCCGACCTCAGGGACGCGGTCGCAGAATATCTTGGCGCATCCGGCTATGACGTGGCCACCGCTGAAAGTGCTGCCGCGGCGCGCAGCCTCGTTGAAACGCAATCGTTTCATCTCGCCATTCTCGACATCGCCATGCCCGGCGAGGACGGCCTCTCGCTCGGCCGCTGGCTGCGTTCGAAACTGCCGATCGGCATCATCTATGCGACCGCGGCCGGCACCGCGCTCGACCGCATCGTCGGGCTGGAACTCGGTGCCGACGACTACATCGTCAAGCCCTACGAATTGCGCGAAGTGCTGGCCAGGGTGCGCAGCGTGTTGCGCCGGGTTCCCCAGCCGAGGGAGCTCCAGGACAAGAAGGCCGGGACGGATCGCCGTTCCGTTGCCTTCGGCCCCTTTCAGGCCGATCTCGACGGCAGACTGGTCACCGGCGCCAATGGCGCGGTGATCGATATGGCCAAGAGCGAGTTCGACGTGCTGGAGATTTTCCTCACCCGCGCCAACCGGCTGCTGACCCGCGCCGCTATCTCCGAGGCGATCGGTTTCACCGAAGATCCGGAATCGTCACGCGCGGTCGACATTCGCATCATGCGGCTACGCAAAAAGATCGAGGCCGATCCCGCCAATCCGAAATTCCTGCGCACGGTGCGCGGCGAGGGCTATATCTTCTCGCTGCCGGCCGGCGACGGCAACTGAGCACCGGGCCAGAAGGATTCGGTTGCTCGCCAGCCGAAATTGGCACGACTCCGAATTGGCGCGACTCCGGAATGACGGCACAAGATGATCGCTGAAGCAGCAAGCACCGATATGCAAGGGTTCAGGCAGGGCGCGGCGATGGCGGCCGTGCGCGTCGTTCGCCGGCTTCGCGAGGCCGGCGACTGGCAGCGCGAGATGGACGGCATACTGGAAACGCTCTGCCGGGCCATGGATTGCCAGCGCGGCATCCTGTTTCGCTTGCGCGAACTGCCCGGCCAGGGCTTCGCCCAATCCGTCGCCGCCTATTGGATCGACCCTCTTTTCGGCGGCGAACTGGCGTCGCCAACCGTCATCATGCAATCGATCGTCAATTCCGACCCCCTGCTGGAGCGGCTTGCCGAGGACGAACGGCAAGGCAAGATCTTCGCCGGCCATACGCGCGACCTCGAAGGCTTCCTGAGGACCGATTTCGAGAAGCAGAACATCAAATCGTTCCTCTCGGTCTCGGTCTTCGCGCATGGCCATCTCTGGGGCACGCTGGCGGTCAATGACTGCGTCAACGAGCGTGCATGGACGGACGAGGAAGAGGCGACGCTGCATATCATCGCGCTCGCCATCGGCGACGCCATCGAGCGCTCGCCCTCGGACGCCCACGCCAGCGAGGTCATTCGCCGCACCATGCTGCAGGCCTCGCTCGATGCCATCGTCGTCATCGACGAGACCGGCTCAATCATCGAATTCAATCCGGCTGCCGAGAAGATGTTCGGCTTTCAGCGCAGCGACATCCTCGGAAAGGACCTGCTCGATACGATCGTGCCGATCTACTACCGCAAGGGCTATGCTTCGGGGGCCGAATACATGTCCGGCCGCGGTGCGCCGATGGTCGGCCAACGGCTCGAGACGGTGACCCAGAACGCCGCCGGCGAAGTGTTCCCGATCGAGCTGACGGCAACCGAGATGCGGGTTGCCGACCGCCGCCTGATCTTCGGCTCCATCCGCGACCTGCGCGACAAATTGCGCGCCGAGGAGGAGATCGGCCGGCAGCGCGAGAAGCTGCACCAGAACGAGAAGATGGCGGCGATGGGTTCGTTGCTGGCCGGCGTCTCGCACGAGCTCAACAACCCGCTGGCCGTGGTGGTGGCGCAATCGACGCTGCTGCACGAATTCGCTTCCGACCCGCAGACCAAGGTGCGCGCCGAGAAAGTCCGTGCGGCCGCCGAGCGCTGCGGCCGCATCGTCAAGAGCTTCCTGTCGATGGTCCGCCTCCATCCCGCGGCACAAGCCGAAACCGACCTCAACCAGGTGATCCGGTCGGCACTCGAAGTGACCGCCTATGGCGCGCGCTCGAGCGGCATCACCATCGACACCGATTTCGCCGCCGGCCCGCTGCTGGCCATGGCCGACGCCGACCATGTGACGCAGGTGGCGGCCAATTTCCTCATCAACAGCCAGCACGCTTTGGCCGGCATTGCCGGCGACCGGCTGATCAAGGTGCGGACGTTCCGCAGCGACCGCGGTCATCCCTGCTTCTCGGTCGAGGACAATGGGCCCGGCGTGCCGGAAACGATCCGCGGCCGCATCTTCGAATCCTATTTCACCACCAAGCCGGTCGGTGTCGGCACCGGCATCGGCCTGTCGATCTCGAAATCGATCATCGAGCGGCACAATGGCAATGTCTGGTTCGAGGAAGTGCTCCCGAGAGGCGCGCGCTTCGTCGTCCAGCTGCCGGCCATCGTGGCCGGCCTCGCCACCGCCGGCGACAACCAGCCGCGATCGAGCGGCCTGCGCCACGCCTTGATCATCGACGACGAGCCGGATGTCGCCGGCTCGCTCTCCGACATTCTCGAACTGATGGGCATCAAGTCACGGATCGTTCCTGTCTGGGAAACGGGCGCCGCCACTTTGAGCGGCCACATGCCGCCGGACATCGTCTTTTCGGACCTGCGCATGCCCGGCGTTAGCGGCATATCGATCTATCGCGAGTTGCTCGCCGAAAAGCCTGATCTGGCACGGCGTTTCGTGCTGGTCACAGGCGACCTGATCGGTGCGAAAGCCGAAATCGAGGCCCTGCCGGCACAGCAGCGGCCGCAGATCCTGGAAAAGCCGTTCAGCACACTGGACGTGCGCAGCGTGCTGTCCGCCATTGCCGAACAGGCGGTCTTGAAAGGATAAAAAAGAGGCCCCCGGGGGCGGGGGCCGAAGAAGAGCGCGCCGGAGGGAGCGCTCGGGGAGTCTAGAGCATGATCCCAAAGCGGGAACGGTTTCGGATCATGCTTCGACAAAATCAAAAAATATTCGGCGTGTCGGCCAAGGGCGCGGCATAGGCGATCATGCGGATGGCGCGGTTCTTGTGTGTTCCGGACTGTTCGGCGATGGCGCGCAGGCAATCGATACTCTCGGCACCCCATGCCTGGCCCTTGCAGGCGAAGTCGGTCACCGGCACCGGCAGACGCGCGGTCCTGGTCGTCGTCTGCGCGCCGTCGATGAGTTTGGACGGCGGATTCAACGAAGCGAAGGCCGGCCCGATTGTCGGCGTGAACGCCATGCCGACGAAGGCGCAAGCAGCCAGCACCATGAACATCGCCATGGGGTGGTCGCTGGCCCGCTGGCGCAGCGCCAGTTTCGGACGGCGGTCATTGCGTTCTGGAGCCTGAAGGCGGCTCTCGCCGCGGATCGTCTGGATTTTCGCATGCATTGCCTTCCCCTTCGCTGAGTTTCTTTTGGCGGTGAAATGAACTTATCCGCACTTTGTAACGACGATGGGGTGGCGAAGGACTGGCACTGTAACGAGTTCGAAACAGCATTCGGGCGAAGTCGGGCAAAATCGGGCATAGCTTCGACGGCGCTCGGGCTCGAGGCGCAACCTGACCGATCTTGCCAAACAGTTTTTCGAAAAGACCAGGCTCAGGCCGGAGCTTGAAGCTCGGCAATGATCTTGTGCGCGGCGATACGCCCGGCAATAATAGCGCCCTCGACATACCCCGGAAACGACGGCGAGAGTTCTGAACAGGCGAGATACACCGGGGGTGCGCCGGCAAGGATCGTTCGCTCGGCATCTCTTGCTGTCACGTCGACAACAAGATCGCTGTACGCGCCGCCGCTCCAGCGATCTCCTACCCAGTCACGCAAACTGAAATCGATGACGTCGCCGGCACTCGGGCCAAGGGCTGCCTCCAACCGGCCGGTCACCTCCGCACGCAGTTCCGGCTCGCCGAGGTCGCGCCAGCGCAGCGCGAGCGGCCCGCCGACGAACACGACGAGCGCGGCATGCTCGACATCCTTGCCGGCGTCGCAGGCAAACAGTCCCGGCGGATCGAGCCACATCACCATGCCGTTCAAATCCCGCCCGCGCCAAAACGGTTTGGCATAGCGCACCAGGATCTTGATAGCCGCGCCGCTTTTCCAGGCGCCGAGCGCCCGCCCCAGTCCAGCCGGCAAGGCAGGGACAAAGGCGAGCTCCGTCACCGTCGCCGGGGGGACGGCAACCAGAACCGCGCGCGCCGCGATGGCACTCCCGGCCGAAACGACAAGAACACCTTGCGAACTGTGCTCGATGCGCGTGACGGGCTCGCTGAGCCGCAACCGATCGCCAAGGTCGCGGGCCAGATCGTCGGCCAGCGAATGCATGGTTTCGCGCACGAAATATTGCAGCTCCGGCACCTCGTTGGTGACGCGTCGGTCATTGTCGATCAGATACCAGAGAGGA
Source organism: Mesorhizobium sp. M0518 (assembly GCF_040321125.1). Taxonomy (NCBI): domain Bacteria; kingdom Pseudomonadati; phylum Pseudomonadota; class Alphaproteobacteria; order Hyphomicrobiales; family Phyllobacteriaceae; genus Mesorhizobium; species Mesorhizobium sp. M0518. The sequence goes on from NZ_JAMYQY010000001.1 coordinate 51,474, forward strand.
ATCTGATCCAGCGCCATGCACCAGAGACCTTCGATCATCGAACGGAAGACGGCCCTGGCATCGGCGGAATCGCGCTGGCGGGCAAGCCAGTCGGCAACGGCCAGTCCGGCAATCGAGACGTCGTCCGGATCGATCCCGTTCATGCGCTCGCGGATTGCCATTGCCGCGTCATAGATCCGCTCTGCTCTCTGTACGGACATCGTCGGCTGGGTAATGAAATCGCCATCGACATAGGTTTCAACCAGCGTCTTGCCGCGTGCTTCGACCAGGGCCATCAATTCCGGCATGTCCTCGCACAGGAACTGGCCGCCACTATCGATCCGTTCGCCAAGTCCGTTCAGTCGGGACTCGACGCGTCCGCCAACGCGGTCGCGTGCTTCGAGCAGGATGAAATCGATGCCGGCCTTCTTCATCTCGAGCGCCGCCGACAGGCCTGTGAAACCCGCACCGACGATGACGACATCGGTTCGCTCGAATTCGCCGCCCTCATCCGTGAAGGTCTTCAGCATTGCCGGCTATCCACCCAGTCGCATCCGGCTTCCACAGACGAAGTATGTCCTTGTCGACATATGCCGGCGGGCCGCACACGCCATGCCGCAGGCTTGTCTCTAACCTATCGTTTTCTCGAGCATATTGAGCCAGTTGCGATAGGCGATTTTTTCGATCAGTGCGCGGCCGAAACCGCGTGCCGCCAATGCATCGATCAGCTTCGGCAGGCCGGCGACATCCCCGATGACGGCCGGGATCATGGCGCCGTCGAAATCGGAGCCAAGACCAACGCCATCCTCACCCAGCGCCTGCAGCAGCGAATCGATATGCCGCACCATGATATCGAGGCTGGTGTCGGCATTCATGCGACCGTCCTCGCGCAGGAAGCCTGTTGCGAAGTTCAGCCCGACCATGCCGCCGGTTTCGCGGATCGCGCCGAGCTGCCAGTCGGTCAAGTTGCGCGAATGGCCGCAGATCGCGTGCACGTTGGAATGGGTCGCGACCAGCGGCGCATCGCTGAGCGCCGCGACATCGCGAAAGCCCTTCTCGTTGAGATGCGACAGGTCGATCATGATCTTCAACTGGTTGCATGCCTTGACCAGCGCCTTGCCGGCATCGGTCAGGCCGGGTCCGGTGTCGGGCGAGGACGGGAAGCGGAACGGCACGCCGTGGCCGAAGGCGTTCGGACGGCTCCAGACGATGCCGAGCGAGCGCAGGCCGGCTTCATGCAGCACGTCGAGCAGGGTGAGCTCGGGATCGATCGCCTCGACCCCTTCGATGTGGAACACCGCGGCGATCGAACCTTGCGCCATGGCATTGCGCACATCGCCGGCGCTGCGGCAGACGGTGAGCGCTCCGGCCCGTTCCAGCCTGAACAGGATCGAGGCCATGGCGATCGTCGAGGTCAGCGCCTCATTGCGCGGAACCTCGGGCGGCAGCGGTTCGGCGACGCTCGGCGCCAGGGGCACGGCGCCGCGCCTGGATTTCTCGACAGGCGGCGGAAAGATGGCGAACATGCCCCCGGCGAAGCCGCCGGCTTTCGCGCGTGGCAGGTCGATATGGCCGCCCGATTTCCCCTCGATGAACAGTTTTTCGACGTCCGTGTCTTTCGACTGATAGAGTCTGAGCAACGTATCGTTGTGGCCGTCGAAGACGGGAACGAGATCGGTTTCGGTCATTGGGGGATCATTCGGTTCGTTTGTCGGCGCGGCGGCTAGGATATATCCTATCTACTTAGGCAGGATGCGCCACCCGCGCAAATGCCAAAGCCGCCCCGGCAGGATGGCAGCCGCTTGCCGCGCCGTTTCCAAGCAACGAAATCCCTACCGCTTCAGCACGTCGGCCCATTCCTGATGGCGGCGGAACTGGGCGTTGGCGAACGGGCAGAGCGGGATGATCTTCTTGCCTGCCGCACGCGCATCCTCGACGGCGCGGGTGACGAGCCGAAGCCCGGCACCCTGGCCGCGAAAGACGTCCGGCACTTCGGTGTGGTCGATGATGATCTGGTGCTCACCGATCTTGGTGAAGGTCATCTCGGCCTCGGCGCCATCGGGTCCACGCAGGACATAGCGGCCCTTGGAACCGCGATCCTCAAGTTCGATCTCAGGCAGTTGTTCAGGCATCGCTATGCTCCTTGGGCAGCATCGGCAAAGAACCGCCGTGCCGCCTCGATCTCGTTTGGCCGCACCTCGTGCCCGCCATCGTGCCATTCCACTGTGACATCGGCGCCGTCGGCACGCAAATAGGCCTCGAGCCGCGTGGTCAGGTTCGGCGGACAGATCGGGTCGCGCTTGCCGGCGGTCATCAGGATATGGCGGCCGGCGAGGCTGCCCTTGACCTGCGGCTCGAACGGGATCAGCGGATGCATCAGCACCGACGCGTCGAACAGCGCCGGAACCGCGAACACCACCGAGGCCAGGACATTGGCGCCGTTGGAATAGCCGAGACCCAGCACGGCCGATGGCTTCGCTGCTTCTACATGGGCCTTGACGAAGCCCGCCATCTTATCCGTCGCCCGCGCCAGATCGTCCATATCGTAGACGCCCTCGCCGGTGCGGCGAAAGAAGCGCGCGGCACCCTGTTCCAACACATCACCGCGCGGCGAGATGATGGTTGCCTGGGGCGCGAGATCGCGCCCCAGCGACAGAAGCTGGTTCTCATCGGCCCCAGTGCCGTGGAAGACGAACAGCAATGGACCGCCCGGCGAACCGGGCAGCAGCTTGTGGATGTAAGCGTCCTTGCTCATGACCTCAGCCTTCCAGGCTCTGCAGATGCTGTTCAAGATACGGCCGCAGGTGCTGATGCTGCGACGGCAGCTTCAGCGCTTCGCCCAGATGAGCGGTATCCTCGTCGCGATCGAAACCCGGCTCGTTGGTGGCGACTTCGAACAGCACGCCACCCGGTGTGCGGAAATAGATCGCCCAGAAGTAGTCGCGATCGATCACCGGCGTCACCCCATAGCCCGTGTCCATCAACGCCTTGCGCACCTCGAGCTGCCTGGCGCGGTTCTCGACCGCGAAGGCGACGTGATGGACGGAGCCGGCACCGAGATCGGCGAAGGCCGTGCTCGGCAGCGATTCGATGTCGATAACATCGGCGCCATTGCCGTTCTTCACCGCCAGCCGCCTGAGATTGCCGGACTTGTCGACTTCCTCATAGCCCATGAACTTCAGCAGCTCCTCAGTGGCGCCGCCATCCTTCAGCCTGAGCGATACCGAATGGAAACCGCGGATCGCCTGGTCGACCGGAACACCGCCTTTCGCCCAGGGCGCTCTGCCGTCGCCCTTGCCCTCGACCAGCGCGAAGCCGTCACCATCCGGTCCGGCAAAAGTCAGGCGCTTCTCGCCGAAGGTCTCTTCGCGCGAGAGGCCGGTGACGCCCTCATCGGCAAAACGTTTTTCCCAATAGGCAAGCGTGCCTTCCGGCACCGAGTAGACGGTGGTTCCGACTTCGCCGACGCCATGCCGGCCCTTGCCGATGTCGGGGAAAGGGAAATAGGTCATCACCGAACCCGGCGTGCCGGTCTCATTGCCATAATAGAGATGATAGACGTCGGGCGCGTCGAAATTGACAGTCTTCTTGACCCGGCGCTGGCCGAGTTTCCTGGTGAAGAAATCGTTGTTCTGGCGGGCATCCCTGGCCATCGACGTGACGTGATGCAGGCCCTTGATCTGGTCGAGCATTGTCTTGCTCCTTCCCTTGGTACTTGTGCGGCCCTCGCCGCTGTCCATGCCAATATGAGGACCCGAGCAGTTTACGCAAAGGCGGCAAACACAGAATGGACTGTGTCGCAAAAGTGAACGATGGAACAGAGTTCGTTCACCAATTGGCTCGCAGAGTCGGGCTTGCGCCGTGGCCAGAATTCGTTTCCATGAACGGCATTCGACATTCCGGGACAAAGGTATCGTGAGTGACTGGAAAAGCCAGGCGGCCCAACATTCTCCTGATCACATGCGATCAGTGGCGTGGCGATTGTCTGTCCGCAGCCGGTCATCCGGTTGTGCAGACGCCGAACGCCGACGCACTGGCCGGGGAGGGTGTGCTGTTCAAGCGGCACTATGGCGGCGCGGCGCCCTGCTCGCCCGCCCGCGCCTGCCTCTACACCGGTCTCTACCAGATGAACAACCGCGTCTGCCGCAACGGCACGCCGCTCGACGCGCGCCACGGCAACATCGCGCTCTCGGCTCGGGCCTTGGGCTATGATCCGACGCTGTTCGGCTACACCGACGTCTCGCTCGATCCGCGCCTGCTGGCCCCGGGCGATCCGCGGCTGCAAAGCTATGAAGGCGTGCTGCCCGGCTTTACGGTGCGCCAGTTGCTGCCGGAGCACCAGAAGCAATGGCTATCCTGGCTGGAGCTGCAAGGTGTCGACGCCAGCGCCGGCTCCCCCGACATCCACCGTCCGCTGGCCGACGGCGCCGGGACCACCATCAGCAACGCGCCGCCCGTCTACCGCGGGCAACAAACCCCGGCGGCCTTCCTGACCGGCGAATTCACGCGTTGGCTTGGCGAACAGGAGCACGCCGCGCCGTGGTTCGCGCATCTTTCCTTCATCAGCCCGCACCCGCCCTTCATTGCCCCGGAGCCCTACAATACAATGTACGATCCGGCTGACGGCCCGGCCTTCCGGCGCGCGGCAAGCTGGCAGGAAGAGGCGGAAAACCATCCCTATCTAGCCTATGATCTCGGCCGGCAGAAACAGATAAAATTCCGGCCCGAAGCCAGAGACAAGGTGCACGACTGGAGCGAAGACGATTTTCGCCGCATCCGCGCGATCTATTACGGCATGATTTCCGAGGTCGACGCGCAGCTCGGCCGCGTCTGGCAAGCACTTAAGGCCGCGGGCGCGTGGGACGACACCATCATCGTGCTCACCTCGGACCATGCCGAGATGATGGGCGACCATTTCATGCTGGGCAAGGGCGGCTATTTCGACGGCAGCTACCACATTCCGCTGATTGTCCGCGATCCGCGCCACGGCAAGGCTGCCGGCGGCCGTGTCGACAGCTTCACCGAAGCGGTCGACATTTTGCCGACCCTTCTCGACCTACTCGGCGAAAAGCCCGCGCCGCATCTCGACGGCGCCTCGCTGAAGCCGTTCCTGAGCGGAGAAACCCCTGCGGCGTGGCGCGATGCCGCGCATTGGGAGTTTGACTTCCGCTCGATTGCCGCGGGCGAGGCCGAAAACCATTTCGGCATCGCCGCACGTCAATGCAACCTCGCCGTTATCCGCACGGAACATTTCAAGTATGTGCATTTCGGCGGCAACCTGCCGCCGCTGCTGTTCGATCTGGAAAACGATCCGGGCGAGCTGGACAATCTCGCGGCCGACCCCAGTCATCTCACCGTGCGCCTGGAATTCGCCGAACGGCTGCTCGCCTGGCGGGCCGAACATCTCGACCAGTCGTTGGCACTGGCCGAATTGACCGAGAACGGCCTAGTCGGCCATGCCGCTGGCCTGCCACCTGGCCACACATAAATAAAGCCCGCGCCGTTGCCAGCGCGGGCTTCATTTGGCTGAACAGAATTACCTTACGATCATGCGCTGCTGATCGCGCTGTTCGGCATAGCTGCCCTTGTCATAGGCGGTTTGAGCCTCAAGCTGTTCCTTGGTGAAGGTCGTGTAAAGATATTTGTTGCCGTCCTTATCGGTCATGAATTTGAGATTATCCATGCCGACCGCGACCTCCTTCTCACCGATGCCGAGGAAGCCGCCGACGTCGACGATCACCGCGTCGGCCTTCTTGTCGGGCGCAAGCACGACATCGCCGATCTCGCCGACCCTGGCGTCGTTGGCGCCGTAGACAGTCGTGCCCTTCAGGTCATCGGCACGAATCTCGCCGACCGGCATCTCGGTCAACGTCGACTTGTCGATGGCGGCAGTCTGTGTCTGGTCGGGAGCCGAGGCGTCAGGGGTCGTCGCGGCCGGAGCTTCGGCGGTCTTGTCTGCCGGAGCGACAGCAGGAGCCGTGGTGTCAGAGGGCACAGCTGCCGGAGCGGTGGCCGCAGGCTCATTGGAAGCCGTCGTTGCCGGCGCCGGATCATAGGCCTTGCGGTCGAAATCCGGCTGCGCCTGCAGCTCTTCCTTGGTGGTCTGGGCGACCAGCCAGCGGTCGCCATCCTTCTCGGCCCACTGCGCCTTGGAGAAGTCATAGGTGACGTTCTTGGCGCCGAGACCAAGGAAACCACCAACACCGATGACAAGGGACTCGGCCTTGCCTTCCCTAGTCAGCACGATGTCATTGACGTCACCGATATTCTGCGCGTCGTCGCCGGTGCCGTTATAGACGTTTTCACCGATGATGTTGGTGGCAAGGTTACCATCCGCGCGCTTCACCGGTTCCGCCGGTGCGGCGTTCATGTCGGCCGGCTTTTGTGCCGTATCCGTCGTAGCGGGTGCCGTCGGTGCTGTCGCGTCGGTCGATGCGGCAGGCGCCGGGGCCGGCGCGTAGGGCTTGCTGTCGAATTCTGCCTGTGCCGTCAGCTCGTCCCTGGTCGTCGGGGCCACCAGCCAGCGGTCACCATTCTTTTCGGCCCACTGCAGCTTGCTGTAGTCGAAGGCAACGCTTTTGGCGCCGACGCCCAGAAAACCGCCGACGTCGATGACAACGGATTTCGCCTGCCCATCCTTGTCGAAGACGACGTCGCTGACCTTGCCGATGTTCTCGGCATCATCGCCGGTGCCGTTGTAGACGGATTCACCGATGATGTTGGTGACGATGCTGCCCTCTGCGCGGACTGCTGCAGCGCCTGACTCCTGAACGGCGGGGCTCTGCGCCGGCGTCGGGGTCGTCGCACTCTGCGCATAAGCGCCGGTGGCGATCAGTGTTGCGAGTGCGGTCGTGGCTAAAAGATTGCGGATCATGATAGTCTCTCCTCGTGCCTGATCTCATGCGCCGCGTCTTCGCTGGGGAAATCGGACGCGGCATCTACAGGTTCACAACGTCGTGACCAGTCTGTTGTTCCGACAAACCGCTGCCGTCCGGGAAACGAAACCACAGAAATATCGGGCCGCCGGGCAGCCCACGCGTAGCTAGGGAACCTTTCCGTCGCCGCCGCGTTTCAGCCATCGGCTGGGTGTGTCCCGGCCACTTTTCGGCTGACATGGTGGAGCGGGGCATGAAATTCGCAGCGGTGCTGAACCGGGATGGCGGCACTTTGCGCACCACCGACCTCGCCGCATTCTCCGACCGGATGCATCAAACGCTGGAAGCGGCGGGTCACTCGCTCAGCATCGAAATTGTCGCCGGCAAGGACGTGGTGGAAACGCTCGACAGCGCAGCTTCGCGTCGCTCGGTCGACATCGTGCTGGCGGGTGGCGGCGACGGGACCATTTCCGCCGCGGCTGCCCGGCTGATGGGCACGAAGAAGGCGCTAGCCATATTGCCGGCCGGCACCATGAACCTGTTCGCACGCGGGCTGGGCATTCCGCAGTCGCTCGACGGCGCGCTGAAATCCTTCGCCGACGGCGAAATCATCGCAGTGGACGTGGCGACGGCCAATGGCCAACCTTTCGTGCACCAGTTCTCGATCGGCATGCATGCGAAGATGGTGCAACTGCGCCAGAAGATGGAGTTCGGTTCGCGGTTGGGAAAGATCCGCGCCTCGGCCAAGGCGGCTTGGGCGACGATCAACAATCCACCTGCGATGAATGTGACACTCAGCATCGGCGAGGCCGAAATGGCGGCCCGCATCACCGGCATTGGCGTCACCAACAATTTGTTCGGCGAAGGCCATTTGCCCTACACCGACAATCCGGCGGGCGGCGTGCTTGGTGTCTATGTCACGGTGGCGAAGCAGCGCGCCGAACTGGTCAAGTTCTTCTTCAACGTGGCGCGCGGCAAATGGCGCGACAACGAACATGTCGAAATCCACCAGACGAACAGAACGGTGCTGAGAATCCATTCGAGCAGCCGCAAGTTTCGCGCCGTCATGGACGGCGAACTGGTCAGGCTTGACCGTGAAACGGTAATCGAGATCCAGCCTGGCGCGCTGAATGTACTGGTGCCGGCGAGCGCGGCTCAATCGAGAGCCGCCTGATGCGGTGCGTTGCATCCAACAAACCGGCTTTAACCAGCAGGAGCCTCTTCGGTGGTGTTGGGCGGTGTGGGGACATGCTGTTCATCGCTGGTTGGCGTCTTGATCAACACTCCATAGATCTCGGCAATGCCCCACGCGGCAAACACCAGAAGCAATGCGGCGATCAGGATTCGAAATCCATGCCAGCCCCATCGCCCCTGCCGGGCCTTGTTTTCTGGAATGATCTTGGCCATGCTCGATCCCTGTCTCATTCTGCACCAACTGGCGCGCTCGGCAAATCATTGTCGGGTAACGGTTCCTCGCTAGGATGGTTCCGGAAAAGCGCGTTGGCCTTGCACCGTCGCAAGCATGCGGCGGCGATGACCGGGACGAGGCAATTGGGGTGACTGGCAAGACGCAAACAGTGCCCGAGCTGCCCGCCGAAGTTGCGCGCGCAGTCAGGGATGTTGACCGGCTCGCTGTGCTGCACGGGTTGGAGATGCTGGATACGGCGGCCGACCCGGATTTCGACCGCGTCAGCAGCCTTGCCGCGGCGGTGATGCAGGCGCCGATTGCTCTGGTCACACTCGTCGACCTGGAACGGCAGTGGTTCAAATCCTGCTTCGGCCTGGACGAGACCGAAACCACGACCGACGTCTCGTTCTGCGCCCATGCGATTGCCGCCGGCGACGAGCCGATGGTTGTCGTGGATGCAACGACGGACCCCCGTTTCAAGACAAACCCGCTGGTCACCGGAAAGCACCATGTCCGCTTCTATGCCGGCGCACCGATGATCGTGGCAGGTGCCCGCATCGGCACGCTGTGCGTGCTCGACCGCGAGCCGCATGGTTCTCCATCCCGCGCCGAGCTCGACCAGTTGAAGGCGCTCGCCGGCCTCGCCGCCAGCCTGTTCACCCTCAAGGACGCAACCCGCAGCGGCACGATCGCCGAGGCCGCACTGGTTCGCGAGGAAAAACGGCGCGCCATCGCACTCGATGCGGCATCGCTCGCCAGCTGGGCATGGGATATCCGTACCGATATCATCGAATGCGACACATTGATGTCGGAGCTGTTCAACCTGCCGCGCTCCAACCGGTTGCGCGCACGCGACATCCTCACCGCCATCGATCCGCGTGACGTCTACCAGACCGAAACCCGCTTTCGCGACGCCCTGACCGGCAGCGACGACTATTTCGGCGAATACCGGGTGAAGGGCTTTCACCCGCCGCGCTGGCTCGCCACGCGCGGCCGTGTGATCGAGCGTGACGGCGACGGCAAGCCGACATTGATCTTCGGCGTCAACTACGACATCTCCGAGCGCAAGCTCGGCGACGAACGGCAACGGCTGCTGCTGCGTGAGCTCAACCATCGCGTCAAGAACACTTTGGCGACCGTCCAGGCGCTGGCAACACAGACCGTGCGCCATGCCCGCCAGCCAAGCCAGTTCCTCGAGGCCTTCGGCGCCAGGCTTCAGGCCTTGGGCATCGCCCACAATCTGTTGTCGGACCGCGAGTGGCGTGGCATCGGCATCAGTGAACTCGTCCAAATCGAGGTCAAACCTTTCGAAACGGCCGAGCAGCCGCGCATGACGATCTCCGGCGACGACCTGCTGCTGTCGCCCGACCAGGCCATCGGGCTTGGCCTGATCCTGCATGAACTCGCCAGCAACGCGCTGAAATATGGCTCGCTGTCGGTGCCGTCAGGCAGGGTCGACCTCGGCTGGAGGACGCAAGGCAGGAGGGATGCCCGGCGTCTTGTGCTGACCTGGCGTGAAAGCGGCGGCCCGCAAGTCGCTCCGCCGGATCGGCACGGCTTCGGCTCGATCCTCATTCGCCGCAGCCTTGCCAAGGTCATTTCCAGCGAAGTGACCCATGAATTCCGGCCGGAAGGCGTATTTGCCGAAATATCGATGCCCCTGGAAGATCTGTCGAAGTGACCTCCCGACAGCTCTATCTCCGCTCGCTCTCGTCCGGATCGTCGGATTTCACATTCTCGCGGTAGATGGCGTAGGCCGCGAGGGCCACGGCCGGCCCCAGAATGACGCCGAGACCGCCTTTTCCCTTAAGCAGGCTCGGCAGCACGGCGAGTGCGGCGGTGATGCCGATCGCCTTCATGTCGGCATTGCGGCGCTGCGCCCGGCGCCGGGCACGCGAGCCTGCCGATATCCGGTAGACCAGCAGGACAAGCCCGGCAAGCACCAGAAAACCGACGCCGAACCCCAGTGCCGCGGCAAGCGGCCCATAGCGCATCGCCGCCCAGATATAGGCGGCCCCGACAAGAAAGCCGAGACCGCAAAGTGCGGCGGCCATGGCGATCACATAGACGATTGCCGCCGTGCGCGCCCGGTATATGGCGGCCACGGTCTCCCCCGAGGCGAGACCCGAGATCAGGGTTGCCAGCATTCCCATCCGAAGCGACTAGCGACGCGCGATGAGTGCGAAAAGGAAGCCGACGCCGGCGGCGATCGCCAGTGACGTCACCGGCTTTTCGCGTACACTTGCCATCATCTGCGCTTCGATGTCCTTGGCATTGCTGCGCAGGCTGTCAAAGGCTGCTTCGCCCTGCGCACGCAACTGCTCGACCCCTTCCGTGGCTGCGCGGCGCGCGGTGCCATAACCATGCTCGCCGGTCTTGGCCAGTTGTTTGGTGAGCTTGTCGATGTCGGCCTTCAACTGCCTGATGTCGGCTTCCAGGTCCGCATTTGCACGGGCGTCGTTTGCGGTCTTTCCTGCGGCAGTGGCCATGGCTTAACTCCTTGTGATTGCTTGGTTTCAAACGCGCTGCCCGCCTCAAGGTTCCGGCATTGGGACAAAGTAGCCGAAAACGCATCGGCGCGCACCGGTCCGTCGGCTCCGGCAAGAGACGCTTCCTCAGATTAATGGCCGGCGCGCTTCACCCAGCCCTTCCCAGCCGGCGAGCCGCTTGAGGCCTTCATTGTCGGAGACCACGCAGCCGCCGTCGCGCCAGACGATCAGCTTGCGATCCATCAGCTTGCGGATCGTCTTGTTGGTGTGAACCAGCGACAGGCCGAGCGTATCGGCAATGTGCTGCTGCGTGATCGGTATCTGGACAGTTTGGTTGCCATTCAGTCCAACGACCTTGGCGCGGCTGCCGATGAAGGCGATGAGATAGGCAGCGCGCTCGATCGCACTGCGGCGCCCGAGGCTGAGCAGGTTCTCGTCCAGCATCCGCTCTTCACGCGATGCGATCCAGGTGATGTCATAGGCCAGCCCGGGATGATTGCGGTACAGCTCATGCAGATATTCGCGCTCGAAAACACACAGCAGCATCGGCGACAGTGCCTCTACGGAATGCTGCATCTCGCCCATCACACTGCCTTGCAGGCCGATCAGATCGCCGGGCATGAGATAGTTGAGGATTTGGCGGCGGCCGTCCCGCAACAACTTGTAGCGAAACGCCCAGCCGGAGAGCACGGTGTAGAGATGGGCGCTATGGCTTCCCTCCACCAGCACCGTGCCACCCTTTTCGACTGCGAGTTCGCCCTTCTTGAATTTGCTGATGAAGGCCAGTTCCTGTTTTTCGAAATCGCGGAAAATCGGCAACGGCCGCAATGGGCAGTTCTCGCAAGGATATTGGCTATTGTTCTGGACTGACATTTCGACCCCCTTCGAAAGCCCGCTCTTGGAGGAGCGCGTTTCCCGTTGCAAGGATTGAGATTCCGCCCGCTTGCCACATGTCTTTTTTAAATGACAGCAAGCGAATTAGCGATCATGACTCCGGCGTTTCAAGGAGTCTTTGCCTGTGCCCACATTGCTTGACGGATTGCGGATTCTGGTCCTGGAGGACGAATTTCTGATCGCCATGGATGTCGAGCAGCTTTGCCGCGACCATGGCGCCGATGAGGTGGTGATCGCCCGTGACCTGACCGAGGTCGATGGCCGCGAGGTCGCCACGCGATTCGATGCAGCCATTGTCGACTTGATGCTGGGCGGTGTCTCGACGATCGATTTCGCCTCCGGCCTGCGCGCGGCAGGCATACCTTTCGTGTTTGCGTCGGGCTATTCGGATGCAGAGGAGATCAAGGCATCGTTTCCGGGCGTCAGGCTGATTGGCAAACCCTATTCGGGTGAAGACCTCGTGCAAGCGGTCGCCGCGGCCTGCGGACGCGCTTGAGACACGATCGCGGTCAGCTTGCCGGCGAGCTCGTTACCTGGGCCGAAATTGCGTCCGGACCATACTCGTCCTCGCCTGATATTTTCAGGATCTCCTGCAAGCGCGTACGGGCTCGGCTGACGCGGCTCTTGATCGTCCCCACCGCGCAACCGCAGATCTCGGCGGCCTCCTCGTAGGAGAAACCAGACGCGCCGATGAGGATGATGGCTTCGCGTTGGTCCTCCGGCAATTGTTCCAGCGCCCCACGAAAATCCTTCAGGTCAAGCTGGCCGTGCTGAGCCGGATGAACGGCAAGCCTGGCCGTCATGATACCGTCGCTGTCCTGCACTTCGCGCCCGCGCTTGCGCATCTGCGAATAGAACTCGTTGCGCAGGATGGTGAAAAGCCAGGCCTTGAGGTTGGTGCCGGGCTGGAAGCTCTCATGCTTGTCCCAAGCCTTGACGAGCGTTTCCTGGACGAGGTCGTCGGCTTTATCGGCATTTTGAGTCAGCGACACGGCGAACGCGCGCAGACTTGGGATTGCCCCAAGCAGATCGGTCTTGAAGCCTTGGGAGACCGCGGCCATGCCTCAGTCCTTCTTCTGTGCGGGTTCAGCCTGTTCCAGCTGGCTAAGCAACTGGGAAAAGCGATCCGGCACATCGTCGGAGACCAGCGCGTCGTAATATTGTTTGAGTTTGCGTCCGATTTCGGAGTTCGGTCCAAGAGCATCACCAGAACCGTTCCGGCGCCTGCTCTCGGCGCCAGCCAGAATATCTTTCGTCATATCCTTCATTTTGCCCTTGTATTCCCAGCGCTCAAGCCGCTCTTATCATACTCAACACAACGCAAGCGGCGCCCTCGTCTGGTTGCCCATCCCGACCACAAACGCCACTCCCCGGCTTTTGTTCCGTCGAGGCGGAACTTTTTCAAAAAATCCGCGTTAACGTCAGGGCTTGCAGTCAGCTTGACCTATGCAATCACGTCATTCTGAGGGAGACGTCTTACCATGAGCTTATCCGCCACCATCGCACCACATCTGCCCTTCCTGCGCCGCTTCTCGCGGGCTGTTTCCGGGTCGCAAGAGAGTGGTGATGCGCTGGTAGCCGCGATGCTCGAGGCCATCATCGCCGATATCGAGATATTTCCCGAAGCATCGAGCGACCGCATCGCGCTGTACAAGGTTTTCGCCAAGCTGTTCACATCCGTCGCCATCCGCGTCCCGCAGGAGCAGGCGCAATCGGCGTGGGAACAGCGCACCGCCGCCAATCTGAATGCGATCGCGCCGCGGCCTCGTCAGGCCTTTCTGCTCGTGGCTGTCGAAGGCTTCAGCGAGGACGAAGCGGCTGAGATCCTCGACGTCGGCGACCAGGAGTTTTCAGAGCTGCTTGCCCAGGCGAGCAACGAGATATCCCGTCAGGTGGCAACCGACGTTCTGATCATCGAGGATGAACCACTGATCGCCATGGATATCGAAGAAATGGTAGAGAGCCTCGGGCACCGCGTCGTTGGAACGGCGCGCACCCATGCCGAGGCAGTGATGATGTTCGGCAAGACACGGCCGAAGATGGTGCTGGCCGACATCCAGCTTGCCGACGGCAGTTCCGGCATCGAGGCCGTGAACGAGATCCTGTCATCGACGTCGGTGCCGGTCATCTTCATCACCGCCTTCCCCGAGCGCCTCTTGACTGGCGAACGGCCGGAACCGGCCTTTCTGGTCACCAAGCCGTTCAATCCCGACATGGTCAAGGCGCTGATCAGCCAGGCACTGTTCTTTGACCGCCAGGCGAAAGCCGCCGCATAGTCGTGAATTGGGGAAGTGGTAATCGTGCCGCCTGATGCACGCGGGCGGCGACGGTGAAATTCCTGCGCGCTTCCTGCTTGAACGATTTGCAAGCTCGGTCTTTTTCGGCAAAGGGTGGGAACAAACCGCAGCCACCCACGTTTTTATCGCACCATTCGAAGGAGATGCATCATGCTTTACTGGGCGCTCGTATTTCTCGTCGTTGCGATCATCGCCGGCGCGCTTGGTTTCGGCGGCATCGCCGGTACATCTGCCGGCATAGCGCAGATATTGTTTTTCATCTTCCTCGCTTTCCTGGTCATTTCGCTTCTTGCGGGCCTGTTCAAACGGGCTTCATAACAACGAACGGCCGAACACTGGAAGCCGCACCCCTCAAACGGTTTCCAGCCACCGCCGGGCGGTGTCCTAAAGGACGCCGTCCGGCGGACCGTTTTTTGGCGGCGGGTTCGGGAAACCTGTTTGGAACCCATTCACCGGTGAGCCGTTCAGCCTGAATTGGGTGGACAGTTTGGCCGATGGGTTCCAGGACCAGAAACAGGAAGGACGACGTGCAAAGCGATGAAGTCATCGCCCTCCATCCTGCCGAAAGCGGCATGCAGCTCGGCCGCGCCCTTCTTCACGCGTTGCACAATGCCGGCATTTCCGTTCTCTACCAGGATCGCGAGATGAAAACCGTATGGGCGCGCAACATGCGTGCGCCCTGGGTTTCGGACACCACCGACAGCATCGGTATTCTGCCGGAGGCGCAGGCCGACCGCATCGGCGCGGCCAAGCGCGACGTCATTGCATCCGGCAACCCCCAACGTCTCGAGATCAGCGTTCCCGTCGAGGATGGCAGCCGCTGGTTTGAGGTCTGGATCGATGCCGACCACGGCGACGGCGGCACGGTGCAAGGCGTCGTCACCACAATGGTCGAGACGACCGAGCAAAAGCGCCGCGAGCAGACCCTGACGACGCTGTTGCGGGAGGTAAGCCATCGCTCCAAAAACCTGCTGGCGATCATCCAGAGCATAGCCACCCAAACCGGTCGCTACTCCGACAGCATCGGCGATTTCCTGACACGCTTTCGCGGCCGGCTGCAATCGCTGGCTTCGTCCCAAGATCTCGTGACCTCTTCCAACTGGCGGGGTGCAGCACTTCGCGAACTCGTATCGGGCCAGGTGGGCCGCTACGGCGGCGATCCGGTTCGCAGCCTGAGATTTCAGGGGGCAAACCCCTATCTCAATCCCAACGCTGCCCTGCATATCGGCCTTGCGATGCATGAACTCGCCGTCAATTCGGTGAGCTATGGCGCCCTGTCGCGGCCCGATGGATTCGTCGATGTTACAGCTAACCTGACCGCCGCCGACACGGGAACCTCCCTGTCCCTGACATGGGCCGAGGCAATCGGAGCCAGTGATGTTAGGCGTAGCGAGAAGCGCTTCGGCAGCGTCGCACTCGAACGGGTCGTGCCGACGTCGCTGAACGGAACGGCGACGCTCGAAATCGCGGCTGGCCGTCTCGAGTACCGCCTTGTCGTTCCGCACGGCAATTTCGAGACGGATTGAGCGACCCGAGCTTCCTTAACCAGCTGTTCACCATAAAAGCAGATGCTGTTTTTCCCAGATACCGCTGGAACTTGTTGCATCACCGAACATTTCCGCAGCAGGATTGCAGCATGGTGCGGGAGGAATGCCTTGACGGTTGCCGACATGAACAGACTGGAGCAGGCCGCCCGGATTTCCATGGGCGAGTTTGAGGACTCCGAGGCATCCGCGCCACCGCTGGCCCCTGTTCCCAATGGGGCCTTGCGCCTTGTCGCTGGGCCTGCTGGCCGTGATCGCGGTGGTCGCCCTGTACCAATTGGTCTGAGGCCAGCTCGTTTCGGCCGGTGACAGAATCGATTGTCGCCCTCTTACTTCCCTGCCCGGCCCAGCGAGCCAGGAACTTTGGCGAATGTAGACCGTTACTATGGCGAGAGGACTTCCCGCCATGGAACATATCGCTGCATTGCTGCTGGTCATCGGTTGCTCGAACACGATGGCCGACTGCCGTGAACTCCAGGTGCCCAGAAGCGTTTTCGCGAGCGCCGAGCAATGCGTGGCCGAACGCCCGTTCGCCTTGGGCGACGTGCAAGGGCAGGCTGACAACATCGTCGCCAAATGCCTTGCCGTCGATCCGGCGCTTGAAGACGACTATGATAAGATCGTCTGGAATGTGCGCGCCGATGGTACGCTTGACGCGTCTTTGGCAATTTCCAGCCTCGTAATGGCGTCGAACGCGGCACGCCCAGAAAAAGACTATCTTCACCAACAATAGATTGCAGCAGCAAAGGCCGTCATTTCATGCTAAATGGCAGCTGGAGCTTTACCAAGTGAGGACAAAAAGTGAGGAGTGACTCTATGCGGAAGATGATTATTGCACTGGTTGCGGTGGTTGCCGTCAGCGGCTGCACCTCGACCGAGCAGGACGTGGTTGGCGGCGGCTTGATCGGCGCCGGTGTCGGCGGCTTGGTCGGCGGCGGCAAGGGTGCGCTGATCGGCGCGGCCGTTGGTGCCGGTTCCGGCCTGCTGGTGCGCAATCTGCGCAACGGCTATTGCCAATATCGCGATCATCGCGGCCGGATCTACACGGCTCGCTGCAACTAATTCGGCGATCATCGAAACGTCGATCCGGAGGCCGGTCCGCTGGCCTTCGGATTTTTCATGTCTGGACGCTTGATCCTTTTCGGGTGAAGGTCGCGCTCAGTTGGCGAGTGGAATTTTGATTTCCACGTTCAGCCCATTGGCCTGGTAATCGCGTTTAATCGTACCGCGCAGTTCGCGCGTCACGTTGAGATCGATCAGCTTGGTGCCGAATCCGGTCTTGGCTGGCGCTTCGAGTTTGGTCTGCCCGTTTTCGCGCCAATTGAGAGCCAGCGTCCTGTCGCGCCCGCGCCCTTCGACCGACCAGTCCACTTTCAGCGCGCCGACGGAATTGCCGGCTTCGCCGTATTTCAGCGCATTCGTCGCCAGTTCGTGGAAGGTCAGGCCGAGCGCTTGCGTCGTGGTTTCGTCGAGCAGCACCTGTGGTCCCGACAACAGCTCATCGGGTAGCTCCTTGCCGAACACCTGACCCAGCTCGATGCGCAGGAGATCGCCAAGATCGGCCTTCTGCCAGCGCGAGCGCGTCAGCATATCCTGGGACGCCGCCATCGCCTGCAGCCTGGCCGAGAAGGATGCGGAAAACTCGTTGACGTCGGTAGCCCGCGACGCCGTCTGGCGCGCGATAGCCAGCACCCTGGTAATCGAATTCTTGATGCGATGCTTCATCTCCTGCAGCATCAGGTCTTTTTCGATCAGGCTCTTTTCCGTCGTTTCGTGCAATCGCGACGCTGCCTCATAGGCCCGCTCCTGATAGCGCGCCACCAGCGCGATGGCGCCCGCCAACAGCAGGCCGAACAGCCCCAGCATCACCGGAATGGCGCGCGACGACGGCTGCGAGAAGGCGCTTGTCGGCCGGAACAGGACAGTCCACGGCCGTCCGGCGACGATGATCTTTCGGGTGACCAGCAGCCTGTCGCCGAAAGTCGACGCCGGCGGCGTCTCCGACCGGAACAGCAGATTATCGCCGTTCACGGCACCATCGCCATCATAGATTTCGGTGTTGACCGGCAGCAACGGCGACCGGCTGAGCGCGGTCTGGAACAGATCGCGAGCCCGAAAGGCCGCATAGAGAAAACCGGCCGTCGAGGATCTCGAAGCATTGATGACGTCGGGAGCGGTTTCGACATTGAGCCGCACGAAAACGAAGAAGCCGGTGAACGTCTGCGCGGCGCCCGTGTCCTGGCCCAATTGCACCAGCCCGCTGGCGTGCTGCTGGTCGTTGGACATCGCCTTTTCGATCGCCACACGCCGCGCCGGTTCGCTGAACATGTCATAGCCGATGCCGGCTTGATTGGATGGATCCAGCGGTTCGAACAGCACGATAGGGGTGCGCCAGGGTTGAGTGGTATCCGGATAGATTGGATGACTGTCGCCATAATCGTGCAGCATATCGCGTTCGACCGTCGCCTCGTCGCCCGCCTTTGCCAGCCTGAGGAAGCCGATACCGCGCAAGCCGGCGAAATTCTTGTCGACATCGAGCGCGTTGAAGAACGCCTTGAACTCATTGCGAGAAATATCGCCATTGCGGGCGTCGAACAGGGCCTGCGTTGAGCGCAGCAGCGACAGATGCAGGTCGATGCGGCTCTCGATCCGGTTGAGCGCATCGTCGGCAGTCGCCTCGAACTTGATGCGCGCGGCTTCCTGCGTGGCGAAATAGGCAAAACCTGCCATCACCATGCTGATCAGCGCGACGGCGATAAAGGCGATGATCGGAAAAAGCTTCTTCAACGGATCGTGCGGTCCCTGAGCAATGTCGGACCTTTATGGGCAAGTCGCCGTGCCAACACAATGCCAAGGCCAAGCCATCCTTACGGCTGGCATATCACTTGTCCGGCAACCGCGATCTGGCTCGATCTCAGGCCGCTATCTTCAGCGCGCCCGGTCCGGGAATGGCGCCCGGCGGGCATTTGCCCAGAATGATCATCCCCAGCACCTCGTCCTGGGTGACATCGGTGGTGCGGGCGGTGCCGACGACCTGGCCGTTCTTCATGACGCAGACCCGGTCGGCAAGCTCGAACACATCGTGGATGTCGTGGCTGATCAGGAAGATGCCGATGCCGTCGGACTTGAGCTGCTTGACCAGTTCGCCGACCTGCGCCGTTTCCTGCGGACCAAGCGCCGCCGTCGGCTCGTCCATGATCAGGATGCGGGCGTTGAACAGGATCGCACGCGCGATCGCCACCGATTGCCGCTGGCCGCCCGACAGCTTGATCACCGGCTCCTTGAAGCGCTGGAACCGGGGATTGAGCCGACCCATCACCTTGCGCGCCTCGGCCTCCATGGCAACGTCGTCGAGCGTGCCCCAGGCGGTCATCAGCTCGCGGCCGAGGAACAGATTGGCGGCGGCATCGACATTGTCGGCCAACGCCAGCGTCTGGTAGATCGTCTCGATGCCATATTTCTTGGCGTCGCGTGGATTGGAGATCGATGCCTCCTCGCCGTTGACGAAGATCTGGCCCGAATCGCGCTTGTAGGCGCCGGACAGGATCTTGATCAATGTCGACTTGCCGGCGCCATTATGGCCGAGCAGCGCCACGACCTCGCCGGGGAAAAGATCGATCGAGGCGTCGTCGACGGCGCGGATGCCGCCAAACGCGATCGAGATGTTCCTCATGTCGATCAGCGCGGTGGCTGCAGGAGCAGTCTTGTCAATCATGGCATGCCCTCCTAGACGCGCTTGCGATAGACGGTGTCGAGCCACACGGCGATGACCAGTACGGCCCCGACGACGATGCTCTGCAGCGGCGAGTCGACGCCGAGCAGCACCATGCCGGACTGCAGCGACTGCATCAGCAGCGCGCCCAGCATGGCGCCGATGATCGTTCCCGATCCGCCGGCAAGCGACGTGCCGCCGATTACGGCGGCTGCAATGACCAGCAGTTCGTCGAGCGTTCCAAGCACGTTGGTGGCCGAATTCTGCCGGGCCGAGGAGATTGCCGCGGCGATCGTGGCCAGCACGCCCATGATCATGAACACCTTCATGGTGATCCAGCGCGTGTTGATGCCGGCGAGATTGGCCGCCTCGGGATTGCCGCCGATGGCAAAGACATAGCGGCCGAAGCGGGTGCGGTTGGTGATGAAGGTCATGACCAGCCCGACGGCGACCGCCATCAGCACCGGTATGGCGATACCGTGGGCGATGAACAGGCCGCCTTCGGGAAGGGTGATGTTGTTGGCGGCCGCATATCTGTTCACGATGCCGATCGGCCAGGGATAGGAATTGGCGAGCCAGACCGCGCCCATGATGGCGCCGCAGGTGACGACTCCGAGCAGCGTCTCGGCCCAGATCGGACGTAGCGGAAACCGGAAACGCTTGCGCTGCACCCGGCCGTTGAACAGCCCAAACACCACGGCGAGGCAGGCGACGATCCCGACGACCCAGCTCCAGGTCGCGCCGATCGATCCCGCCGGCCCGCCGCCCATCAGCTGAAAGGTGGCGTCGAGCGGCGCCACGGTCTGGCCTGACGTGACCCACCAGGCCGCACCGCGCCAGACCAGCAGGCCACCCAGCGTCACGATAAAGGCGGGCACTTCGAGATAGGCGATGACGAAGCCTTGAAAGGCGCCGATCAACAGGCCAAGCGCCAGGCCGATGACCAGCGCCAGGACCCAGATCCACGGATTGCCGAGTTCGAGCCCGACAAAGCGCACCAGGAAATGAACCTGAGCAAATCCCATTACCATGCCGATCAGGCCCTCGGCGGAACCGACCGACAGGTCGATGTTGCGCATGACGATGACCAGCACCATGCCGCAGGCCATGATGGCAACCGCGGATGTCTGCACCGACAGGTTCCACAGATTGCGCGGCGTGAGAAAGGTGCGGCTGTCGAAATCGAGCGGGTTGACGCCCAGGCGCAGGCTGGAAATGACATGCAGCCCAATCCAGATGACCAGCAGCGCACCGATCATGCCGAGCATGCGGGTGTCGATCTCGGTCGCCTTCAGGAACCGGGCGACGGCCCCGAGTTCCGACGCGCGCGCCGTATCGGCCTGTGGGTTGGACGTCGTATCGGTCATGATTTCCTCCCACCGACTGGCCGTCTGACGCGCATGCCGGAGCCCAGCCTAGAAGCTATCCGCATGATGCGGAAACACAAAAGTTTTTGAGAAAACGCCGCGGCTTTTGGGCCGCGGCGTTGAGAATGCAGGCACAAGCCAGCTTTTAGTTGCAGGCCGCGACGGTGCCGGCAGCGACGCCCGTGCAGACTTCTTCCTTCTTGATCCAGCCAGCGTCGATGACGAGGTTGAGATTGTCCTTGGTGATGGCAATCGGGGTCAGGAACAGCGACTTGACGGTGTTGCCGCCCGGCGTCGTGAAGTCCTTGGCGCCGGCAATGTCGCCGGTCTTCTTGCCGTCTGCGAGCTGCGAAGCGATCTCGGCGGCGGTCTTGCCGAGCTCACGCGCGTCCTTCCATACCGAAACGGTCTGCGTGCCGAGCGCGATACGGTTCAGCGCGGCGTGGTCGCCGTCCTGACCCGAGACCGGCACTGTGCCGGCAAGGCCTTGCGCCGTCAGCGCCGCGACGACGCCACCGGCGGTGCCGTCATTGGCCGCGACCACCGCGTCGACCTTGTTGTCGTTGGCGGTCAGGAACTGTTCCATGTTCTTCTGGGCGTTGGCGGGCAGCCAGCCATCCGTGTAGGCTTCGCCGACATTCTTGATCTTGCCGCTGTCGATGGCTTCCTTGAGCACTTCCATCGAGCCCGAGAACAGGAAGTCGGCATTGGGATCGGCACCGGAGCCCTTGATGAAGACGTAGTTGCCTTCCGGCTTGACCTTGAACACTTCGCGGGCCTGCATGCGGCCGACTTCCTTGTTGTCGAAGGTCAGATAGAAGACGTCCTTGTTTTCGATCAACCGGTCATAGCCGACGACCGGAATGCCTTCGTCCAGCGCCTTCTGCACCGCAGGGCCGATGGCCGAGGCGTCCTGCGCCAGGATGATCAGCGAATTGGCGCCCTGCGAAATCAGGCTTTCGACATCGGTGAGCTGCTTGCCGGGATTGGACTGCGCATCGGCGGAGATGTACTTGTCGCCGGCGGCCTCGATCGCCGTCTTCATGGCGGCCTCGTCGGTCTTCCAACGCTCTTCCTGGAAATTGGACCACGAAACGCCGACGACCTTGTCCTTCGCCTGCGCGACAGACGCGAGCGTCAGCGACATGGCGGCACCCGCCAGGATGGCGGCTGTGAATCTTTTCATATTATCCTCCCTGCGCCGCGTATGGCGCGACCAAACTGACCCGAGGGCCGGCACAGAAGCCCTATTTTTTCGAGCCTCGAAAAAACACTGGGCCAACGTCCGAACGCTGTCAACATCGATTCTGATGGATTTTGATGTCATTTCGAGTTTTTTTCGAGTCTCGGAATAAATAAATGACAGGGCGTGCAGCTTCTGCCAGTATTTACCTGCGTCACCGACAGCGTTCCAGGGCAGGAAGAACCGCGGCGACCGGGAGGACGTGAAAGAACATGTCGGTCGGAATCCGCCACGACGATCTGCGTCGCCGCAACCGGGCGATGGTAATTGCGGCCGTGCGCCAGGCCGGACAACCGTCCCGCACCGAAATCGCCGCGACCACAAGCCTCAGCCATTCGACCATCTCGGCGATTTCCTCCGACTTGATCGTCGAAGGCATCCTGACCGAAAGCAAGCCGAGCGAGGCCGGCTCGCTCAAACGCGGCCGGCCGCAGGTCGGCCTCAGCCTCAATCCGGAAGCGGCCGCGGTAATGACCGTGGTGCTGTCGCTGAACTTCCTCTCCGTCGCCGTCATCGACTATGCCGGCCAGGTAGTATCCGAGGAACAGCGCCGGCTGGACACGCTGACGATGTCGCGCGAGTCGCTGATCGGTGAATGCACGGCAATCGTGCGGCGCCGCCTGGCAGATCCCGACCTGGACGTGCGCAGCATCGCCCGCATCGCGCTGGCGATCCAGGGCATTACCGACACCCGTGCCCGCGCCATGCTGTGGTCGCCGATCACGCCGCACACCGATATCGCCTTCGCTGACATATTCGAAGACGCGTTCGGCATCCCCGCCATAATGGAGAACGACTGCAACATGATGGCGGTGGCGCTGCGGTGGCGCGACCCCGATCGTTACCGCGACGATTTCATCGCTATCCTTTTGTCGCACGGCATCGGCATGGGCCTGGTGCTGAAGGGCGAATTGTTCACCGGCACCCATTCCTCGGGCGGCGAATTCGGCCACATGATCCATCGGCCGAACGGCGCGCTCTGCCGCTGCGGACGGCGCGGCTGCGTCGAAGCCTATGCGGGCAATTACGCCATCTGGCGCAACGCCAGGCAGATGGGCGAGGATGCAGAACCCGTCGCCGATGTCAGCGACGCCGACATGCGCGCCCTGGCTGCCGCGGCCCGCGAAGGTGACGGACCCGAACGGGAAGCCTATCGCAAGGCCGGCGAAGCGCTCGGCTACGGCCTCGGCAGCCTGTTCGCGCTGATCGATCCGGCGCCGGTCGCCATGGTCGGTGTCAGCGCCGCCGCCTTCGACCTGATCGAGCCGGCATTGCGGCAAGCGATTGCCCAGACCGCCGGCGGCCAGCATTCCAAATCGATTTCCTTCGACACCGAGCCGAACGAACTGCCGCTGATCCGCGAAGGCTGCGCCATGCGGGCATTGATCTTCGTCGATCAGGAGATTTTTGCGCCGGGCGTGCAGGCGAGAGGGAGCGCCGGAAAGAGCGTGGCGTGAGGGCCAGGGTCAAAATTGCGCGGTCCGCAACATCTACCGCTCCGTGAAAGCGCGCGCGAAGGAATCGCGCATCGGCCGTACGAGATACTCGAAGAAAGTCCGTTCGCCGGTGCCGATGAACGCTTCTACCGGCATTCCAGGGTAAAGCTGCTCCGCTTTCACGCCGGGCGGCAAGTTGGCGGCAATCTTCAGCTTGGCGCGGAAATAGGGTTCATGCGTAGCCTGATCGATGAGCCGATCTGCGGAAACCTGTGTCACCATGGCTGAAATCTCGGGGGTGAGCCGCATGTTCAACGCTGATAGTCGCAGTCTTGCCGGCTGGCCGACACGAACCTGGTCAATGTCTTTCGGCGGCAGCCGTGCATCGACGATCAAGCCCGATGCCGTAGGCAGAATCTCCATGATCTTCTCGCCGGGGGCAATCACGCTGCCCTTGGAATTGTAGGTGGACGATACCACGATGCCCGCCGCCGGCGCCTTGATCGTCGTCCGCCGCAGCACTGCCTCGGATGCCCGCATCTGTTCGTCAATGTCAGCCAGCGAAGAACGTACCTCGTCGAGTTTCGTCAGGGCTTCCTCCACGCGTTGCGTGGTCAGGCGCTCTATCTGCTGCTGCGCTTCGACGATCTGGGTGTTGGCCGATGCAAGATTTGCCTCCAGCGCCCCTGCCTGCCCGACGAGATCGGCCTCGCTACGCAAAAGCTGTGAATATTCAGTGCGATTGGTGAGGCCCTTGTCCAAAAGGCTGGTCTTGATGCCCAGTTCTTTCTTCACGATTTCGGCCTGTTGCTCAATGGCCTGTTTCTGGGCCTGCAACCCGACGACCGATTGGCGATGCATGGCAACCCGTTGCCTGAGGATCGATTGTTCCGATCGAAATCGGGCGAGCCTGGCGTTGAATTCCTTCTGCTGTTCTTGAACCAGGACCTCGAAATTGTGCTGGAACGGTGCCGGCGCAGCCTCTGTGATTGGCGCAAGCCGATCCAACCCGTCGCGTTCCGCCTCCAGCCGCGAGGCGCTGGCCTTCAACGCGATCGACTGTCTCGTCAGCCGGTTGAGTTCGGCTTGCGCGGCTGTTCGATCCAGCAGGATCAGTTCCTGGGCCTGTTGCACCCGATCACCCTCATGGACGAGCAACTCTTGGATGATGCCGCCCTCGGGATGCTGGATGAGGATGTTCCCGCCTGTCGCCGAGATTGTGCCTTGCGTGATGACCGCGCCGGACAACGGTGCACTGACTGCCCAATAGCCAAAGCAACCCATCAATATCGCCATTGCCGCGTATCCGGCGAATGCCACCCGGCGAATGTCGGTGCGTGCTGTGCCTTCCCGGACGAGGCTCTGTGCTGTCATCTTCTACGATCCAAAGCGGACACTATGAGGGGTGCCGCGGTTCGTCGTTGCAA
Organism: Mesorhizobium sp. M0518; assembly: GCF_040321125.1. NCBI lineage: Bacteria > Pseudomonadati > Pseudomonadota > Alphaproteobacteria > Hyphomicrobiales > Phyllobacteriaceae > Mesorhizobium > Mesorhizobium sp. M0518. The sequence continues at coordinate 76,145 of NZ_JAMYQY010000001.1, forward strand.
AAGACCCTGTCACCGCCATGCTGCGCTGTGGGGCAAGGCCGATGCCGGCGATTGGCTGCCGCATCACGTCGCCGCTTGGACCGAAGGCTGCGATCACTCCGCTGCGTAGAAGCATCACGCGGTCGCAGGCTGCGGCGACCGAAGGGCGGTGCGTTATCACGATTGTCGTAACGCCCGCCGCTTTCGCGGCGGCAAGCACTTCTTCGAGCGCGGCTTCGCCGCTGCCGTCGAGATGGGTACTGGGCTCATCCAGAACGAGAACATGCGGATTGCCGTAAAAAGCGCGCGCCAGCCCGATCCTTTGGCGTTCGCCGCCCGACAGTGTTCTGTCCGACGAACCTATTCTGGTCTGATAGCCGTCTCGCTGCTCCAGTATCAGCTCATGCGCCCGGGCATTCTTTGCTGCCTCGACGATAGAGGCGTCATTCGCATCGGGTTCAAAGCGGGCGACATTTTCCGCGATCGATCCGGGAAAGAGCTCCACCTCCTGAGCGAGATATCCGATATGCCGGCCAAGCTGCTTCTCGTCCCAGGTTCTGAGATCGGCGCCATCAATCCTGACGCAGCCGCTGGTTGCCTGAATCGCACCGACAAGCAATCTTGCCAGGGTGGACTTGCCGGCTCCGCTCGGACCTATTATCGCCACCGCTTCGCCTGCGCCGATGCGGAAATTCAGTCTCTTGATGATGGGTTCGGTGCCGGGTGTGGCGTTCGGCGCGACAAAGATGAGGCCCTGCACGACAATTTCGCCGGACGGGTCCGGCAAGGTCAGTTTTTGCGCAAGCGCCGGATGGGCGGAAAACGCCTTGTCCAACCGCTTCCACGATCGTCTGGCGTCGACGATCTGCCGCCATGACCCGATCAGTTGGTCGAGCGGCTGCAGCGCGCGGGACGACACCAGGGAAGACGCGAAGATCATGCCGGCCGTCATCTTCCCTTGCAGCACGAGCCATGCTCCGACACCCAGTATTGCCAGCTGAAGCATCATGCGTACGGCTCGCGACGTTCCACTGAAAATCGCGTTGGCCATCGACGAACGGTCATGCAGGACTAGCGCCTCCGCCACGTGCCTTCCCCACACTCGCGCGGCGTTTTGGATCATGCCCATGGCGCGCAGCGTCTCTGCATTCCGGGCAAAGGCCTGCTCCGACAGGCTGGCAACAGCCGAGCGTTCCGCCGACAAGGCATCATTCTTGCCGATGGCAAACTGATTTGCCACGACCAGCGCAAGCAACAGACCAGATCCCGCCAGCGTAAGCCAGAACAGCAAAGGATGGATGAGGTACAGCAGGGCGAGGAAGAACGGAGCAAACGGCAGGTCGAACAAGACCGCCGCGCCACGTGACCTGATGAAGGCGCATACCGAGGCAAGGTCGCGCAGTGGAGACAGGGCCGCTCCCGCAGCGTACTTAGCCTCCAGCGAGACGGCGAATGTCCTCGCGCCCAGTCTGTTGTCGACAATGGCTGCAACGCGCTGCGTGTAAACGGAGCGGACCGCATCAAGGAGACCGAGAAAGGCGAGTGCGAGAACCGCGATAGCAGAGAGGTAAAGAAGCGTCTCGACGCTGGAGGAAGGCAGGACGCGGTCATAGACCTGCAAGAGATAAAGGGGGATCACCAATAGCAGGATGTTGATGAGGAACGAAAAAACGCCGACATCGGCGAGGGCGCGCCTCAAGACTGCCCGCAGATCAGACCGTGCAATCATTCCCGCGCTCCTAACGGCTCATGGCCCCAACATTAGGGCGTCGCTTAGACCGAATGGTCGCCGGCGATGTCCAAGGGGTGGTGCTGCAGGTCGTCCAGCGTATAGGCGCGGATGTAGTCGATCTTCATCTCCGCTGGCGTAGCCAGATGGTCAGGAGGCTGGCCGGCAATGCCGCCCACCGCGAGATTGGCCAGCATATACATGGGATCGTGCATGTCGGCCGGCGTCGCTGCTTGAGCGACCTTTACACCATCATAGGTCCAGACAAGCTCATCCTTCGTCCAGAGTAGGCCATAGGTGTGGAAACCGTCGGTATCCGCAACGTTCACCGTTGACGAAACCTTCGTGTGCGCTCCCGTCTCATTGGAATGCGCCGTCATGTAGAGCGTGTTCGGGTCCTGGCCACGCGTTTCGACAACGTCCAGCTCCGGCGGCCACGAGCCGTCCTCCGGAAGCAGCCAGAACGCCGGCCAGGCTCCGGCTGTTTCAGGGAGATCCGCCCGCATTTCGAAATAGCCGTAGGTTTGCGAGAAGGTGTCGTGGGTCGTCAGGATCCCCGAGGTGTATTCGTAGTTGTTGATCAGAGGCTTGATGTCCTCCGGCGCCTGCGCGGCGGTGATGGTGAGGACGCCGTTCTCAACGCTGAACGGATGGACCGAACTCGTCGGGCCATAATTGGCGTCGATATACCACTGCAACTCACCATTGCTGCTCAACGTGCTGCCGTTCGGCGCTCCCCACCAGAAATTGGAATTCCAGGTGCCGTCCTGCCCGTCCCGAAGGCTCAGCGTGTTGAAATCGTCGGAGAAGGACAGCGTCATTGCGGACTTGTCGATCGGAAGTTCGAACTGGGTGGGCTGCAACTTGTCGATGGTCGTATTCTTGAACACCAGGATCTCGTCGGATCCGAGGTTCAGCATCACGTTCGATTCCACCTGGACCATCTGTGAACGGACGGCATCGAACGAAGTGAAGTCGTAACCGTCAAGGCGGACCGCATCGGTCGCACCGAAATCGAAGATAAGATCACTTCCATTACCTTTGGAAATGGCGAAAGTATCGGCGCCATCACCGCCGATCAGGACATCATTTCCCTTGCCGCCATCCAGCGTCTGGTGACCCGACCCGCCCTTGATGATGTTGTCCAACGCATTTCCGAACGCAAATCGATTGGCGCCGGTAACGACGAGGTTCTCGAAATTGTCGGGGAGCTTGTAGCTCATCCATGTGTCGATCGTGTCGATCCCTGCCCCAGGATCCTCGACCACCTTATTGTTGGTGGAATAGAGATGATAGTAGTCGTCGCCGGCGCCACCGTAGATCGTGACATTGACGCCGGTATCTCCCCAGAAGGAGTCGTTGCCGGAGGTGCCATGCAGTTCCGGTCCAGACCCGGTGGCCGAGAACCAATGAGTGGAAGCGCCGGTGTAGGCAAGAGGGATGCCCTTGGCGTTTAAGACCGTGCTCATCAGAAATCCTTCCTCATGGTGTCCGACCTGGTCAAAGGTCCGGCGACCGCTTCCAAGCAACGCTGCAAAGAACGAGATCGTTCCACGGAATCGTCATTAGATCCGAGATCGCATTGAACAATCGACGGACAAGCGATGAATAAAGAGGAGAGGACTCGCAATAATTTGAAGTAAATTTATTAAAATTGTATATTTCTGCAGAATGCGCGTCATTCGACGAACGTATATCTAAATTAACTCAAATGCATTCTTGCGTGGCTTTCTGGTTGGAGTCTGCGGGAAAGATGGCGACCTATCAAGTAATTCGCCGTGCCTCTTGGCCAGCCGGGGCCCAATAGAGAGTTTGGGAGATCGAGGGACGCGAGAAGCTGCCTGTCGCTTTGGCCCAAATGCAGTCATTCGAAACCTGATGAGGATGACCGCTCCTGGCGTCACGTGCTCGCTCCCCATTGATGAGACGAGTGCAACATTCCACCGGCTGTTGGCGACCGCGTGCTAATCGAGTTTTCCCGATCTATCGGGACGAAACAGCACCTAGTCTTCCCTGATCGCGTAGCCCGCCCCGCGGATCGTGCGGATGACGTCCGGCATCCGGCCATTGTTGACCGCCTTGCGCAGCCGGCCGACATGCACGTCGACCGTGCGCTCGTCGATGTAGATCGTTTCGCCCCAGACATTGTCGAGCAGCTGGCTGCGCGAGAACACGCGGCCTGGATGGCGCATCATGAATTCGAGCAGGCGGAACTCGGTCGGCCCGAGCCGGATCTCGCTCTTCTTGCGATAGACCCGGTGCGACTCGCGATCGAGCACGATGTCGCCGACCTTTAGCACGCTGGACAGCACTTCCGGCTTGGCCCGGCGCAGCAGCGCCTTGACCCTGGCCATGAACTCCGGCGTCGAGAAGGGCTTGACCAGATAGTCGTCGGCGCCGGTCGACAGGCCGCGCACGCGGTCGCTTTCCTCGCCTCGCGCGGTCAGCATGATGATCGGCAGCCGCTCGGTCTCGGGACGCATTCGCAGGCGCCGGCAGAGTTCGATACCGGAAACCGCAGGCACCATCCAGTCGAGCACCAGAAGATCGGGAACGTTCTCCTGCAGCCGGATTTCGGCCTCGTCGCCGCGCGTCACCACCTCGACCTGGTAACCTTCGGATTCAAGATTGTAGCGGAGCAGCACGCCTAGCGGCTCCTCATCCTCCACCACCATGATGCGTGGTGCGATCATCGGCTGGTCACCCCTGTTATGCCGCTGGCGCGGACATTGCCGTCTCGTCCTGCTTCGGACGATTGGCTGGCAGCTGCGTGCCGGTCAAAACATAGTAGGCATTTTCGGCGATGTTGGTCACGTGGTCGCCGATCCGCTCGAGGTTCTTGGCGCAGAACAACAGGTGCGTGCACGCCGTGATGTTGCGGGGATCTTCCATCATGTAGGTCAGCAGCTCACGGAACACCGAGGTGTATTTGACGTCGATGCGTTCGTCATTGTTTCTGAGCGTGGCAAGCGCTGCCGGGTCGGCGGCGGCATACTCGTCGACGACCCCCTGCACCTGGATCAGCACCAGTTGCGCCATCGCGTCGATCGAATGCGAAAGGTCGTGCGGCGTGACACTCAGCCCGACAGTGCCGACGCGCTTGGCGATGTTCTTGGCAAGGTCGCCGATGCGCTCAAGGTCGCCGGCCATGCGGATCGAACCGACCACCGCACGCAGATCGTTGGCCATTGGCTGGCGCTTGGCGATCAGCGTGATGGCGCGATCGTCCAGCTCGCGCTGGCGTGCATCCATGATGGCATCATCGGAAACCACGCGCTGCGCCAGCGCATTGTCCGAATTGAGCAAAGCCCTGGTCGAGCCACTGACCATCGAGCAGGCGAGATCGCCCATGTCGCGGATCAGCTGGCTGATCTGCTCCAGATCCTCATCGAAAGATGCGACGGTATGTTCACCCATGATCTTCGTCCCTCGTATGCCTGAGCTCAGCCGAACCGGCCGGTGATGTAGTCCTGGGTGCGTTTGTCGTCGGGGGTGGTGAACATCTTGTCGGTGGCGCCCTCCTCGACCAGATAGCCTAGATGGAACATCGCGGTGCGCTGCGACACGCGTGCTGCCTGCTGCATCGAATGGGTGACGATGACGATGGTATAGTTCTGACGCAGTTCGTCGATCAGTTCCTCGACGCGAGCAGTGGCGATCGGGTCGAGCGCCGAACACGGTTCGTCCATCAGGATCACCTCGGGTGACACGGCGATGGCGCGTGCAATGCACAGACGCTGCTGCTGGCCACCGGAAAGACCCGTGCCAGGTTCTTGCAAACGGTCCTTGACCTCGTTCCAGATCGCCGCCTTCTTCAGGCTCGACTCTACGATCTGATCCATGTCGGCCTTGCGCTTGGCCAATCCGTGGATGCGCGGACCATAGGCAACGTTCTCGTAGATCGATTTGGGGAACGGATTGGGTTTCTGGAACACCATGCCGACGCGCGCCCTGAGTTCGACGACATCGATGTTCTTGTCGTAGATGTCTTCTTCGTCGAGCGTTATCTTGCCGGTTACCCGTGCTGAATCGATGGTGTCGTTCATGCGGTTGAGGCAGCGCAGGAAGGTGGACTTGCCGCAGCCGGAGGGGCCGATCAGCGCCGTCACCTGGTTCAGGCGGACGTCGAGATCGACGTCGAACAGCGCCTGCTTCTCGCCATAGAACACGCCGACCTTGTCGCCGCGCATTTTGATTACTTCGTTCGACTTCATCTTGTCGCCCACTGCGTTTTCAAGGGACTGTTCGGTCATGATGTTCATACCAAGATGCCTTTTTTCTACCAGCGCCGCTCGAACCGACGCCGAAGCACGATCGCGGTGATGTTCATGGCCATGAGGAAGACGAGCAGGATGATGATGGCGCCCGACATGCGCTCGACGAAGGCGCGTTCGGCCTCGTTCGCCCACATATAGATCTGCACCGGCAGCGCGGTGGCCGGATCGAAAGGCGTCGTCGGTGGATCGGCGACGAAGGCGACCATGCCGATCAGCAGCAGAGGCGCGGTTTCGCCGAGCGCACGCGCCAGACCGATGATGGTGCCGGTGAGGATGCCGGGCGCGGCAAGCGGCAGGATGTGCTGGAACACCATCTGCATCTTGGAGGCGCCAAGACCGAGAGCCGCCGAGCGGATCGACGGCGGCACCGCGGCAAGTGCGGCGCGCGTGGCGATGATGATCGTCGGCAGCGTCATCAGTGTCAGCACCAGGCCGCCGACGAAAGCGGCGGAGCGCGGCATGCCCAGGAAATTGATGAACACCGCGAGGCCGAGCAAGCCGAAGACGATTGACGGCACCGCGGCCAGATTGTTGATGTTGACCTCGATAAGGTCGGTGAAACGGTTCTTCTTGGCGAACTCCTCCAGATAGATGGAGGCGGCGACGCCGATCGGCAGCGCCAGGAGCAACACGATCACCATCATATAGAACGAGCCGATGATCGCCACGCCCATGCCCGAGGTTTCCGGGCGGCTGGAGGCGCCGTAGGTGAACAGGCCGCTGTTGAAGTGCTCGGCCATCGCGCCCTCGGCCTTGAGCTTGTTCATCCAGGTGATCTGCTGGTCCGAGACCTTGCGTCGCGCTTCCTCGACGCTGAGGTCGATCTGACCCTTGAAAGCCGAGTCGAGATTGGCGGCGGCGAGGATGTTGACGTCGCGCGTCGTGCCGATCACGGACGGATCGGCGGCAACGATGTCGCGCAACTGGACGCGGGCGCCTTCCGACAGGAAGCCCTTGAGCTGCTTGATCGCCGGCTTGTCGTCGGGATTGATGCCGAGCTTGGCCACCAGCGCGTTTTCGGCGAGCTTGGGATAATTCGCCTTGATCAGAACGCTCGGATCGGTTGCGCGCTTGCCGGAAGGATCGATCACCTTCTCGTCGAACGAGATCGGCAGTGATACCGTCGTCTGCCAGAAGGCGGTGTAGCCTTTCGAGACGATGGTGATCAGCATGATTGCCAGGAACGCCAGGCCTACGGAAATCGCCACGACGCCATAGATGCGGAATCGGCGCTCGGCAGCGTAACGGGCCTTCAGGCCGATGTCGCGGCGCGGATGGGCCGCCGCCCTGACCATCGTATCCATGGAAATGTCGGTCATTCGTACTGCTCCCGATATTTGCGCACGATGTAGAGCGCGACGATGTTCATCACCAACGTCAGCGCGAACAGCGTCAGGCCGAGCGCGAAGGCGACCAGCGTCTGCGGCGAATTGAACTCGAGGTCGCCGGTGAGCTGGTTGACGATCTTGACGGTGATGGTCGTCATCGCCTCGAACGGGTTGATGGTGAGGTTAGCGGCGACGCCCGCCGCCAGCACGACAATCATCGTTTCGCCGATGGCGCGCGAGGCAGTCAGCAGGATGGCGCCGACGATGCCGGGCAGTGCAGCCGGCAGGATCACCCGCTTGATCGTCTCGGAGCGGGTCGCGCCGAGGCCAAGCGACCCGTCGCGCATGGCGCGCGGCACCGCGGTTATGATGTCGTCCGAAAGAGAGGACACGACCGGGATCAGCATGACGCCCATGACCAGGCCGGCGGTGAAGATGCTCTGGCCCTGGATGAAGGGCGAACCGCCGGTCAGTGCCGCGGACAGATCGCGCAGGAATGGCCCAAGCGTGACGACGGCGAAGATGCCATAGACGATGGTCGGTATGCCGGCCAGCAGTTCAAGCGCCGGCTTGACCACCGAGCGCACCCTGGGCGTTGCATATTCGGCCATGTAGACAGCCGACATCAGCCCCACCGGCACCGCAACCAGCAGTGCGACGGCGGCGATGTAGAGCGTGCCCGCAAGAAGCGGGATCAGGCCGAACTGGCCCTGGCTGCCGCCCGAACCGGCAGCGGAAAAACGCGGATCCCAGACGGTGCCGAAGAAGAACCTCATCGGCGAGACGCTTTCGAAGAAGGTGATCGTCTGGAACAGCATCGAAAGCACGATGCCGATGGTGGTCAGGATAGCGATGGTGGAGGCGGCAAGCAGCCCCCACAGCATCAGCCTCTCGACATTGTTGCGTGCCCTGGCGCGCGGCTCGATCTGCCTGAGCGCATAGAAGGCGCCGGCGATCGAGGAAACGAGAATGACAATGGCGCCGAACAGGCCGAGCCGGTCCTGGACCTTGTTCGCCTCGACGGCGATCGGGATCATGTAATCCTGCGTGTCGCTCGCCAGTGCCACACCCTTGGCGGCGAGGAGCGGCTGCAGCTCGGCAAAGCTGGCAGGCATTGCGGCCAGTGTGCCTGCATCGAGTTTGCGCAGGCCCCTGGCGAGGCTCTTTACCAGGCTGACATCCAGTGCCTCACTGGCAACCTTGCTGTCGACGGTGCGCTCGGGCAAGGCAGCGTGAATGTGTCGGTCCAGATAGATGGAAGACCCGACGGTCCAGACGGCAAGCAGCAAAAGAGCAGGCAGAACGGCGAGCAGGAAGGCCCACCAGCCATGATAGTGGGCGCGCGAATGCGGCTTGACCTTGCCATTGTCCTGGGCCGCGGCACGTTGCCGGCCGATGAAAAAGGCAACCAGGCCGACGGCAACGACGATGGCCAGTACGAGCAAGGACGACATGGACCCACCCCAAGAGAAATTCTTACGCAGCCGCCATTGCGGCCTGCGATGAAACCGGGGCGCGGGATTGGCCCGCACCCCGGTGCGGCAGCTGATTACATCGACTTTCCGGCGGCGAAAGCGTCACGCTGGGCCTGACGCTCGGCATCCGGAGCAGCAACGAGGCCGTATTCGGCGAGCGGGCTTTCCGGGCCAACCATCTGGTCGTCAAGGAAGAACTCGACATATTCCTTGAGGCCGGGAACGACGCCCAGATGCGCCTTCTTGACGTAGAAGAACAGCGGGCGCGAGACGGGATACTTGCCGCTGGCGATCGTCTCGGTCGAAGGCACGATGCCTTCCACGGTGGCGACCTTCAGCTTGTCGGCATTGTTTTCATAGAAGGCGAGGCCAAACACGCCGACGCCGGTCTTGTTGGAGTCGATGCGGGCGAGCGTCTCGGTATAGTCGCCATCGATGTCGACGGCCTTGCCGTCCTTGCGGATGGCGATGCAGGTTTTGCCGATTTCCTTGTCGTCGGCAATGCCGGCAGCCTTGAGAGCAGCCTTGTCACAGCCGGCATCGAGGAGCTTGGTCTCGAACACTTCGCGCGTGCCGTGCTTTTCGCCCGGAATGTAGGCGGCGATGTCCCAGTCGGGCAGCTTCGGATTGACCTGGCTCCACTTGGTGTTCGGATTGTCGACCAGCTTGCCGTCGACGACCAGCTTGGCCGCGAGCGCCTTGTAGATGTCGGCGGGAACCAGCGCCCAATCCGGGCCCTTGATGTCGGTGGCGAAGACGATGCCGTCATAGCCGATCCGGACTTCCTGGACTTCTTTCACGCCGGCGTCGGCGCAGGACTTGAGTTCGTCCGCCTTGATCGGACGCGACGAGTTGGCGATGTCGATTGTGTCTTCGCCGACGCCCTTGCAGAATTCCTTGATGCCCGCGCCGCTGCCGCCGGATTCGACGACCGGGGTCTTGAAGTTGGTGAATGTTTCGCCGAACTGCTCGGCGACAATCTTGGCATAAGGTAACACGGTCGATGACCCGGCGACCTGGATCTGGTCGCGCGCAGCGGCGAAGCCGGACGTCGCGGCGAGCGCAAGCGCAGCGGCCGACGCCGTATAGAGGAATTTCTTCATGTGGCCTGCTCCTGTTCGGAAGATGGTCTCTCGGCGCTCGTCAGTCGGCACCCGCTGAGGCCAATAGCCTTCGATTATAACAGTCGCATGACAGTTTGATGTCACCCCGGTAACGCGTCATCGGGATGAGCAGAATGCCGCCTGGCCGGCACTCCCGACGCAGCCCGGCTTTGTCACCGGAATCAGGGACTTGCTCGATTCGGTCGAGGCTGGCCGGCGATTTGGAGATCAGCCGGCCTTTATGAAGAAAAGCCGGACGGGAGCGCGTTGCTCTCAGCCAGACGGTGTCGTGGCCGGGCCATCGCCGAAAACAGGTCCGTTGGGGTAGGTTGACGCTGTCTCATGCCGGCGGTCGCTGCTCCCGCCCGTAACTGGGAAGAGCGGAATTCGTATGTCGCCATTGTCTCGGCTGGATGCCGCCTTTCATATGGTGCGATCGCACCATAGTCTTGGCCGCTGACAGGGGCGCGAATCTTCGCCGTATTCCCGGCACTCGGGCAGAGCCGGCCTTATCCGGCGTTGCGCTGCGCCTGCCGGCTGGCGCCGACCCAGCGCTCGACCTTCTCGAGCAACGCCCGGGGACTGATCGGCTTGGGCAGATAGTCGTCCATGCCTGCCTCCAGGCAGCGCTCGCGGTCGCCCTTCAGCGCATGCGCGGTGACGCCGACGATCGGCACATGCGTGCCGGTTTCTTCCTCCAGCCGGCGAATGGCGGCGGTTGCTTCGAGACCGTTCATCTCCGGCATGGAGACATCCATCAGGATCATGCACGGGTTGAGCCGGCCAAAGGCGTCGAGCGCCTTGCGGCCATTGCCGACGATCTCGAAACCATAACCGGTCTCGCCGAGGATCTGGGTGAACACCATCTGGTTCACCTCATTGTCCTCGGCCACCAGGATATCCAGCCTGTCGCCGCCAGCCGCCACCGGTGGCCGGGGGCGAATCGAAGGCGGCTGCAGCAGCGCCCGCTGTTCGGACGGTGCCGAGGGCTGCGGCCGCGCAACATTGCCTGGAGTGGCGTCGGCCGCGAGCGGCTGCGTGTCGCCAGTATTGTGGCGATGCCGCTGGATGGTGGCGACCAGCGTTTCCAGCAGCACCGAAGAGCGCGCCGGCTTGATCAGCTGGGCATCGATGCCGAGATCGCGATAGCTGGTGTTGGCGAGCGACTGGTCGACCGAGGTCAGCATGATGATCGGCGTGCCGGCAAGACCGGCGGTGTTGCGCACGATCCGCGCCATTTCGGCGCCGCTCATTTCAGGCATCTGGTAGTCGAGCACGACGCAGTCGACCGGCACGCCATAGGCCGCGGCGGCGATCAGCACCTTGAGGCCTTCGGCGCCGCTTTCGGCCGCGCAGGAATCGAACGTCCACGATGTCATCTGTTCGGTCAGGATGGCCCGATTGACGGCATTGTCGTCGACGATCAGCACACGCGCACCGGTCACGTCGATCGGCATGATGCGCTGTCCGTTCTGCTGTCCGGCCCTCGGCAGCGTCACCGAGAACCAGAAAGTCGAGCCCTTGCCTTCCGCACTTTCGACCCCGATATCGCCGCCCATCAGCTCGACGAGCCGCGAGGTGATGGCGAGGCCGAGACCGGTCCCCTCGTGTCGCCTCGTCGAAGAGGTGTCGACCTGGCTGAATTTCTCGAACACCAGTTTCAGTTTTTCCTCGGGGATACCGATACCGGTATCGGTGACCGAGATCGTCAGCTTCGTTCCGGTTGGAACACTCTCGCCGGTGACGTCGACCAGCACATGGCCTTCATCGGTGAATTTCACCGCGTTGCCGAGCAGGTTGGTGACGATCTGCCTGATACGGCCGACATCGCCGACGAACAGGCTCTCGAGCCGAGGCTCGACACGAACGATCAGCTCGAGATCCTTCTCCTTGGCCCGTGTGGACACCAGCGTCGCCACGTCCTCGATCGCCTCGGCCAGATTGAAGGGCGCCGGATCGAGCACCAGCTGACCGGCATCGATCTTGGAGAAGTCCAGGATGTCGTTGATGATGGTGAGCAGCGCATTGCCCGATTTCACGATGATGTCGGTAAACGTCTTCTGCTTCGGGTCGAGGTCCGATTTGGCCAGCAGTTCGGCCATGCCGAGCACGCCGTTCATCGGCGTGCGGATCTCGTGGCTCATATTGGCGAGGAATTCCGACTTGGCGCGGTCGGCGAGCACGGCGCGCTGACGCGCCTCGCGCAGTTCGGCCTCTCGCATCTTCAGCTCGGTTATGTCGGTGGTCGAGCCGATCAAATAGAGCGAGCCATCGGAGGCGATCATCGCGCCCTTGCGGGCGAATTGATGCCTGACGCTGCCGTCGGCCAACGTCACCGTCTCTTCGACCTCCTGGGTTTCGCCGGTGCGCAGCACGGCGAGGTCGCCATTGACGAAAGCCTCGCCATCCGGCCCGAAAATCTCGATGTCGGTCTTGCCGATAGCCTCTTCCTTGCGGAAGCCCGTGAGATCGCACCAGCCCTTGTTGACATAGAACTGCCGGAGATCGGAGCGCTTGGCGTAGATCGATACCGGCACGTTGTCGATCAGGCTGCGGAACACCTCGTTCTCGCGCATGCTTTCTTCCAGCGCACGCTCGCGCGCCTTGACGTCGGTGATGTCGGTGCTCGAACCGACCAGATGCACCGACCCGTCCAGCGTCACCAGGCGGCTCTTGCGCGTCATCAACTGCCGAACCGTACCGTCGCGATGGGTGACGGGTTCCTCGACCTCCTTGACGGCGCCCGTCACGACGACTTGCGTGTCGTCATGGCTGTAGCCATCGGCGTCCTGCGCACCGAACAACTGCCGGTCGGTGCGGCCGATGACATCCTCCTTGGCCAAGCCGGTGATCGCGCACCAGGCCTTGTTGACGAATTCGATGCTCAGGTCCTGCGCCTTGATGAAGGCGGCCACCGGCAACTCGTCCATCACGTGCCGGAACAGGTCGATCTGGCGCATCGAATCGCGCAATGCCGCCTCGCGGCTCTTGATCTCGGAGATGTCGACGCGAACACCGATGAAGGTGCCATCATCGGTCCGCATGTCGTAGACCTGGTACCAGCGGCCGTCGGGGTTATGACGCTCGTAGCAGGAATTGGGCAAGCGGTAGCGGGCGAGGATCGCATCCAGCCAGCGGTCATGGTCGCTGTCGTAGAGCTGGTCGACTTGTGGATCGCCGCTGTTGCGGAAATAGCCGTTCGCATGGCCCAGAACGAGTGCCTCGCGGAATGTGCAGCCGGGCTGCCATGCCGGCTTCAAGGCCGGCAGCGTATCCTGGATCTTGCGGTTGGCGAACACGAACCTGTCGTCGCTATCGTAGATGATCACGGCGGCCGGCAAGGATTCCAGAACGCTGGCGAGATGCTTGCGCGCATCCTGCGCCTCGGTCTCGCGGCGCTTCATGTCGGAAATGTCGAACAGGAAGCCGGCAACATAGTCGCGGCCGCTGGCCATGCCGACGCGGCTCTTCCTCACGATGCGCGATCGGCTGGCGCCATCGACCTCGAAATTCTCTTCCACTTCGTACGGCCGCCCGGTCGCAAGGACCTCACCTTCGCTCTGCTCGAAAAGCGCGACAGCGTTCGCCGGGAGGAAATCGCCGCCGGGCTTGCCGAGCATGGCTTGCGGCGTCTGGCCAAACAGAGCGGCGAACGCCTCGTTGACGAAGACGAAGCGCAGATGGTCGTCCTTGACGAAGATCGGATCCTTGACGGCGTTGATCACCGCCTCCGCCAGCCGCGCCTTCTCCAGCGCGTCGGCAAGTTCGGCCTCCCGGTCCTTCATGTCGGTGACGTCGACATAGGAGATCAGCCGCTTGCCGCCGGCCAGCGGCGCCATCGACGAGATCAGGGTGCGGCCGTCATTGCGCGGGAACTGCCGCGAGGCGGCGATCCCGGCCCTGATTTCCGCCTCGCGCTCTGCCACATGCCGCTGCCATGATGCATCGTCGGCACCAAACGGATCGATGTCGCGGCTGGCGTCCATCAGATCGCGGAAGCTGCAGCCGATCTCGGCGCGCCGGGCGTCGATCTGCCAGAAATCATAGAAAGCACGGTTGATGATCTCCGCGCGCATATTGGCGTCGAGGACGAGGACACCGATCGGCATCTGGTCGACCATGGTGCGGAGACTGGCGAAGGTCTCTGCGATCTTGGCATTGGCGCTTTTGATCTCCGCATCGCGCTGCTTGATCTCGGTAACCTCATAATAGGTCAGCAGCCGCCTGCCCCCGGACAACGCCGTCACCGAGAACATCATCGTCCTGCCGTTGGCATGGACAAATTCGCGCGGCGCGACGGATCCGGCGCGAATCTCGTCGAGGCGGGTGGCGAGGTAGCGCTGCCATTGCTGTTCGTCGATGTCGCCATAGATGCCGCTGCGGCGGTTGAGCTCCATCAACAGGCTGAACGGAGCGCCGACGCTAACAGCGCCGTCCGGAATCCTCGAGAGGTCGCGATAGGCCTTGTTGATGATCAGCGTGTCGAGCCTGGCATCGAGAAGCACGACGCCCATATGCATGGCGTCCATGGTCCGCTCGAGGTCGGCCAGATGCTGGTCGGGCTCGCCGTAGGCCGATGGTCCCGGCCCCGGATCTTTGAAGGCGCCCGCCAGTGCCGTGACGTTGCGGCCGATGCCGCGATAACCGGCAAATCTTCCTTCGTCGTCGAACTTCGGAAAGCCTGACGTCAAGACCCAGCGACAGTCGGCGTTGCCACCCTTGAGTTCGTAGACGAAGTCGCGAAAAGGCCGGTGCGCCTGCAGATCCTCCAGATGCGCGGCGCCACTGCGATCGCCGTTAAGGACCTGGTTGAGGAAGTCGAAGCGGAACCGGCCGAGCACGTTTGCCGGATCGGTGCCAGTGGCTGCCTGGTAGTTTTGCGAAAGCCAGGAGAAGCGCAGTTCGGCGTCGGTCTCCCAGATCCAGTCGGAACCGGCTTCAACGAGTTGGCGAAGCGCATCGTTCGAATCCATGCAAGAGGCGGACGATGATGCATCATCGCCATGCGCAGTGGATCTGCGAGGCTCGCGCTTGCCGCGCGCGCCGATTGTTTCGTTCGCTTCCGCCATGCCGTCCCCACCCCGAAAACCAAGGCCGAACCCTCCTCCGCGGTTCGTCGGCGGAATGTGCCCGAGAAGCATTAAGGATCCGCTAACCTTAACGGTTGGTTAGACAGGATTGGGCGGCAGGGTCTGCTTCATCCGCCCGGTTGTCGGCAGGGTCGAACCCGCTATATAAGCAACGGCAGGGGTATTGCTGATGCTTGGACGGATTGTGCCTTTTTTCATGGGGCTGGCGCTGCTTTTCGGCGGCGGTTGCTCTCGCAGTTATGACGGCACGGTCGTCATCCCGAGACCGCTCGATGTCCGGCGCATCTGGGATCGGCCGCCACCGAATGTCGACTACGGCCAATCCGAGGTCGAAAACGGCGCTTTTCCGGTGGCGCCGCAGCCACCCCGGCGTTTTTCCGAGCGCAAGGTCAGCCATGCCGCACCGAGACGGCACCAGACGAGGTTGCCTGCGTCGGCGTCCCTATCGGCGCCGGCGAAGCCGCTGACCTGCAGGAACGTCAGCGAGCCCGGCAAGAGAGCTCGCATGGTCTGTGATTAGATTGGAGCGGGTCTCTAAAAGCGGGATTCGATCAAACAAAACGCGATCCGCGGATAGCTCGGTTACCCGGCCTTCACAGGGAAGCAGCGCCTTTTTTCGGCTCCTTCGCTCCGAGCTTGTCGAGTGCAAGACGAACCTGACGCAGATCTTCCTGCCAACCGTCATCGTCGTCCATTGGACCCTCCGAGGCAGCCCGCTGCAACCCACGCGCCTCGGATTCGATCTCGCGCAGTTCGGCGATTTTCTGTTCGGTGGTCAGCGAGTCGTCCTCGACGATCTCCAGCACCCGCATTTCCCTGAACGTAGCCACGGCGTTCCTCCCGGCTGATGTCGATCACAACGCCGTGAGTGCCCCTCTGTTCCAGAGGGATCGCGCAACCGCATCGCAGCACGCACGCCGCCACCGGTGATCGCCGATCGGGGAAGACCGGCGATCATTCGGCCGGGAAAAATGCCGGGCCGACCACGCGCACCGGCCGCTCGCCGGCCTCGATCGAAAGGTGCTGGGCCGCACCTGGGGCTTCGGCATCGATCCCGGCGACGGCCGCAACCGTGCCGAGATCCGGCTTCGCCGTCGGCAGCGGAATAATGGCGTTGCGCATGTTGGCGGGCGTCACGGTCCTGGCTCGCAGTTCGGTGACCCGCTGGTAGTAGCGCTTGACGTCGCATGCCTTGAAATTCGCATCATCGCGATATCTGAAGGCTGCCGGCAGCTCGGTATAGGGTTTGCGCGTGTCGAGCGCGGTCATCTGGTCGGTTTCGAGGCTGGCGTCGCTCAACGTGTAGAGGTCGACGCTGGGGTCATCGCAGATGTAACGGCATTGATCGACCGTCTCCTTAAGATCGCCACTGGCGGCGAACTGCGACTTTGGCGCCGGGAAGAAATACCCGTCCGACAGACGCACGCAAAACAGCATCGCATTGCCGGCGAACGTGGTGGTCGCCGATTGGGTGCTGGGCGCGGCGCGCACAGGCCGTTGCTTTGCTGAAGGCGCACAGCCAAGCGCGACGAGGCGCGCCTGCAGGCCCGCTGTGTCGCGGCCCGAATTCCCGGCGGCAGCGATCCGGCGCTGCACATCCGAGCGGCTCCTGGCGAGATCGGCGCAGGCGTTGAAGAGACCACCAAGCGAACTTTTCGCCGTGCACTGGCGCTGTCTCTCGATAGTCTGGATGGCTGCAAGTTGCCGGCGCAACGGGGCAAGCTCCGGGCTTGCCCCGCCGCTGCGGCCAGCCGAAAGCAACTGGCTTCTGATCGCGCCGCAGCTGTCCGCGTAGGACGAAAGCGTACCGAACAAAACTGCTGCCAGTGAAATAAATGCGATCACCATGGAAGGCCAGAAACGGATCATCGGGACAACTTGGTCCTTTTTGCGGAGAACTGGAATCTAGAGCCCATTACTTCAGCAAGCTTCAGCTACATGAGTAATTTCTAATAATCTAAAGAGTTTCAACCTGAAGGACCTATTGTCTATTGTACTACGTTACCTCATGTAAATTCGATATTACATTTTTATTTCAAGATTGAGACGAACCTCGAAAGAAAGCGCAAGCCTGACCGTGGCCGAGGATTTGCAACGCAACGGACCGAGATCAATGCGCCATTATCGCCAGGCGTTCGAAACCTTTGCCGGGCCTTCCGCGTTGAAGGACCAAAGGGAGATTGCAGATGTCGATCCACTTCACCGTCTCGGACCTGACAAGAAACCTGTTTCACTCGCTGGGGCTGGACCAGCGCGCGCCAAGGCCACTCAATCCCGAGCAGAGCCTGTTGCTGGAATGCTATCTGGCCGGCCAGGTTCCTGAATCAGCCTGGAGCGACTACGTCTTCGAGACGCCCGATCTTGCCCGGCATGCCGAGGCAAGGCGCAGTCACCACTGAGCGGCAGCGCCTATTTTGGAGAAGCGAATTGCAATGTGAACACGTTGCCGGCGATCCCTTGCGCCAGCTTCGCTGAGAAGGTCAGGGGCAGACAATTCTGCAGGGCGGTTGTCGCGGCGTCGACAAACGATTTCTTCGCCATGGCACCGCCTTCCACCTTGATGGCTGTCGGCCTCGGTGGGCCGATTAGCGTGCCGTCCCGCTTGAAGCTGAAGCTCAAGGTGACGCTGGCGGTTCCGGCATCCGCCGGCGGTGTCCAGCATGCCTGAATGGCGGTCCCGACATCGTTCATTGTGTTCAGTTCAGCCGCATTTGAAGGATGAACAGCACTCGCCAGCATCACACCCACAACCGCAACCCGCTTCGCAACGCTTTTCATCGCCAGCCCTCATTTCGCGCCTGACCGACAATCCATGCCGGACTGCCGAAATGGATGGTAGGGTCAACGCCGGCGATGACAATATCTCTCCGCAAAAGTTGACGCCAAAAAAGCGACAGCGGCCGAGGCTTGCGTGGCCTGATCGCTGCTCGATCGCGCCCGGCGATAGAGCAATTCCAGGAAAAGTGTGAAACGGTTTTCCCGGGGAAAGCGCATGGCGCTTCCCTTGGGAATTGCGTTGAACAAAGAGACCGCGTGCGAAAGCAAAAAGGCCGGCATTGCGCCGACCTTTCCTATCGCTACGACGTTCTGCGCCAGTACATCCGTGGTCGCGGGCCGAAA
The DNA here is from genome assembly GCF_040321125.1 of Mesorhizobium sp. M0518. NCBI lineage: Bacteria > Pseudomonadati > Pseudomonadota > Alphaproteobacteria > Hyphomicrobiales > Phyllobacteriaceae > Mesorhizobium > Mesorhizobium sp. M0518. The sequence goes on from NZ_JAMYQY010000001.1 coordinate 94,246, forward strand.
GCGAATTGCCCCGCAGTAGACAGGGCTTTGGTTAACGCATCCTTAACCTCAGGCCTTGGCCTGCGACTTCACATGCGCGATATAGCCGCGCACGTCGCCGGCCGGCTCGCTATAGGCCTTGCCGAGCGTCTTCTCGATCGCCGCCACATAGTCCTTCGCCCATCGGGGCAAGGAATAGTCGACGACGGCCAGGAATTCGAGCGTCGCCGCCAGCCGGATATCGGCGATCGAAGGATGCTTGCCGCCGATGAACGGCTTGCCGTCCCTGAAGAAGCTGTGGAAGACCTCCAGCGGCTCGGCGATCGCGGCCATCGCCGCCTTCTGGGCCTCCGACTTCCTGTCGGGGTGCGCGTCGCTGTGGCCGACCTCGCCGGCATAATGCGGGAAGCCGAGCGCCGGGTAGGTGGCGCGCGCCACATAGGGGTAGAGCGTGCCGATCAGGTAGAACATGGCGCTGTCGACCATCGCCCGCTTGGCCGGCGCCTTCGGATAGAATTTCTCCAGTCCGTGCTTGTTGGCGAGATACTGCATGATGGCGCAGCTTTCCCACAGCACGCCTCTGGGGAGGCTCTTGTCCTCGATCATCGGTGTCAAATGGGCCGGGTTTCGCGCCATGAACTCCGGCGAACGGGTGTGGCCCCAGGCATCCGTCTCGGCATGGTCGAAACCGGCCGCGCGCGCAAACACCCGCACGGTCATGTTGTTGACGCTGGGCTTCAGCATGCTGAGCTTCAGCGCCGGCTTCTTGGCCGGCTTGGCCTTGGCCCTGGGCGCGGCTTTTCCCGTCGCCTTCACCGCAGGCCTAACGGCCGCCTTGGCTTTTGGCTTTGCCGCAGCTTTCGCCGCCGGCTTGGCGGCAGCTTTGGCCGCGGATTCCCCGGCAGTCTTCGTCGCTGTCTTGGCCATCTTATTCCTCCCTCTGGTCTGTTCAGTATGGGTTCTTCGCTGCCCGGTCCTCCGACAAGGTTGCGCGGGAACGCTCGACGAGCGCCTGGATCGCATCGGCGAGATGCACTTCGGCGATGTTGTAGTCGCCGCGCACGACCCGCAGCCTGTGCGCTTCCATCAGCACATCGGCATGGGTGAAGCCCGCTGGCGGTTCGAAGCGGTAGGACGCCAACTCGACCAGCAGGCCGAGCGGATCCTCGAAATAGATCGAATCCATGAAACCGCGATCCTTCACGCCGCTGTGCTTGATGCCGCGCTCGTCGAGCCGGGCGACCGCCTGCAGGAAGGTGACGCGCGACACCGAGAAGGCGATGTGGTGGACACAACCCGGATCGGTCGGCGTGCGCCGCTTCTCTGGTGTGCAGCTCTCGTCGGTGAAGATGGTGATCAGCCGGCCGTCGCCGGGATCGAAATAGAGGTGGCTTTCCCTCGGCTTGTCGAGATTGGGCTGTTCGAAGATGAACGGCATGCCGAGCACGCCTTCCCAGAAATCGATCGAGGTCTGGCGCCCGGCGCCGACCAGCGTGATGTGATGGACGCCCTGCGATTGCAGCTTCTGCATTGGTCTCCCTCCCGAGGCATCGACTGCCCGTCCGGATCTTGCCGGCACCCGGCGTTCTGCGCGCCGCTGGAGCCGTGCCCGAGGACCCATGACGCGATGCTAATGCAATCGGCGCCGCTGCGCCAGAAGCCACGAACGCGGCCAGGAATCGGAAGATTGGTGGAGAGATCTAGGAGATTCGTGGCCTAGGATCGAAAGTGAATTGCCTCAAAGCACGCTAGTCGAGAAATCTGATCCTCGTGAAAGACATCATCTCTCCCATGACGTTGCCGCTGTCATCGACCTGCTGCCCTTGCCCGACTGTAACCGTCACGCGTTTTCCCTTGTAGCGGGACGGCATCACGGTTTGCTCGTTCCAGCTTTCGCACTCGGGGGCGGAACACAGGCCGACCTGCTCGGCCTTCTTGCGGTCGACGATGGTCAGGTAACAATTGTCGCCGCATTCGAAACCTCGAATGGTGCCCGTGATCTTCCTATCTTTGGAGAAGGACGGACCACACTGGGCAACCAGGGACACGGAGACGAGGAGCGCCAAGGCCAGTTGTTTCATGCAGCCAACTTGCTGCAACATGCCGTGCGGCGCAAGCATCACATGGCAGGTACGCCCAAGGGGTCTCAAATCCTTATTCCTGCGCCCCAGTCGCTAAAGACAATTACGCGACGCCTCCGTTTATTGCCAAGTGACTCTTTACGTGTAGACTAGATCGTCCAACATTCTGGAGAAAAATCGTGGCTGAAGCCCTCTTACCTTATCTGCCGTCTCCAGGATCAATAACTAACGCCTTCGAGAAACTAAAAAGCGCCGCTACGCCAGAACGTGTAACGGGTGATTTTGTTGCAACTAAGCTGCAACTCAAGGGTGGAAGCGGTGCATCGATGCTGTCATTCCTCAAGAAGATTGGATTTGTGGGAAAAGATGGATCGCCAACCGATATCTACCGACGGTTTCGCGGAGGCGCTTCAAAGAAGGCTGCGGCTGATGCCATACGGTTTGGCTACAAGGCGCTGACGGACGCGAATGAATATTTTTACGACCTTAGTGACAAGGATCTCTTGGCGTTAATTCTACAAGTCACTGGGGCCTCTGCTGAAAGTCCTGTTCCAAAGTTGACTATGTACACACTAAAGAATCTTAAGATTTTCGCAGATTTTGAGACGGGCGACGATTCAGCAAATGAAATTGCGGTTAATACTGCAAAGATGCCCCTAGCAGAGGCCGGCGGCAGTCGCGCAGCCGGCCTCGGTTTGAATCTTTCGTACACCATTAATTTGAACTTGCCAGCCACATCCGACCAAGCTGTCTTTAATGCTATTTTTAAGAGTCTAAAAGAGCACTTGTTGGCAAACAATGATTAAGTCGGCTCTTCACGAGATTAAAGCTTTTGGTATGTCCAACCAGATGCTAGTCGAGGACCTATCGAAGATCGAGAAATTCTATGCAATAGAGTTGGGACACACAACTAAATCGGACGAGCCAGGGGACGATATTTACTATCCGCAATTTGACATGGCGGTACGAGCTGAAGCCGCCCAGATGGGTCGGCACTATGCGGTGTTCTATTCGCTAGAGAAGTCGATACGGCAGCTAGTCTCGAAGGTGATCGAAGATGCTCATGGCTCGCCTTCGTGGTGGAGTTCGGCACGAGTACCACCTGCAATACAGACCGAGGTCGCCAACAGAATCCAGAAGGAAATTGACGCTGGCGTGACGCGGCGCTCCGAAGACGAACTGGATTATACGACCTTTGGTGAGCTGTCGGGCCTCATCACCGTAAACTGGGATATTTTTGGAGGTGCGATCTTCAATAGCAAGAAGGCTGTCGAGAAGGTCATGGCTAGTTTGAACGCTCTCAGAAATCCAATTGCGCACTGCTCTCCGCTAGCCGAGGACGAAGTTGTACGATTGCAACTAACCGTGCGTGATTGGTTCCGAATTATGAGCTAACTCAGGAAACCTCGCGAACCGCAATCGCCCACTCTTGTTGCACATTTCGACCCATTCCCCGACGAACGGAAGGCAACGCAGGATAGCCAAGCGCTTGAAAATCCTTGGTACGCCCAAGGGGAATCGAACCCCTGTTCCCGCCGTGAGAGGGCGGTGTCCTGACCGCTAGACGATGGGCGCGTTCAAGAACCGGCGATATAGGCTGAGCGCTGGGAAAAAGCAACTGGGGTTAGGCCGCTTTCCCTTGCCGAGGAAAAGCCGGCCGTCAGCCTATCGTTTCGGCTCGATCAGATCCCAGAGATTGCCATGCAGATCGGCGAAAACAGCCACCGTGCCATAGGGCTCGAAGCGCGGTGCTTCGCGGAATTCGACGCCCTTCTCCAGCATCGCCGCGTGGTCGCGGGCGAAGTCGTCGGTTTCCAGGAACAGGAAGACACGCCCGCCGGTCTGGTTGCCGATGCTTTTGCTCTGTGCCTCGTCGGAAGCCTCGGCCAGAAGCAGCCTGGCGCCCTGCCCGTTGGCCGGCGCCACTGTGACCCAGCGCTTGCCGCCGCCGAGATCGACATTTTCGACGAGCAGGAACCCCAGCCTCTCGACATACCAGGCGATCGCCTCGTCATAGTTGGCGACGACCAGGGCGACCGTGGCGACGCGACGATGCTCGGCGAACCCGCTCATCCCTGAGGCTTGCTCATTGGCCTGCTGCCGTTCATCGTTGCGGCTCGGTCACTTGTTGCGGATCGCAAAGCGGCCGATCAGGCGTCGCTCGGTGATGTCGTAGACGAAGATCGTGCGGCTGCCGTCGGCAAGCTCGGCATCGATCGAGACACGATTGCCGGACAGCGACTGGCTGACCACCTTGGCCCCGACCGGCAGCACGATGTCGCCGCTGACCGGTTCGCCGGCGGGTGTCTGGATATCGCCGGCCAGCGGCGGGTTCGCCGGCGGTGCATTGCGCGCTTTGTAGACAAGGGCGCCGATCACCACCATAAGGGCGAGGAACAGCAGGCCGAGATTGATCCCGACGAAGCGGACGAGTTTCCTGCGCACCTTTTCGACCTCGGGGTCGAGCGGCTTATCCTGGTCTTCTTCGGCGATCGGGCTGGCCATGGCAAAACAGTTCCGGAACGGTTTTTCAATGAGCGCTCATAGCGAAGAGGCCCCCGAATTGATAGAGGCGGTACCGACCGTGCTGGTGGCGGGCGCGGATGCGGCCGGCCTGCGCCTCGACCAGTGGCTGGCCGCAAGCCTTGGACCGGACATATCACGCAGCCGCGTGCAGATGCTGATCAGGCAGGGCGCGGTCTCGGTCGACGGCAAGCCTGTCGACGAGACCAAGCGCAAGATGGCGCCGGGCGAAAGCGTGTCGGTTACCATGCCGGAGCCGGAGCCGGCGGAGCCGCAGGGCGAGAACATCGCGCTAGACGTGCTCTATGAGGACGACGAGCTGATCGTCATCAACAAACCGGCCGGGCTTGTCGTGCACCCCGGCGCCGGCAACTGGACCGGTACGCTGGTCAACGCGCTGATCCATCATTGCGGCGACAGCCTTTCCGGCATCGGCGGCGTCCGGCGGCCAGGCATCGTCCACCGCCTCGACAAGGAGACCAGCGGCGTCATGGTGGTCGCCAAGACCGACCGCGCCCACAAGTCACTGTCCGAGGCTTTCGCCGATCACGGCCTGACCGGCGATCTCGAACGTGCCTATCTGGCGCTGGTCTGGGGGATACCGCAGAGGCCGACCGGAAGGGTCGACGCGCCGCTCGGCCGCGCCGCCGACCGGGTGCGCCGTGCCGTGGTGCCGGAAGGACGCGACGACGCCCGCCATGCGGTCACCCACTTCGCCGTGCAGGAGCGTTTCGGCGAGAGCCAAAAGGAGTTCGCCACGGCCAGCTTGGTCGAATGCCGGCTGGAGACCGGCCGCACCCACCAGATCCGGGTCCACATGGCACATATCGGCCATCCGGTGATCGGCGACCCCGATTATGGCCAGGCCTTCCGCACCAAGGGCAACCGGCTGCCCGAACCCTTGAAAAGTCAGGTCAAGGCATTTCCCCGGCAAGCTTTGCATGCCTGGCTCCTTGCATTTCGCCACCCCACTACCCATCTAACGATGAGGTTCGAGGCGCCGTTACCGAGGGACATGGAGGAACTCGTCAGCGGCTTCCGCAAGCTCTGAACTCGCCATCAAAAAACCTGACTGACATTGTTCACTTCACCGTGACACACTGTTTCGTGTTGAACAAATGCCTGTCTTTTCTGGTTTTGTTCCTGTATAAGATCTGATGTCGCGGGCGAGCCTTTTGGTGCTCGCGTCACATGCCCGCCGCGTTTCGGGGGCATCACTCCAATAGAGAGGGGGCGCTATCATGGCCCAGTCACTACCCAGTATCGTTTCCGGCGAAGGCGGCCTCAGCCGCTACCTGGAAGAAATCCGCCGCTTTCCCATGCTGCAGCCGCAGGAAGAGTACATGCTCGCCAAGCGTTACGCCGAGCATGAAGACACCTCCGCTGCGCACAAGCTCGTCACCAGCCACCTCAGACTCGTCGCCAAGATCGCCATGGGCTATCGCGGCTATGGCCTGCCGATCGGTGAAGTGATCTCGGAAGGCAATGTCGGCCTGATGCAGGCCGTCAAGAAATTTGAACCCGAGCGTGGCTTCCGCCTCGCGACCTATGCCATGTGGTGGATCAAGGCCTCGATCCAGGAGTACATCCTGCGCTCGTGGAGCCTGGTCAAGATGGGCACGACCGCCAATCAGAAGCGCCTGTTCTTCAACCTGCGCAAGGTGAAGGGCAAGATCCAGGCGCTGGACGACGGCGACTTGAAGCCCGACCAGATCGCCGAGATCGCCACCAGGCTGAACGTTTCCGAAGCCGAGGTGGTGTCGATGAACCGCCGCCTGTCGGGCGACGCCTCGCTCAATGCCCCGATCCGGGCGAGCGAAGGTGAGTCCGGCGAGTGGCAGGACTGGCTGGTCGACGACCACGAAAGCCAGGAAGAGATGCTGATCGAGCAGGACGAGCTGGAAAACCGGCGCGGCATGCTGTCGGGCGCTCTTGCCGTGCTTAACGAGCGCGAGCGGCGCATCTTCGAGGCCCGTCGCCTCGCCGAGGAGCCGCTGACGCTGGAAGAGCTGTCGTCCGAGTTCGACATCAGCCGCGAGCGCGTGCGCCAGATCGAGGTGCGCGCCTTCGAGAAGGTGCAGGATGCGGTCAAGGCCGCCGCCAAGCGCCAGATCCAGGCGCTGCGCACCATCGAGGCACAGCCGGCGGCGTAAGGTTAGCTTCGGTTACAAAAATCAAAGCGGCGTCAGGAAACTGGCGCCGCCTTTTTTGTAGCGGACTGCAATGGTGGTTGGCGAAAGCGAAGGCGACATCCGATCTCCCCCCTTGCGGGGGAGATGTCCGGCAGGACAGAGGCGGGTGTGAAGGATCGCTACTTTTCGGCGTCAGTCACCCAACCGAAAGACTGAAGGCACAACCACAATTAGCTGACAGGTTGGCGGGACAGCACCCCCCTCTGCCCTGCCGGGCATCTCCCCCGCAAGGGGGAGATTGGCAACTTCGCCAACAGCCCCTCAAAGCCCATCCAGCGGAAACTTCAGGTACCGCCGGCCATTGGCTTCGGGTTCGGGCAGCCTTCCGCCATTCATGTTGACCTGCAGCGCATGCAGGATCAGCCTTGGCATCGGCAGCATCCTGTCGCGCGCCTCGCGCAGGGCGATAAACTCGACCTCGCTGCGGGCAGCGGCGAGATGGATGTTGGTCGCCTTCTGTATGGCGACCGTGCTCTCCCACAAAGGCTCGCGGCCGCCGGCCTGATAGTCATGGCCGACGAACACCCGCGTCTCGTCCGGCAACGCCAGAATGTCCTGGATCGAGCGCCAGAGCCGCGCGGCACTGCCGCCGGGAAAGTCCGTCCTCGCTGTGCCGCTGTCGGGCATGAACAGCGTGTCGTGGACGAAGGCGGCATCGCCGATCACATAGGTGACCGAGGCCAGCGTATGGCCAGGCGAGAACAGCACCTTGACCGGAAGCGTGCCGACCTTGAAGGTTTCGCCTTCACCAAACAGCCTGTCCCACTGCGAACCGTCGGCGGGAAAATCCGGCCAGTTGTAGATCGCTTTCCACAAATTCTGAACGTCGACGACCCTGTCGCCGATCGCCGTCGGCGCGCCGGTCTTCTCCCTCAGATAGTGTGCCGCCGAGAAATGGTCGGCGTGCGGGTGCGTGTCGAGGATCCATTCGACGCTCAGTCCCTGCTCGCTGATGAAGTCGAGCAGGACATCGGCATTCGTCGTTGCCGTAGCACCGGATTTCTCGTCGAAATCAAGGATCGGATCGATGATGGCGCATCGCTTCGCCGCCTGGTCGGCGACGACATACTGGATGGCCCCGGTCGGCTTGTCATAGAAGCCGCTGACCTGCGGCTTGGCCAAAGCTACGTCCAATTCCGGCTTCCCCAACTCTCGGTCGCCAGGAATGATTTTCTCTGACGACACCCGAGAGGAGCATGGTTGTCCGCTCGGGTGCGGCAGTCAAGTATCACTTGGCTCGCAAGGGCGAGAAGGCCAAAGATCGTTCCGAAGCGCCTGGGATCAGGCCGATGGCTGCTTGGTCTTCCGCAGATAGGGCAAAATGGTCTCGTAGGCGCCGAAGCGCTTGATCGCGTCTTCGTTGGAGACAGCAGCGGTGATGATAACGTCCTCGCCCTGCTTCCAATTCGCCGGTGTCGCCACCTGGTGCTTGGCGGTGAGCTGCATGGAATCGACCGCGCGCAGGATCTCATCGAAATTGCGCCCCGTGGTCATCGGGTAAGTCAGCACCAGCTTGATCTTCTTGTCAGGTCCGATGACGTAGACCGAGCGCACCGTGGCATTGTCGGCCGGCGTACGGCCCTCCGACGTCTCGCCGGCACCGCCCGGCAGCATGTCGTAGAGCTTGGCGACCTTGAGGTCCTTGTCGCCGATCAGCGGGTAGTTCACCGAATGACCGGTCGCCGTCTTGATGTCGTCCTGCCACTTGCCGTGACTTTCGACCGGATCGACCGAAATGCCGATGATCTTGACATTACGCTTCTTGAACTCGCCTTCGAGCCCCGCCATCGTGCCAAGCTCGGTCGTGCAGACCGGCGTGAAATTCTTCGGGTGACTGAACAGGATCGCCCAACCGTCACCGATCCAGTCATGGAATTTGATCGTCCCTTGCGTGGTCTCGGCGGTAAAATCCGGCGCAATGTCGTTGATACGAAGGCTCATGGTACATCTCCCCTGTAAACGGAACCGTCGGCAGCGAGGAACAGCACGCGGCAATCACGCCGACATCAAGCTGTCCCGCCCGGCATCGTTGCATCTTAGCGCAAAAATCGTGGCTGCAAGATAATATGAAACTCTTGTCGGCGGCAGGCGAGCATTTTTATGCTGCCGAATACGCTGCGCGCGTATGAGAGCCTGTTGGGCTGGACAGGAAAGGTTCCTGCCTCAGGTTTTGTTGACCGCCAGCGTCACAGCCAGGTCTTCCATGCGCTGTGCCAGCGCGCCGAGCGCGTTGTTCAGCACGCTATCGCTTTTGTCGGCCTTGGTCAGAGCCTCGTCGCGGGTCTTGCGCAGGGTCAGCACTTCGCTTTCCATGCCCTTGACGCGTTTCTGCAACTCCGAGAGTTCATCCATCACCATGATGCCGGCCATCACGGTCAGTCGCTGATCGCCGATCTCGCCGAACGAGTCCTTCAGGTGTGAAACATAGCGGTCGAAGCGTTCGGCAAGGTCGATCAGATGCTCTTCCTGGCCCTCGTCGCAGGCCATGCGATACTGCTTGCCGTCGATTGAAACCGTGACCTGTGCCATCGGGGCCAGCTCCTATCTGTCCAACACGGCGCGGATGGTTTCCATGGCGGTCACCAAACGTCGCGAGACTTCCTTGTTGGCATCTTCCAGCCGTTCGGCGCGCGCTTCGGAATTATCGAGTTCCTGCGCCAGCCGCGAGCGGTCGGCATTCATCCGCTGCACCTCGGCCTCGGCTTCGGAGTAGTCGCGTTCATGCTCGAGCTTGGCCGCGACGGCGTTTTCCAGCCCCTCGATGGCCTTGCCCAGCCTCGCGATGACTTCCTTGAGTGTGGCTTCCCCGGTCATGGCCTTCGTCCTGTGCCCTGCCCATCACCGAATCGTTCACGTTCAGAACGCGTTATCCCTGAAACATTAGGCACCGGGTGAAGGCAACGTCAACAAAGCTCTCGCGACTGTCCCCCGCTAACGCTAATGTAGGTCCGCCGCCGGCATCACAAGACCGGCAAATGTGCACCCGATTTGTTGACTAAAAGCCCGCGCCTGCTATGTGTCGCGCACCCTTTTCAAGGGCTCTCCCAAGCCCCCCAAACCCCCACTTCTGGAGGAACCATGACGTCGCGTGAACAACATGACCGGATGGCCAATGCGATCCGCTTTCTCTCCATGGACGCCGTCGAGAAGGCAAATTCCGGCCATCCAGGCCTGCCCATGGGCTGCGCCGATATCGCCACGGTGCTGTTCACGCGCTTCCTGAAATATGATCCCAAGGCCCCGCACTGGGCCGACCGCGACCGTTTCATCCTGTCGGCCGGCCATGGCTCAATGCTGCTCTATTCGCTGCTGCATCTGACCGGCTACGAAGACATGACCCTCGACCAGATCAAGCACTTCCGTCAGTTGGGCTCGAAGACCGCCGGCCATCCCGAATATGGCCATGCCGCCGGCATAGAGACGACGACGGGCCCGCTCGGCCAGGGTCTCGCCAATTCGGTCGGCTTCGCGCTCGGCGAGCGCATCATGAACGCCGCCTTCGGCAACGATCTCGTCGATCATTACACCTATGTGCTGGCCGGCGACGGCTGCCTGATGGAAGGTGTTTCCCAGGAAGCCATCGCGCTTGCCGGCCATCTCAAGCTCAACAAGCTGATCGTCTTCTGGGACAACAACGACATCTCGATCGACGGCCCGGTCTCGCTGTCCGACAACACCGATCAGGTCGCCCGCTTCCGGGCCTCCGGCTGGAATGCCAGCCACATCGACGGCACCGATCCGGAAGCCATCGCTTATGCCATCGAAGCTGCCCGCCATTCCGACAAGCCGACGATGATCGCCTGCAAGACGACCATCGGCTTCGGCGCGCCAACGAAGGCTGGCACCAACAAGGCGCACGGCTCCCCTCTGGGCGCCGACGAAATCGCCGGCGCGCGCAAGTTCTTCAACTGGGATTCGCCGCCCTTCGAGATTCCAGCCGACATCCTCGACGCCTGGCGCACCGCCGGCAAGGCCGGCGTCAAGGCGCGTACAGACTGGGAAGGCCGCCTGGCCAAGGCCGATGCCAAGCTGAAGGCCGAGTTCGAGCGCCGCATCAGCGGCAAGCTGCCGTCCAATTTCGACGCCGTCATCGCTGATTACAAGAAGAAGCTGTCGGCCGACAAGCCGAAGGTCGCCACCCGCAAGTCTTCCGAGATGGCGCTGGAAGTCATCAACGGCGCCGTGCCCGAGACCATCGGCGGCTCCGCCGACCTGACCGGCTCCAACAACACCAAGACCAGCCAGACCAAGACCATCACGTCGGACGACTATGGCCAGCGCTATGTCCACTACGGCATCCGCGAGCATGGCATGGCGGCTGCGATCAACGGCCTGACTCTGCATGGCGGCCTCATCGCCTATGGCGGCACCTTCATGTGCTTCTCCGACTATGCCCGGCCGTCGATGCGGCTGGCCTCACTGATGGGCATCCGCTCCATCTTCGTCATGACCCATGATTCCATCGGTCTGGGCGAAGACGGCCCGACCCACCAGCCGGTCGAGCATCTGGCCGCATTGCGCGCCATTCCCAACCACAATGTCTTCCGCCCGGCCGACGCGGTCGAAACCGCTGAATGCTGGCAGATCGCCCTCGAGTCGGAAAAGACGCCGTCGACGCTGGCGCTGACACGCCAGAACCTGCCGACGGTACGCAACGAATTCGTTGCTGAGAATCTCAGCAGCCAGGGCGCCTACGAGCTGGCAGCCGCCAGCGGCGAAGCGGCGGTGACGATCTTCGCCACCGGCTCCGAGGTCGAGATCGCGCTCGGCGCCCGCGACCTGCTGGAAAAGCACGGCCATCCCACCCGCGTCGTCTCGGTGCCCTGCTTCGAACTGTTCGACCAGCAGAGCGACGACTACCGCAAGAAAACGATCGGCAACGCGCCAATCAAGATGGCGATCGAAGCCGGCATCCGCCAGGGCTGGGATCATCTGATCGGCTCCGACGGCATCTTCGTCGGCATGACCGGCTTTGGCGCCTCAGGCACCATTGAGCAGCTCTATCCGCATTTCGGCATCACCGCCGAAGCCGCGGTCAAGGCGGCGGAAACCCGCCTGCATGCCAAGTAGGTTCAAGGTTCGGCGAAATCGCGTAAGGCGGCCTCGCCGGGCTGGACCAACTTAATCGATTTAAATCCACGTCGCTGCGGCTGGATTCTTTCCGCTTCCGCCGCTATGAAACTGCGGACCCATCGTCTGCCCTCCAACTCCCAGGGAGAGAATAATGACCGTCAGAGTTGCCATCAACGGATTCGGCCGCATCGGCCGCAACATCCTGCGCGCCATCCATGAATCCGGCCGCAAGGATATCGACGTCGTCGCCGTCAACGACCTCGGCCCGGTCGAGACCAACGCGCATCTCTTGCGCTACGACAGCGTGCATGGCCGCTTCCCGCATGAAGTCTCGGTTTCCGGCGACCAGATCACCGTCGGCAAGGAGACGTTCAAGGTCACCGCGATCAAGGATCCGACGCAGCTGCCGTGGAAGGAACTGGGCATCGACATCGCGCTCGAATGCACCGGCATCTTCACCGCCCGCGACAAGGCAGCCGCACACCTGACCGCCGGCGCCAAGCGCGTCATCGTTTCGGCCCCGGCCGAAGGCGCCGACCTTACCGTTGTCTACGGCATCAACCACGACCAGCTGACCAAGGACCACATCGTCATCTCGAATGCGTCCTGCACCACCAACTGCCTGGCGCCGCTGGCAGCCGTGCTGCATGAGGCGGTCGGCATCGAAAAGGGCATGATGACGACGATCCATTCCTACACCGGCGACCAGCCGACGCTGGACACCATGCACAAGGATCTCTACCGCGCCCGCGCCGCTGCCCTGTCGCAGATCCCGACCTCGACCGGTGCCGCCAAGGCGATCGGACTGGTGCTGCCCGACCTCAAGGGCAAGCTCGACGGCATCTCGATCCGCGTGCCGACCCCGAACGTCTCGGTCGTCGATTTCAAGTTCATCGCCAAGCGGTCGACCACGGTGCAGGAGATCAACGAAGCGGTGATCGCCGCCTCCAACGGCAAGCTCAAGGGCATTCTCGGCGTCACCCATCACCCGAACGTGTCGATCGACTTCAACCACGATCCGCGCTCCTCGATCATGGCGCTCGACCAGACCAAGGTGATGGACGGCAACTTCGTGTCTGTGCTGTCCTGGTACGACAATGAATGGGGTTTCTCCAACCGCATGGGCGACACATCGGTCGCCTTCGGCAAGACCATCGCCTGATCACAAAACTCTCTTTTCGAGACTTGGAACGCCCGGCTTTGCCCGGGCGTTTTTCATGAGGGCGGCTTGCGCCTTTCCAAATTGTGTCCTGGACGCCAAAACATCCAAAAATCAGCGGCATAGGCCAAAAAGCCACCCTGCCGCCTTGCACTGGTCACGTCTTCGCCCCACTCTCTCGCAAAGCAGGAGACAGACGAATTTGAGGGGCTGATTTCAGGATGGAGCATGCGATCTATCTCGTCACGCTGGTCGGCACAGCGCTTGTCGTCGCCGCCGCGTTTTCGAGCCTGATCGCCTTCCGCTTCGGCGCCCCTCTTCTGCTCCTGTTTCTCTGCATTGGCCTCGCCACCGGCACCGACGGACTCGGTATCCAGTTCGACAACGCCCGCATCGCTTATTTTGCCGGCTCACTGGCGCTGGCCGTCATCCTGTTCGATTCCGGTTTCGGCACGCCGCTCAACGCCTTGCGGCAGGCTGCAGGCCCGGCGTTGTCGCTGGCGACCTTCGGCGTAATTCTGACCACCGGCCTGTTCGGCGCCGCCGCCCATTATCTGCTCGATCTCACCTGGCTGGAATCCTTCCTGCTCGGGGCTGCCGTCGCCTCCACAGATGCGGCGGCCGTGTTCTTCCTGTTGCGAGCCGGCGAGATCAATCTGCGCGAACGCGTGCGCTCGACGCTGGAGGTGGAATCCGGCACCAACGACCCGATCGCCATCTTCCTGACCATCACGCTGGTAGAGATCATCGCCGCCCACGCCAACCCCGAGACCAATGTTCTGGTCACCAGCCTGTTCCTCGGCTTCCTCCTCAATATGGGCCTCGGTGCAATCGTAGGCGTGCTGGGCGGTCTCGCCATCGTGCGCCTCGTCGACCGGCTCAATCTCGACCACGGCCTGCTGCCGATCTTCGTGCTGACCTTGTCGCTGATGGTGTTTGCAGCAGCCGGCGCCATTGGCGGCTCAGGCTTCCTGGCGGTGTATATCGCCGGCCTTATCGCCGGCAATTCCGACATCCGAGCCGTCACCATCCTCAAGCGTTTCCAGGACGGCATGTCGTGGCTGGCGCAGATCATCATGTTCCTCATCCTCGGCCTGTTCGCGACGCCGTCGCAGTTTCCGGCGATCATGGTGCCGGCGGTGCTGCTCGGCCTATTCCTGATGTTCGTGGCGCGGCCAGTCGCCGTCTGGCTCTGCCTGATCCCGTTCCGTCTGCCGCGCCCCGAAGTCGCCTTCATCTCGTGGGTCGGCCTGCGCGGCGCGGTGTCGATCCTGCTCGCCATCACCCCGCTGCTCGGCGGGCTGGAAAACGGCCGTGTCATCTTCAACAGCGCCTTCATCATCGTGCTCGTGTCGCTGGTCATCCAGGGCTGGACGGTCGGACCGCTGGCGCGCCGCCTCGGCCTGATCGTGCCGGCACGGCTCGGACCGCTGGACAAGGTCGAGCTGGAACTGCCGGGCTCGGCCCATCACGAGCTTCTCGCCTATCGGGTCGCACACGGCAGCCCGGTGGCGCGCGGCGAGCGCATCCCGCGCTGGGCACGGCCCTCGCTGGTGCTGCGCGACGGCCGCTCGATGCGCTTCCAGGACATGGGCCGGCTCGCCGCCGGCGACCAGGTCTATATTTTCGTGCCGGACCGCTATCCGCGCCTGCTCGACAAGCTGTTCGCCAGCCGTGCCGTGGTCGATCCCGAGGATGCCGATTTCTTCGGTGCGTTCGCGGTCGACCCCGCGCGCTCAGCCGCCGAACTGGAAGCGGCCTATACGCCGGGCCTGACCGAAGCGGAGCAAAAGCTCACCGTTGGCGCGCTGGTCACGGCGCGGCTCGGCGGCCATGCCGAATATGCCGACCGCGTCCTGCTCGGCCCGATAGAACTGATCGTCCGCGACGTCGACGACAAGGGCAAGATCATAGGCCTCGGTCTGTCTTTCGAGCCGACCGCGCCGGTGGCGCGGGTGCCGGTCTTCCTCAGCGCCGGCGAAATCGGCGATCGGCTTTCCGCCTTCATCCGCAACTGGCGCAAGCCGACCGAGACGCAGGAGGCCGAGGCGCGGACGGACGAAAAACCGGCCCCGGAGCCAGCGCCGGAAAAGGCAGCAACCGAAAGCTGACAAACCGCTATTGAGCGCTGCCATTCATCCGCCCCGCCGGCGCAAGATCGTACCCACTTCAAAATTTCGGTTCGAGCGCGCCCTAAGCCTTGCATCGTCACCGATGCGGGGTATGGTCCCCCGGTTTTTCGCGAAAGGAACCCGCATGGCCGCCTTCAAGACACTCGACGATATCGGCAACATCAGCGGCAAGCGCGTGCTGGTGCGCGTCGACCTCAACGTGCCTGTCGCCGACGGCAAGGTCACCGATGCCACCCGCATCGAACGCATCGCACCGACTATCGCCGAGCTATCGGCCAAGGGCGCCAAGGTCATCCTGCTCGCCCATTTTGGCCGCCCCAAGAATGGCCCCTCGCCCGAATTCTCGCTGGAGCCTATCGCCAGGGCGACAGCCGACGTGCTCGGCCGTCCCGTCGGTTTCGCCTCGGATTGCGTCGGCGACACGGCCGGAAGCGCTGTCGCCGCCATGAACAAGGGCGACGTGCTGCTGCTCGAAAACACCCGCTTCTACAAGGCCGAGGAGAAGAACGAGCCGGCCTTCACGGAAAAACTCGCCGCCAATGGCGATATCTTCGTCAACGACGCCTTCTCGGCCGCGCACCGCGCGCATTCTTCGACGGAGGGGCTGGCGCATCTGTTGCCGGCTTTTGCCGGCCGCACCATGCAAGCCGAGCTTGAGGCGCTGGAGAAGGGCTTGGGAAAACCGGTTCGTCCGGTCGTCGCCATTGTCGGCGGCGCCAAGGTCTCGACCAAGATCGATCTGTTGATGAACCTGGTGAAGAAGGTTGATGCCCTCGTCATCGGTGGCGGGATGGCCAACACCTTTCTTGCCGCGCGTGGCACCAATGTCGGCAAATCGCTGTGCGAGCATGATCTCGCCGCGACCGCCAAGCAGATCATGATCGAGGCGGCCGAGGCCGGCTGCGCCATCATCCTGCCGGTCGACGGCGTCGTCGCCAGGGAGTTCAAGGCGGGCGCGGCCTGCGAGACCGTCGCTATATCGGATGTGCCGGCCGACGGCATGATCCTCGATGTCGGCGCCAAAACCGTGACGGCCATCGGCGAATGGATCGACCGCGCCGCGACACTGGTCTGGAACGGCCCGCTCGGCGCCTTCGAGATCGCGCCCTTCGATCATGCGACGGTGGCAGCTGCCAAGCACGCGGCGTCGCGCACCAAGGCCGGCAAGCTGGTCTCGGTCGCCGGCGGTGGCGATACGGTGGCGGCGCTCAACCATGCCGGCGTCGCCGACGACTTCACCTATGTCTCGACCGCCGGCGGCGCTTTCCTGGAATGGATGGAAGGCAAGCCGCTGCCCGGCGTCGACGTCTTGAAGCGCTGAGGCTCCGAGGCGATCAACACTCGGAGAGCGAACAAGGCCGCCCGAGGCTTTCAATCGATTCGAGCTTTCCGATGCCATTCCTTTGGCGGTAGACTTCCGTTAAGCGCGGAACAACCGTTTCAGGAGAAGCCACAATGAGCGAACGTCTCGAAGACATTGCCGCTGCGATCGTCGCCGATGGCAAGGGCCTGCTGGCCGCCGACGAAAGTTCGGGCACCATCAAGAAGCGCTTCGACGTCATTGGCGTCGAATCGACAGCCGACAGCCGCCGCGATTACCGCGAGATGATGTTCCGCACCAGGGAGGCAATGACCCGCTACATCTCCGGCGTCATCCTCTATGACGAGACGATCCGCCAGAAGGCCGCCGACGGCACGCCGCTGGTCGACATCATCAAGGCGGCCGGCGCCATCCCCGGCATCAAGGTCGATGCAGGCGCCAAGCCGCTGGCCAGGTTTCCCGGCGACACCATCACCGAAGGCCTCGATGGCCTGCGCGAGCGCCTTGCCGACTACTACAAGCTCGGTGCCCGCTTCGCCAAATGGCGCGCGGTGATCGACATCGATGTCGCCAAAGGCGTGCCTTCGGGGACCTCGATCGGCTCCAACGCCCATGCGCTCGCCCGCTATGCCGCTCTTTGCCAGGAAGCCGGCATCGTGCCGATCGTCGAACCGGAGGTGCTGATGGATGGCGCCCACGACATCGACACATGCTACGAGATCAGCAAGGTGATTTTGCTCAAGCTCTATAGCGAACTCTACGCGGCGCGCGTCGTGCTGGAAGGTACTATCCTGAAACCGAACATGGTGCTGGCCGGCAGGAAATCAGGCAAGGTGAGTGGCCCTGAAGAAGTCGCGGAAAAGACTATAAAGCTGTTCCGCGAAACCGTACCGGCAGCCGTGCCGGGCATCGCCTTCCTGTCCGGCGGCCAGGAGGACGAGGAAGCGACCGCCAACCTCAACGCCATCAACGCCATCGGGCCGCACCCGTGGAAGCTGACCTTCTCCTATGGTCGCGCGCTGCAGGCCGCGCCACAGAAAGCCTGGAGCGGCAAGGCCTCGAACGTCGCCGCCGGTCAGGCTGCCTTCACCCATCGCGCCCACATGAACCATCTGGCAGCGCTCGGAAAATGGAAGGCGAGCCTGGAACAGGCCGCCTGACCACAGTCCTTTCTTCCTCCTTCGAACCCGGGCCGATGCGCCCGGGTTTTTTGTTTGTGACTTGCCGGGCTTGGGGCGGAGCCTCTCCGTCCTTATTTCCTCTCGGGCGATGTCGGGTTGTGCTCATCCCGAACGTCCTTGGAATGACACTTCAGGGAGAGGTTCATGCATCGCAACAAGGTCGTTTCGCGCGAAGACCGGTTCCAGGCGCACAAGGCGCATCTGGCGCGCGAGAAGGAACTGACGCGGCTCCGCGAGCGGATCGCGGCTGAGCGGCGTGAATTGCCCTGGCTGAAGATCCGGAAGGACGATGTCTTCGAGACCGGGCAAGGGCCGAAGAGACTGGCCGACCTGCTTGCCGGCAACAGCCAGCTGATCGTCTATCACTTCATGTTCGGGCCGGGCTGCGTCAATCATTGCGAGGGCTGCTCATTCCTTGCCGACCATATCGACGGCGCCAATCAGCATCTGCGGCATCACGACGTGTCGCTGGTCGTGGTTTCGCGCGCCCCACTGGCGGAACTTCTGCCTTACAAGCAGCGCATGGGCTGGAAGTTCGACTGGGTGTCGTCCTATGCCTCGGATTTCAACTTCGACATGCAGGTCTCCTTCACCGACAAGCAGATCGCCGCCGGCGACACCACCTACAATTTCGAGACCCGTCCACGGACATCGAAGGAGCTTCCCGGCACCAGCGTTTTCTACCGGGACGAGACCGGCGACATCTTGCTCACCTTCATGTCGCGCGCCCGCGGCGGCGAGGCGCAGATCGGCGCCTACGACTATCTCGACATGACGCCGAAGGGCCGCAACGAGAACGGCCCCTATCACGGACTGATGGATTGGGTGCGGCTGCACGATGAATATCATCAGGGCAAGCAAGCGGGGCAGGCGAGTTGCTGCGATTGAAGAGCGTTCCCGTCGACCAAAACATGCGCTAAGGCTGCCGCTGATCGTTTAACGGTACTGCTATGCGCTTCCCGGCCTTACTCACCTGGCTCGCCTTCCCGGTCTATATTTGGCAAGGCCTCGGCGTGCGACGCCGCACCACGCGCATGCTGCCGGCGCAAGGGCCGGTCATGCACGAAATACCAGGCAAGGCGCCTGATATCTCGCTTCTGGTGCTGGGCGATTCCTCCGCCGCGTCGGTCGGCATCGGCAATTCGGAAGACGGGCTTGCCGCGCAACTCGCCGTGCTGATTTCACAGAGTACAGGCCGCGCCGTGCGCTGGCGCGCTGCCGGCTTCAATTCGGCAACGTCTGGCCAGATCCGTGACCATGTCCTGCCCAATCTGTCGGCCGATCCATGGACGCATATCGTGCTGGCCATCGGCACCAACGACACCAAGAATTTTCACTCCGTGCCGCGCTTCAAGAAGGAGTTCGGCGGCCTGCTCTACGCGATGCGTGCCAAGTGGCCGGAAGCACGCGTGGTGTGGTCGCCGGTGCTGGAGTTCACGCGGGCGCCGGCCATGCCGCCGCTGCTCGGAAAAATTCTTGAGATTCGCGCCACCGACATGAACCGGATGGGCGAACGCCTTTGCCTGGAGCGCGGCGCGGTGCCGGCGCCGCGCCTGCCGATCACCAATCCGGAAGCCGGCTTTGCCTCGGACGGCTTTCACGCCTCGGAAGCAGGCTACCGGGCTTGGGCCGAGCATCTGGTTGGCCCGGTGCTTGGCAATTGGGCACCGACGACAAGTGCCGTCCTACGTCAAATGCCCGAGCACGGCCGCCAGTGAAATCGCGGCCATGGCGAGCAGTGCCAGCTTCCAGAAATCGCCGCGTCGCTTGAGGCCTGGCCAGCCGAGCGGCTTGATCAGTTGAATGACCATGAAACCGACGATGACAAGGGCGAGGAATTTCGTCATGCCGCCTTTGACCAGCAACGCGCCCGGCTGTCAAAGCACGTCGTTCATTGCCTGAGAAAGAACGACGCCGCGATCCTAGGTCGGAACGCGGCGCCCGTCTGCGACTGGGAAAACGATCTACTTCAGCGGCTTGAGGCCAGCCTCGATCGAAGCCCGCTTCGGTTCGAGGAATGGCGGCAAGGCGAGGCTTTCCCCCAGTGTTTCCAGCGGCTCGTCGGCGGTGAACCCCGGCCCGTCGGTTGCGATCTCGAACAGGATGCCATTCGGCTCGCGGAAGTAGAGCGAACGGAAATAATAGCGCTCGACCTCGCCGCTCGACGGCAGCCGGAACTCGGCCAGCCGCGCCGTCCATTGATGCAGCGTCTCCTGGTCCGGCGCCCTGAAGGCGACATGGTGAACCGCACCCGCGCCTTGCCGCGCCGGCGCCAGTCCCGGCTGCACCAGGACATGCAACTCCGCCGCCGGCCCGCCCTCTCCCATTTCGAAGACGTGAACCTGCCCCTCCGGCGAGACATAGTCGCGCGCCTTGCGCATGTTCATCACTTTGGTCACCACCGCTTCGGTGTTGGTGATGTCGGGAACGCTGATGACGATCGGCCCGAGCCCGCGTATCTGGTGCTCGACCGGTACCGGGCTTTGCGCCCAGGGATGGCTGCCGCCCTTGCCGCCATCGCGGACCAGGCGCAGACGCTGGCCCTCGGGATCTTCGAAGTCCAACGACGCATAACCGCCGATGTCGGCGACCTCTCCTGTTGCCAGGCCTTCATCGGTCAAGTGTTGCTTCCACCAGGCAAGGCTCTCCCGGCTGCCGACCCTGAGGCTGGTCCGCACGATGCTGTGCGTGCCGCGCCGCTCGCGGCCGACCGGCCAGTCGAAGAAGGTAAGGTCGGTGCCCGGCGTCGCTTCGCCGTCGGCATAGAAGAGGTGGTAGGCCGAGGTGTCGTCCTGGTTTACGGTCTTCTTGACCAGCCGCAGACCCAGCACCTTGGTGTAGAAATGAAGATTGCCAGGCGCATTGGCGGTGATGGCGGTCAGATGGTGGATACCTGTCAGTTGCAAGCTCATCGTCGTCTCCCTGCTGTTGGGGAAGAATTTTCTCCCTTCATATCAGACCTGCGGTCACCTCGCTGAAGGCCTCGTATTCCGACAGTCCGTCGCCGGACGCTGAACAGCGGCGCCGAAAACAACGTCGTCGCCATGAACAATCGGACGTCGCAAACCTGCCTTGAGGCACCGCTCGATGCGGCGAGAAGCGATGCCTTGCCTGCGGCGCGCGCACCGGCCGCAACTATTGTCTCGCGCCCTGACATCCTCCTGACAGACTGCTGTCAGGAGGGGTATGCGATAGTGCCTCTACACAGAGAGAGGAGACTTAGCCATGAACGGTTACACCATTCTGCGCGGCATGCAGCACTATGTCGGCAAGATCCGGACGATGCGCAACGAGATCCGCACCCAGCGGTTCATGAACTCGCTGCCGGCGGACATTCGCAAGGATATCGGCTGGCCCGACATGTACGCCGACCGTGGCTCTCGCGGCAATTGAAGCCAATTTTTCGACCCGGCGATTGGATGTGGGCGCGTCAACGCCCAGATAACAAGCAGGGTAACAGGTCGACACGCGGAGCGCGCTTATGCCCGAACAAAAGACAATCGGTTTCCTTTTCATCGAAGGCTTCGCTGACTGGGAGTATGGGCTGCTGGCGGCCTCGGCGGTCGAATGGTTCGGCGCCCGTGCCGTGTCGCTGACGCCTGATGGCAAGCAGGTGACGGGCATTAGCGGCTTTCGGCTGATCCCCGATCGCGCAACAGGCGCCGGCGAGAATGCCGATCTCTATGCCATTGCCGTCATTGGTTCCGACCGGTGGACGGGCAAGGCACCGCCTGATGTAGGCGACCTGCTTGCCGCCATTGCATCGCGCGGCGGCGTGGTCGGCGGCATCTGCGCCGGCACGCTGGCGCTGGCCCGAGCCGGCCTTTTCGAGAAGGCCAGGCATACCAGCAATGGCCGCGAGTGGATCAAGGGTCATGAAGCCGGTTATGCCGGTGCCGAGAACTACGAGGATGTGCCGCATGCCGTAGCCGACGGCAACATCGTTTCCGCACCGGGCTCGGCACCAGGCACCTTCGCACTCGCCTTTCTGAAGGCGCTCTACCCCGAAAGAGGCAGCGATCTCGCACAGATGCGGACGCTGTTCGCCAAGGAGTACGCTGAAGCCTCCTGACAGTATGCTGTCAGGAGGGGCGTGCAATGGTGCCAGCTTCGGACACTGCGCATTGGCGTTAAAGGACGATCGATGAAGAGTTGGAACGACAGACTGAGCACACCAGGCATCAACGGCGTGAGGCCGACGCCGCGCACGATGGCCGATGTCGTCGAAGGCCAGCCTATGCTGGTGCCGACGGCGCGCCAGGTCGATGATTTCATCCGCTCGATTCCCGAAGGCGTCGAGATGGATATGCGTGCGCTGCGTACAGCACTTGCCATAGAGCATGGCGCCGAAGTGACATGCCCGGTCACCATAGGCTATCATCTGCGCACTGTTGCCGAAGCCGCCAACGAGGACCTCCAGCGCGGTATGACGCTGAGTGGCGTGGCACCATTCTGGCGCGTGCTCGATGCGAAAACACCGACGACGAAGAAACTGTCCTTCGGCGCGGAGTTCGTCGCCGCGCAGCGCAAGCGCGAAGGGCTGAAGCCATGATACATGCCGCCCAAAAGTGTTCTGCGGTTTTGGGATAGCGGCATGCGCGAAAACACGATGCATGCCACCCAGAGGTGGACCGGTTTCGGGCGACATGCATAGAGACAACGCCGAGGGACCATACGATGCGCCGCGCCGACAGGCTCTTCCAGATCGTGCAGCATCTGCGCGGTGGCCGACTGGTCACTGCCCAGAAGCTCGGCACGTGGCTCGAAGTTTCCGAGCGAACCATCTATCGCGACATTGCCGATTTGCAGTCGACCGGAGTGCCGATCGACGGCGAGGCCGGCGTTGGCTATATGATGAGGGAGGGTTTCGACCTTCCGCCGCTGATGTTCACGCGTGACGAGATCGTCGCGCTGGTCGCCGGCGCCCGCATGGTGCGCGCCTTTGGCGGTGCCGCCATGGCGAGGGCCGCCGACGAGGCGCTGGTCAAGATCGGCGCCGTATTGCCCGATGCCGAGAAAGACCGCATCGCCCGCACTGAGATCCACACACCGATGTGGGTGGTCAGCGACGCTGCTCGCGAGGCGATTGACCTGATCGAGCGCGCGGTCGAAAAACGGCAGGTGCTGACCATCGACTATTCCGACGAGGCCGGCCGCGGCACCGCCCGCGATATCCGCCCGCTCGGCCTGTGGTTTTGGGGCAAGGTGTGGACGCTGGTCGCCTGGTGCGAGATGCGCGACGATTTTCGCGCCTTCCGCATCGATCGCATCGCCTCCGTGGTCATCGCTGGCCGCATCTTCAAGCCCGAGCGCGGCAAGCAGCTTGCCGACTTCTACCGCGCGGTGGAGCGCAGCGAAGATTATGGCATGGCGCCGGATCGCGCGGCGCGCAGCTGAGTTGTTGACCCAATAAAAAGCCCGCTCGAAGCGGGCTTTTATTAGAATGTCAGACAACCTCACTCGTCGTCGTCATTGTCCGTGTTCTTCGACTTCAAGGCCGAAAGCTTGGCGAACACGGCGTTGGCGTCGAGTTCGGCATCCTCGTCCTTGGGCTTCTCGGGAGCCGGCACCAGCCGCTCGGTCAAGGCCGCCGGCAGCAGCGTGTCGCCGACCGGCTGCGCCTGTTCGCGGCCGCGCGAGGCGCGATTGACTTCCATGTCGAGGTCGATCTGCGAGGCGAGGCCCAACGTGACAGGATCCATCGGCTGCAGATTGGCCGAATTCCAGTGCTTGCGCTCACGGATCTGTTCGATCGTCGACTTGGTGGTGCCGACGAGGCGCGAGATCTGCGCGTCCTTGAGCTCGGGATGGTTGCGCACCAGCCACAGAATCGCGTTCGGCCGGTCCTGGCGCTTCGACAGCGGCGTGTAGCGCGGCCCCTTGCGCTTGGATTCGGGCACCCGGACCTTGGGGTCCGAAAGCTTCAGGCGCTGGTTCGGGTCCTTCTCGGCACGGGCGATCTCGTCGCGGGTCAGCTGTCCGGTCATGATCGGGTCCATGCCCTTGATGCCTTGCGCCGATTCACCGTCGGCGATTGCCTTGACCTCGAGCGGGTGCAGCCCGCAGAACTGCGCGATCTGCTCGAAGGAAAGTGCGGTATTGTCGACCAGCCAGACAGCGGTCGCCTTGGGCATCAGCAGCGTATTGGCCATTTTACAAATCCTTCTCGTTCGCCCGCGTTCCCGCGCGGGCGGTGGTTTAGAGCCACCAAAATGGGAAATTCGCGGTCTGTATAACCGCTCTCGGGTCGTTTCGCAACGTTTTTGGAGCCAAGACCGCACCGCGTGCGCTGCGCGCTCCCAAGACCGTCAGATCGCCCGGAGCGCGGCCGTCCCTTGTTCGACGGATGGCGCAAAAAATCGCGCGTCGGCTTTCCGGCCTGTCGGTATCGGCCCGACAGCTCCACCTTACCCGAGGTCGAATGCCTCGAAACGGTAGCGGCCCAGTTGTCATCCAGGTTCAGTAGAACGGCGAATATGGCTCCAGCCCCGCTCGCGTGAAGATGGAAATGGGGTGATCAATTCGCGCGACAACGCCGGCCCCCAAGTTGATGCCCGTTCCGTCGCAAACACTAAAGATTTTCGACCGCGTTCCGATCAGCACATGGACCGGTTTTCCTGCCTGGACGGGGTATGTACTGTTGTGAATGAAAAGGACCCCGCTCGCTTGTAGCGTGTCGTGCGCATTGCCGTTGCTGCTCGAAATTTCGACGTAGTCGCGACCTGCGAATGAATTGTTCGTCCAGATGCCGACAACCCCTTCCACCGAGAGCCAACCATTCGCCCAGCCGTCCGCATCGCGCGGATGGTATTGTCTGAACAGGCGATAGGTTACGCGGTCCGATAGCCAGAAAACCGTTACGTAGCCGTCCATGTCCGGCACATAGGTGAACCAGATGCCGGTCTCGCTCGTGGCGCGCAGGCCATCAGAATCGTATGGGTCCAGATTGTTGGCACTGACGAAATCCATTGAGAGCGGTACCGGATCGGTCACGGCATGATCGTAGAGTTGGGTGAGCGTCCACCGTCCATTGTAGTTGAACCACTTGTCGAAGTAGGTTTCTCGATCGACCCCGCAGAGGCGCGGCTGGCGGCCTCCCTTGCGCAAGGGCGGCCGTTGAAGGTCAACCTCAGATTGCTGTCGAGCGCATGCGGTTGATGGCCCCAAAAAGACAAAACCCGCCGGACGGGGTCCAGCGGGCTCGGAACCGGCGACGGCAAAACCGTCAGCTCCGGCTCTTGCTTCTACGGCAAGGTCCGCTCCTTAGAGCAATTCCGGGAAAAGCGTGAAACGGTTTTCCGTCCGGAGTCGCATCGGCAGGAGCTAGAGCGGTTCAGCGTTTCCGTGAAACGGTGAGCCACCCTACAGCGAACCATGCTCGAATTCAGATGGCCCTGCGGGCGATCTTTTCGATGTCGGCGCGGTTGATGCCGAGATCGCTGAGTTGACGTGCGTTGAGACGGTTCAGTTCGCGGACGGTCTCGGTGTACATACGCCAGTTACGGAAAGCGCGGATCGGGTTCATGGTAGTCCTCCAAAATGATGTTCGTTTCGATGGTGCTCAAATAGGCGTCATCGATGAGGACTTGAATGGCTGATTTTGCATAGCAATGATGCAAATGCTGCATTGCAGCATTAAGCTTCTGTTCATCTTGTAGGCAGCCACGGGCGCGGACCTCGCTCGGCCGGCCTGCAGGCCGGCCGAGTATCGATACGGCCTAGCCGACGTCGAGCACGATCTTGCCGATATGTTCGCCGTCTTCCATCCGCTCATGCGCCCGCCATGCTTCGCTGAGCGGGAAGATCATGTCCATGACAGGAGCAACCTTGCGCGTGCCGAGCAACGGCCACACCTGCGCTTCCAGCGCCGCCGCGATCGCCGCCTTGAACTCGACGGTGCGTGGCCTCAGCGTCGACCCGGTGTGGGTAAGCCGCTTGACCATGATCTTCGAAAAATCCGCGCTTGCGACAGCACCGGCCTGCACGGCGATCTGGACGATCCGGCCCTCAACCGCAGCAGCCTCGTAGTTGCGCCCCACATAGTCGCCGCCGACCATGTCGAGGATGACATTGGCGCCCTTGCCCCCCGTCGCCTCCTTGACTGCGGCGACGAAATCCTCCTCGCGATAGTTGATCGCCCGGTCTGCGCCGAGCTTCAGGCAGGCGTCGCATTTCTCCTTGCTGCCCGCGGTGGTGATGACATAGGCGCCAAAGGCCGAGGCAAGCTGGATTGCTGTCGTGCCGATGCCGGACGAGCCGCCATGGACGAGCAGCGTCTCGCCTTTCTTGAGGGCGCCACGCTCGAACACATTGTGCCAGACGGTGAAGTAATTCTCCGGCACTGCCGCGGCTTCGGTATGGGTGAAGCCGGCGGGCAACGGCAGCACGCTGCCGGCATGGACCTTGACATATTCGGCATAGCCGCCGCCGGGCGTCAGTGCACAGACGCGGTCGCCAATGCGCCAGCGTGATATGTCGTCGCCAAGGGCCGCCACTTCACCCGACGCCTCGAGGCCCGGCAGGTCGGATGCGCCGGGTGGTGGCGGATAGGCGCCTTTGCGCTGCTGGACGTCGGGCCGGTTGACGCCGGCGGCATGCACCTTGATCAGGATCTCGCCGGGCCCGGGCTGCGGCACGTCGCGTGTTTCCGGCTTCAGCACCCGAGGGCCACCCGGCTCCGAGATCGCGATGGCCGTCATCCTTGCCGGAATTTTCTGTCCGCTCGCCATGAGATTTCCCGTCTTTCCTCGCCGTTATCCGATCGGCTGTTTGCATCGACGCCCCTGCCCTATGTATGCTGATTGCCAAATCAGGCAAATGGCCAATCTGGTCTTGGCGGAGGAGGAGCGACGATGGCGATCTTCGACGACGAACCCAAGAAGAAGGCGCGCCCGCACGAGATCGGGCAGGACCTGTCACTGCTTTCCGTCAGCGACTTGACCGAGCGGATCGGCATCCTGCGCGACGAAATCGCCCGCCTGGAAGCCGAACTCAAGGCCAAGGACACCACCAAATCCGCGGCCGAAGCACTGTTCCGCCGCGGATAGCCGCGCGGGCGCAAAGCCCGCCGCCGAAAAGCCCGAATGCGACTGTCTTCAGACCCAGCGTCCCCGCCAAACCTGAGCCGGATCAAACAATGTTCGCAACCTACAGACCGATCCTCTCGCTGCTTCGCGGCACCGCTTTCCTGCTGGCGGCATCTGGATTGCATGGGCTGCTCTTGCCCCTGCGCGGTCAACTGGAAGGTTTCTCGACCGCATCGCTCGGCCTGATGGGCACGGCGTGGGCCGGCGGCTTCGTCACTGGCTGCTTCTTCGCACCGCGCATCGTGCGCCGCGCAGGCCACGTGCGCGCATTTGGCGCCTTTGCCGCATCCGGCGCCATCGTGGCGCTGCTCACCGGGTTGATCATCGACGAATATGTCTGGATCCTGCTGCGCGCCTTCACAGGCTTCACCATGGCCGGTGCCTTCATGGTCATCGAAAGCTGGCTGAACGAGAAGGCCACCAACGAGAACCGCGGGACCGTCTTCGGCCTCTACATGATGGTCACTTATGCCTCGATCATGGGCGGGCAGATGATCGTCGCCGGCGGCGACGTGAAATCGGCGTCGCTGTTCATGATCACCGGCATCCTGTTTTGCCTGTCGCTCATTCCGACCGCGGTCTCGAGCGCCTCCCACCCCAAGCCGCTGCAGGATGTCTCGCTCGACGTCAAAGGCCTTTATGCCAATTCGCCGGTTTCGGCGGTCGCCTGCGTGTTGATCGGCATCGCCAACGGGGCCTGGGGCACGCTTGGCGCGGTCTACGGCGCCCGTATCGGCATCTCCACGGCCGAGATCGCCCTGATGATGAGCCTTGTGGTCGTTGCCGGTGCCGCCATGCAGCTTCCCGCCGGGCGCATGTCCGACAAGACCGACCGGCGTTTCGTGCTGGCGGGCGCTGCTTTCGGCGCGGCCTTGTTCGCGCTCCTGATCTTCCTGTTCGAGCCACGCTCCGGCGTCTTCGTCATCGTCTTCACCGCAGCCTATGGCGCCTTCGCCTACACGCTCTATTCGATCGCCGTGGCGCATGCCAACGACCACGCGCGCTCGGAGGATTTCGTCAAGGTGTCGGGCGGCCTGCTGCTGCTCTACGGCTTCGGCACGATGATCGGACCCTTGCTGGCCGCCGCCCTGATGGGCTGGATGCGCCCGGAAGGCCTGTTCCTGGCGACCGCCTTCGCGCATCTTTGCCTGGCGGGCTATACGCTGCTGCGCATCAGCCGCCGCGCTCCGGTGCCGATCGGCGATCGTGACGCCTTCAAGACGCAGCCGGCCGACCGTTCGGTGACACCGGAAGCATTGCGGCTTGATCCCAGAAGAAAAGCAGAAGCAGACGGTTGAGATTCGAAAGGCTTTGCCGCACTAATACAGGCATGATGTTTTCCGACGCCTTCATGGCGATTGCCGATCCCAACCGGCGCCATCTTCTGGAAGAACTTCGCCGCGGCCCGAAAACCGTCACCGAACTGGCCGCCGGCTTGCCGGTGTCGCGCCCAGCCGTTTCGCAGCATCTGAAAGTGCTGCTCGATGCCGGCCTGGTCCACGCCAAGCCGGAAGGAACAAGGCGCGTCTATACGGTGAGCGGCACCGGCTTCCTCAAACTCAACATCTGGCTCGATCAGTTCTGGGAAGCCTGAGCTTCTCAGTGTCATTGCCAGCGGCTCGGTCAGTTGACCGACCGTATCGGCGAGCGTCTGGGGCGAGATCGTGCAGCATCCCGATCAGCCATTATTGTAGGGGAAGAACTTGAAGTAGGGCTGCGCCTCCTCGATCACCCGGGCGAAAGCCGGCCGGTGCACCAGCCGGTCGTGATAGCGCTTCACGGCCGGGTATTTGTCGCCGAACGGCTCGACCTTGTTGGCATAGAACAGCGCCGGGGACGCCGCGCAATCGGCCATGGTGAAGGTGTCGCCCATCGCCCAGATCTTCGACTGCATGTCTTGTTCGATGATGGCGTAGGAATTGCGCAACTGGTCGCGGGCCTGCTCGACGCCGAACGGGTCGGTCTTGTCCTGTGGCCGCAACCGGTCGCCGACGATCTTCTGCATCGGCTCCTGCACATAAAAATCATAGAAGCGATCGGCCTGGCGGACGGCCAGCGCCAAGTCGATGTCGGCGGGAACGAGGTCGATCGGCCCCGGATAATGCGCGGCCAGATATTCGACAACGATGGTCGATTCCAGCACCGTGCGGTCGCGCGCATCGTCGCGCAGCGCCGGCATCTTGCCGGCCGGCGAAATCTTCAGGAAGGCCCCGCGCGATTCAGCATCGCCAAGATCGACGATGACTGGCGTGAACGGCGTCACGTTCTCATACAGCGCGATCAACGGCTTCCAGCAGAAAGAGGCCAACGGATGGAAATGAAGCGTCAGGGACATTTTTTGCTTATCTGTTTCGTGGTTCATCGATGGCCGGTGCCGTGCTGCTCATCAAGGGTCAGACACTGCGGCAAGCATGGCCCGTCAAGGCCCGCTTGCCGCTTCAAGCGACATGGGCCTGGGCGACGATGCCTGCGACAATCACCTCCCAGTCGTCCGGGTGCAGCTCGTGGCCGCCGCCTCCGAACCGGAGAATTTTCGCGCCGGTGACCGCCTCGGCCAGCGCCTCGCCATGTTCCACCGGAAAGTTCGGATCAGCCGTGCCATGGATGACCAGCAGCGGCGCCGCGATCTCGTGCAGGCGGCCCTTCCAGGCGTCGCCGCCCTTGAGCATGAAATGGTTGGTCGCGCTCAGGAAGCCGCCGGAGCGGTCGTGATCCTGCTCGACAAAGGCACGCATCCGGGCCTCGTCGAATGGATGTGCGATGCTGGCGATCGCCCGCGCATCCCTGACGGTGAAATCGATCACCTGGCCACGGTCCGACCAATCGACTTTGGCGCCCTCGGCCGAATGCTCGATATAGGCATCGCTCGTCTGCGGAAGGTGCGAAGTGTCGGTTCCCACGGGCGAGCTGCTGATGACGGTCAGCGATGCGACACGGGACGGGTGTTTCAACGCCACAAGCTGCGCGATCATGCCGCCCATCGACATGCCGACGACATTCGCCTTGCCGATGCCGTGGTCGTCGAGAACGCGCATTGCATCGTCGGCCATATCATCGAACATGTAGGGCGGCTCTCCCGGCTTGTATTTGGTCGAACGGCCGGTGTCGCGATTGTCATAGCGGATCACGAACAGGTCGGCACCGGCCAGTTTCCGGCAGAACGCCTCCGGCCACCACAGCATCGAAGCCATCGCTCC
Organism: Mesorhizobium sp. M0518; assembly: GCF_040321125.1. Classification (NCBI taxonomy): domain Bacteria; kingdom Pseudomonadati; phylum Pseudomonadota; class Alphaproteobacteria; order Hyphomicrobiales; family Phyllobacteriaceae; genus Mesorhizobium; species Mesorhizobium sp. M0518. Next base: position 124,170 of record NZ_JAMYQY010000001.1, read on the forward strand.
CATGATCAGCAACAGCGGCGGGTTCGCCGGATCGCCAAAGGTTTCGGATATGATTTCGGGGCGTTCGGTCGTCGTCACGGTGCGGCCTCCTCTCCTGCAATACCGATTGCATTCTGCAATCGGTTGCACGATAATAAAACCGATACGATAATGCAACCGGTTTTGGAGAAAAATCTCATGAGCATGGATCGCCGGTCCGGGTGTCCGATCAACCTGTCGCTGGAAGTCTTCGGCGATCGCTGGAGCCTGATCATCCTTCGCGACATGATCTTCGGCGGCAGGCGTCATTTTCGCGAGCTGCTCAACGGATCGATGGAAGGCATCGCCTCCAACATCCTCGCCGACCGGCTGAAGCGGCTGATGGAGCTGGGCATGCTGACCAAAGCCGACGACCCCTCGCACAAGCAGAAGGCGATCTACAGCCTGACCGAAATGGCGATCACGCTGGTGCCGATCCTGGCCCATCTCGGCGCCTGGGGCCGCGTCTGGCTGCCGGTCAGCGAAGAACTGTCGATCCGCGCCGAACTTCTGGAAAAGGGCGGACAGCCGATGTGGGACAAATTCATGGACGAGTTGCGCCATGAACATCTCGGCATGCCGCTCGATACTGCAGCGGGTCCTTCTGTCCGCGCGACCTTGCAGGCCGCCTATGAGGCCGTGGTTGCCAGCAAGGCCCCCGCCGCCAGCACAGCCGCGTAATTAACTTATTTTCCCGTTTTGGGGCCGACTCTGCTAGAAGAGGCGGAAAATCACAATTTACGGGATTGGATAAGGTCTTGGTTGAAAACTCTCGGGATGCTGCCCGCGCGCGCGCCGACCTGCGTTTCAAGAAGCAGGAAGAGGCGGCAACCGTCCGCCAGAAGGCGATGGCCGAATACGTCGCCGAGAGCGACGCCCGCCAGGCCAAGACCAACAAGCTGCGGGCGCTGCGTCTCGCCAAGGAAGCCGAAGACCTAGCCAATGCGCCGGCGGCACCCGCCAAGAAGCCGGCCCGCGCCAAGAAAAAATAGCAGCCACCCCTTGAGCCATAAGCGCTAATGCCTGTCCTGATGGTATCGGTGAAAGCTGCTTCCATCCCGCCCCTTCACGCGAAGCAATTTCAACCGAAACGGGGATGTTATCTCGCCCGTCGACGGTCGATGATCGACGCGTTTTCAAACAGGAGACTGCCATGACCGCACTGCCGCTCGAAAAAGCCAGGCAAATCATCGATGCCGCCTTTGCCAAGGGCGCCGATCTCAAGCTCAAGCCGCTCGGCGTTTCGGTGCTTGATGCCGGCGGGCATCTGGTCGCCTTCCAGCGCCAGGACGGCGCCTCGTTCCTGCGCCCGCAAATGTCGGCCGGCAAGGCCTACGGTGCGCTCGCCATCGGCATGGGCTCACGCAAAGTCGAGGCCTTCGCCAAGGAGCGTCCGCATCTCGTCGCCGGCATCTCGGACGTCTCGGGCGGACGCGTGCTGCCGGTGGTCGGCGGCGTGCTGATCCGCGACAAGGCCGGAGCCATCATCGGCGCCGTCGGCATCTCAGGCGACACGTCGGACAATGACGAAGCCGCGGCCATCGCCGGCATCGAGGCCGCCGGCTTCACCGCCGATCCGGGCTGAATCCTCTCCACTTTGGTCATCGCTTGGCGAAGTAGGAGCGAAGCTCCGTCGCGGAGGCCCTGGGATGACGAAGCGATGCGCGTTTCTGCCAATCGCTTCGCTGAGGAACTAATTCAGATTGATGTCTCGGCTGGCCGATCGCATCGACACCGCGAATCCGGCCAGCACATCGAACAGCGCGATGACCATCAGCGTGAAGAAGACGGAATGGGCGGCGCCCTTCACCAGCAGGAACTCGACCAGGAAGGCCACGAACACCAGCGTCGACAGAAGATGGTCCATGATCGAGGCGTTGGTCGTGCGCACCGACTTCGCCATTTCGAGGAACAGGAAGACCAGCCCGATCAGTATCATCAGGTCGCCCAGCGTCATCGAGAACACGCCGCCCGACATCATGCTGAAGGAGAAGACCTCGCTCGCCCACGGATCGTCACCGCTGCCGAAAATTCCCAGCAGTCCGAGGTTGTAGAGCACGAAAGGCACGATCAGCAGCGGAATGGCACCGAACATCTGGCGTCTCCATGTGGGGGCGATCCTTTGTAGAATGCGCCATAGCCACGTCGTCAAGATGTTTCGCCATCGGCGCTGAACACGGTCGAAGACCGCACGCAACAACCATGTCAGCCGATTGCCGGCCGAAGGATTTGCAACGTCGGCGGTGCACGCCTGCGCTGCCGGCCCGCCCAAACGCAAAAGGACCAGCCACCGGCCGGTCCTTTTGGAAATTCAAACCTTTGAAAAAGCTGGTCTCAACTTTCCTTGGGGGTCAACACCTGGCGACCGCGATACATGCCGGTCTTCAGGTCGATATGGTGCGGACGGCGCATTTCGCCGGAATTCTTGTCCTCGACATAGGTCGGGGCCTTGAGGGCGTCGGCCGAGCGGCGCATGCCGCGCTTGGACGGAGAGGTTTTTCGTTTCGGAACGGCCATGGATATGCTCCACTACATGGTCAAAAAGCCCCGCCCGCCCTCGTGAAAGGGCCATGTCGGGGCCGGAATCTGAGAAAGTCGGGTGCCTATACACGCCCTGTGCCGTTTTGGCCAGCACTGGCGCGAATTTTTTTGGATCGGCTAGCGGAGGCAACCGACATAGGCGCCGGAGCGGCCGGCGCGCCGCTCGATCAGATTGGCGAGCCGCCTCAAGCCAGGCCCGGGTTTGGCCGGATTGCGGGCAATCGGATTTGGCAAGGAGACCGCAAGCAAGGCGGCCTGCCGTCGCGACAGCTGTTTTGCCGAAACGCCGAAATGGTGCTGTGCCGCAGCCTCGATGCCGTAGATGCCCGGCCCCCACTCGGCGATGTTGAGGTAGATTTCCATAATGCGCCGTTTCGACATCACCGCATCGAAATAGACGGCCAGCGGCAATTCGACCACCTTGCGCACCGAGCCCAGCGGCCGCGACCAGAGAAACAGGTTCTTGACCGTCTGCATGGTGATGGTCGAGGCGCCGCGCGTTGCTTCGCCGGCCAGCGCATCGTCGACGACGCCCCGCAATTCGCCGAGATCGACGCCACGATGAAAGCAGAACTGCCCGTCCTCCGACATGATGACGGAATTGGCCAGCACCGGCGACACGTCGTCGATCGACACCCAGCGGCGGTCGTAACCGGAGAACGTCGCCAGGTCCTTCAGCATCAGCGTCGAGACAGGATGCACGAAGAATGGCAGGTACAGAAACGTCAGCACGACCGGAATCAAAGCCAGCACCGCGGCCACGACGATGCCGCGCCGGACCCAGCGCTTGAGACCACGGCGGTTTACGCCCCGCGATCTCGTCGCCATGTCCAGTCTTTCGGTTTCATGATCGACGATCGGTTCCGCCAAGCCGCCCAACCCGTGCTTCTCCCTGCCCCGGCATAATGGCGCTTGGCTTCTTGCGCAACGTCTGAGTGTCGGCTACCGGTCCGGGCCATGACGAATGACGACCAAATGGCGTTCGAAATGGCGCTGATCAGACGGGCAGCCGCCGTCGAGGTGCTGCTGCGGCGGCTGCTCGACGACCGTGCGCTTTCGGGCGAGATCGCGCGGCCTGAGCGTTTGATGGCGGCGATGCGGCACGGCGTGCTGAACGGCGGCAAGCGCCTGCGCCCTTTCCTGGTCATGGAAAGTGCCGCCCTTTTTTCCGCCGATGGCGAGGCGGCATTGCGCGTCGCCGCAGCCCTTGAATGCGTGCATTGCTATTCGCTGATACACGACGATCTGCCCGCCATGGACGACGACGATCTGCGCCGTGGCCAGCCGACCGTGCACAGAGCCTTCGACGAAGCGACCGCTATCCTGGCCGGCGACGCCTTGCTGACGCTGGCCTTCGACATCATTGCTGGCGAGGCGACCGCCCTGCCGGCGGAACGGCGGGTAGCCCTGGTGCTGGCGCTTGCCCGTGCGGCCGGAGCCGGTGGCATGGTCGGCGGCCAGAAGCTCGACCTCGAAGCCGAACAGGCGCCGCCGGACGAGACCGGCATCATCCGGCTGCAGGCGATGAAGACCGGCGCGCTGATCCGTTTCGCTTGCGAGGCAGGCGCACTCATTGCCGGTGCACCAGCCGATGACCGCGAGCGGCTGGCCGAATTCGGCTCGGCGATCGGTCTTGCCTTCCAGCTTGCCGACGACCTGCTCGATTTGACCGCCGATGCCAGCCAGATGGGCAAGGCGACCGGCAAGGACGCCGCCGCCGGCAAGGCGACGCTGGTGGCCTTGCATGGTGCGAATTGGGCACGCGGCCAGCTTCACGGCCTCGTCGAACAGGCCCATGCACTGCTTGAGCCCTATGGCGACGATGCCCAATTGCTGAAGGAAGCGGCGACGTTCGTGGCGGCGCGTAACAGCTGAGGTTGTGCCAGCCGGAACATCGAGCTGATCGACGCACGCACGTCCCCGCCGGCCGGTTCTGAAATAGAGCTTGAGCGGAAGCCTGCCGAGGCAGAGGATCGACATCGCTTTGCCACCGCACGGCAAGCACGCGGTGCGGATAGAGTTGGAGGGATGCCATGTCGACCACCGACAAGCTGTTCACCGGTTCCATTCCCGAAGTCTAGGACCGGGCGATGGTGCCGCTGATCTTCGAGCCCTATGCGCAGGATCTGGCGGAGAGAGTGTCGAAGCTCGGGCCGCAATCGGTGCTCGAAGTGGCGGCGGGCACCGGTGTGGTGACGCGTGCGCTGGCAGCAAGATTGCCGGCGCAAACACGCATCGTGGCCACCGACCTTAACCAGCCGATGCTCGACCACGCGCGCACGCGGATGTCGGACGATCCTCGTATCATCTGGCAGCAGGCCGACGCCCAGGCACTGCCCTTCGAGGACGCCCGGTTCGACGCCGTGGTCTGCCAATTTGGCGCGATGTTCTTCCCCGATCGGGTGGGCGCCTACGGGCAAGCGCGGCGGATGATGCGGCCGGGCGGGCATTTCCTGTTCAACGTCTGGGGTGCCATCGAAGACAACGAGTTCGCCGAGGAAGTGACGCGGGCACTCGGCCATTTCTTTCCGGCCGATCCGCCTCGCTTCATGGCAAGGACGCCGCATGGCTATCACGATGCGGACGTCATCCGCGCCGACCTTCATGCCGCCGGCTTCCGTGACATCACCATAGAGCCGCTGGATGCCGTCAGCGCCGCTTCCTCGCCATATGAGGCGGCCGCGGCCTATTGCCAGGGCACGCCCCTGCGGGCCGAGATCGAGGCGCGCGGTGGCTCGCTGGAGGAGGCGACGCGATACGTGGCGAATGCCCTTGGGAAACGGTTCGGGGAAGGTCCGGTGAGTGGCCGCATCCGCGCCCTCGTCGTGGAAGCGGCCTAGGCGTGCTGTCCATCCGGCGGCTCGCACGGCCTGCCTACCCGCACGAACGAAATTTTAATGTAAATGAAGCGTAATCCCGGCCATTAAAATGGTGCGTATGTGTTGGGGTTGCGCATGCCTGAATATTCGTCCTTCATCCGGTCGGTCCGGATCCGCTATATTTCAGGGTTGCTGATCTTCGCGCTGGCTTCCGCCGGCATCGTGATTGCGCTTGACCGCGTCAATTCCTTTCGCCGCGACATCGATGCGCTGAGCAGCAATCTCGTCATCTTCACCCGCGACCTGCGCAACGCGACCAGCTTTGCCGAGACGACCGGCACAGCCTGGCGGGCGGAGACACGCGATGCCCTGACCACATCGGCGCGCGGCCATTCGGAGCGTCTGACCGGCGAGATCGAGACGCTGACCGCCCAGCTTGCGGCGATCAAGCCGCGGCTGTCGATCAAGACCGTCAACGAACTCCAGTCCGCTTCCGTCAACGGCGATCTGTTCTGGTCGCCGCGCGACATGGTGCGCAATTTTAACCTGATGTCGGTGGCGCAGAAGGTCGACGAGTGGAGCTATCGCGAAATCCGCAACCAGAACGACCTGTTTGCCCAGCCTATGCTGGTTCGCGTCCGCACCGCCATGGATGATGAGCGCCACCTGGCCGATGCCTCAAGCGACAGACTGCTGCTGTGGGCGAGCGGCATCCTGTTCGCGGCACTTGCCATCGTCGCCTTCTGGATCTTCCGCCCGATGGAAGTGGCAATCCGCCGCGCCTTTGCCGAATCCGCCGAATCCCTGTTCAAGGCCGAGGCCGCCGACCGCGCCAAATCGGAATTCCTGGCCAATATGAGCCACGAAATCCGCACGCCGATGAACGGCGTGCTCGGCATGGCCGAACTGCTGGCGAAGACCGATCTGACCCCGCGCCAAAAGACCTTCACGGACGTCATCGTCAAATCCGGCAACGCGTTGCTCACCATCATCAACGACATCCTCGATTTCTCCAAGATCAATGCCGGCCAGCTCACCCTCGACCCTGCTCCCTTTCGCCTTTCCGAGGCGGTCGAGGATGTGGCGACGCTGGTCTCGGCGCGCGTCGCCGAAAAGAACCTCGAACTGATCGTGCGTGTCGACCCGCGCCTGCCGGCCCATGTCGTCGGCGACGCCGGCCGGTTCCGGCAGATCATCACCAACCTGCTTGGCAATGCCGTGAAGTTCACCGAAAAGGGTCATGTGCTGATCGATGTCGGCGGCGAAATCGTCAACGACGTGGTCCAGCTCAAGGTCCGCGTCGAAGACACCGGCATCGGCATACCGGCCGAGAAACTGCAGAATGTATTCGAGAAATTCGCGCAGGTGGACGGCTCGTCCACCCGCCGTCATGAGGGCACGGGGCTGGGCCTCGCCATCGCCGCCCGCCTCGTCGACCTGATGGCAGGCAAGATCGGTGTCGAGAGCGAGATCGGCCGCGGCTCGGTGTTCTGGTTCGCGGTGCCGCTGGCCGCGCATCAGGCGGCGGCGCGCGACGAGATCGTGCCGGTCGACGTCACCGGCGCGCGCGTGCTGGTCATCGACGACAATCCGGTCAACCGCGAAATCCTGCTCGAGCAGCTCAGAAGCTGGAGCTTCGATTGCGCCGCCGCCGAAAGCGGCGCGGTTGGGCTTGCTTTCCTCGACCGCGCCTTTCAATTGGGCGCCGCCGTCGACTGCATCATCCTCGACTACCAAATGCCGGGCATGAACGGCGCCGACGTCGCCAGAGCCATTGCTTCCGACAGCCGGCTGTCCTCCATCCCGGTGGTGTTGCTGACCTCGGTCGACCAGGTCGATTTCGGCAAGATGATCATCGACTACGGCATTGCAGCACACCTGACCAAGCCGGCGCGCTCCGCGGTGCTGCTCGGCACGGTCATCTCGGTGATCCAGAAGGCCCGCTCGCAGGTCGGCAAGGCGCGGTTCGTCCGCGAACCGATCGTGCAGGCTCCCCCGGCGGCGCCGCCCGCCTTCACCGTCATCCGCGGCCCGGCAATGCCGGTCGCGGCAGCGCCGGAATCGACAACCGCGCCGAACGGACCGATCGACATCCTCATTGCCGAGGACAATGACGTGAACCAGCTGGTGTTCGGCCAAATCCTCAACGGGTTGGGCTTGAGCTACCGCATCGCCGGCAATGGCCGCACGGCGGTCGAGATGTACCGGGCGCTGCGCCCCAAGCTGATCCTGATGGATGTCTCGATGCCCGAAATGAACGGCTATGAGGCGACCCGCGCCATCCGGGCGATGGAGGTCTCGACGGGCGCCCACATCCCGATCATCGGCGTCACCGCGCACGCGCTGAAGGGTGATCGCGACAAGTGCATCGAATCAGGCATGGACGACTATCTGCCGAAGCCAGTTTCGCCCGACCGCCTGGGCACCAAGATCGGCACCTGGCTCAGCGAAACGGTGGTGGCGAAGACCGCCTAGGCTGCATCCATGGGATGCGTCAGACGGCTGCTGCCTCCAGACGATAGCGGCGCATCCAGTCGAGGCTTGTCGCGTCAGCAAGCTTTGCAACGCCGGGGCTTACATCCTCCTCGTCAGGCGCTCGGACCCTCAGGGCTTCGCAGATGCCTAGCAATGTCGCGGCCGGATTGCCTGAAAGGCGCTCATAGCCGACACGCAGCGGGGATATGCCTTGCTCTGCGAACCAAATGTTCCAGGCCGCGTCATAGGTCTCGAGTTCCGTGACCTCTCGTTTGATCCGCTCGAAATCATATTGAGGCTCTTTCGGCGGCGCGACCCTTTCGATCTCGGTGCCGTCGGGAGCGATATGCCAAAGACCGGTCTGCTCTGCCTTGATCAGGGAGACAGCCTGCGCGAGCTTGTCCTCCCGCGAGAGGTGTATGTAGAGAACATTGCCGAATGCTCTTTCGAACCGCGCTCTGTCCGACGGCAGTTTCGGGAAAATCCGGTCGAGGATCGTCGAAAGCTCATCCAGATTTTCGCGCATCAAGCGAAGGCCGAAGAGGCCGGTTCCACCCTTGCCCGCAGCGATCGCCGCGTTGAGATAGGCGACATTGAAGTCGAGCTCACTCATCGTGTCGCGATCGGGCAGCTTCCACTCTTCAGCCCACTCCAGCACATCCTGCCGCCGATAGAATGAGTGCGGATCGCCAGTCGTCTTCGTGGATGCCAGAAGCTTGCACAGCAGCGTGCTTCCGGTCCTCGGCGTGCCGCAGATAATGTATCCATCGAACATGTTGAGACCCATGCTGCTCGTCAAAGACAGGGCCGCCGCCCAGTAAAGATGGCGGCCGCTATAGCTGAAATCTTTGCTGGATGCGACGTTCCGGCTGTCGCTTATAAATGCCTTTCTCAGACAGAACATCGCGCCGGCAGCGGCCAAATTACCGGTTGCGCACCACCACGCACGCCCCACCGACACTTTGCAATTTCTGGCAAATAACGTTGGCATCGGCGCGGCGGTCGACACCGATCCTGACCGCGTAGATGCCGCGCCGGCCGATCGGCGTGCGCACCCGGCTGACCACCGGATCATGCCCGTTGAGCAGGGCCGGGAACCGGCTCCTTACCCTGAGCCACTGGTTGATCGCGGCACTGCGGCGAAAATTGCCGGCCACCTGGATGCCCCATGGCTTTATGTTGATCGAAGCCATGGCCACCGTCCGCGACATGATCACCGGCAGTTTTCGGCAAGCGACGGCAAAATCCGTCTTTGCGTCGAGCGGCTCGACTTTTCCAGCATAGGCCCGGTCCGTGAACTTGTCGGCTGGTTCGCCCATGATGTCTAAGACATAGCTTTCGGTCTCCATTGGCAGGAACCCCCCGGAGCTGAGCCAGCGCGACACCCGGCTCTCGCCGGCATTGTAGGCGGCGGCGGCCAGGCCGAGATTGCCGTAGCCGGTTTTCATTTCGGCGAGATATCTAGCCGAAGCCGGAATCGCCTGGTTGATGTCGAAGGAATTGGCAAGCCCGCGCATCTTGGCGGTGCCCGGCATGAACTGGGCAATGCCTTCGGCGCCGACCGGACTGACGGCGTTGGGATCGAAACGGCTTTCCTTCCAGATCAGCCGGGCGAAGAAATCCCTGGACAGGCCGTTCTGGTCGGCATGCGCCTGGATCAGATTGCAGACTTTGTCGATCAGCCGCTGCTTAGCGGATTGCGGCGGATCGGCCTGCACAAGGGCCGACCAGGTCAGCCCGTACAGCAGGATCAGCGTCGCCCATAGGAAACGCTGCATTTGACTTACTCTGCCGCGGCCTTGCCGCCGCGACCGAACCGCTGTTCGATATAGTCGGCGACCATTTTCTCGAAATCCGCGGCGATCGACGGCCCGCGCAGCGTCGCCGCCTTCTTGCCGTCGACGAAGACAGGCGCGGTCGGCGTCTCGCCGGTGCCGGGCAGCGAAATGCCGATGTCGGCATGCTTGGACTCGCCCGGGCCGTTGACGATGCAACCCATCACCGCGACCTTGAGGTTCTCGACGCCGGGATATTTGTCGCGCCACACCGGCATATTCTTCCTGAGATCCGCCTGGATGTTCTGGGCAAGTTCCTGGAACACGGTCGAGGTCGTGCGGCCGCAGCCGGGGCAAGCGGCGACGATCGGCACGAACTGCCTGAACCCCATGGTCTGCAGCAATTCCTGCGACACCTGCACCTCGCGCGTGCGGTCGCCATTCGGCTCCGGTGTCAGCGAGATGCGGATGGTGTCGCCGATGCCTTGCTGGAGCAGGATGCCCATGGCGGCCGACGAAGCGACGATGCCCTTCGAGCCCATGCCGGCTTCGGTCAGGCCGAGATGCAGCGCGTGGTTGGAGCGGGTGGCGAGCTCGGTATAGACGGCGATCAGGTCCTGCACGCCGCTGACCTTGGCCGACAGGATGATTTTCTCGCGGCCAAGGCCGATCTCTTCCGCCATCTCGGCCGACAGGATCGCCGACTGCACGATCGCCTCGCGCATCACCTCCTGGGCCGTCAGCGGGAAACCCTTGTCCTGGTTGTCGTCCATCAGCCGGGTCAAAAGCTCCTGGTCGAGCGAGCCCCAGTTGACACCGATGCGTACCGGCTTGTCATGCTTGATCGCCATCTCGACGATATCGGCGAACTGGCGGTCCTTCTTGTCCTTGAAGCCGACATTGCCCGGATTGATGCGGTATTTGGCCAGCGCCTCGGCGCAGGCCGGATGATCGGCCAAAAGCTTGTGGCCGATATAGTGGAAATCGCCGACCAGCGGCACGTGGATACCCAGCCGCTGAAGCCGCTCATGAATGCGCGGCACGGCGGCGGCGCTCTCGTCGCGATCGACGGTGATGCGCACGATCTCCGACCCGGCCCGGTGCAGGGCTGCGACCTGCGCAACGGTCTGGTCGATATCGGCCGTGTCGGTGTTGGTCATCGATTGGACGACGACAGGCGCGCCGCCGCCGACGATCACGCCGCCGACATCGACGCCGACCGACGTACGGCGGGGAAAAGGAGAGGAAAAATATCCGGTCATGCCGGCAGCCTTTTGTCTCTGGAGCATCTTGTGTCCTGCATGGACGCACAACGACGCCCCGGGCCGATGCGCTGAGGTCCGGGCATGAGGTGGAGGAGCAAAGATGGCTTGTCAATGGCGACAGGTCGCCACTGGCCGGAATCGGTCCGCCACCAGAGGCCAGGAAACAATCGATGATCTGGCGAAACGGGCGACGGCCGAAGCGGAAATTGAGCCTGTGCAAGTCCAGCTTCGGCTGACAGACCGGTGCTGGAAATCAAAACCCTCCACACCGGCGGCGTGGTGCCGCCGGGAAAAGAGGCCGCGGATATTGGGCGGCTATGTCAGGAGGGTATCAATGCGTGGTCGGTTTGCCTCTTAGTTTTTCAATCTCGTCCTTGAGTGCCAGCTTGCGTCGCTTGAGATTCACGATTTCGAGGTCGTCGACCGATGGATGATTCATCGCGTCATCGATTTCACGTTCGATGTCGCCGTGTTTCCGCTGCAACTCATCAAGATGGGATGCAAGAGACATGATTGGTTCTCCCTTTCATGGTTTTCCTCGATTGCAACCGTCACGGCGCGTCCACCGCAGGTTCGCTTCTGTGACGGCACGGTGACAGTGTGTCACCTTCCGCGGGCGATGTCGAATGATCCGTGGTAGCATTCCACGACACTGTGAAATGTGATATGGGCTGCACGCCGGTGACAAAACACCCGGCCCCGCCCAATCAGGCCCAGCTTTGGGCGCCGCAGACGTGCAGACGGTAGAGAATGTCCGATCAGGAACAGGCCGATATTCGCCTCGAATTTTCCCGCCTGAAGCAGGAACACGCCGATTTCGATGCCGCCATCAACGCGATGATCGCCATGGCCTGCGATCCGCTGCAGATCCAGCGCATGAAGAAGAAGAAGCTGTTCCTCAAGGATCGGCTGATGGCACTGGAAGACAAGATCATTCCCGACATCATTGCGTGAGTTGGCATTCGCTCGCCCGCGCGCTACCCGGCGATCGAAAGCTTTGCGGCACGATCACGCAGCAGGCCGATGAGTTCGCCGGTCCGCTCCTCGGACGTATCGATGGGGACCACCAGGCACATCGTCGCCTCGACCTTGCCCGGCGCTGAAAACACCGGTGCGGCAAGGCACTTCGTATAGGCATCGACAAGGCCCGAAGTGACGCAATGGCCGGTGACCTGCGCTTTTGCGATGTCGGCGACGAAATCGTCAAGCCGCAGTTTGCGCCCGTCGGGCAGCACGAGATCGTCGTTTGACACCATGTCTTCGATCTCAGCCTTCTCCAGCCCCGCCAGAAGCAGCCGCCCCGAGGCTGTCCAGGGCAGCGGTATCTGCAAGCCGGTGGCGGAACTGATGCGGAACGGTCTGGTGCCGGGACTCGCATGGACGATCGTATAGCGGCCGCTCTGCAGCATGCACAGTTCGGAAGTCTCGCCGGTCTCGCGCGACAGATTGTCGACCTCCTGGCGCCCCCGCCTCAACAGGTCGTTGCCCCGCACATAGTCCATTCCGTAGAGATAGAGCTTCTTGCCGAAATAGACGCGATTGCCGTCGCCTTCCATTTCCAGCAGTCCCGCATCGACCAGCGACCGCACCAGCGTATAGGTCGTCGAGCGGGGCGCGTTCACGCCCTTGGCAAGGTCGCCAATGCCGATCGCGCGCTGGGTCGTGTGAAGAAACTCCAGAATCTCGAGCACCCGGTTGAGCCCCTTTTCACGGGAGCCCGAAATCTTCTCGCCGGCTGAAAGTGCCGAGGTATTGCCATCTTGCATTGTTGATTCCCGGTGTTAGTATCTGTCCTGTACAGGATACATGCGTCTCTTGTAAGAGACAATCGCTTCGACGTCACTGACGCGTGTATTGCCTGTGCAAGGGGAACACAAACGAAAGGAGGTCGCCGTGAACGACACATCCGGAAGACGTGATTTTCTGAAATTGGGAATGGCGGGACTGGCCGCGGCCGGCGTCGTGGGTGCGGCGGTAACCGTCGATGCCCAAAAGGCCGCTGCCCAGGCAGCACCCGACAGCCTGCTGCGCACCGTGCTCGATCGCGGCAAGCTGATCGTCGGCACCGGCAGCACCAATGCGCCGTGGCACTTCGAGAACGATGCCGGCGAACTCGTCGGCATGGACATCACCATGGGGCGCATTCTTGCCAAGGGCCTTTTCGACGATCCGACCAAGGTCGAGTTCGTGATGCAGGATCCGGCACAGCGCATCCCCAACGTCACCACCAACAAGGTCGACATCACCATTCAGTTCATGACGATGAGCGCCCAGCGCTCGCAGCTGGTCAATTTTTCCCGGCCTTACTACGTCGAGGGCGTCGCCCTGCTGAGCCTTCCGACCGCCGAGAACAAGACCTTCGACAAGCTGCTTGCCGGCGGCTCGGCGACACGCGTCTCCATCCTGCAGAATGTCGATGCCGAGGCGCAGGTGCATTCGGTGCTGCCCGAGTGCCAGGTTATGCAGATCGATACCCAGGCCAACGTGCTGCAGGCACTGGAATCGAAACGCGTCGACGCCGCTGCCGTCGATCTGTCCACGGTGCGCTGGCTCGCCTCGCGCAATCCGGACAGATATTTCGACGCCGGCAAGAGCTGGCTGAGCATGCTTTATGGCGCGGCACTCCGGCAAGGCGACCTTGACTGGCTGACCTTCGTCAACTCGACCTTCACCATCGCCATGTTCGGCCACGAAAACGCACTCTACGATGCCGCCTTCAAGGACTTTTTCGGACAGGAGCCGCCGGCGCGCCATCCCGGCTCCCCCGCCATCTCCCCTGCGGGGCGGAAGGGCGTAACCCGCCCCCTCCCGCCTCCCTAGAGCAATTCCAGGAAAAGTGTGAAACGGTTTTCCGCCCGGAATTGCGTCAAAACAAAGAGTTAGAGCGGGTCGCCGTTTCCGTGAAACGGTGAACTGCTCTAAGCCTGCGGCACTGAGGCGGACGCATGGGCTATGCCCTTAATTTCAACCTGATCTGGCGGCACTTCGACAAGCTGTGGGGAGGACTGCTGCTCAGTCTCGAGCTCGCCGTCATATCGATCGCCATCGGCACCGTCATCGGCCTGGTTCTGGCGGTCTGGTACGTGTCTGCCGGACGCATCGTGCGCACCATCATCGCCGCCTACGTCGAATTCATCCGCAACGTGCCGCTGATCCTGCTCGTCTACCTCGTCTTCTACGGCCTGCCGACAGTGGTCGACATCGCCTACAGCGCGCCGACCTCGTTCGTCGTCACGCTGTCGCTCTATAGCGGCGCCTATCTGGTCGAGGTGTTTCGCTCCGGGCTCGAAGCCGTTCCGCGCGGACAGCTGGACGCCGGCAAGGCAATCGGCCTGACGCCCTGGCAAAGGCTGCTCAACGTGCGCCTGCCGACCATGCTGCGCATCACCTTGCCGGCATTGTCCAACACCTTCATATCGCTGTTCAAGGACACCTCCGTCGCCTCGGTCATTTCGGTGCCGGAGCTGACCTATGGCGCCCAGTGGATCAACTTCAACACCTTCCGCATCGTCGAGGTCTATCTCGTGGTCACGGCGATGTATCTGGTGACCGGCTACATCTTGCTTTTTGCGCTTCGGCTTGTCGAGCGCCGGTTCAGGGCGGCGCGCTGACATGCTGACCCAGATCGCCTATGCCTTGCCTTTCCTCGCCCAGGGCTTTGCGCTGACACTGTGGGTATCCCTGCTGGTCGTGGTGTTTTCGCTGATTGCCGGCGTGATCATGGGCGTCGGTCTGGTCTATGGCCCGGTGCCGTTGCAATGGGCCGTGCGCATCTTCAGCGACACCATCCGCGGCATCCCGATCCTGGTGCTCATCTTCTTTGTCTATTACGGACTGCCGGCCGTCGGGCTTCATCTGCCGTCGTTCTGGGCCGCCGTGCTGGCGCTGACCCTGTTCAAGACAGCCCAGGTCGTCGAATATTTCAGAGGTGCTGTCGGCTCCATTCCGAAAGGGCAGTCCGAGGCGGCGATGGCGATCGGACTCACCTTTCGCCAGCGGCTCGCCTACGTCATTTTCCCACAGGCGTTCAGGCGCTTCCTGCCGCCCTGGATCAACGGCGTCACCGATGCGGTCAAGGGCAGCGCGCTGGTATCGCTGCTCGGCATCACCGACCTGATGCAGGCCATCAACCAGGTCATCGGCCGCACCTACGAGGCCATGCCGCTCTATATTCTCGGCGCGCTCATCTACTTCGCGGTCAACTATGCCCTTTCGCTCGCCAGCCGGCGGCTCGAGCGGCGTTTCTCCTTCATCCGGGAATAGCAATGTCCACAAGTCCGAAAAACACCCCGGCCCTTCTCGACGTCCTGGACGTTTCCAAAGCCTTTGGGACCGTCCAGGTCCTGCGTTCGGTCAGCCTGCAGGTGGCGAAGGGGGAGGTGGTGACGGTCATCGGCCCCTCCGGCAGCGGCAAAACCACGCTGCTGCGTTGCGTCAACTTTCTCGAAAGCTATGACAGCGGTTCGATTCGCATCGACGACAAGGAGGTCGGCTTTCGCGAAGCCGGAACCCGCCAGCGTCGCAGCGAACGCGATCTCGCCGCGATGCGCGCCGAGACCGGCATGGTGTTCCAGAGCTTCAACCTCTTTCCGCACCTGACAGCCGCCGGCAACATCATGCTTGGCCTCACCAAGGTGCGCGGCAAGAGCAACGCCGAAGCGCGCACCATCGCCGAACACTGGCTCGGCCGGGTCGGTCTAGCCCACAAGGCCGACAGCCTGCCCGCCGAACTGTCCGGCGGCCAGCAGCAGCGCGTCGGCATTGCCCGCGCCGTGGCCATGGGGCCGAAGATCCTGCTTCTCGACGAGATAACATCCGCGCTCGACCCGGAACTGGTCGGCGAGGTGCTTGAGGTCGTGCGCAGCCTGGCCGAGGACGGCATGACGATGGTGATGGTCACGCACGAAATGGCCTTTGCCCGAGATGCCTCGAGCCGCATCATCTTCATGGCCGATGGCGGCGTCAGCGCGGCGGGTCCACCCGCCGAAATCCTGGCAGCCGACACCGACAATGAGCGCCTGCGCACCTTCCTGGCACGCTTCCGCGCCTCGCATTTCTAGAACGGGACAGCGAACGCTGTCGTAAGGAGCCTTCTTTCATGACGCCTTATATCCGGCTCGCCGCGTTGGGCCTGACGCTGCCCGAGCCGCCGACCCCGATCGCCAACTTCGTCACCCATGCCGAAAGCGGCCGGCTGATCTTCCTGTCCGGCCAGGGACCGCTGCGCACCGATGGCAAACTGTTCACCGGCAAGGTAGGAGACGATGTCACCGTCGAGCAGGCTTATGGCCATGCCCGCCTCACCGGCCTCAATCTGCTTGCCGTCATGCACGCAGCCACCGGCGACCTTGGCCGGATCGTGCGCGTCGTCAAGCTGCTCGGCTTCGTCAACGCCATACCGACCTTCAGCGACCACCCGAAAGTGGTCAATGGCTGTTCCGACCTGTTTGCCGATGTGTTCGACAATATCGGCGGCCATGCCCGCTCGGCGATCGGCGTCGGCTCCTTGCCTGGAAACATCACCGTTGAAATCGAGGCGGTTGTCGAGATCGCCGCCTGACCTTTAGAAGAATGGAATCCGAGAGATGAAAACCACTTCCACCGACGGCTCCAACACCACCATCCGCGAACGGCTCGGCCTTCGCCCGATCATCAATGTCTCCGGCACGATGACCGCGCTCGGCGCGTCGATCATTGTCCCCGAAGCGATCAGCGCCATGGCGGAAATGGCCTCGCAATGGGTGGAAATGGATGACCTGCAACGCGCCGCAAGCACGATCGTCGCGCGCCTGACCGGCGGCGAAACCGGTTTCATCACTGCCTGCTGCGCCAGCGGCATCACCATGGCGATCGCCGGTGCGATGACGGGGACCAATCTGCTCGCCATCGAGCGGCTGCCTGATAACACGGAAGGTCTCAAGTCGGAGGTCATCGTCCAGCTCGGCCACATCGTCAACTATGGTGCGCCGATCGACCAGTCGGTCCGGCTGGCGGGCGCCAGGGTCGTGCCGGCCGGCACGGTCAGCGTGACGCAGGACTATCATGTGCGCGACGCGATCAACGACCGCACGGCGGCGGGCCTCTATGTCGTTGCGCACCACACCGTGCAGTATGGCATGCTGTCGCTGGAGGAATTCTGCGAGATCTGCCACGCCAGGGGTGTCCCGGTGATCGTGGATGCGGCTTCAGAGTATGATCTGCGCGACTTCCTGGCGCGCGGCGCCGACATTGTCATCTACAGCGGCCACAAATTCCTGAGCGGGCCGACCAGCGGCATCGTCACCGGCCGCAAGGATCTGGTTCGCGCCGCTTATCTGCAGAACCGCGGCGTCGCCCGCGCCATGAAGGTCGGCAAGGAAAGCATCGCCGGCACCATGGCCGCACTGGAAGCCTGGGAAAAGCGCGACCATGCCGGCATCCGCCGCCGCGAAGACGCCGCGCTCAACCTGTGGAAGGACACGTTGCACGGGCTGCCGGGCGTCATCGCGCAGATCATCCCGGATCCGACCGCCAACCCTCTGGATCGGCTTCAGATTTTTGTACTGCCCGAAAGCCGGTTCACGGCGGCCGGTCTCACCTCGGCATTGGCGACGGGCTCGCCGCCGATTATCGTGCGCAACCACGAGGTGGAGCGCGGCCATTTCTTCCTCGACCCCTGCAATCTTCATCCCGGCGAGGCCGAGATCGTCGCCGAACGGCTGCGCGCCATATTGACCGCCAAGGACCGCCCGGCCGATGCGATGAAAGTCGCCCGCAAGGATTCGTCCGGCGTCTTACGCTGGCCAGATTGAACACCCGGCGAATCGCTACCTGAAATGCGTCGGCCGTAACCGGCACGCGCCATCATGCGCCTCCTGCCCTGACGGGCTCTCCAGGGCACCGGCCAGGAAACTGCCGGCTCCCTCTGCGCGCCTTGGCGGTTCCAGCTTGGCGGCTGCTTCACAACTTTTCAACAATAACTTTACAAATATCTATATTTATGTAAAGTTATGACGATGAAGGATCGCTCATGACAGCCAACCGTTTCGCCACGCGCCTGAATTCCTTTGCCTCGCGACCGCAGGCCGAGTGGCCCGATCTTACCGGCAAGCCGTCGCTGCTGCAGATGGCGGCGCGCGCCGCCAAGGTCGAGGGGCTTACCGATCTCGACCTCAACTTTCCTGACCACGTCGGTGAAAAGCCCACGGAAATCACCCTGAAACTGGGCGATCTCGGGCTTTCCATCAATGGCTTTGCCATGCGCTACTACTCCAACCCCGCCTTCAAGCTCGGCGCCTTCACCAATCCGGATCCGGCGGTGCGCCGCGAGGCCATCGACCTGACCAAGGCCGGCATCGATGCCGTGCGTGAGGCCGGCGCCAGCCTGATGACGCTGTGGCTCGGCCAAGATGGCTTCGACTACGCCTTCCAGGCCGACTATTCAACGCTTTGGCAACACGAAATTGATGGGATTCGTGAAGTTGCGACACATGATCCCGACTGTCAGATCAGCCTTGAATACAAACCGAACGAACCACGCTCTTACAGCCTGATGCCGGATGCGGCGACGACCTTGCTGGCGATCCGCGATGTGGGCCTGCCCAATCTCGGCGTCACGCTCGATTTCGCTCATGTGCTCTACGCCGACGAACAGCCGGCCTTTGCCGCGGCCCTGGTGGCGCGTCACAGCAAGCTGCTCGGCGTGCACCTGAACGACGGCTACGCCAAGCGCGACGACGGCCTGATGGTCGGCGCGGTGCACACGCTGCAGACCATCGAGCTGCTCAGGCAGATTCGCCGCGACGGTTACGCCGGCGCCATCTATTTCGACACGTTCCCCGATATGACCGGGCTCGATCCGGTGCGCGAGTGCGAAGTCAACATCGCCACCGTCAAGCGCATGCTGCGCGTCGTCGACCGGCTGGAGCAGGACAATCGCCTGTCCGCCGCCATGGACAGCCAGGACGCGGTGACGTCGCAGGCCATCATCCAGGAAATCATGCTCGGGCCGGATAGCTGAGGCATCCGCGCCATCACCGTTTTCAACCAGGGAGGAATACAATGAAACTTCTGCTTGCCACCGCTACCGCCGCACTGATGGCGCTCTCGATCGGCTCTGCCTTTGCCGCCGACCTCGCGCCGCTCAATTCCGACACGGAAAAGGACCGCATCGACTGGTCGCAGGTCGAGGCTAAATTCGGCGCGTTCCCCAAGCTGCCCGAAGGCACCAAGGCAGGCGCGGTCTCCAAGACGCTGACCAATGAATACTGGCGCTCGCTGGGCGAGGGCTACACGGCATTCGGCGCCAAGGTCGGCGTTCCCGTCGTCTATCAGGCAGCGCAGAGCGAGGGCGACCAGCTCGGCCAGCTCACCATCGCCGAAGGCTTGGTGACGCAGGGCTACAACGTGCTGCTCGTCTCGCCGCAGACGGATGCCAATCTGCAGCCGATCATGGAGCAGGCCAAGGCCGCCAACGTGCCGGTGGTCAACGTCAATGACGCCGTTATCCCGCAGGCCGAGCATTATGTCGGCAATGTCCAACGCGACAATGGTGTGCGCGTCGCCAAATGGTTCATCAAGAACCGTCCGAATGGCGGCAAGGTCGCCATCGTCGAAGGTCAGGCTGGCGTCTATGCCGCCGTGCAGCGCACCGACGGCTTCAAGTCGACCATCACCGAGGGGGGCAAATTCGAGGTTGTCGCCAGCGTTCCCGGCAACTGGGACCGCCAAACCTCCTATGACGCGGCCACCAACATCCTGCAGCAGCACCCCGACCTGATCGGCTTCTATGCCAACAATGACGGCATGGCGCTCGGCATCGTCGAGGCTGTCAAGGCCGCCGGCCTGCAGGACAAGGTTGCGGTCTTCGGCACCGACGGCATTTCCGATGCCTACGCCTCCATACGGGCCGGCGAACTGACCGGCACGGTCGACAGCTTCCCGGTGCTGACCGGCGAAGTGGCGTTGGAAACAGCTCTGCGTCTCGTCGCGGGACAGAAGCTGCCGCGCGTTGTCGCCACGCCGCAGGCGCTGATCACCAAGGACAATGCCGACCGCTATTCCGGCACCGGCGCGCGCAAGGCCCTGCTCGAGGACGCGGCAGCGGGCCAATAAGGCTAATCGGCGGGTGCCGGCCAGAGCAATTCGCTGCCGGCCGGCACTCTTGCCCGGAGATAGAACCCGATGTCACCCCGGCTGCAATTCAAGGGCATTTCCAAGCTGTTTCCGGCCGTACGGGCGCTCCACGAGGTGTCACTCTCGGTCGGGGCCGGTGAAATCCACGGCCTGCTCGGCGAAAACGGCGCCGGCAAGTCGACGCTGCTGCGCGTCCTGTCTGGGGTCTACAGGCCGACAGCGGGAAGCATCCTCATCGACGGCAAGCCGGTTACACTCGCCAACCCGGTCGCCGCACGCGCTGCGGGCGTCGCCATGATCCATCAGGAATTGCAGCAGGTACCGCGCCTCAGCGTCGCCCAGAACATGTTCCTCGGCCATCCGCTGACGCGCGGCGGTATCTTCGTCGCCCGGCGCGAGCAAGAGCGCCGTGCTGCGGATGCTCTTGCGGCCATTGATCCCTCCATCGATCCGGCGGCACCCCTTGGTACCCTGAAGGTGGCGCAGCGGCAGATCGTCGAGATCGCTCGCGCGCTGCTCGATCGCGCCCGCATCGTCGCCATGGACGAGCCGACATCGAGCCTGACGCCGAGCGAATTCGAACGGCTCGCCGAAGTCATTACAGGTTTGGCGCGCGATGGCGTCGCCGTCGTCTATGTCTCGCACAAGCTGGATGAGGTGTTCGGCATCTGCCGGCGCGCCACCATCATGCGCGATGGCGTCGTCGTCGATTCCGTCGATCTGAAAGACCTGTCGGAGAAAGCGGTCGTGGCGATGATGGTCGGCCGCGAACTGGCGCAGGAACACCATAATTCCCATGCCACGAACAAGGTCATGCTGAGCGCGCGTGGCCTCTCTTCGGCGACGAAGGTGCGCAACGTGTCGTTCAATCTGCATTGCGGCGAGGTGCTGGGCATTGCCGGCCTGGTCGGTTCCGGCCGCACTGAACTTTTGCGGCTCTTGGCCGGCGCCGATCGCGCCACGGCCGGGACGATTGCAATCGACGGCAAGGCGGCGCGCTTCGCCAGCCCGCGCGATGCGATTGCCGCCGGCGTCGGACTGGTGCCGGAGGAGCGCAAACGCGAAGGCATCGTGCCGCTGCGCTCGATCACCTGCAATATGGCGCTCGCCTCGATGGCCGTGTTCGCGCCGCGCGGTCTCATCGATCACGCCAGGTTGAAACACGTGGCCGTCGAGAAGATGAGCCGTGTCAACCTGCGGCCGTTTCTGCTCGACCGGCCGATTCGCCTGTTCAGCGGCGGCAACCAGCAGAAGGCGATCATCAGCCGCTGGCTGGCGGCGGGAACCCGCATCCTCTTGTTCGACGAACCGACGCGCGGCATCGATGTCGGCGCCAAGGCGGAGATCTATCATCTGATCGAGGAACTCGCCGCCGAGGGCCATGCCGTGATCGTCGTCTCCTCCGAGCTCCCCGAAGTGATCCGGCTTGCCGACCGCGTGCTGGTCATGCGCGACGGCACGATCGCGGCCGAACTCCACAGAGACGATATCAGCGAACAGGCGATCGCGGCGCACGCCATCCCGCAAACGCAAACGCCGGCCGCGTAACAGGCAAGGCAGAGGTGACGGATATGTCGGATACCACTCTGGTGCGGCCACGCGCCGAATTCCTGCGCGGCGTTTCCATGCGCGACGCCGGCACGCTAATCGGCCTTGTCGTGATCCTGGCAGTATTCGGCGCGCTGGTGCCTGGCTTCTTCGCCGAGCGCAACCTGATCAACATCCTGCAGCAGTCGAGCATCAATGCCTGTCTGGCGCTGGGCATGACGCTGGTCATCATCTCCGGTGGCATCGACCTGTCGGTCGGGCCGACGGCGGCACTCTCGGCCGTCATCTCGGCCTCTATGATGGTCGCCGGCGTGCCGTTTCCGCTGGCCATCGCCGCCGGCTTCGCCATTGGCCTTGCCTGCGGCCTCGTCAACGGCGTGCTCGTCGCCTATGTCGGGCTGCAGCCCTTCATCGTCACATTGGGGACGCTCAGCACCTACCGGGCGCTGGCACTGATCTACACCGGCGGCAATCCGGTTCTGGGCCTGCCCGCGGGGTTCCGCGCCATCTTCAACGGATCGCTGTTTGGACTGCCTCTGGCGGTCGTCATCGTCGCCTGCGTGGCTGTCGTCGCCTGGGTCGTTTTGAAGAAGACGCCCTTCGGCGAATATCTGCTTGCCGTCGGCGGCAACGAGGAGGCGGCCTACATCGCCGGCGTGCCGATTGCCCGCACCAAGATCGCCGCCTACATGATCTCGGGCCTGCTGGCGGCGCTTGCCGCGCAGATCCTGATCGGCCGGCTCGGCGCCGCCGAGCCCATCCTCGGCAATCTCTGGGAACTCGACGCCATCGCGGCTGCCGCCATCGGCGGCGCCTCGCTGATGGGCGGCAAGGGCAGCATCGTCGGCACCATCCTGGGCGCTATCATCCTCGGCGCCATGCGCAACGGTTTGACGCTGATGAACGTCCAGTCCTTCTATCAGCTTCTGGCAACTGGTCTTATAATCCTCGCCGCGATGCTTATCGATCGCGTGACGAGGGGGCGTGGATGACCTTGAGCGGGCTGGACCTGAAAGCGGTAGGACCGCGCATCCGCATGATGATGCCGCATCTCACCCCGTTGGAGGCGAAGGTGGTGGAAACCGTCTTCGGCCGGCGCGGCTTCGATGAGAGCATTCCGCTGAAGCAGATCGCCGAAGAGTCCGGCGTGTCCGAGGCGATGGTGGTCAAGATCGCCAAGAAGCTCGGCTTTTCCGGCTATCGCGACTTCCGCACCGCCGTCTATGAATACAGTCGCCTGCCGACCGCCGAGATGCACCAGGAACTGTCGTCCGACGACAGTTCGGCCGAGATCGTGCAGAAGGTGTTCCGCACCTCCATCCAGGCGCTGGAGGAAACGCTGGCAATCCTCGACATCGAGGATTTCGACCGCGCCGCCGAGCTGCTCTTCCGTGCCAAGAACCGGGATTTCTATGGCGTCGGCGGCTCGGCGCAGATCGCCCGCGATGTCTCGCACAAGTTTCTGCGCATCGGCATCCGCGCATCGGTCTATGACGATTCGCATATGATGCTGATGTCGGCCTCGCTGCTCGGCGGCGACGACATCGCCGTCGGCTTCTCGCATTCGGGCAACACGTCGGCCGTCATCGACGCCATCCAGCTGGCCCGCAAGAACGGTGCCCGCACGCTGGCCATCACCAACTACGACAACTCGCCGCTGGCTGCGGTCGCCGACATCGTGCTTTGCTCGACCGCGCAAGGGTCGCCGCTGATGGGCGAGAACGCAGCGGCGCGCATCGCCCAGCTCAACATCCTCGACGCGCTGTTCGTGGCGGTGGCGCAGCGCGATTATCAGGCGGCGGAGCGCAACCTCGGCCGCACCATGTCGGCGGTGACATCGAAACGAAAAGACCGGGGCTCATGACGACATCGCCGCTGGTCACCGTGTTCGGCAGCTTGCACTACGACATCATGGTCGACGCGCCCGACCGCCCACGCAAGGGCGAGACGGTGACCGGCCATGCCTGGCACCCGAAATGCGGCGGCAAGGGCGGCAACCAGGCTGTCTCGGCGGCGCGGGCCGGTGTGCGCGCGGCGATGATCGGCGCCGTCGGCGGCGATGACTTCGGGCGGGCGTTGCTGGCCAATCTCGATCGCGCCAAGGTCGACCGCCGCTTCGTGCGGGTGGCCGCTGGTGCCGGCTCCGGCATGAGCGTGGCGATCTTCGACGCAGGCGGCGACTATGGCGCGGTGATCGTCTCGGGCAGCAATCTGACACTGGGCCATGCCGACATTGCCTCTGCTTCCGATGTGGTGGGACAGACGGCGGTGCTCCTGCTGCAGAACGAAGTGCCGGAAGCCGCCAACATTGCCGCTGCACGCGCAGTCAAGGCACGGTGCGGCCGCGTCGTGCTCAACGCGGCCCCCGCGCGCAAACTCTCCGAGGAGTTGATCGCCCTGGTCGACATATTGGTGGTCAACGCGATCGAGGCGGAATTCCTGGCCGGCGTGGCGGTGGTCGAGACACTCGACGGGGCCGCGCAAGCCGCGCGGCTATTGGCCGATCTCTATCCGTTGGCGATTGTCACGGCGGGCGGCGAGGGCGTCGCCTGCTGCGACCAGACCGGCGAGGCCTTTGCGCTGCTGGCCGTCCCGGTCAAGGTCGCCAGCACGCATGGCGCCGGCGATGAATTCGTTGGCGCGCTGGCCGCGGGACTTGCCCGTGGGCAGACCATGCGGGCGGCCATCACCGCCGCCAACGCGGCTTCGGCCTTGCTTGTCTCTACGCCGGAGGCCGAGCGCAACGGCATCTGATGGCCTGATTCAACTTTGCCAAAGAGCCGCGGCCGCCGCCTATCCTTGCGGCCTCGCGCGAATTCCGCTAAGGCGCGCCTTTGTCGCCGGGGAACACGGACTTGGACGATCAACGCGCCGACGTCGCCATCATCATGGGCAGCCAGTCCGACTGGGCGACGATGTGCCATGCGGCCGAAACTCTGGAAGCACTCGGCATCCCGCACAAGCGGCTGATCATCTCCGCGCATCGCACGCCGGACCGGCTCTATGATTTCGCCAAGGGCGCCAAGGCGGCCGGCTACAAGGTGATCATCGCCGGCGCCGGCGGTGCGGCGCACCTGCCCGGCATGACGGCGGCGATGACGCCGCTGCCGGTGTTCGGCGTGCCGGTGGAATCGAAAGCGCTTTCCGGGCAGGATTCGCTGCTGTCCATTGTCCAGATGCCGGCCGGCATTCCGGTGGGAACGCTAGCCATCGGCAAGGCCGGCGCCGCCAACGCAGCCCTTCTGGCCGCTGCCGTGCTGGCGCTGAACGATGACAGCCTTGCCGTCCGTCTCGATGCCTGGCGCGCCGCGCAGACCGCCAAGGTCGCTGCCGAACCGACGGATACGCCGTGAGCCTGCCCGCCGGATCGACGATCGGCATCATTGGCGGCGGCCAGCTCGGCCGCATGCTGGCGATATCAGCCGCCCGCCTCGGCTACCGCACCGTGGTGCTGGAGCCGCAAGCGGACTGCCCCGCCGCGCAGGTCGCCAACCGTCAGATAACAGCCGCCTATGACGACAAGGCTGCCCTTGCCGAACTGGCAGCGTCGAGTTCCGTCGTCACCTACGAGTTCGAGAACGTTCCGGTCGCGGCCGCCAGCGCGCTGGCCGCCAAGGTTCCGGTCTATCCGCCGGCGCGCGCGCTGGAAGTGGCGCAGGACCGGGTGGACGAAAAAACATTCCTCAACGGCATCGGCATTGCCACCGCCGATTTCCACGCCGTCGACAATGATGACGAGCTGACGGCGGCGCTGAAAGCGTTCGACGGCAGCGGCATCCTGAAGACTCGGCGCATGGGCTATGACGGCAAGGGCCAGCGCGTCTTCAGCAACATGGAAGCCGGCGGTCTTGCCGGCACCTGCGAGGCGATGGGCAATGTGCCGCTGATCCTGGAGTCCTTCGTGCCGTTCGAGCGCGAGATCTCGGTGATCGCGGCGCGTGGGCTGGACGGTGCGGTCGTCGCCTACGATCCGGCCGAGAATGTCCACCGCAATGGCATTCTCCATACGTCGACCTTGCCGGCCGGCGTAAGGCCCGAAACCGCGACAGCAGCCCGAATGGCGGCATCGACGATATTGTCGGCGCTGAACTATGTCGGTGTCATCGGCGTCGAGTTCTTCGTGCTGGCGGACGGCTCGCTGCTGGCCAACGAGATCGCGCCGCGCGTGCACAATTCCGGCCATTGGACGGAAGCCGCCTGTATCGTTTCGCAGTTCGAGCAGCATATCCGCGCCATCGCCGGCCTGCCGCTCGGCAGCCCGGACCGCCACTCCGACTGCGTGATGGAGAACCTGATCGGCGACGATGTGCTGCGCGTCCCTGAGCTTCTCGCCGAGCCCGATCTGATGCTGCATCTCTACGGCAAGGCCGAAGCGCGGCCCGGCCGCAAGATGGGCCATTTCACTCGGATCAGCCGTCGCGCCTCATAAGGTTGCCTACTGCACGTCGTCGCTCTCGTCCTCGCCAGGATTGGCGCAACTCACATCGCCTTCCTCGCAATTGGCCGCGGCAGCGAGCTGCTTGACGCGATCATTGGTCAATCTGGTCAGGCATTGCGAGACTTCCATCGAATGGATCGATCCGCCGTCGCTGGCGGCAGTGGAATGCGCGCACTCGGCATCGCGAAAAGCGATCCAGGCGCGTTGCGCCACCTGCAGCAATCTCTTGCCGCCGGCATCATCCGAGCTGGTGAGGTTTTGATAGGCCTTGTTGAGCCTAGCGTCGGCGGCCTGATAGTCTTCGCCGGCACAGATGTTCATCATCTGCTGGCTATCGTCGCTGCGGTCGCATTCCTGCGCGCGCGCAACCGAAGCTGCCGCCAGCAGGACAAGGCAGGCGGACAGGAACATTCGGCGCATGGTTCTCTCCAAATCACTTCACGGCGACCGCATCATCCCAGCCGGCCCAGGGCCGCGCAATGCGCCAGGCCGATATGGCGGATAATTGATGACAGGGATGATTCACAGCCGCAATGGAGCACGCTTGCGGTTGACAGGGACAAGGCTCCTCGTTTATGAGCCACCCCACAGTTCAAAGGCGCGTCTTCTGGCGCGCCTTAAAATTTCGACCCGGACCGGGTCCACACCGACAGGCAAGACCATGAAGATCAAGAATTCGCTCAAGGCGCTGAAGGCGCGTCACCGCGACAACCAGCTGGTTCGCCGCAAGGGCCGCGTCTACATCATCAACAAGACCGCCCCGCGCTACAAGGCACGCCAGGGCTGAGCTTTCGGGCAGGAGGCTGTTGCCTCCGCCCATTTGATGCTTGTTGCCGCCTGCCGGCCTTTCACGCCAAATTCAGTTTGACGTTCCGTCGCCTGGGACTAGAGTCCGGCGATGCGGATTCTTTTTGCATTTTTGACATCTCTGCTTGTTTCCGGCGCCATTTATGGCCCGGCATGGGCGGATGATGCTGTCGCGCCGCCGGCCACTCAGGACGCCCCGCCCGCCGCAACGACGAAACGAGCCCGCCTCGACCAGTTGTTCAGCGATCTGAAACGCGAGCGCAACGAAAAGGCGGCGGAGCGCATCGCCGGCAACATCTGGGGCGAGTGGTCGCAATCCGGCAGCGCCTCGATCGACCTGATGATGCAATGGTCGCAAAAAGCCGTCGAAAGCCAGAAATTCGACGTCGCGCTCGATTTCCTCGACCAAGTGGTGACTTTGCAGCCGACCTATGCCGAAGGCTGGAACCGGCGTGCCACCGTGCATTTCATGATGAAGAACTACGGCAAGTCGATGTCCGACATCGACCATACGCTGCAGCTCGAGCCGCGCCATTTCGGTGCGCTGTCCGGCCTGGCGCAGATCATGGCGTTGACCGGCCACAAGCAATCGGCGCTCGAGGCCTGGCAAAAGGTGCTGGCCATCTATCCGATGATGCGCAGCGCCCAGGACCAGGTCGGCACGATTTCGGAGGAACTTGCCGGTGAAGGCATTTGATTGCTCTAGGGGAGTAGGGGAATAAGGCAGTAGGGGCAGATTGTACCTGTGGAACACACACCCTACTCCCCTACTCCCCTACTCCCCTACTCCCCTACTCCCCTACTCCCCTACTCCCCTACTCCCCTACTCCCCTACTCCCCTACTCCCCTACTCCCCTACAACTTATCCCCCTCCACCTCCGTATCTCCCCCCATGAACCTGATCTACGCCGCCCTTGCCTTCCTGATGGCGCTTGTCTTCGGCTTTGTCGGCGTCACCCGCGTCGGATCATGGCTGATCGAGCGCCGCAATCCGCCGATCGGCGAGTTCGCCGAAATCGACGGCGCCCGCATCCATTATGTCCATGTCTCGGCACCCGCCAATGCCGAGCTGCCGCCGATCGTCTTCATCCACGGCGCCAGCGCCAACCTCAGGGACCAGATGCTGCCGCTGCGCCCCTTGCTCGAAGGCCGCGCCGAAATGCTGTTCTTCGACCGGCCAGGCCACGGCTGGTCGGGTCGCGGCACCAACAACGAGAACCCGTCGGCGCAGGCCGACACCATTGCCGCACTGATGGACCATCTCGGCATCAAGAAGGCTGTCATCGTCGGCCAT
Source organism: Mesorhizobium sp. M0518 (assembly GCF_040321125.1). Classification (NCBI taxonomy): domain Bacteria; kingdom Pseudomonadati; phylum Pseudomonadota; class Alphaproteobacteria; order Hyphomicrobiales; family Phyllobacteriaceae; genus Mesorhizobium; species Mesorhizobium sp. M0518. The sequence continues at coordinate 152,264 of NZ_JAMYQY010000001.1, forward strand.
TCCTTCGGCGGCGTGGTGACATCGGCCTTTGGCCGGGAGCATCCCGACAAGACGCTCGGGCTGGTCTTCCTCGCACCGGCGACCCACCCATGGCCGGGCGGCGCAACCGCCTGGTACTACAATCTGACCACCATGCCGGTGCTCGGTTGGTCGTTTTCCGAGATGCTGACCTATCCGGCCGGTACACTGCAGATGGCGGACGCCACCACCTGCGTTTTCTCGCCCAACAAGGTGCCCGACAATTATCTCAGAATGGCCTCTATCCCGCTGGTGCTGCGACCAACAGCCTTTCGTGCCAACGCCACCGATGTCGCCGGGCTCTATCGCTATGCCCTCGGCGCCGCACCGCGCTACAACGAGATCAAGGCGCCAACCGTGGTCATTTCAGGCGATCGCGACAAGGTGGTCTATGCACATATCCATTCGGTCGGCCTGGCGCGCGACATTGCCGGTGCCGAACTCGTCTGGGTGCACAATCTCGGTCACAAGCCAGACTGGATCGCGCCCGACCTGACCGTCGGCGCCATCGAGAAGGTCGCCGGGAAGAGTATAGACCTGCAGGCGATGGCAACGGCAGTGGAGGCGCGCATCGCTGGCGACGCCTACGGCGCCGGCAGATGCGCCGATATCAAGGTACCGCAGGCCGAACTCGCGCCGACCTAAAGCGGATCGCCTGAATCCGTTCAGAGGCGACACGCTTTAGGAATCTAGCGGCTGACTTGTGTGTCCGATCCGATATAGGCGATGCGCAGCATGTTGGTCGAACCCGGTGTCCGCAACGGTACGCCCGCGGTGATGATGACGCGGTCGCCCGGCTTGCCGAAGCCTTCGTCGAAGGCGATGCGGCAGGCGCGATTGACCATGTCGTCGAGGTCGACGGCGTCGGGTGAGACGACGCAATGCGTGCCCCACAAAAGCGACAGCCGCCGCGCCGTATTGAGGATCGGCGACAGCGCGATAACAGGCACTTGCGGCCGCTCGCGGGCGGCGCGCAGGCCTGTGGTGCCTGATGCGGTGTAGGTGATGATCGCCGCCAGCTTCAGCGTTTCGGCGATCTCGCGCGCGGCCAGCGAAATGGCATCGGCGCCAGTCGCCTCCGGCTCGGAGCGCTGGGCGTTGATGATGCCGGCATAGGTCGGATCGGTTTCGACCTTGGTGGCGATACGGTTCATCATTGCCACGGCCTCGACGGGGTAGGCACCCGCCGCCGATTCCGCCGACAGCATGATGGCATCGGCACCTTCGAAGACGGCGATCGAAACATCGGACACCTCGGCGCGGGTCGGCACCGGTGCCGTGATCATCGATTCCAGCATCTGCGTTGCAACCACCACCGGCTTGCCGGCTCGGCGTGCGGCGCGCGTGATCTGCTTCTGGATGCCGGGCACCGCCTCGAGCGGCATCTCGACGCCGAGATCGCCGCGGGCGACCATCAGCGCGTCGGACAATTCGATGATCTCGGCCAGCCGGGCGACGGCCTGCGGCTTTTCGATCTTGGCCATGATCAGCGCCCGGCCGCGTGCGATCTTGCGCGCTTCGGCCAGATCCTCCGGCCGCTGCACGAAGGACAGCGCCACCCAGTCGACGCCCGTGGCCAGCACGGCATCGAGGTCCTTGCGATCCTTCTCGGTCAGCGCGCCGACCGGGAGGTCGGTGTCGGGCAGGCTGACGCCCTTCTTGTCGGAAATGGTGGTGCCGGCGACGACGGTGCAGACGATCGACTTGCCGTCGCTCTTCACCGCCTTCAGCTCGAGCTTGCCATCGTCGATCAGCAGGCGATGGCCGGCTTCGACCGAGCTCAGAATTTCCGGATGCGGCAGATAGACCCTGGTCGAGGTGCCAGGCTCTGGATTGTCGTCGAGGGTGAAGGTCTGGCCTTGCGTCAGCACTTCCTTGCCGTTGGCGAATTTGCCGACGCGCAACTTTGGCCCTTGCAGATCGGCCAGGATGCCGATCGGCCGGCCAACCGCTTCCTCGACAGCGCGGATGCGTCCGACCAGCGTGCGCATCAGTTCATGGTCGGTATGGCTCATATTGATGCGGAACACATCGGCGCCAGCTTCGAACAGTTTCTTCAGCATCTCCTCCGACGAGGAGGCCGGACCGATGGTGGCTAGGATCTTGACCTTGCGGCTACGTCTCATTGACTGTTTGTTCCCGGGGCGGCTGGAGCGCCTCCCGTTGTGGACTCATCGGTCAGCTGGACCATCCAGCTTGCCTGTTCGCCCGTGTCATATTCCTGGAATCCGGCGCGCTGGAAGCCCCGGGCGACGCAGTCGGTCACGCCGGCGATCTTGAACTCTTTTTCAGCCACGCACATGTTGATCGGGCCGTCCCAGCGTCCACCGCGTTCGGCGTCTTCTGCATAAAGATAGTAAAACCTTGATGACAGCGGCCCTTCGATCAGCGTCTTGCAACTCGATCCCTCGATGTGCCACCAGCCTTCGGTGATCCAGCCGGCCTTGGCGCGATAGCCGATGCCGACACCGACCAGGTTCTGCGTGGCGTTGCAGACGCGGAAATCGGCACGCGCCGGCGAAGCCACGACCATCGCCGACAGGCCTATGGCAAGAGTGAGGAGCGGCATGGCAAAGGCAGAGCGCATGCGCTGCCCGCCGGCGGAACTCATCCGAAAACCCCTCAAAAACCACATCAGCATCTCTCTGCGCCCCTTTTCGGAAAAGTCCGGGCGCATGTCAACGCACCGTTTTGTCCAATTCCAATCGATTTAGAAAGGCTCCGGCGCACAATTCGCCGACTTGTGCCAGATTTCCGGGGAAACCTTGGCCAAACAACGGCATTGCGCAAGCGTCGTCTTCGTGGAATGACGATAGCACCCTCCCCGGAAGCCAGCGAACAGACCATTTCCCGCCAATGACCCGATCCACAGTTTTCGCGCCTTTCGACATCATCGAGGGCGATCGCAGGCGAGGCATCGTGCTGTTGGGCGATCATGCCCGTCGCGACCTGCCCGACGACTACGGCAGCCTCGGCCTGCCCTCAGCCGAGTTCGACCGCCACATCGCCTATGACATCGGCGTCGAGGCGGTGACGCGCGAACTGGCTGCCCTGCTCGGCGTGCCGGCGGTGCTTGCCAATTTTTCGCGGCTGCTGATCGATCCCAACCGCGGCGAAGACGACCCAACGCTCATTCGCCAGCTTTATGACGGCACTGTCGTACCTGGGAACTACCCCATCGCTGCCGAGGAGCGCGAGAGGCGACTCGACGGGTTCTACCGACCCTATCACGACGCCGTCGGCGCCATGATCGCCTCGGTCGCACAGGCTTCCGCCCAGGCGCCCTTCATCTTTTCGGTGCATTCCTTCACCCCTGCCATGCAAGGAATCCAGCGTCCTTGGCACGTCGGCATCCTGTGGGACCTCGACGACCGCGTGGCGCGGCCGTTGATAGACATGCTGGCGCAGGACAAGAACCTCGTCGTCGGCGACAACGAACCCTATGACGGCGCGCTGCGCGGCGACACCATGTACAAGCACGCCATCGTCAACGGCTTCGCCCATGCGCTGATCGAGATCAGACAGGATCTGATATCGGACCAGAAGGGCGCGCTCGCCTGGGCCGAACGGCTGGCGCCGATCGTTGACGCGATAGACCGCCGTCCCGATATACATGTGGTGAAGATGTTCGGCTCGCGCACCGGGCCGCTATGACGGAGGTTTCGATGAACGAACTCAGCGACGAGCAGCAACGCGATTTCGAGGCGGCCGCCTTCCGCCGGCTGGTCGAGCATCTGCGCGAGCGCAACGATGTGCAGAACATCGACCTGATGAACCTCGCCGGCTTCTGCCGCAACTGCCTGTCGAACTGGTATCGCGAGGCAGCCAATGCCGAGGGCGTCGAACTCAGCAAGGATCAGTCGCGCGAGATCGTCTACGGCATGCCTTATGGGGAGTGGCAGGCGTTCAACCAGACCGAGGCCTCCGACGCCAAGAAGGCCGAATTCGAGGCAAGGCGCCCCCACGACCATTGACGCCGTCGCCCCAGCGATCGCTTAAGGCTGTGTTTGGCCCAAAACGCTTCCCGAAAGAGCCTTGACTGAAAATTGAATCGATCTAATTTGCCGCGCGAAGCCATTTTCAGCGGGATTCGCCTCATGAACGCGTCAACTGCCAAGCTGACTGCCATTCGCGGACGATGGGCGCTCGCGGCCATTTTCCTCGCCAACGGCTTCCTGACGGGCAGTTGGGCGCCGCAGATTCCTGTGTTCCTGACCCGGCTGGAGATTTCGAAGTTCACGCTCGGTCTGCTGATACTCTTATTCGGCGTCGGTGCCGTCGTCGCGATGACCTGGTGCGGCCATTTGATCTCCAGACATGGCTCGCGCACCGTACTGCGCTGGTTCGCCCTGTGCGGCAGCCTCGGTCTGATGGTCGTGGCGCTGGCACCCAACGTACCGCTGGCGGCCGGGGCCATGATCATCTTCGGCGGCTCGATCGGTGGCATGGACGTTGCCATGAATGCCAATGCCGTGGTGGTCGAACGGCGGCTCTCCCGCGCCGTCATGTCGTCCTCGCACGGCTTCTGGAGTCTCGGCGGCTTCGCCGGCGGCGGCCTCGGCGGCTTTGCCATCCAGCACTACGGCCACCTCGCCCACGCGGCGGCGGTAACGGTGTTTGCCTTCGCGGTGATCGCGGTGGCCGTTCGCCATCTCCTCACCGAAGACGGCCCGCAGGCAGCCGAGCACCACAAATTCGCACTGCCGGCAAACCCGCTGGTTTATCTGATCGGACTGATGGCGCTGCTGGCGATGATCTCCGAAGGCGCGGTGCTCGACTGGGCAGCCCTGTATCTGCGCCAGGAGCTCGGCGCCGATCTCGCCGTTGCCGGCCTCGCCTACGCCGGATTTTCGGGCGTCATGGCGGTTACGCGGTTCTTCGGCGACGGCATACGCAATCGCTTCGGCGCGGTGACGACGCTGCGCGTGTCGGCCCTCGTAGCCGCGGTCGGCATGCTGGTGGCTGGCCTGGCGCCCTCGCCCTGGCTCGCTATTGCAGCCTTTGCCTTTTGCGGCTTCGGCATCGCCAATATGGTGCCAATCATCTTTTCGGCCGGCGGCAACCAGGAAGGCATGTCTTCCGGCACCGGCATGAGCGTGGTCACCACTATCGGATACTGCGGCATACTGGTGGCGCCGTCGGCGATCGGCTTCGTTGCCGAGCATTCCAGCTTCGGCCCGATCTTCATCACCATGTCGGGACTGCTGATCATCGTGTTGCTGATGGCCGGGCTCGCTCACCGCGCCGAATTCGCGCCAGCACCCGCCGAATAGCGTTTCAGCTCCTCATGCAGAAAATCCACCACCCGGCGGATGCGCACGCTGGTACGCACATCGCGATGCATCGCCAGCCACACCGGCAGAACTGGCAGCGGCAGGTCAGGCAGCACCTTCTCTATCAAAGGATCCCTGTCGGCCAGCGGCTCCTGACCGAGGCCGATGCCGTTTCCCGCCCGCACCGCTTCCCACAAAACGATCTGGTTGTCGGCCCTGAAGCGGAAGCTGCTCCGGGTGACGGGGATACCATGCTGGGTAAAGCCCCTGATGATCTCGTCACCGCGGTCGAAGCCGACCAGGTCGTGGTCGACAAGGTCGGCGGGCTTCAGCGGAGGGCCGCGCCTGTCGAGATAGGATTTGGCGGCGCAGGCGCAGAGCGCGATATCGCAGACCTTGCGTGCCATCAGCTCGTTCTGCGCCGGCTTGACCATGCGGATGGCGATGTCGGCATCTCGACGCAGCAGGTTTTCGACCTGGTTGGAGGCGACGATCTCGACCTCGATGCCGGGCTCCTCGATCCCCAGCCGCATCGTCATTTCAGGCAGGACATAGGCCGCCACCACCTCGCTGGCGGCGATGCGCACCGTGCCTTCTATGGCCTCTACCGAACCCAGCGCCAGCAATGAGAAGGCGCTTGCCTGCTCACTGACCGCCTTGCCGCGTTCGAACAGCGTGCTGCCGGCCTCCGTCAGTTCGTAGCCGTGCCGTCCTCGACGGAACAGTGTGACGCCCAGCGCCTGTTCCAACTCGCCGATGTGACGGCCAAGCGTCGGCTGGCTGGCCGAAAGCTTTCGCGCGGCGGCCGACAGGCTGCCGGATTCCGCCACGGCGACAAAGCTCTTGATCAGGTTCCAGTCGATTTCAGCCATTCATTTATGAATATCAGATCGCCATCTGTAGTCAATTTCCATTCGCGTTCGGAGCGACCATATTCCGGCTGCAGACACCAACACGGACTGCAAACACCAACCAGGAGAACTCAGATGACCAAGATCACTCTCACCACCGCCGCCATCCTCATTTCCGTCAGCGCCGCCTTTGCCGGCAGCGACAAGTTTGGCTCGAACGACGCCAGCCAGCCGGCTGTCACCAGCACCGACAACACGACCACCGCTTCGATCCACAACCCGGATGCGGCCGTCCGGCAGCCGGTCACGCAAGGCAGCAACCGCGACCTCTTCGGCAACCGCTGATCTCGATCGCGCTTGTCGCTGATCCCGATCGCGCGTCCAGACCGACCACGCAAATCCCAACCCAGGAGTGCTTCCAATGACCAGTATCGCAATTCTCGGTGCCAATGGCCGGCTCGGCCGCGTGGTCGCCAAGGCCTTCATCGACGCGGGCTACGAGGTCCGCGCCGTCACCCGCAACGGCAAACTGCCAACTGAACTTGAAGGCGCTACGGCCGTTGCCGGTGACGCGCTCGACCGGGAAGCGCTGATCCGCGCCACGGAAGGTGTCGACATCATCTTCAACGGCCTCAACCCGATCTACACCGAATGGGTCAAGTGCCTGCCGATCGCCGAGAATGTCATGACCGCTTGCCATGCCAACAACGCACTGCATCTCTTTCCCGGGACCGTATACAATTACGGATCGCCGATGCCGGAGGTGATCACGGAAGACACGCCGTTCCGCCCGACGACCGACAAGGGGCGCATCCGCGTCGCCATGGAGGACCTGTTTCACCGCGAGGCCGAAGCACGCCGCGTCCGCACCATCATTTTGCGGGCCGGCGACTTCTTCGGCGGCACCGGCAGCGGCTCGTGGTTCGACTTGGTCGTCGCTGCCAAGATCAACAAGGGTATCTATACGGCGCCCGGCCCGGTCGACCTCGTACATGAATGGGCCTACCTACCGGATCTGGCCAGGGCTTTCGTCGGACTGGCGCAGAACCTGGACAAGCTCGGCGCTTATGAAGCCTTCAACTTCCCCGGCCATCCCGTCACCGACCTGGAGATCAAGGCAGCCGCAGAGAAGGCGCTTGGGCGTCCGCTCAAGATGACCTCGATGGCCTGGTGGGTGCTGCGCGCCGGTAGCCCGTTCGTGGCGATGTGGCGTGAGATCGTGTCGATGTCCTATCTGCGCTTCGAACCGCACCAACTGGCGTCGGCAAGGCTGGAAGGCATCATCGGCGCGATCCCGCACACGCCGCTGGATCAGGCCGTCACTGAAGCTCTCGGGGATATCGGCATTGCCACCGTGACCGGCGTTGCGAAAGCTGCCTGACGTCCGCGATGGCGGGCGATGCTCCTCCGCACATTGACAATCTCCGCGGACTGAGAGGGCGCCTCAGAGCCGTCCCATCAACAGCAGCACCATAAGCACCACCAGCACCACGCCGACAATACCCGAGGGCCCATAGCCCCAGGAGCGCGAATGTGGCCAGGCCGGCACCGCGCCGATGAGGATAAGGACCAGGACGATGATGACGATGGTGGTGATCGGCATGAGAACCCCGCAATTCGACGTTTCGCCCAAGAACAATGCAAAAGGCCGCCCGGTTGTTCCGGGCGGCCTTTTGCGGTCAAATCGGCATTGGTCTATTCGGCGGCTTTCGGAAAGGCGATATCCGGCTCGGCTCCGGTATCCTGCCCCTGCGCATCGGTCGAGGAAATCTCGCCCTTGCCACGCCGGAACAGCCGGCTGAACCAACCGCGCCGTGCGCCCGGCTTGACCTTGGCGCGGGTGAACACGATCAGCATCGACGGCGTCACCACCAGCGTCAGCACGGTGGCGAAGGACAGGCCGAAGACGATCGCCGAGGACAGCGAAATCCACCATTGCGTCGACGGCGCGTTGATCGTCGTCTCGTGATGGAAGATTTCCAACCCGAGGCCGAAGGCGATCGGCAGCACGCCGAGAATGGCCGAAACAGCCGTCAGCACCACCGGACGGGCGCGCTCGCGGCAAGTCTGCAGCACCGCCTCGACCTTGTCCCAGCCTTCTTCACGCAGCCGGTCATAGGTGTCGATCAGCACGATGTTGTTGTTCACCACCACGCCGGCCAGAGCGATGACGCCGATGCCCGACATGACGATGCCGAACGTCTCGCCTGTTATCAGCAGGCCGAGGAACACGCCGATCGTCGCCATGACCACGCAGGACAGCACCAGCCAGACGCTGGTGAACTTGTTGAACTGCGCCAAGAGCACCAGGAAGATCAGGAAGATCGCCGCCCCGAAGGCCTTGCTAAGAAAGGCGCTGGCTTCGGCGCTGTCCTCGTTCGAGCCGGCCAGCTTCCAGCGGATGCCGCTGCCGAGATCCATGTCGGAGACGGCTTTGGTGACCTGCTCCTGCACAGCCGCGACCTGAGCGCCGGCGGCGACGTTGGCCTGGACGACCACCGTACGCGCGCCGTCGATGCGGTTGAGGATGCCGACCGTCGGCTCGGGCTTGCGCACGACGAAGTTCGAGATCGGCACCGAGCCTTGTGAGGTCTGCACCCTGAGTTCGTCGAGCGTCGACAGCGTGCGCCGGTCTTCGGGCAGCCGCAGCCTTATGTCGACCGCGTCGTCGGCTCCGGCAGGCCGGTATTCCGAGAGCTTCAGCCCGTTGGTCACCAGTTGCACCACCGTCCCGACCGAGGTTGGGCTGATGCCGTACTGCGCCGCCTTGGCACGGTCGACCTCGAGCGCCCAGTCGACACCGGGCGGCGGCAGGCCGTCGGAAATATCAATGACGCCGGGCACCTTGCCGATGCGCGCCGCAACCTCACGGGCCTTGTCGTCGAGCCCCTTGGGGTCGACGGCCGAAAGCCTGATCTGGATCGGCTTGCCGGTCGGCGGACCGGCTTCCGGCACGCGCACCTCGACATCGACGCCGGGAATGCCGGCCATGACGCCGCGCAGATCGTCCAGGATGTGGTTCGCCGCCTTGCGCTCGCGCCAGTCGATGAATTCGTACTGGATGACGCCGACGACGTCTTCGGGGATATCCTGGCCGCCGCCTTGCGTCTTGCCGACGCGGGTGTAGACCGACTTCACGCCCGGCCAGCCGAGCAGCCTGTCTTCCGCGATCTTGGTCGCGGTATCCATTTCGGCCAGCGAAAGATTGCCGCGCGCATGCACGTAGAGCAGGCCGTAATCCGGTTCGACATTCGGGAAGAACTCGACGCCGGCGCCGTATTTCGAATAGGCAAAGCCGACGCCGAACAAGAGCGCGACGGTCAGCACCAGCACGGTGATGGGGAAGCGCACCGCCTGCTTGACGATCGCCATGTACCAGCCGTCGCGATTGTCATCCTCATGATGCGGCGGCGCCTTGGCGAAGATCGCACCCAGCGTCGGCGCGAAGACAAGCGCATAGAGCATCGAGGCCGACAGCGTGACGATCAGCGTGATCGGCATGTACTTCATGAAGTCGCCGATGATGCCCGGCCAGAACAGCAGCGGTGAGAAGGCGGCGATGCGCGTCATCGTCGCGGCGATGACCGGACCGGCCATGCGCTTGGCTGCGAGCGCGAAGGCTTCCTCCTTCGGCATGCCTTTGCTCATCCGCCGTTCGGCGAACTCGGTGACGATGATGGCGTCGTCGACCAGCATGCCGACGGCCAGGATCAGGCTGAACAGCACGATCATGTTGATCGTGTAGCCCATCATCGCCAGCAGCAGGATGCCGATCAGGAACGACGACGGAATCGCAAGCCCGATGAGCAGCGAGGCGCGGCCGGACAGCGCGTAGAGGATGACGATGAACACCAGGATGACGGCGATCATCACATGGTTCTGCAGGTCGCCGAGCAGCTGGTTGACGAAGACCGACTTGTCCTGCGTGTAGGTGACGTTCATGCCCTCGGGCATCGACTTGACGAACTCGTCGGACACCGTTCGCACCTTGGCGACGGTGTCGATCAGGTTGGAGCCGATGCGCTTCTTGACTTCGATGGCGATGGCCGGCTTGCCGTTGAGACGGGTCACCGTCTCGGCATCCTTGAAGGTCGAACGGATCGTCGCGATGTCCTTGGCCTGCACCACGGCATTGGGGCCGGCGACCACAGGCAGTGCGGCGACATCCTCCGGCGTTTCGATCAGCGACGGCACCTTGACGGCGTATTTGCCCTCCGAGCCTTCGATGTTGCCGGCGGCGACCAGGCTGTTGGAGTTGCCGACCGCACCGATCAACTGATCGAGCTGCAATCCATAGGAAGACAGCTTCATCGGATCGATGACGACCTCGACGAGATCATCGCGCGCACCCTGCAGCGAGCCCTCGAGAACACCGGGAACCTCCTCGATGCGGTCGCGCAGTTCACGCGCGGCGGCGGTCAGCACGCGTTCGGGCAGATTTCCCGAGAGCGTGACGACGAGCACGGGAAATTCGGAAATGTTGACTTCGGTGACGACGGGTTCTTCCGCCGCCTGCGGCAGGTCGGCCTTGGCGTCCTGCACTTTGCTGCGCGTGTCCTGCAGCGCGGTGGCCAGATTGGTCTGCGGCTGGAACTCGACCAGCACGTAGCCGCCGCCCTGGAAGGCGGCCGAACGCATCTCCTTGAGGCCCTTCAGGCTTTTCAGCTTGCTTTCCATCGGCCGCAGCAGAAGCCGCTCCGAATCCTCGGGCGAAATGCCCTGATAGATCAGGCTGACATACATCATCGGAATCGGAACGTCGGGCTCCGCTTCCTTTGGCGTCGCCTGATAGGCGACCCAGCCCGCCAGCAGAAGGAAGACGAGGACCGAAATGGTCAGGCGGGCATTGTTGATTGCGAGTCTGACGATATCCATGGCTAACGCCTGTTCTTGAATTTCCACGAGCTGCGTCGCAGCCGATTGTCCCCGCCCAGGGCTAGTCCGTCGCGACTTGTGCTACGCTACTGGGTGCCGGTCGTCGCCTCGCCGAGCAGCTTCTTGATGATCGCCTGGTCGGCCTCGACCGGATTGACCAGATCGCCTTCCTTCACCAGTTCCTGGCCGGCGACGATGATGCGGGCGTCGGCCGGTATGCCGCCGAGGACGAGGCCGGTCGGCGTGTCGTCAACGAGGTCGATCGGGAAGAACGCCACCTTGTTGTCCTTGCCGACGGCACGGATGCCGAGGTCGCCCTTGTCGCCGAGCGTCACAACCGAGCGCGGCAGCAGCACCGCGTCGGTCGGCTGTGCGTTGAGCGCGATTTCCGCCGTCATGCCGGCCGGCACGGAGCCGTCGGCATTGGGGACGGCAACCTCGACGCGGAAGGTGCGGGTCGCCGACGAGGCGTCGCGGCTGATGTAGCGCACGGTGCCTTCGACCGTCTGGCCGCTGACCAGCCGTATGGTGGCCTTGTCGCCGAGCTTGAGATAGCCGAGATCGCGCTCGCTGACTTCGCCACGGGCAATCACCGGATCGAGCTTGAGGATGGTTGCCACCTCGCCGCCTTGCATGACGGAACTGCCAAGTTCCACCGGCACCCGGTCGATAACGCCGTCGAAAGGCGCCTTCACCTCGTTGCGGTCGAGTTCGGCCTGTGCCGTTTCCAGCAGCGACTGCGCCGAGGTCAGGTTCGAGCGCGCGGTGTCGAGCTGCAGCTTCGGCAGATTGCCGGTCTTCATCAGCCGCAAGGCTGCGTCCAGCTCGGCCTGGCGCTGCACCACCAACTGCTTGGCGTTGTCGACCATCGAGATCTTTTCTTCCGCCGCAAGCATCAGCACCAGATCCCCCGTCTTGACGTGATCGCCTTGCTTGACAGGTAGCTTGTCGATGACACCGGCGACGCGCGTCGCCAGCACCGCCCGCTTGTCGGCTTCGGTCAGCCCGGAAATGCGGATGGCGCGTGCATAGGTCTTGCGAGGCGGTGTCACCACCGCGACCGTGCGCAGCGGTGCCTTCGGCTCGGCTTCCGCCGTCTTCGGCTTGCTCGCGTCCGGCGCCTTGGCCTGTTCGGCTTCGGCTGCTTTGGCTTTGTTGGCGGCTACGCTGCCGACCGACGAAAACTCGCCTGTCGCCATCCACGCCGCGAAACCAATGAGCACAACAACGGCTGCAAGCTTGTGAAACCTGATTCTCATCGTCGTTTTTTCCACTGCGGGTTCGGCCAGCGTCCTCATAACGCGGGCGCGTCGCCGATATGGGTGCGCGCCGAGCCGTGTTCAATTTGCCGTGATCGGCGAAGCGCGCTTCTACATCAAAGTTGCACCGCAATATAGTCTGAAAGTTGCAAGATCATTGCGCCGGCGGACAAGATGCGCCGGCCGCTGCCCAGTTTTCGATCGCTTGATAGGTTGCTTCGGCGGAGCCCGGGGCTGGTTCACGACCCGATCCTGGCGCCCAGCCCCAGGCGACCAATCTGTCGTCGCGAACATGCAGCGCGATATCTTTCAAGCTACGGTTGCCGTTGCGCAGGGGATCCTTGATCTGGGCGCAGATTTCGGCCGAGGATTTGCCGAACCAGGCCATCTCGGCTGGCGCCAGATGCCAGTTCTCGGCCCCGGGCGGACCGTGCAATGCCTTGGAATTGCTGGCGAAATGGCAAGTCGTGCAGCGCAGGCCCGGATTGCCGAAGCCCGACCCGTCAGCACCCCGCTGGACATTGAAGGCGTGAACGCGCGTACCGCCGTAATGCGCACCCGACCAGCGCGGCCGCTCGTCCGCGACATGACAGTCGGCGCAGCGCGGATGCGAGAACACCGCATAGACCTTGTCCCATTCGGACAGGCCTTTCGCCGCGTCGACGGTCGCCGGCGCCGGCATCTGGCTCTCTTGCGCGATCGCAAACGGCGCTGCGAGCACGAGCATGGCAGCAGGCGTCAGCATGATGAGGAGCTTCTTCATGCGAAGGCCACCGTTTTCGACAGCGGCAGCGTGCGGACGCGCTTTCCGGTGAGCGCGAAGATGGCGTTGGCGAGCGCCGGAGCCGCCGGCGGTGTGCCGACCTCGCCGACGCCGCCCATCTTGTGGAAGTTTTCCAGGATGGCGACTTCGAAGACCGGGCACTGGAAGATCCGCATGGCGTCGAAATCGTGGAAGTTCGACTGTTCGACCATGCCGTCGGCGAAGGTGATTTCCTGACCCATAGCTGCGGAGAGTCCGTAGATGGCGGCCGAAATCAGCTGCGCCTCGATGATGCCGGGATCGAGCGCGGTGCCGACATCGGCGGCGATCCACACCTTCTCGATGCGGATGCCGGCCGGCGTGTCCGCCACCTGGACGATCTCGCCGACCCAACTGCCGAAGGACAGCGTGAAGGCGATACCCCTGGCCTTGCCGGCGGGCAGCGCCTCGCCCCATTTCGCCATCGCGGCGACTTTCTCCACCACCTTCACCGCCGAGGGATAAGCGGCCATCAGTCTCTTGCGCATCTCGACCGGATCGATTTTTCCGGCAATGGCGATCTCGTCCATGAAACCCTCATGGAAGAAGCCGTTGACCGAACTGCCGACCGAGCGCCAGGAGCCGACAGGGATGGAGACCGGCGCCGCGATACCGCTGACCCGGTAGTTCGGAATGGTGTAGGGCTGGTCATAGGCACCGTCGACGATGCTCTTGTCGGGACCGAGCGGCGATATCGAAGGAAACAGCCGGCGCAGCATGCCGGCAATCACCGATGGCGAGGCCATCCTCATGTCGACGGCGACCGGCATGCCATCGTCGCCGAGCCGCGCCTGGAACTTGCCGATAGCGGCCGGCCGGTAGGCGTCGTGGCGCATGTCTTCTTCACGCGTCCAGGTCACCTTGATCGGGCGCCCGCCCGTCTCCTTCGCCATCAGCGCGGCGCACAGCGCGTAGTCAACCTCGACGCGCCGGCCGAAACCGCCGCCCATGAAGGTGGTGTGCACAGTGATCTTGTCCTGCTCGATGCCGACCGCGTTGGCGCAAAGCTGCCGCACCAGGGTCGGCGCCTGGTTGCCGCACCAGATGTCGAGCGCGCCGTCCCTGAGCTGCGCCGTGGCGTTCATCGGCTCCATCGTCACATGCGCCAGATAGGGCACCGCATAGTCGGCCTCGACGATCCTTTCACGCGGCGCGTCGGCAAAGGCGGTGTCGACGTCGCCATTGTCGCGCATCACCGACCCCTTGGTGCCGAGCGCCTGCTTCAGGACATCTGAAATAGCGGCGCTGCTGAGCGGGTATTCGGGATCGGACCACTGGGCATCGATCGCCTCGGCCGCCTTGAATGCCGCCCATGTGTTGTCGGCGATGATGCCGAAGCCATGGCCGTAATTCGTCTCCAGCGGCACGATCTTGATCACACCGGGCATTTTCTCGGCTTTCGAGAGGTCCGCCTTGATCGGCGCCGACCAGAAGCGCGGGCTCATCTTGACCGTGCCGTAGACCATGTCCGGCAGCCTGACATCGATGCCGAAGATCGGCGCCCCGGTCACCTTGGCCAGCATGTCGATGCGCTTTTGCGGCTTTCCCAGCAGTTTCCAGTCGGCCCGGTCCTTGAGCCTGACTTCGGCCGGCGGCGCCATCGCGGCGGCGGCCGCGGCGACCGCGCCATAGGTCAGCGACTTGCCGGACGCTTTGTGCAGGATCGAACCGTCGGCCGTTTCCAGATCGGCGGCGGCGACACCGAGTTTTTGCGCCGCAGCCGCGATCAGCATCTGCCGGGCGACTGCACCCGCTTGCCGCATCTTGTCAAAACCGTCGCGTGTCGAAGCCGAATCACCGGTGCCCTGCAGGGCAAGGAACTTGCCGACCACACCGAGACCCGAGCGCACCGCCTGCGCGGTCATGCTCTCGTCGAAGAAGGCGAACGGACCGCCCTCTTCGAGGATCGCGGCGTTGTAATAGGCATGGGAGGCGGGGCCGTGCTCGACCTTGACCCGGTCGAGGCTCACATTGAGTTCTTCGGCGACCATGACGGCGAGCGTCGTCGAAATGCCTTGCCCCATCTCGGCCCGCGGCGCGACGATGGTGATGGTGTTGTCGGCGCCGATCTTCACATAGGGGTTGAAGGTCGCCTCGCCCTTGCCGAGCTCGGCCTCGAGCGGGTTCGGAAAAGGCTTGCGATAATAGTAGTAGCCGACGGCAACGCCGCCCGCGACGGCGGCAGCGCCGATCAGAAACGTGCGGCGGGCGATCTTTCCGACACTGGCCATGGTCAGAGCCCCGCCGTCTTGAGCGCCGCGGCCTTCTTGATGGCCGAGCGGATTTTGGGATAGGTGCCGCAGCGGCAGAGATTGCCGCCCATGGCGTTGTCGATGTCGGCGTCGCTTGGGCTGGCGACTTCGTCGAGCAGCGCCACCGCGCTCATGATCTGGCCGGCCTGGCAGTAGCCGCATTGCGCGACCTGTTCCTCCAGCCATGCCTGCTGCACCGGATGCAGTCCGCCTGCTGTGCCGATGCCTTCGATGGTCGTGACAGCGCCGCTGACCTGGCCAACCGGGAGTGAGCAGGAACGCACCGGCTGACCGTCGACATGAACCGTGCAGGCGCCGCAGGCGGCGATGCCGCAGCCGAATTTCGGCCCGGTCTTGCCAATGAGATCGCGCAGCGCCCACAGCAGCGGCATGTCAGGATCGGCATCGATATCGAAAGACTGACCGTCGACGGTAAGGCGCATGGGGATACCCTTTGTTGTCGTCCACTGCCAAGGGCGAAGCGTCCTCTCGACCGTTTCGCCCAATACAGATTGACAAATTTCGTCATTTTGTCAAATAGGATTTTGCAGGATAGAATTGCTCCATGAACCAGATCGAAGACATCGCCGCCACAGATCCCAAACGCGTCCGTATCCTGGATGGCGCGATGAAGGTGTTTTTGGCCTATGGCTTCACCCGCACCACCATGGACGACATCGCCCGCGCCGCAGACATGTCGCGCCCGGCGCTCTATCTCTTGTTCAAGAACAAGACCGACATTTTCCGCGCCATCGCCATGATGATCCTGTCGCGCTCGGTCGAGGCGGCAAAGATTGCCCTATCCGGCGATGGCCCTTTCACCGAGCGCATGATGCGGGCCATCGATGAGGCATTCATCTCGATGATGGGCGCGGTCGTTGCCTCGCCGCACGGCGCCGAATTGCTGGATATGAAATCGAGCCTTGGCGATCTGGTAGGCTGCTGGCGCGGCGGGCTTGGCCAACACATCGGCGCCGCGATCCAGGGGGAGGCAGCCAGGAACGGCGTCGACCTGGCGGCCAGGGGCCTGTCGGCGCAACTGCTCACCGACATGCTGCTCGACGGGCTGGAAGGCATGAAGGCGCGGATCAGAGATCCGGAGGGACAGCGGCAGGCGGCCGCTGCCCTGATCAGGGTGATCGACCTCGCCTTGAAAGCTCGATGAAACCAGCTGTATCGGGTTTCAGTTCAGGCCCGACGGCGAACCACCTCCGGATTTTTGCGCACAGCGAGGAATTCCTTGACCCGCCGGCCGGGTGCCGGACCGCGCACCGGCTTGAAGCCGTCATCGAGTTCGCCGGAGAGATCGAGCGTCGGTCGCTTGCCGACGGCGTCGTAATTCTCTTCCAGCCAGTCGCTGGCGGCTGTGCGGCCGAGGTCTCTGAGATACGTCAGGAACGCCCATTCGGCATTGACCTTTGATGACGCCGACAGGTCCTTGAACGCCTCGTCGGCATCGATGCGGTGCATGCGGATGTCGCGATATTCGCCATGCGGCAGACGGCCGGCGGCGATCAGTTCCTTGACGAAGGCGATCGAGCGGAATTCTCGCAGCAGCCCGGCGTTGAAGGTGATCTCGTCGATGCGGTTCTGGATCTCGTTGGCGCTCCTTGGCGTTCCCTCCCGCACCACCGGATTGATCTGCACCAGGAGCACATCCTCGGTCGCCGCGGTCTTGAAGAACGGATAGAGCGCCGGGTTGCCGCCATAGCCGCCGTCCCAGTAGGGCACGCCCTTGATCTCGACGGCGCGGAACAATTGCGGCAGACAGGCCGAAGCCATCACCACGTCGAGGTCGATCTCGCCGTCGGAAAAAACGCGCAACTGTCCGGTCTCGACATTGGTCGCCGAGATGAACAGTTCCATCGACTTGCAGGCGCGGACATTGTCGAAATCGATCTCCTGCTCCACCACGTCGCGCAGCGGGTTAAGGCCGAGCGGATTGGCGACGTAGGGCGAGAACACCCGCGACATGGTGTCGAAGAAGACATAGCCAGGCGTATTCTCGATCGACCAGTTGCCCCAGGCGACATCCCACGGCATGCGCTGCACTGGGCTGAACCGGCCCTTGGCCGCCACCGCGCGCCAGAAATCCTCAAGTTTTTGCCGCGCTCCCTCGACACCGCCGCGCACATATCCGTCGGCCAGCGCCACCGCGTTCATGGCGCCGGCGCTGGTGCCGGACACTGCTGATATCTCCAGCCGTCCGTCCTCCAGCAGGCGGTCGAGCACACCCCAGGAAAAGGCCCCGTGCGAGCCGCCGCCCTGAAGCGCGATGTTGATCGTCTTCTTCGTCTCCTCCGCCTTGCCGTTTTTGGTCATGGCGTCGTCCTTGGTGCGTTTTGGGTAGATGAGAAGATTTCGCGCCTCACGCGGCGGTCCAGCCGCCATCTACCGAGAGATGCGTGCCGTTGATCTGCGCTGCCGCGTCCGAGCACAGGAACACCGCCGCTGCCGCGATCTGCTCTACCGTGACGAATTCCTTGGTCGGCTGCTTGTCCAGCATGACCTCACGGATGACGGTCTCGCGGTCCATCTGATGGGCTTTCATCTGATCGGGGATCTGCGCCTCGACCAGCGGCGTCAGCACATAGCCCGGGCAGATGGCATTGCAGGTGATTTTTTCGCGCGCCAGTTCGAGCGCGACGGTCTTCGTCAATCCCATGATGCCGTGCTTGGCCGAGACATAGGCCGACTTGAACGGCGACGCGACCAGGCCGTGTGCCGAGGCGATGTTGACGATCCGCCCGCCGCCGGCATTTTTCATCAGCGGAATGGCGGCTGCAATGGTGTGGAATGCCGACGACAGGTTGATGGCGATGATGGCGTCCCATTTCTCGATCGGGAACTCTTCCACCGGCGCGACATGCTGGATGCCGGCATTGTTGACCAGGATATCGACCGAACCGAATGTTTCGGCCGCCTTGGCGACAAGCGCCCGGCATTCCGCCGGTTTCGACATATCGGCCTTGATGTAGGCGGTCTTCACTCCATACTGTTTGGCAATCGCGTCGGCCATGGCGTGGTCGGCGGTCGTGTCGGAGAAAGAGTTGACGACGACGTTGCGGCCTTCGGCCGCCAGCGCCTGGGCGATGGCCAGGCCAATGCCCGATGTGGAGCCGGTGATGACTGCGGTTTTTCTGGCGGCCAAGGGCGGAATCCTCTGGTTACGGCAAGAATGCATCTATGTTGCAGTGCAGCATATATGCTCAATACGACGCAATAACAGCGGCCAGATTTGTGGGCGAGATGAAATTTTCGTCATAAGCGGCCACACGGCCGCTCACCAGGAGGATATCGTTTGGATCGCCGGTCGCTCGCCAGGCGCCGATAAGCCTCAGGCAGCCAGCTCCGGCACAGGCCCGACATAGCGCGACTGCGGGCGGATCAGCCGCCCGATCGTCTGCTGCTCGCGCGCATGCGCGATCCAGCCGGCGACGCGCCCGGTGGCAAAGACATTGCTGAAAGCTTGTGGCGGAAAGCCCGCCGCCTCCAGCAGCAGCGCGGTGTAGAACTCGACATTGGTCTGCAGCGAGCGCGACGGCTTGGCGATCCGCAGCACGTCGAGCGCTACCTGTTCCACTGTCTCCGCGAATGCCAGCCGGCGGCCGGTTTCGCCCTCGCCGCCGAGTTGCCGCACGACGGACTTCAGCACATCGGCGCGCGGATCGCGCACGCGGTAGATGCGGTGGCCGAAGCCCATGATGCGCCTGCCGTGCGCGATCTCGTCGCGAAGCCAGCCGGCGGCATCGCCATGCGCCTGGATCGCATCCAGCATCTCGATCACCGGACCGGGCGCCCCGCCATGCAGCGGCCCCTTGAGTGCGCCGAGCCCGGCCAGCACGGAGGATGTCAGGCCGGCCTGCGTCGAGGCCACCACGCGCGTCGCAAAGGTCGATGCGTTGAGGCCGTGGTCGCAGACGGTCACCAGATAGGTGTCGAGCGCCTTCGCCAGCGCCGGCGAGGCGACGCTGCCGTTCAGCATCCTCAACATGTCGGCGGCATGATCGGCCCGGCTGTCCGGCGCGATCGGCTCCTCGCCGCGCTGCAGGCGCAGCAGGGCCGGCGTCAGCACGGCGGGCGCTGCGATGAGCAGCAAGGCGTTCGTCGATGTGTCGCCGTCCGGCAGCAGCGCCATGCCGGCGCGCATGGCGCTGTAGACATCGAGCGACGCCAGCCGGGGCAACGAGGGTAAAAGCCGTTCGAACACCTCAGCACGTGCCTGGCCCAGCTCACCCGTCAGCTTCGCGTCGGCGGGAAGGTCGTCGAAGAAGCCGTCGAGCAGCAGGCGCATCACCTGAGCATAGTCCCAGCGGCCGGCCAGCTCGGGCAGCGAATGACCTCGGATCGTCAGCCGGCCGCCAAGACCATCCACATCGGAAAGCACGGTTTCCGCCGCCACCACGTCATCGAGCCCATTCGCCATAGCCTGTCTCCTTGAAGCATTTCCAGATCGGAGATAGAGATGGGCAACGTTTCCATCAATCTTGATCAATAGAATCAATATTGGGGTTCGATATGTCGGAGTGGTTGTCCAGAGAAGAAGCGCTGGAGAGGCTCAAGGTGCGGGCGCAGACGCTGTACGCCTATGTCAGCCGTGGGCGCATCGGCATGCGGCCCGACCGCGCCGATCCGCGCCGCAGCCAGTATCGTGCCGACGATATAGAAGCGCTGGCAACGCGGAGGGCGCGCGGACGGAGCCCATCAGCCATCGCTGAAAGCGCCATTGCCTGGGGCGAGCCCTCGATCGCAACGGCGATCTCGACCGTCTCGCACGGTCGGCTCATCTATCGCGGGCAGGACGCCGCGGTGCTCTCCGGGCACGCCACACTGGAAGAAGCCGCCGCCGTTCTCTGGGCTCTGCCGGAACCGGTGGCTTTCGAAGCACCATTGCCGGACGCACCCCATCAAGCTGGCCGGGCTGCGGCCTTTGCGCGACTTGCCGTGCTTGCCGGCCAGGGGCGCCCATCGCTTGGGCGCAGCGCCGCCTCGCTGCATGCCGACGCCGCGCACGCGGTCGGCGTGCTGGCCGCCGCGCTGGGCGCACCGGCGGGGCCGGATCCGGTCCATCAGCGGCTTGCGCAGGACTGGTCGGTGGATGCCGGCGGCGCAGATGCGATCCGCCGCGCGCTTGTCCTGCTTGCCGATCATGAGCTGAATGCATCGACCTTCGCCGCGCGCGTCGCAGCCTCCACCGGCGCGCCGCTGGCCGCTTGCCTGCTGGCGGGGCTCGCGACGCTGTCAGGCCCTCGCCATGGCGGCGCCGGCGAGGCGGTGATGCAACTGGCCGAGGATGCTGCGCGGCATGGCGCCGATGCGGCGATTCGGCGCTGGCTCAGCCATGACCGGCCGCTGCCGGGGTTCGGTCATCAGCTCTATCCCGACGGCGACCCCCGAGGGGCAGCGCTTCTGTCGGTGATCGAGGTTGACGGCACACTATCGTCGCTGCGCGACGCTGCCTTTGCGGCGACCGGCGCGCTTCCCAACATCGACTTTGGGCTGGCCGCGCTGACGCGCAGTCTTGGCTTGCCGCGCGATACGCCGTTCCGCCTGTTTGCGCTCGCACGCAGCGTCGGCTGGGCAGCGCACACGGTCGAACAGATAACAGGCGGAGGCCTTATCCGGCCGCGCGGCCGCTACGAGGGAATACTGCCGTAAGATCGCGAGAGCGCCAGGCGCTCACGACATCGTGTCGAGTTTGCGCTGCATGGCCGCGATCTGGTCCTTCAGCTCCTGAAGGTCGTCGGGCTTGTCAGCCGTTTCCTTCCTGGCCGGCTCGGGCGTTGGCGCAGCCGCCGGCGTAGAGCCAGCGGGCGGGAACGGCGTGAACAGCCGCATCGCATTCTGGAACATTTCCATGTTGCGGCGTGTCTGTTCCTCCAGCGCCTTGATCGGCGTAGTGATCTTCATCATGTCGAGCGGCGACTTGCCGATCGCCCCCTTCATCTGCTCGCGAAAGCGCTCCTGCTCCTTGGAAAAGGCGAGCATCGACTGTTCGAGGAAGCTCGGCACGATCATCTGCATCTGGTCGCCGTAATAAGCGATGAGCTGGCGCAGGAACGGGATCGGCAGCATGTTTTGCCCGTCCTTGTTCTCCAGTTCGAAGATGATCTGGGTCAGCACCGGATGCGTGATGTCGTCGCCGGTCTTGGCGTCCTGGACGGTGAACTCCTCGCCCTTCTTGACCATCTCGGCGAGGTCCTCGAGCGTCACATAGGTGCTGGTGCCGGTGTTGTAGAGGCGGCGATTGGCGTATTTCTTGATGATGATCGGATCGTCTTTAGCGGCCATCTACATCCTCCCGGGGACACCGGCGCGCCTCTGAGCAAGCCGCCGATAACGATTGTGCCTTTTTTTTGAGGATATGCGCAAAAGCTTCACAATTCCAAGCAGTTTGTGCAGTGCGGGATCACTAAATGCTGCATAGCAGGCAAAATATGCTGCGCAGCAATGGACGAATGGCCGCCATGGCAAGGCACGACCTGCTTGCGGCGCATGGGCGCCCTGCCTATTTCCGGTTTGACTTGGGGTTGGGAAAGGGCAAGAAAAGTCCCTAACGACAGAACGACACCCTTGAAGTCTGGAGAAGAAAATGTCCGCTTCCATCGTCATTGCCAGCGCGGCGCGCACGCCGGTCGGCTCCTTCAACGGCGCCTTTGCCGCCACCCCGGCGCATGAGCTCGGTGCCGTTGTCATCAGGGAATTGCTGTCACGTGCCGGTGTCGAACCAGGCGAGGTCGACGAGGTCATCCTCGGCCAGGTGCTGACCGCCGCGCAAGGCCAGAACCCGGCCCGCCAGGCATCGATCAATGCTGGCTTGCCCAAGGAAACCACAGCCTGGGGCCTCAATCAGGTTTGCGGCTCGGGCCTGCGTGCCATTGCGCTCGGCATGCAGCAGATCGCCACCGGCGATGCCAAGGTCATCGTCGCCGGCGGCCAGGAATCGATGTCGCTTTCGACCCATGCCCAGCACCTGCGCGCCGGCGTCAAGATGGGCGACTTCAAGTTGATCGACACCATGATCAAGGACGGGCTGTGGGATGCCTTCAACGGTTATCACATGGGCAACACCGCCGAAAACGTGGCACGTCAGTTCCAGATCACCCGCGAAGACCAGGATCAGTTTGCGCTGGCTTCGCAGAACAAGGCCGAGGCCGCGCAAAAGGCCGGCAAGTTCAAGGACGAGATCGTCGCCGTCACACTCAAGGGCAAGAAGGGCGACACCATTGTCGACCAGGACGAATACATCCGCCATGGCGCCACGCTCGACGCCATGACCAAGCTGAAGCCGGCCTTTGACAAGGACGGCACGGTGACCGCCGCCAACGCCTCCGGCATCAATGACGGTGCCGCCGGCGCGCTGCTGATGAGCGAGGCGGAAGCGGTGAGGCGCGGCATCACCCCGCTGGCACGCATCGTGTCCTGGGCAACCGCCGGCGTCGATCCGCAGATCATGGGCACCGGCCCGATCCCAGCATCGCGCAAGGCCTTGGAAAAGGCCGGCTGGTCGGTCGGCGATCTCGACCTGGTCGAGGCCAACGAGGCCTTTGCCGCGCAGGCCTGCGCCGTCAACAAGGACATGGGCTGGGACCCCTCGATCGTCAACGTCAATGGCGGCGCCATCGCCATCGGCCACCCGATCGGTGCTTCCGGCGCCCGTGTCTTCAACACGCTGGTCTTCGAGATGCGCCGGCGCGGCGCCAAGAAGGGTCTCGCTACCCTGTGCATCGGCGGCGGCATGGGCGTCGCCATGTGTATCGAAGCACTCTGAAGAACTCACTAACCGGGCGGCGCGAGCCGCCCGTTCTGTATCCAGTGCCTGCCAAGCCCGACAACAGGGCGGTATCAAAAAAAGGGGAAATGCATGACCAAGGTAGCAATCGTCACAGGCGGATCGCGCGGCATCGGGGCGGCGATCTCGATCGCATTGAAGACCGTCGGCTATTCGGTTGCCGCGAACTACGCCGGCAATGACGCCGCAGCGGCGAAATTCAAGGCCGAGACCGGCATTCCGGTCTACAAATGGTCGGTCGCCGACTATGATTCCTGCGCGGCCGGCATCAAGCAGGTCGAGGCCGATCTCGGCCCGGTCTCGGTGCTGGTCAACAATGCCGGCATCACCCGCGACGCCATGTTCCACAAGATCACGCGCGAGCAGTGGAAAGAGGTCATCGACACCAACCTGTCCGGCGTCTTCAACATGACGCATCCGCTGTGGAGCGGCATGCGCGACCGCAAGTTCGGCCGCGTCATCACCATCTCGTCGATCAACGGCCAGAAAGGCCAGGCCGGCCAGGTCAACTATTCCGCCGCGAAGGCTGGCGACATCGGTTTCAGCAAAGCCCTCGCTCAAGAGGGAGCCCGCGCGGGCATCACCGTCAACGTCATCTGCCCTGGCTACATCGCCACCGAGATGGTCAAGGCGATCGACGAGAGGGTGCTCAACGACCGCATCATCCCGCAAATCCCCGTCGGTCGCCTCGGCGAACCGGAAGAGATCGCGCGCTGCGTAGTCTTCCTCGCATCCGAAGATGCCGGCTTCATCACCGGCTCGACCATCACGGCCAACGGTGGCCAATACTTCGCCTGACGACGTGGCGATGTAGGAGATCGACGGGCCGGCACACCGGCCCGTTTCCGGCACGGTCCCTTTGACGTGCTCGCGACCGTAGCTGACCCAATTCGGCACGCGAAGGTTAACAGCCGGCAGCAGCCCTGTGCAAAAGCTCCCTGGCAACCTGTGGATTCTCGGTGGATAAACTGTTCACAACACAAGATATTGAGGTGAACAAATCGGGAAAATTACGCCATCGCCGATTCGTCGCCGATTCGTTCCGGCTATGAGCTGAACGTTAACGACGACAGCCGGAATCGCCTGCCCAACTGCTTAACGCAGGTTAAGAAAGATCAACAATTTCATAATGTTGGTCGAGGCGCGCCAAGCCACCGTGATTGTTTCCAGGCAAAGGTTAACGGCAACGCCCTCTTAGCATCAAACGGGCCAGTTCAGCGATTCAGCATGTGGTGCGACTCGCGGTCGCGAAATCCACATGTAGCCGTGAACAAAAGCTGAATCTGCAGGAGTCACTGATTCGTCGCCGATTCGTTCCAGACTCGTTCTATCCGTTAATCCGCAGCCGATTGAAAGCTTGACAAAACCACCTTCTCGCCGCCGACGGAACATTCCGCTTTCGCTTCGCGCCCGAAATCCCTATGTGTCGCCTGTCATACGCGCCATTTGAGGCACGCTCCCGACAACCAGAGGCCAGAAGCCTTATCTCCAGGTCCCGGAAGCCTTATTCTAGGTTGATGAACATCCAGCCCAAACACACAGAGCCGCTGATCCTGTCGGGCCGCGACGTGACCGCCGTGCTCGGGCCGACCAACACCGGCAAGACCCATCTCGCCATCGAGCGCATGGTGGCGCATGAGAGTGGTATCATCGGCCTGCCGCTCAGGCTGCTGGCGCGCGAGGTCTACGCCCGTGTCTGCGAAAAGGTCGGCGCCCACAAAGTGGCGCTGATCACCGGCGAGGAAAAGATCCAGCCGCCGGGCGCCAGATATTCGGTCTGCACTGTCGAGGCCATGCCGCGCGAGACCGACGCCGCCTTCGTCGCCATCGACGAAGTGCAGCTCGCCGGCGACCTCGAGCGTGGCCACATCTTCACCGACCGCATCCTGCATCTGCGCGGCCGCCAGGAAACGCTGCTGCTCGGTGCAGCCACCATGCATGGCATTCTGCAGCGCCTGCTGAGGGGTGTCTCGGTGGTGACGCGGCCGAGGCTGTCGCATCTTGCCTATGCCGGCTCCAAGAAGCTGACCCGCCTGCCGCGGCGCACGGCGATCGTCGCCTTTTCCGCCGACGAGGTCTACGCCATCGCCGAGCTGATCCGCCGCCAGCAGGGCGGTGCCGCCGTCGTGCTCGGCGCGCTCTCGCCGCGCACCCGCAACGCCCAGGTGGCGCTGTTCCAGTCCGGCGATGTCGACTACCTCATCGCCACCGATGCCATCGGCATGGGTCTCAACCTCGATCTCGACCACGTCGCCTTCGCCCAGAACCGCAAGTTCGACGGCTTCCAGTATCGCAACCTGACCGCGGCCGAGCTCGGCCAGATCGCCGGCCGCGCCGGCCGGCATCTGCGTGACGGTACGTTCGGCGTCACCGGCCAGGTCGACCCGCTGGACGAAGAGCTGATCAAGAAGATCGAAGGCCACGATTTCGATCCGGTGAAGGTGCTGCAGTGGCGCACCGCGCATTTCGACTTTGCCAGCCTCGACGCGCTGAAGCGCTCGATCGAGACCAACGCCCCCGTCGAGGGACTGACGCGGGCATTGCCTGCCGTCGACGCACAGGCGCTCGAGCATCTGTCGCGCGACGAGGACATTCGCGCACTCACCACCAATGCCAAGCGCGTGGCGCTGCTGTGGGAAGCCTGCGCGCTGCCCGACTACCGCAGGATCGCGCCGGCGCAGCATGCCGACCTCATCGCTTCCATTTACACGGACCTGGCACGCCACGGCCATGTCGACGAGAATTACATGGCCGAGCAGGTGCGCCGCGCCGATACCACCGAGGGCGATATCGACACGCTGTCGCATCGCATTGCCCAGATCCGCACCTGGACATTCGTGTCGAACCGGCCCGGCTGGCTGGCCGATCAGGCACACTGGCAGGAAAAGACGCGCGAAATCGAAGACAGATTGTCGGATGCGCTGCATGAGCGGTTGACGAAACGCTTCGTAGACCGCAGGACTTCCGTCCTCATGCGGCGCCTTAGAGAAAATACCATGCCTGAAGCCGAAATTAGTCCTACCGGAACCGTCCTTGTCGAAGGCCATCATGTCGGCGAGCTGCAAGGGTTCCGCTTCACCGCGGACCAGACCGCCGGCGGTGAAGACGCCAAGGCGGTGCGCACCGCCGCCCAGAAGGCGCTGGCCGCCGAGTTCGAGGCTCGCGCCGAACGCTTTGGCGCCTCGGCCAATGGCGACATTGCGCTTGGCTCGGACGGCACGCTGCGCTGGATCGGCGCGCCGATCGGCACGCTGGTATCAGGCGAAGACGCGCTGAAGCCGCGGCTGGTGCTGCTGGCCGACGAACAGCTGACCGGCCCGGCGCGCGACAAGGTCGCCGCGCGTGCAGAGCGATTCGTCAATTTCCAGATCGAGTCGCTGCTGAAGCCGCTGGTCGATCTCAGGAACGCCGACCAGATTTCCGGCATCGGCCGCGGCATCGCCTTCCAGCTGGTCGAGAATTTCGGCCTCATCAACCGCCGCGACATCGCCGAGGAGATGAAGTCGCTCGACCAGGAAGGCCGCGCCGCCCTTCGCCGGCTTGGCGTGCGCTTCGGCGCCTACCATGTCTTCGTGCCGGCGCTGATCAAGCCGGCGCCTGCCGGGCTGGTGACATTGCTGTGGGCGCTGAAGAACGACGGCAAGGACAAGCCGGGCTTTGGCGACGTGGTCCATGCGCTCGCCTCGGGTCGCACCTCGGTGGTGATCGACCCTGCTTTCGACAAGACGTTCTACAAGCTTGCCGGCTACCGCAATCTCGGCCGCCGCGCCGTGCGCATCGACATACTGGAACGGCTGGCGGATCTGATCCGTCCGGCGACCAACTGGAAGCCCGGCCTCGGCCAGCGCCCGGACGGCGCCTATGACGGCCAGTCCTTCATGGTGACGCCGCCGATGATGTCGATCCTCGGCGCCACCGCCGACGACATGGAAGAAATCCTCAAGGGTCTCGGCTATCGTGCCGAGCCGAAGCCGGCCGTCGAGGTCAAGGCGCGGCTCGAAGCACAGGACAATGCCGCGCGCGAAGCGGCGGTGGCGAAGCTTGCGACGGAAGAGGCTGCACGAGCCGAGCAGGCCGAAGCGGCCGAAGCCGCGGCAACGGATGCCGCAGCAGAGGCAGCAATCGAAGGATCGGAGCCGGCATCGGACGCAGTGGCCGTTTCGGAAACGGCGGCCGAAATTCCCGCCGAAATCACCCCCGACGCCGCGGCTGAACCTGCTGCGCCTGCCGTGGAAGAACAGGCGGACGCTCCTGTCGAAACCGTGCAAGACGAAGCGCCTGTAGCCGAGGCTGCGCCCGACGTCGCCGAACCGGCGCCGGTTGAACCGCAGGCAGAGACTGAGACTGCCGAGATCGAAGTTGCAGCGGCAGAAGAAGCCGCAACGGCCGAGCTGGTGTCAGATGCCGCGCCCGCAACGGACGCCGCGCCGGACGAACCTGCAGCGGTGATTGAAGCTGCCGCCGGCGAACCCGCTCCAGAAGCCGAAGCGCCAAAACCCATCCTGTTGTGGCGTCAGGGCCGCTTCGAACAGCGCCCGCGCAACCGCGACGACAGCCGCAGGAACAATCGCCCACGCAACGGACAAGCGCGCGGCCGAAGCGATGCACCCGTGGATACCGCCGGCGCACCGGCCGTAGCTGCACCCGGAGAACGTCCGGCCCATGAAGGACGGCGCGATGGTGCCGGCAAGCCGCGCTTCGACCGCTCGAAATTCAAACCCAAGCCGCAGGCCGAAGGCGAACAGCGGCGTGACGGCAGGCCGCAGGGCGAGCGTCCCGACCGCCGCGAGGGTCGTCCCGACTGGAAGGGTGGCAGGCCGGATGCCAAAGGTGGTCCCGATCGAAGCCCTGGGGGCGGCAAGCCTGCCTTCCAGCCCAAGCCGCGCGAGGAGCGCCCGGTGCGTTTCGATCCGGATTCGCCCTTCGCCAAGCTCGCCGCATTGCGCGACCAGTTGAAGAAGTAGAACCCGGCTCGCTTCGATGGTTGCCGAAGGCCGCCAGCGCATCGACAAATGGCTGTTCTTCTCACGCGCCGTGAAATCGCGCTCGCTGGCGGCAAAACTGGTCGTCGCCGGCCGCGTTCGCATCAATCGCGACAAAGCAGCGCAGGCCTCCGATCAGGTCAAGCCAGGCGACGTCCTGACCATCACGCTCGAGCGCCGTATCTTCATCTGGAAGGTGCTCGGCGCCGGTGCGCGGCGCGGCCCGGCCGAGGAAGCCCGTACGCTTTACGAGGACATGTCGCCACCGCCGGCACCGAAGGGCGAAGCCCCTCCCGATGCAATTCCGGGGCTGCGCGAGGCCGGCAGCGGCCGCCCGACCAAGAAGGAACGTCGCCAGACCGACCGATTGCTCGGCGAAGACTGATGGCCTGGCGTCCAAAAACACGCAGTGGTTCTAGGACAACGGCACGCCTGAGGCGAGAACTGAGCCCGGCAAACAGACGCTCTGCGGGACATGACTGACTTCCGCCGGGCCTGCAGTCTGGAATTCCATTCCGGAAACACCGGCACCGTCCGCAATGGCCACCCTTGCAAGCGGTCGACAAAGGCGTTACCTGACGGAAAAAGCCCAACAAAATGGGACGTCCCGGAGCCGACCGATGACCTATGTCGTGACCGACAATTGCATCAAATGCAAATACATGGACTGCATCGAAGTCTGTCCGGTCGACTGTTTCTACGAAGGCGAGAACATGCTCGTTATCCATCCCGACGAGTGCATCGACTGCGGCGTTTGCGAGCCGGAATGCCCGGCCGACGCGATCAAGCCCGACACCGAACCCGGCCTCGACAAATGGCTGCAGGTCAACACCGAATACGCCGACAAATGGCCCAACATCACCGCCAAGAAGGAACCGCCGGCCGACGCCAAATCCTTCGACGGCGAGGCCGGCAAGTTCGAGAAATACTTCTCGGCAGAGCCCGGCGAAGGCGATTGACAACACGGCCGCAAAGGCCGGTATTACGCTGGGTAAGAGGCACGTCGCATTAACCGGCTTGACAGGCGGCGCTGGCCTGTGGCCTTCGCTTGTGCAGCAAAACCTTGATTCTTCCGACTTTTTGTGTTACATCAGCGAAACATGCCGGTGACACAACGTCGATTTATGGCGCAGACGCCCCAAATCACTGAAAGGTGAAAATCCCATTCGGACCAGAGCGATCTGGGCCAGGCGGTCGCAATGTCGCGTTTGCCGGTCCGGCTTTTCCGATGGGTTCATCTGTTGTGCGGCTAACGATCGGCTTCCCCGATCGCGCGAGTTCGGACCGGCAGGACGCCGGTGCCACAACAAGGAGTTCAGGGCGTAATGGCAACGATCACCCCGCAGAAGAAGTCCACCGCTGCGCGTCACGGTTTCAAGACCGGCGAGTACATCGTCTACCCGGCGCACGGCGTCGGCCAGATCGTCTCGATCGACGAGCAGGAAGTTGCTGGACACAAGCTGGAATTGTTCGTCATCGACTTCTCGAAGGACAAGATGCGCCTGAAGGTGCCGGTCGCCAAGGCGACCTCCATCGGCATGCGCAAGCTGTCGGAAGAGGATTATGTCGAGCGCGCGCTGAAGGTCGTGCAGGGCCGCGCCCGCGTCAAGCGCACCATGTGGTCGCGCCGTGCCCAGGAATATGATGCGAAGATCAATTCGGGCGACCTGATCTCGATCTCGGAAGTCGTGCGCGACCTCTACCGTGCCGACAACCAGCCGGAGCAGTCCTATTCCGAGCGCCAGCTCTATGAGGCGGCGCTCGACCGCATGGCCCGCGAGATCGCGGCCGTCAACCGCATGTCGGAAACCGAAGCCGTGCGCTTGATCGAGGTCAACCTCAACAAGGGCCCTAAGCGTGGCGCCAAGGCCGACAATGAAGAGGCCGAGCAGGAAGAAGCTGCCTGATCCTTCTCGCCTTTGATTCGAGAGATCCTGCCTGAAACGATTGGAGGCTCCGGTTTGACTGGGGCCTCTTTTGCTTTCGGGCGGCGGCTTCGATGTTGATGACGTACTGCGCACCAGCGTGCTGCATCGCGGCTTGCTGGCGCGCTCCGGGCCGTCCAGCGCGCGTTTTCGGTTAACGTTTGTCCCCACTTGTCGCCTTGCCAGCAAAGCAGACCGCAGCAATGGTTTCGCGCAATTCCTCGTCGGCGATCGGCTTGTGCAGGATGCGGCTGCCGCTGGCGCTGATCTCCTTGAGGCGCGAAGGCGAGGTATCGCCGGTGATGATGATGGTCGGGACAACGCGGCCGATATGGGCGTGAAGCGCACGGATCGCGTCGGTGCCGGTGGTATCATTCTCGAGACGGTAGTCTGCGATGATCAGGTCGACCGGCGCATCGCCGGCAGCCAGCGCCGCCGCATGGGCCTTCCGCGCCTCTCCGGCGGAGCGGCCGGGATAGACACGATGTCCCTCCAGGCTGAGCAAGCGCACCATGGCATCGAGAACATCGCCCTCGTCCTCGACCACGATGATGCCCGCGGCACTGCTGACCGGCGATGTCGTGTCGACCGCTAAGCGAGCTTGCACCGCGCCGGCCTTCGCGACGGTGATGGAAAACAGGGAACCGCGTCCGGATGTCGAAGCCAATTTCAGGGGGTGCCCCAACAGTTCGGCGGTGCGGCGAACGATGGCGAGCCCGAGTCCCAGGCCTTGCGTGCGGTCCCGCGCCGGGTTCTGCAACTGCACGAACTCCTCGAAGACCATCCCCTGCTGATCGGCGGGGATGCCGGGGCCGCTGTCCAGGACCTGTATCTCCACACATGCGCCGCGCCGGCGACAGCCCAGCAGGACACCACCTTGCTTGGTGTAGCGAAAGGCATTCGACACCAGGTTGTTGAGAATGCGCTTCAGCATCATCGGGTCGCTGTCGACGTAGAGGCCGCTGTCGACCACGCGCCACCTAAGTCCGCGCTGTTTCGCCTCGGCGGCGAATTCATTGCGAAGATCACCAAAGAGGTCGCGCAGCGGCACCGCCTCGCTCGCGACCGTGACGATGCCCGCATCGAGCCGGGAGATATCGAGCAAAGCGTTGAGCAGCCCACTGAAGTTGCTGACAACCGATTTCGCTCGGCTGGCCAGGTCGCGCGCCTCGCCGGAGGGTACGTCGCCGCGCTGCCCCAAAACGGCAAGCGTCGAGACCAGCAGGCTCAGGGCATGGATCGGTTGGCGCAGATCGTGACTCGCCGCCGCCAGAAAACGCGTCTTGGCACGGTCGGCGGTTTGCGCCCTGTCGCGTTCCTCTTGCAGATGCTCGACCAGCGTTTCGTTCTCCAATCGCAGGCTGACGGTTTCGCGCAGCATGCGGTAGGTGATACGGCAGTAGTAGAAATTGATCGCCACCAGCGATGCGAGCAGGAACAGGAAGGCGCCGGAAATATCGCTTTGGGTGGTCAGGCAGCGAAGAGCGACCGGCACCACCGTTGCCAGGATGGAACCAACCAGCGCCGGTGGAAAGGCCGACAGAGACGGCACCGTGCCGCAGACGAGACCAGTCAGGACAATGACCGTGAAGGACAGCACGATCGGCGCCTCGGGCATGAAGCCGACCCAGCCAAGCACACCCCACAGAAGGCCCGACATGCAGGAAAACGCCGTAGCCAGCCATGCCCAGCGCAAGATCGAGTGGCGATCCCGGGCGCGGCTGAAAAAACGGCGCGACGCCAGCACCCGGATAGCCGTCAGCAGATACAGCGCCGCTAGCCAGCCGATCAGCCAATTGGTGGAAACGGCCGTTCTCAGCACATAGACCGCCGCCATCGAGATCACGATGTTGGAGATGACCACGCCGTAGGAATTGCGATACAGGAGTTCGATCAGGGCCTGGCGTATCTTGTCTTCCTGCATCGAAGCCCTCCAATTGCCCCAAGTATTCTCCGGGCGGTCTTCCCCGGTACCGTTGATCTACCGGCAACCTGTTTCGCATAGATTGGCGATTGATCCATATACGCCGCTGCAGTCCTGGATGGTGCCCTGATGAATCGCCCGCTCACCGCCATACTCGCCGACGACCATGCCATCGTGCGCGAGGGGCTGAAGCTGCTCATCTCGGCAATGGACAATGTCTCGGTCGTCGCCGAGGCTGCGGATGGCGAGGCGCTGCTTGGCCAGCTGCGAAGCACGCGCGCCGACCTTTTGATCCTCGACCTCGGCATGCCAGGTGTCGCCGGGATGCAGTTCATCGCCACCATCAGGACCTTGGCGCCACGCCTGCGGATCGTGGTGCTGACGGCCAATATCGAGCCGAGGACGGTGCGCGCCGCGCTCAGTGCCGGCGCCAACGCCTACCTGACCAAGGACGGCGATCCCGAGGAACTTGGCGTCGCCATCGAAGCGGTCAAGAACGGAGGCACCTATCTGGCGAAAACCGTTCGCTTCGCCGTCAGCGATATGGGCAGGGGCAGCGAGCCGATAGCCGCACAGGAAATCCTCTCCCCGGTGCCGCTGATGCGGCGCGAACGGCAGATCCTTCAACTGGTGGCGCAAGGCATGATCACCCGCGACATCGCCGAACGGTTGGGGATCAGCCTGCCGACCGCTCGCAAGCATCGCGAAAACCTGATGGGCAAGCTCAATCTCCACAACACCGCCGAACTGACCGCCTACGCGGTTCGTCTGGGATTGCCCGCCGGCTGACATCGCAGCCGCGACGATGGGCAACCCCGCAACGTCCCCTTAACCATCGGCAGATTAGCCAAGCCCGATCACGATCCAAATACGGCATCTGCCGTATGTTTTCGGCCTGACCCCCAGCCTACTCCTCCCACGGCTTGATCACATGGGAGGAGCCGTCATGCCGTCGCTGGATCTTTGGATTCCGTTCGCCCTCGCAACGCTCGCCTTCGCCTGCATGCCAGGGCCGGCGATTCTCTACATGACCGCGCAAACGCTAGCCCATGGCCGTCAGGCGGGATTGATGGCGGCACTGGGTGTTCATCTCGGCTGTTACGTGCACATCCTGGCCGCGGCGGTCGGACTCGCCGCACTGATGGAACACGCGCCGGTCGCTTTCTCGATGATCCGATTGGCGGGCGCCACATATCTCATTTCGCTGGGCCTTGCCATGTTCCTGGGCTGGAACCGGATGGGCGAGGACGGTGCCAGGCCGGCCCCGAACACATTTCGCGACAGCATGGTCGTCGAGATCCTCAATCCCAAGACGGCACTGTTCTTCCTGACCTTCCTGCCGCAGTTCGTGGATCCGTCAGCCGCCCTTGCCGTAGGGTTGCAATTCCTCATCCTCGGCATCGTCGTCAATCTCATCTTCTCGATGGCCGACCTGGCGGCGGTCGGCATCGCCTCGCTCGCCGTTGGCCGGTTCACTGGCGGCGGCGCCGGACGGGTGATCCCCAAGACATGCGGTTCGATCCTCATCGGACTTGGCGTGGCGCTCGTCAGCCATCATATCTGAACCTGCAAATGAAAAGCCGCGGCTTCAGGGGAGAGCCGACTGTGAAATTTTAGCGGCTGCCGACAGCAAGGGCAGTATGCCGGAGGGCGGCTGACGGCCTGCTCGCGCATCCGGCAACATATCCCGGAAACCGGCGCCCCTTCAGGGGCCATCACCCGAATTCAACACACTCTGGGCCGCGCGCTTACGCGCCGCCGCCTTCCTTCTCAGCCTCCTGCTTCAGCGTCGCAATGAAGCGCTTGGTCCGCTGCTGCTCCGGATTGTTGAACAGCACCGCGGCCGGTCCCTTCTCGACGACGACACCGGCATCGAGGAACACCACTTCCTGGGAGATCTTGGAGGCGAGGCGCAGATCATGCGTCGCCATCACCATGGTCGTGCCTTCGCTGGCGAGCTTGCCGAGCACGTCGACTACCTCTTGCGCCAGCTCCGGGTCGAGCGCCGAAGTCGGCTCGTCGCAGAGCAGCACTTTCGGTGACGGCGCCAACGCGCGGGCGATCGCCACGCGCTGCTGCTGGCCGCCGGACAAGGTCGCTGGCCAAGCGTCGGCCTTGTGCGCCATCCCCACCTTCTCCAGCAAAGCCAGCGCCCGCTCGCGTGCCCTCTCAGGCGGCCATCTCAGCACCGTCACCAGCCCTTCCATGACATTCTCGATCGCGGTGCGATGCGGAAACAGTTGAAAATTCTGAAACACCATGCCGGTCTGCAGCCGCAGGCGCTGGATATCCCTGGCCGGAACCCTGCCGCCGGGGTGGAATTCGAGCGTCTCGTCGCCGATCCGAACCGTGCCCGAAGTCGGAATCTCCAGGAGGTTGATGCAGCGCAGCAGGGTGCTCTTCCCCCCGCCCGAAGGTCCGACCAGCGCCGTGACGCTGCCTTCGGCAATGGTGACCGTCACCCCCTTCAACACGAGATTGTCGCCGAAGCGCTTTTCGATGTTGCTGAGGCCGATCATGAGCGTGCCTCCAGGAAGCCGCCATAGCGGTTGAGCCGGATCTCCAGCCGCGTCTGCAAGGCCGACAGCACCGAACTCAGCGCCAGATAAAGGATCGCCGCCTCGACATAGAGGATCAGCGGCTCATAGGTGGTGGCGACGATGCGCTGCGCCGCCTGGAACATCTCCGGCACGGTGATGGCGGCGGCCAGCGACGTGTCCTTGACCAGCGAGATGAAGGTGTTGGAGAGCGGCGGCACCGCGACCCGGCCGGCTTGCGGCAGAATGGTGCGCCGCATCGCCTGGCCCCAGGTCATGCCGATCGAATAGGCGGCTTCCCACTGGCCTTTCGGCACCGAGCCTATTGCCGCGCGAATGATTTCCGACGTGTAGGCGCCGATGTTCAAGGTAAAGCCGATCAGCGCCGCCGTGAAGGCGTCGAGCAGGATCCCGACCGACGGCAGGCCGTAGAAGATGAGGAACAGCTGCACCAGGAGCGGCGTACCGCGGAAGATCCAGACATAGAAGCGCACCAGCGCGACCAGCGGCTTGGGGCCGAACAGCCGGGCGAGTGCAGCACCCAGGCCGACCGTCAAGCCGAGAGCAAAGGACAATAGCGTCAGCGGCACGGTGAAGATCAGCGCCGCCCACAGGAGCGAAGGCAGCGACTCCAGCATCAGTTGCAGCCAGTGCGGCACGTAAGACCCTCCAGATTGGTCGAAGCAGCTTGGTCAAAGCAAGAATGCGTCGGCCATATCACGACAAAAGCGGCGGGCCGTCAAAGACGGCTCGCCGCTCGATAGTCTCATGGGCGGCGGACCGGCCCGCCTCCCGGATTACTTCGAAACGTCCTGGCCGAAATAGGTGTCGGAGATCTTCTTGTAGGTGCCGTCGGCCTTGATATCGGCCAGCGCCTTGTTGATCGCGGCGACCAGCTCCGGGTCGCCCTTGCGCACGATGACGCCGGAATAGTCGGCGTTTTCCTCTTGCGCGGCGATCCTCACATTGGCGTCGGGCTTGTGCTTCTTGAAGTCGAGGAACGACAGACTGTCATTGATCGTGGCGTCGGCGCGGCCGGTCAGAAGCAGCTGGATCGACTGGTCGAAGCCATCGGTGCCGACCAGTTCGGCGCCGTTCGTTTCGGCCAGCTTGCCGAAATTCGAGGTCAGCGACTGCGCCGACTTCTTGCCCTTGAGATCGGCGAAGCTCTTGATGTCGGTGTTGTCGCCGCGCACGATCAGCACCGCCTTAGAGGCGATGTAGGGATCGGAGAAGTCGTACTTTGCCTTGCGGGCGTCGGTGATGCCGACCTGATTGATAACGGCATCGTAGCGATTGGCGTCGAGGCCGGCGATCAGTCCATCCCACTTGCCTTCGAGGAACTCGGCCTTGACGCCAAGCTTGTCGGCGATCGCCTTGGCGATTTCGACGTCGAAGCCGACCAGTGCACCGGACGTGTCATGGTAGGTGAACGGCGCATAGGTGCCTTCCGTGCCGACCTTGATGACACCGGCGTGCTTGATCTGGTCGAGATTGGGGCCGGCATGGCCTGCAGTGACAGCCAGGGCCTGCAGCGTTCCGGCGATAATGAGCGATTTGAGCCATTTCATTTTTCTGTGATCCCGTCCTTGGCCGGCTGGCCGGCATAT
The DNA here is from genome assembly GCF_040321125.1 of Mesorhizobium sp. M0518. NCBI lineage: Bacteria > Pseudomonadati > Pseudomonadota > Alphaproteobacteria > Hyphomicrobiales > Phyllobacteriaceae > Mesorhizobium > Mesorhizobium sp. M0518. The sequence continues at coordinate 188,364 of NZ_JAMYQY010000001.1, forward strand.
TTGTGAGCGCTGGAAACTGACAGATGCAAGCCGAAAAAATAAGGAACAGAATTTCAAAAACAACCGATTTATGAAACCCAGTTCTCCAACTGGAACTTTCTGCTCGTCATCGCAGCCATCACGAACCGTCCTGGGAATCCTTCAGGCAACACAATCCCGCCGCCACGGTCGCGGAACCTTTCCCGCGCATGGCAGTTCTGGCTGTTGTAGGGCACGACGCCGCCATTTCAACCCGGGCGCCAGCCAAGTTTGCAAAGTCATCCGCACCACCCAGGGAGCGCCTCATGATGGAAGACACGGCAGGACGGATCATGGTCCGCGCGGCAATGAAGGCTCCCTACCTCGAGCGTGACGAAGAGCATCGGCTTGCATTGCTCTGGAAAGAGGACAACGACCAGAACGCGCTGCACAGCATCACCGTCGCCCATATGCGGCTGGTCATTTCCATGGCCTCCAAATTCCGCCATTACGGCCTGCCGCTCGGCGACCTGGTTCAGGAGGGTCATGTCGGACTGCTCGAGGCCGCCGCCCGCTTCGAGCCGGAGCGCGAGGTGCGGTTCTCGACCTATGCGACATGGTGGATTCGCGCCTCGATGCAGGACTATATCCTGCGCAACTGGTCTATCGTGCGTGGTGGCACCAGCTCGGCCCAGAAGGCGCTGTTCTTCAATTTGCGACGCCTGCGCGCGCGGTTGGCGAATGGCACGGAGCCGCTCTCCAACGCCACGCTCTATCGCGAGGTCTCGGAGGCGCTTGGCGTCTCCGAAGCCGATGTGGCGATGATGGATTCGCGGCTCTCGGCGCCCGACTCCTCGCTCAACATGCCTATTGCCGACGATGCGGGTTCGACCGAGCGCATGGATTTCCTGATTTCGGACGATCCGCTGCCCGACGAGATCGTCGGCGACAAGATCGATGTCGCGCGCCGCTCGCTCTGGCTGAGGGAGGCGCTTCGCGCGCTCAACGCACGGGAACTGAGGATCATCGAGGAACGGCGGCTGAACGACGAGGGCGCCACACTCGAAGCGCTCGGCGAAACGCTCGGCATCTCCAAGGAACGCGTCCGCCAGATCGAGGCCCGCGCCATGGAAAAGCTCAAGGTCGCATTGGTGAAGCAGAATCCGGAGTTCATGGCGACTGCCGCCTGAACGGCGGCAGGCGTCCAGCGGCGCCTACTTGTCGGTGACGATCTTGACCTTGTCGCCGGCCGAAACGGCGGCACCCGGCGACAGCGCATTGAGCACGCGGAACAGGTCGAGCTTGCGGTCGACGCCGACCATCTGCGCCGAAAGCGAACCCATCGTCTGCCCAGACTGGACGGTGACGACGCGGATGTGCAGCGGCTTCAGCGCCGCCTTTTCGGCAGCGCTCAAAATCCGGAACGAGCCGCTGACCGAGCGGGCGATCGTGTCCAGCGACGTGCTGGCGGAAGGGGCCGCGGTCAGCAGCCGGTAGACCTGGCCGCCGGCGCGGATCACCGCAATGTCGAACTGCCAGCCTTCGGCGCCGGCATGCGCGGTCGCCGCCTCATTGCCGTTGATGGTTTCCTGCTTGACGCTGCTGTCGACGAGACCAGCCACCCAGCCGCTGCGGATATAGTCCGTCAGCGCCCGGTTCTTGTCGATGGAAACGCCATCGAAACGGATCGCTATGTCGCCGGGGCCGGTGGCCGTCACCGCTGCCGCCGAATTGTCGATGATGAAGCCGTCCGGCACCGTGAACGACACGCCAAGGCCCGGGTGCAGGAAGGTTTCGCCGCGCACATAGCCTTCCTCGGGTGTGTCGCCATAGAGCAGGCCGTCTATGCCGGCGAGGAAGGAATCGCGGTCGCGCGTGCCGACGCCCGGCGCGCCGAACTGGCGGGCATGGCGCTGCGCCAGATCGATGCGCTGCGGCGTGTTGGGGTGCGTGGCCAGGAAGTCCAGGCTGGCATCGGTGGCGCCGCTGATCGAGCGGAAATCGGTATAGGCCGACATCGATTGAAGGAAGCGGCCTGCGGCGAAAGGATCGTAGCCGGCCTCGCCGATCGATTTGATGCCGATGGCGTCGGCTTCCAGCTCCTGGTTGCGCGAAAATTGCGCCAGCCTCAGCTTGCCGCGGATCAACGCCGCCTTGGCGGTCGGGCTGTCGCCGAGCACGTCCGAAACCACCTTGGTGGCCAGGCCTTCCTCGGCCTCCAGTTGCTGGCGCTGCAGGCCGTGATTGGCGGTGACGTGGCCCATCTCATGCGCGATGACGGCGGCAAGCTCGGCCGAATCATTGGCCAGCGCCAGGAGGCCGCGGGTGATGTAGAGATAGCCGCCCGGCAGCGCGAAGGCGTTGACGTTGGGCGAATTTAAAATGGTGATGCGATAGGTCTGTGTCGGGTTGGCGGACACCACCGTCAAACTACCGACCACCTTGGCGACCATGCGTTCGAGCTTGGGGTCGGAATATTCACCGCCATAAGTCGCCAGGATGCGCGGGTGCTGCGCCTTGGCCAATTCGGCGAGCTTGTTGTTGGCGCCGACATTGTCCACCGTGATCGGCTTGTCGGAAGGCTGGAAGCCGGATTCCTGAACTTCCGGCGGCGTGAACATCTGGCAGCTTGCCAACGCCACGGCAAAACCGGCCAGCGCGAGAAAACGCGCCAGCGGTTTCATTCCCAATGTGTTAGCGCCGATCGCCAGAACGGCTTCCTTTCGGGTCCCGGCGCATGACCACGAAAATCGGGGGCGATCTTCGGAACGTGTCATGCGCCATCTCAAACTGCTGCAGCATCCGTGCCCGTCCCTTAGGGCGGGCGGCGGATACTGCAGGCAAATCACGGCCTGTGCCGGACCGGTAGGGCGACCTAGCCACACTCCCCCGGTCATGGCAAGCAAACGCCACATCGCCTGGAGCCGGTTTGACCGTAAATTATGTCCGCTTCCGGGCAACATCGCGTGATGTGGAATATCCAGCACCCGCGCCGATATAGCGCCGGAACGCCTCCGGCCCAGCCCCGGTAAAGAAATCATCAGCCTTGCCGGTTGCGGCCACCAACCCATTGTCGACAAACACCATGTGCTCGCCGATGCGGCGTGCATCCTCGGGCTGGTGGGTGACAAATAGCACCGTCATGGCGCGTTCGGCATGAACGGCAGCAACCAGATCCAGCATCTCGTCGCGCAAAGCGGGTCCGAGCGAAGCGAAGGGCTCGTCGAGCAGCAACACCGGTCGGTCGCGCACCAGCACGCGGGCCAGTGCGACGCGCTGGCGTTCGCCCCCGGAGAGCTCGCGCGGCAGGCGTTTCTCCTTGCCCGCGAGACCGGTGCGCGCAAGCGCCTCGGCGACCGCGACGCGGTCCGCCTCGGTCAGTCCCAGGGAGGGCGAGCGGCCGAGCCCGACATTCTGCTCGACGGAAAGATGCGCGAAGAGATTGTTCTCCTGGAACACCATCGACACCGGCCGCGCCGAGGCCGGCTCGGCGCTGACATCGGCCCCGCCGATCAGCACGCGGCCCGATTGTGGGGTCTCGAAGCCGGCGACCAGATTGAGCAGCGTCGACTTGCCCGAACCGCTCGGACCCATGATGGCGGTGATCTTCGCCGTGGCGAACTCGACGTCGAAGACAAGTGGCGCATCGCCATAGCTGCCATAACTGAACGACACATTGTCCAGCCGCACCGGCGCGCCCTTTTCGAGCCTGTTGGCCGCCCTCTCACGCATCGCGGACCTTCTCCCTTCCCAGCCAGTGCGCCGCCACGATCAACGCGAGACAGACGAAGCCGAGCAGCAGTGCCAGGCCGGCGGCATCCTCGGTGCGGTAGCTGCCCATCCGTGCCAGAAGAAGGTAGGGCAATGTCTGCACGGAATCACTGCCGAACAGGGCAATGACACCGAGATCGCCGAGCGACAGCGCCATGGCGAAAGCGAAGGCCGTGGCGAGCGGTCGCCGCAGCGACGGCCAGTCGACCAGCATCAGCCGGTTCCAGCCCGCAATGCCGAGCTGTGCGCAGAGCCGTTCGTGACGCTCGCTCGCCGCATCATAGGCGGGACGCACGGCGCGTAGGGCGAACGGCATCGCCATCACCGCATTGACGGTGACGACCATGACCGGGGCGATGGCGAAGGCATCGCCGACATGGCGCAGCAACAGGAACCAGCCAGCGCCGACGACGATCGGCGGCACGACAAGGACAAAACCGGCGCCTGTATCGGTGGCGCGTTCGAGCAGTGCCTTTGCGCCGGCACGGCGGTTCAGCGCCAGTGCCCGCCGCGCCATGGTCAGCGCCAGCGACAGCATCACCGAAAGCAGCGCCGACAGGAAGGCGAGCGCTGCGCTGGTCAGCGTTGCCTGCCGGACGGTGGCCTCGCTGGCCAAACGGCCGAGGTCCGCACCCAACCCGGCCACCACGGTTGCCGCCATCGGCCCAACGACGAACAGCAGCGCCAGGATGATGACTAGCGCGTTCAACCAGGTCTCGCTCCGATTGACCGAGAGATAGCGGCGTTGCGCGACCGGCAAATTGGTGTCGCCGACCACATTGGCGCCTAGGCGCGTCAGGGCCAGCACAACGATAAAGGTCAAGGCGATCTGCAACAGCGTCAGTGTAACGGCCCGCGCGGGATCGAAATCGAAGCGCAGCGCCTGGTAGATGCCGACCTCAAGCGTCGTCGCGGCCGGCCCGCCGCCGAGCGTCAGCACGATGGTGAAGGATGTGATGCAGAGCATGAACACCAGCCCGGCGACGCCGGGCAGTGCGGCGCGCAGCGTTGGCCATTCGATCAGCCGGAACGCCGGCCGCGCCGCCATGCCGAGCTGGCTCGCCAACCGCCATTGGTCGGCCGGTATGGTCTGCAGCGCCTCGAGGAACAGCCGCGTCGCCAGCGGCAGGTTGAAGAAGACATGGGCGACGAGGATGCCGGACAGGCCATAGATGCCCGGCCAGCTTCCCCCGCCGATCACGGCAAGCACGCCGGCGAAATAGCCGGCACGGCCATAAAGCGCCAGGATGCCGAGTGCTGCGACAATAGCCGGCAGCGCCAACGGCACGGCGAAGATCTGCAGGATGAAGGCGCGAGCGAAGAAACGTGGGTGCCGCGACAGAGCGCGCGCCACGAACAGCGCCGGGATGACCGAAAGCAGCGTCGAGAGCGCCGCTTGCCAGAGCGTGAAGCGAATGACGCGAAGCAGATAGGGATCGAAGGTTGCCCAGGCGCCCGAGAAATCATGGGCGCCCTCGAAAAGCAGGCCAGCAAACGCGCCGCCGATCAGCAGCGCGATTGCAGCGAGCGCGAGGGTGCCAGCGGTGATGCGGGGGTCAGACGCGCGTTGCACGCTGGACCACCATTCTTTCCATCGCGGCAATTACAAAGGATTGCGTTCCTTGGCGCCCCCCTCTGTCCTGCCGGACATCTCCCCCTCCAGGGAGGAGATCGGCCGTCACCCATGCTTCCGCTAGTCTCCAACGTTGCCGGACTATAACCAGCAACGACGCTGCCAATCTCCCCCCTTGAGGGGGAGATTGCCGGCAGGCCAGAGGGGGGTGGAGTGGCGCGAACATCAAAAGAACTCGCAAGCCTACTTGCTCATCACCGCCAGCCATTCATCGACCCAAGCCTTGCGGTTGGCAGCGACCTCTTGCGGGCTGAACAGCAAGGTCTTGGTCGGCTTGACCAGTTTGTCGAAGGCCGGATTGAGCGGCTTGTCGGTCTTGCCGGCCGGGAACATCCAGTTGGTCTCGGGGATGGCATCCTGGAATTTCGGCCCGGTCATGAAGGCGATGAACTTGGCCGCCAGCGGGTTCTTGGCCCCCGCCGTGGTGATACCCGCGACTTCTATCTGCAAATACTCGCCCTCCTCGAACGACGCTGCCTGATAGCGCTCTGTCTTCTCGGCGATCATGTGGTAGGCTGGCGACGTCGTGTAGGACAGCACCATCGGCGCCTCGCCCTTGGTGAACAGCCCATAGGCCTCGCTCCAGCCCGGCGTCACGGTCAGCACTTTCGCCTTGAGCTTGGCCCAGGCCTCTGGCGCCTTGTCGCCATAGACCGACTTGACCCACAGAAGCAGACCGAGGCCCGGCGTGGAGGTGCGCGGATCCTGGATGACGATCTTGTCATCGGCACTGCCCTCGACCAGCTCTTTCAGGCTTTTCGGCGGGTTCTTCAGCTTCTCGGTGTCGTAGACGACGGCGAAATATCCGTAGTCAAAGGGGACAAAAGTATCGTCGCTCCAGCCACCCGGCACGTTGACATCAGTTACGCCGCCATGCGGCGCGAACAAGCCTGACGCCTTGGCATCGGTGGTGAGATTGGTGTCGAGGCCAAGCACGATATCGGCCTTGGTCGATGCGCCTTCCAATCTGACGCGGTTGAGCAGCGCGACGCCGTCGGCGACCGAGACGAACTCGACATCGCAGCCGCATTCGGCCTCGAACTCCTTCTTCACCACGGGACCCGGACCCCAGTCGGCGGTGAAGCTATCATAGGTGTAGACGGTGAGCTTGTCCTTGGCCAAGGCCGGCCCGGACAAGGCCACGACCGTTGCTGAAACAAGAGCGTATAAAAGCGTGCGCATCGGCGCCTCCTTCGTTCGTATTGAAAGGAATTGAGGCGTCGGACTGTCCGAAACGTCTAATCCCTCCGCCGGTACAAACCGGATCAGGTTCAGCGGGTTGGCGAGACTGCCTCTCAGCCGGTCCGCGAAAATCGCGTCCGGCACCCCGTTAGAGCGTTTCGACACATAGGCCGGGCCGATCCCCCATGCAAGTGGGAGTTTGCCGCCTTCCGTTTCCCGTGCCGGGCTGGTAAGGGCCACACGATATGAGCACATTCACCATCCTGCTTGGCGGCGATCTCATCCGCACGCCACGGCTCGACCGCCAGGCCGAAGGGTCCCGCGTCATCGCCGCCGACGCCGGCATCGGGCATGCGCGGCTGCTGGGTCTCGTGCCCGAACTGTGGGTGGGCGATTTCGATTCCGTGCCAGCCAAGCTGCCTGACGATCTCGCTTCCGTGCCGCGCCGGACCTTCCCGGCGGAAAAGGACCAGACCGATGGCGAACTGGCCATTGCCGCCGCACTCGAGCGCGGCGCGACCCACCTGGTGCTCGCAGGTGCTTTCGGCGGCAAGCGCGCCGACCACGCTTTCCTGCATCTGGCGCTTGCCCTGCGGCTGGCCGAGGCCGGGACTGATGTACTCCTGACCAGCGGCGCGCAGGAAGGCATTCCCCTGCTGCGCGGAACGGCCGGCTTCGACTATGCCGATGGCACGCTGTTTTCGGTGCTCGGCTTTTCCGAGCTCGCCGGCCTGACCGTCACCGGCGCCAAATGGCCGCTGAACCACGTCAAGGTGGCCTTCGGTTCGTCGCTGACCATTTCCAACGAGGTCAAGGGCCGCCTCGAAATCGCACTGGACCATGGCCGCGCGATGCTGCTCGCTCATCCCTATCCCTTACCTGAAAGCTGACATGGCCCCGCCTCTTCTCAACCTCGACGGGATAAAACTGACCTTCGGCGGCACGCCGCTGCTCGACGGCGCCGCCTTGACGGCTTCGGCCGGCGACAAGATCGCACTGGTCGGCCGCAACGGGTCGGGCAAGTCGACCCTGCTGAAGATCGCCGCTGGCCTGATCGAGCCGCAGGACGGCGAGGTGTTCCGCCAGCCTTCGGCAACTATCCGCTATTTGCCGCAGATGCCCGACATGGAGGGCTTTGCCACTGTCCGCGCCTATGTCGAGGCCGGGCTTGGCCCTGCCGACGATCCCTACCGCGCCAGCTATCTGATGGAGCATCTCGGACTGTCGGGTGAGGAACGTCCGAACGATCTGTCGGGCGGCGAGGCGAGGCGTGCTGCCCTTGCCCGCGTCATGGCGCCGGAGCCAGACATCCTGCTGCTCGATGAGCCGACCAACCATCTCGACCTCTCGGTCATCGAATGGCTGGAAGAAGAACTCATCCGCACCTCCTCGGCACTGATCGTCATCTCGCACGACCGCCGCTTTCTCGAACGTGTGTCGCGCGCCACCATCTGGCTCGATCGCGGCCAGACCCGCAGGCTGGACAAGGGCTTTGGCCATTTCGAGGAATGGCGCGACCTGGTCCTGGAGGAAGAAGAGCGCGAGCAGCATAAACTCGGCCGCCAGATCGTTCGCGAAGAGCATTGGCTGCGCTACGGCGTGACGGCGCGGCGCAAGCGAAACATGCGCCGGCTCGGCGAGTTGCAGACCATGCGCCAGCGTTTTCGCGGCCATCGCGGTGCCGAAGGGTCGGCGACCATGGTGGCGAGCGACGCCGCCGAGTCCGGCAAGCTGGTGATCGAGGCGAAGAACATCGAGAAGAGCTTTGGCGATCTCACCGTGGTCAAGGGGTTTTCGACCCGCATCCAGCGCGGCGATCGCGTCGGCCTGGTCGGGCCGAACGGCGCCGGCAAGACGACGCTCTTGAAGATGCTGACCGGCGAGATGAAGCCGGACGCCGGTTCGGTGCGGCTCGGCACCAATCTGGAGATCGCCACGCTCGACCAGAAGCGCGAGGCGGTCGACCCGCAGGAGACGCTGGCGCAATATCTCACCGACGGGCGCGGCGAGAACCTCGTCATCAATGGCGAGCAGCGCCACGTCGTCTCCTACATGAAGGATTTCCTGTTCAAGCCGGAGCAGGCACGCACGCCGGTGCGCGAGTTGTCCGGCGGAGAACGGGCACGGCTCTTGCTGGCGCGGGTGCTAGCGCGGCCGGCAAACCTTCTGGTGCTCGACGAGCCGACCAACGATCTCGATATGGAAACGCTGGAACTGCTGCAGGAACTGGTCGCCGGCTTTGCCGGCACCGTCATCCTGGTCAGCCACGACCGCGATTTCCTCGACCGCACCGTGACCAGCCTGATCGCGCCGGATGGTGAAGGCCGCTGGATCGAATATGCCGGCGGCTACTCCGACATGCTGGCGCAGCGCGGCGGCACCAGGCTGGACGACCGCAAGGCGCGCGCGAAGGCCGAAAACGGCGAAGCGCCAGTGACGACCAGAAGTGAAGCGGCCGCGCCAAAGGGGCCGGCGAAGAAACTATCGTTCAAACAGAAATTCGCGCTGGAATCGCTGCCCAAGAAAATCGAGGCTGTGACGGCTTCGATTTCAAGGCTGGAGAACAACATCGCCGATCCGGCCTATTACGAGCGCGACCCGGCCTCCTTCCAGAAAACCATCGCCGCCCTCGACAAGGAGCGCGCTACGCTGGCGGCGCTGGAGGAAGAGTGGCTGGAACTGGAGATGCTGCGCGAGGAGATGGAAGGGTAAGGGATTGTGTGTGAACTTTTATGCGCCTATATTATGCGCATAAAAGAGAGCGATTCCATGCTTCAATCGACACCAAAACCTCAACGGCAATCCGTCAACACGTCCATTGATTCTCAATTGATCAATGACGCCAAAGCGTTGGGCATCAACATTTCCCGCGCCGCCGAGGCGGGGATCGCGAAAGCGATTGCGGCGGAAAAGACGCGTCGATGGCAAGAGGAAAACAAAGAAGCCATTGAAAGCTCCAATGAATATGTCAGGCGCAACGGACTGCCATTGGCCAAATACCGGCTGTTTTGATGGCACGTTACGATCTTTATCGGAATGCTGAAGGCGGCGGCTATTTTCTCGATGTTCAGTCCGACCTTCTTGAAGGACTGAGCACGAGGGTCGTCATTCCGTTGATGCCGCCCAACATAGCCCCGGTTCCGGGCCGCCGACTAAATCCGACCTTCGCTATCGATGGCAAAGATCATGTAATGGTCACGCAGTTCATGTCAGCCTTGATGGCCTCTGAATTGCCGGATGCCGAGGGAAATCTCTCCCGGCACCACGACGACATCGTCGCCGCGCTCGATATGTTTTTCCAGGGCTTCTGAGTCAACGAGGCTTCGGGCCGGCTTCCTTCTCAGCCCGCCGTCTTCGCCTGCCAGGCCTTGATTGCCTCGTCGAACACCTTCTCGCCGGGAATGCCCTTTTCCATGGTCAGCAGTGCCCGCCGTCCGGTCTTGTAGACGACAGGTACGTCGATCCAGTCCTGGCCGCGAAGCAGGGTCATGTTGGCGTCTTCGTCGGCCTTGGTATCGTTGAGCGCGACGAGGAAGAAGCCGTCGGCGATCTTGGCCGGAATGCCGATCAACGGGCTGCCGGCATCCTGTTCCGAACCCTTCATGGCGACGCGCAGGATGTTGTCGACACCGCCGCCCTCGAAACCGTCGGGCGTCAGGAAGATCATCTCGATGATATGGCTGGCCGGCAGTGTCTGGTCGGTGTTGCGGCGGATGGTCATGCGCAACTGGATGTCCTTGCCGGGAATGGTGGCCTCGGCGCGGATCGCCGGCTCCGGCGGCAGGTCGCCACCGGGCGATTCCTGCACCAGCGACCAGACGATGTTGCCGGGCTCGGCGGAACCCTGGGCAGTGCTGGTACGCTCCTCATAGAAGATCGCCTTCTGGCCGACAGGCAGAGCGGCTTCCGCAGGCGCAGCTGCCGTGGCGGGCGGCGCGGCGCCGGCCGGTGCGGTCGGCGTGCCGGCAGCATCGGCTGGCGCTGCCGGGGCAGCTCCGTTGGCAGGCGGTGTTGCGGGGGCGGCACCTGTAGCGGGGGGCGCTGCCGCGGCAGGTGTGCCTGCGGCCGGAGCGGAAATCGCCGGTGGGTTCGTCGCCGAGGGCGGCGTGGTCAGCGCGGCGACCGATTCGCCTTCGCCGATGCCGCTTTGGCCACCGGCCGGACCCGGGTCGACTTCACTGCCCTGCGGCGTCAGCCGCTGCGTGAATTTCGTGCTTTCGGCTTCCGTGCCGCCAGCCGCGGGCGCCGGAGGCGCTGCCGCGGCATCGGTTGCCGGCTTGGCAGGCGCTGGTTTCACCGGCTCGGTCTTGGCGACCTGATTGCCGCCAAGCCCAAGCATTTTGCCGAAGGCATCCTTGTTCAGCCAGATTCCGTAGCCGCCGCCGGCTACGACCAGAAGAGCGACGACGGCCGTGATCAGCCCACCATAGCTGCGCTTGCGCTCGGCGGGACGCAGGCGCTGGAAGGTGTCCGACACCGGCTCTCCGTCGCTGGAAAAGACATCGGCCTCGTCCTCCTCCCCGTCGGCATCCATACCTGGAAGAGGCGTGTCGGCGCGAGCCAGCTGGGAAGGCGCCGGCGTCGCCCTTTGCCAGCTCGGCTCGACCTTGGCGGCAGGTGGTGGCGCGGGCTGATAAGATTCAGGCTTTGCAGCGGGCGGTGCCGGCCAGGCCGATTCGGCCTTGGCCGGCTGCCGTGTATGGCTCGGCTGATTCTTGTTGCGATCGATCGACGAAAAGATGTGTTCCAGCTCCGCCAGCGGATCGGTCTCCGGCAGGCTCTTGGCATAGTCCCGCTCGACACTCGCGATCGCGTCTTCCAGCGAACGCATCTGCGTGGCTATGGCTTCGGCGGCCGGCGGCGGCGAATATTCCTCAAGCTTCTTCGCCAGCATGGTCCGAACGCTGGCATAGATGCGCGTACGCTTTTCCGGCGTCTCGTCGCCATGCTTGCCGAGCGCCTTTTTCAGAATAGCAACGTAATCTGCCATGCTTCAGTCGACCTGTATTTTGTTTCCGCGCCGGCCCCCGCAAATCGGCCGCGATGCCCGGAAAGGCTTCAGAAACTAGTCTTGAAACGGATCGGTCACAAGTATCGTGTCGTCCCGTTCCGGGCTGGTGGAAAGGAGTGCGACCGGGGCGCCGATCAGCTCTTCGATGTAGCGGACGTATTTGACGGCCTGGGCCGGCAGATCGTTCCAGCTGCGCGCGCCGGCAGTGGTGCCTTTCCAGCCCTCGAGCGTCTCGTAGACCGGTTCGACACGCGCCTGCGCACCTTGGCTTGCCGGCAGATAATCGATCATCTCGCCGTCGAGATGATAACCTGTGCAGACCTTGATCTCGTCCAGCCCGTCAAGCACGTCGAGCTTGGTCAGCGCGATGCCCTTGATGCCGTTGACAGCGACGGCCTGGCGTACCAGCACCGCGTCGAACCAGCCGCAGCGGCGCTTGCGGCCGGTGACGACGCCGAATTCATGGCCGCGCGTGCCGAGGAATTCGCCGACCTCGTTCTTCTGCTCGGTCGGGAACGGACCCTCGCCGACGCGTGTCGTATAGGCTTTGGTGATGCCGAGCACATAGCCGATGGCGCCTGGGCCGACGCCGGAGCCGGCGGCAGCCTGTCCTGCAACCGTGTTCGACGAGGTCACGAATGGATAGGTGCCGTGGTCTATGTCAAGCAGCGTGCCCTGCGCGCCCTCGAACAGGATACGCTCGCCAGCCCGGCGCTTGTCGTCGAGGATTTTCCAGACCCGGTCCATATAGGGCAGGATGTCGTCGGCGACCGAGGTCAATTCCTGCATGATCGCGTCATGCGTGACTTCCGCATGGCCAAGCCCCCGACGCAGCGCATTGTGGTGCGTCAGCAGCCTGTCAACCTTCACGGGCAGTGTTTCCAAATCCGCCAAGTCCATCACCCTGACCGCGCGCCGGCCCACCTTGTCCTCGTAGGCGGGGCCGATGCCACGACGGGTCGTGCCAATCTTCGTCCCGGAATTGGATGCGGCGTCCTCACGGAATCCGTCCAGCTCCCGATGCAGGGACAGGATAAGCGCTGTGTTTTCGGCTATTTTCAGGCGATCCGGCGCCACTTCGACACCTTGCGCCTTGAGCTTGGCCACCTCGGCGACGAAAGCGTGCGGGTCGAACACGACGCCATTGCCGATGATGGACAGCTTGCCCTGGCGCACGACGCCCGACGGAAGCAACGACAGCTTGTAGACCTTGCCGTCGACGACCAACGTATGGCCGGCATTGTGGCCGCCCTGGAAACGCACCACGACATCGGCGCGCTCCGACAGCCAGTCGACGATCTTGCCCTTGCCTTCGTCACCCCACTGCGAGCCGACGACCACCACATTGGCCATGTTTCTTTTCCCTTGAGACGCCGCCAAGCGGCTTGAATATGGTTCGAAACGACAGGCCTCTATAACGTCAAGACCTCGCGAGCGCGACCTTTCTTTGCCGTCGAAAATGCCCTGAGGCACAACAATTTTCGGCTTTGACATCATTTACTTGGGCGAGCGAGGGCAATAGGCCGGCAAACACCGCAGCTCCGGCGACTGGAATCCCGCGATGCATCGAAGCGCCTACATATTCCTGCTGCTCACCACCTTGCTCTGGGGCGGAAATTCGGTGGCCGGTAAGCTGGCGGTCGATCACGTCTCGCCGATGACGCTGGTCTTCCTGCGCTGGGTTCTGGCCGTGGCGATCATGCTGCCCATCGGCTGGAAGACCATCCAGAAGGACTGGCCGGTCGTCCGCAAGCACTGGTTCGTGCTGGTCGCCCTCGGCGCCAGCGGCTTCACCCTGTTCAACACCATCTTCTACACGGCGCTCAACTACACGACAGCGATCAATGTCTCGATCGAACAGGCGGCGATGCCGATCCTGATCATGACTGCCAATTTCGTCTTCTTCCGCCTGCGCGTGAACTGGGCGCAGATTGTCGGCGTCGTGCTGACCATCGCCGGCGTGATCCTCACCGCCTGCCATGGCGATCCGCGCCGGCTGTTGACGCTGGAACTCAATTTCGGCGATGCCATCATGCTGGTCGCCGTGTTTCTCTACAGCGGCTATTCGGTCGGACTGCGGTTGAAACCGGTGATGCATTGGCAAAGCCTGATGCTGGCCCTGTCGGTTGCGGCACTCGTCACTTCGCTGCCGTTCTTCCTGTGGGAGGTCGTCGCCGGCAAGGTCATCATGCCCGACGCGCGCGGCTGGACCGTCATCGTCTATACGGCGATCGGCGCCTCCGTCGTTTCGCAGATCTTCTACATCAGAGGCAACGAACTGATCGGCGCCAACCGCGCCGGCCTGTTCATCAATCTGGTGCCGATCTTCGGCACGCTGCTGTCGGTGCTGATCGTCGGCGAGACGTTCCACCTCTATCAGGCACTGGCTTTGGTGCTCGTGCTGGGCGGCATCGGGCTTGCCGAATACAGCGGGCGCAAGATGGCGTTGGCGGACCACCGCGGATGACATGTGGCGGCTGACGCCCTCCGCCGTCGCGGCAATTCACGCGAACGGCCTGGACTTCGCCAATGGCCGCGGAACGGCGGCATAAACCCTGCCGCGTCCCCACTTGGAACATTTCACCTCCAGCGGAGTTTGAACGGCAGGGAGGCGACATGATGAGCCAGAACCCTCGCAGCACGGCAAGCATCGCTGGTCACCCTATCCATCCCATGCTGATTCCGTTTCCGATTGCTTTTTTCGTCGGCACCTTCGTTTGCGATCTTATCTTCTGGCGAACAGCCGATCCCGGATGGGTCACCGGATCGCTCTGGCTTCTCGGCGCCGGCCTGATCATGGCTGCCCTGGCTGCGCTTGCTGGCCTGACGGATGTTCTCGGCGATGTTCAGATCCGCAATCTCACGACGGCATGGCTCCATGCCGGCGGCAATGTACTCGTCGTGTTGATCGAGCTTTACAACTGGTACTTGCGGTATACCGGCGGAGCGGCGGCCGTGATGCCAACCGGCTTCGTCCTATCGCTGATCGTGGTTCTCATCCTGCTGTTTACGGGCTGGAAGGGTTGGGAACTGGTCTACCGACATCGGGTGGCTGTCTCCGATGGCTCGGACGAGTTGACCTGAACCGGCCGCCGCGGCGGCCGGCATCAACGAGGGCGACCCCTGTCCTCGATCACATCGCGTTGACGTCGAACTGCAGCCGCTTGGCCGAGTCGATCGACTTATGCGCTTTGACCTTTTCCAGCACGGCTTCCGGGAACGGCGCGTCGAGATAGAGCAGCGCTATGGCATCGCCGCCCGGCCGGTTGCGGCCGAGCTGGAAGTTGGCGATGTTGACGCCATTCTCGCCGCAGACAGTGCCGAGCAGCCCGATAATGCCCGGCGCGTCGGCATTGGTGGTGTAGAGCATGTGCTGGCCGACCTCGGCATCGAGGTTGATGCCCTTGATCTGGATGAAGCGTGGCTTGCCATCCGAGAAGCATGTGCCGGCGATCGAGCGCGTCATGTGCTCGGTCTTCACGGTCAGCTTGATATAGCCGTCGAACACGCCCGATTTGTCGCGCTTGACCTCGGCGACAATGATGCCGCGCTCCTTCACCATGATCGGCGCCGACACCATGTTGACGTCCGAGACCTGAGGCCGGATCAGCCCGGCAAGTGCGGCGCTGATCAGCGCGCGCGTGTTCATCGTCGCGGTGGAGCCGTCGAACAGGATCTCGACCTCCTTGATCGGATCCTCGGTGACCTGGCCGACGAAGGCGCCGAGCACCTCGGCAAGCTTGACGAACGGCTTCAGCCGCGGCGCCTCCTCGGCGGTGATCGACGGCATGTTGATGGCGTTGGAGACGGCGCCCTTGATCAGATAGTCGGCCATCTGTTCGGCAACCTGCAACGCGACATTCTCCTGGGCCTCCGTCGTCGAGGCGCCGAGATGCGGCGTCGCCACCACATTCTCCATGCCGAACAGTTCGTTGTTCTCGGCGGGTTCGACCTCGAAGACGTCGACGCCGGCGCCGGCCACCTTGCCGCTCTTCAGCGCCGCGATCAGGTCGGCCTCGACGATCAGACCGCCGCGTGCGCAATTGATGATGCGCACGCCCTTCTTCATCTTGGCGATCGCCGCGGCATCGATGATGTTGCGCGTCTTGTCGGTCAGCGGCGTGTGCAGGGTGATGAAATCGGCGCGGGCGAACAGTTCGTCGAGTTCGACCTTGTCGACGCCAAGCTCCTCGGCACGGCTGTCCGACAGGAACGGATCGAAGGCGATGACGTGCATCTTGAGGCCAACGCCGCGTGTCGCGACGATCGAACCGATGTTGCCGCAGCCGATGACGCCCAGCGTCTTGCCGGTGATCTCAACGCCCATGAAGCGGTTCTTTTCCCATTTGCCGGCATGGGTCGAGGCGTTGGCTTCAGGGATCTGGCGCGCCAGCGCAAAGATCATCGCCACCGCATGTTCGGCTGTGGTGATCGAGTTGCCGAAGGGCGTGTTCATCACGATGATGCCCTTGCGGCTTGCCGCCGGGATATCGACATTGTCGACGCCGATGCCGGCGCGGCCGATGACTTTGAGATTGGTAGCGGCGTTGATCAGCTTTTCGGTGACCTTGGTCGCCGAGCGGATGGCGAGGCCATCATACTGGCCGATCACTTCGGCGAGCTTTTCCTTGTCCTTGCCGAGATCGGGCAGATAGTCGACCTCGACGCCACGATCCTTGAATATCTGCACGGCGGTGGGGGAGAGTTTGTCTGAGACGAGAACGCGGGGCGCCATGGCGACCTCCTTGAAATGGATTTGATCCTGATGGGAATGGGCGGCCCGGAGGCCGCCGCGAATGATCTCAGGCCGCCGCTTTGAGCGACGCCTTCTGTGCGGCGAAGGCCCAGTCGAGCCAGGGCAGCAGCGCTTCCAGATCCGACGTCTCGACCGTCGCGCCGCACCAGATGCGCAGGCCGGGCGGTGCGTCGCGATAGGCACCGATATCGTAGGCGACGCCTTCCTTGTCGAGCACCGACACCAGCCCCTTGGCGAAAGCCGCCTGCCCGTCGGCGTCGAGCTCGGACACGTCCGGATCGGTGAAGGACAGGCAGACGGACGTGTTCGACCGTGTCGCCGGCTGGACGGCGAGATGACCGAGCCAGGAGGATTTGCCGACAAAGCGATCGAGGACGGCCGCATTGGCATCCGCCCTGGCGATCAGCGCGTCGAGGCCGCCGGTCGACTTCGCCCAGTTGAGCGCATCGAGGTAATCCTCGACGCACAGCATCGAGGGGGTGTTGATGGTCTCGCCCTTGAAGATGCCTTCGATCAGCTTGCCGCCCGAAGTCAGGCGGAAGATTTTCGGCAGCGGCCATGAAGGCTTGTAGGTCTCCAGCCGCTCGACGGCACGAGGCGACAGGATCAGCATGCCGTGAGCGCCCTCGCCGCCCAGCACCTTCTGCCAGGAGAACGTGACGACATCGAGCTTTTCGAAGTCGAGCCTCTGCGCGAATGCGGCGGAAGTCGCATCGCAGACGGTCAGGCCCTTGCGGTCCGCGGGAATGAAATCGCCGTTCGGCACGCGCACGCCCGACGTGGTGCCGTTCCAGGTGAAGACCACATCGCGGTCGAAATCGATCCTGGTAAGATCAGGCAGTTCGCCGTAGCCGGCTTCGATCTTGCGCACATCGGCGAGCTTCAATTGCTTGATCACGTCGGTGACCCAGCCGGAGCCAAAGCTCTCCCAGGCGACCATGTCGACGCCGCGCTCGCCGAGCAGCGACCACAGCGCCATCTCGACCGCACCGGTGTCCGACGCCGGCACAATGCCGATGCGATAACCCGCCGGGACCTGGAGAATCTCCCGCGTCAGCTCGATCGCCTGTTCGAGCTTGGTCTTGCCGATCTTGGCGCGGTGGGAACGGCCGAGCGCGGCATTGTTCAGCGCCTCGACCGACCAGCCGGGACGTTTTGCACAGGGACCTGAGGAAAAATTGGGGTTTGCCGGACGGAGTCCGGGCTTCGTATGCGTCGTCATCGTGGTCTATCCTTCCAGATAGTGGCCCCTCGTTGGGGAGGGGTGGCCCACGGACGGCGATATGCGTTCAGGCTTCGGGCGTCAAGAGGAAAGTTTTTGTCGCTGCCGGGATACCGGCGATCCCTGATCGGGATGTCGTGACTTCAAACGCAAACGGCGGACCCCGAAGATCCGCCGTCCTGAACCTCGTGCTCGCCGCGCCTACCAGAGATCGTAGCGCAGCCCGAGCTTGACCTGATGGTTGCTGATACCTTTTTTGACCGGATAGGAGGTCAGGCTCTCAGCCGTCACATATTCAGCGTCCGGAGCGGAGAAATACTGATAGCCCAGGTCGACGGAAACGTTCTTCGATACCTGATAGGCGAGGCCCGCATTCAGCGTGTAGGCCAGCGAGTACTGGGTCTTGCTGTCACTTACGGCGAAATCGTCCGTGTCGTCGCCATTGTCGGTGAAATAGCTTGCCGACAGGCTGCGCTTGCTGCGGACGACCCCGATACCGGCGCCGAGATAGGGTGTGATGCCGACATAGGTGCCAAGATCGACATAGCCGTTGAGTATGCCCGACAAGGCGTAGTTCTTCAGGGATGCCGACGCCACGGTCGGCTCTGCCGCAGTCGCTGAATCGTCATAGCCGACGCCGATCTCGTTGCCAGGCAGATAGCCGAGATTGAGGTCGGCGCGCAGATAGTCGTTGAAATGGTAGCCGAAGCCGATGCTGGCAAAGATCGGATCTTCTTTGTCGCTGAAGCTTGCAGGTGGCGAAGGTGTGAAGGCGAAATCCTCATTTTTGAAGCTCTTCTGCGCCAGATAGGAGACGTCGCCGCGCAGGTACCAGCCGGAACCGACCTCGACCGGGACATAGTCGGGCGCCTGGTCGACATAGATCGGCGGGTCATAATCGGCCGCGTGCACCGGCGTCAGCGGCAGGAGGGCTAGTGCACCGAGCGCCAGCGCCATACGCGATGTAAGTTTCATGGTCCCCGACTCCCGAATTTGGCGCAGCCCGCAATCGCAGCGGCAGCCATCGTTTCAAGGAGCATTGTTAACCATAGTGGTTAAGTGCCGGTTAAGGCTAACAGAGCGTTAGCGAATTCATTTCCGCTGTCGATTCCAGGCGGCCCAAACGAAAAACCGCCCGGCTTGAGGCCGGACGGTTTTCGAAGAATTCAAGTGATGTAGATGGCGTTACTTGGTGTAGATCGGCTCGGGTTCGGGCTGGTAGGCCACGACCGGCGCGGCGCAACCATTGCTGCCACCGAACTGGTAGCGCAGGCCACCGCGCACTTCGTGCGTGTTGATGCCACGGTCGAAGCCGGGACCGGAGCTGGTGATGTTCCAGTCGAACATGCGGCCGCCCTGAATATGGGAGAAGCGGTAGCCGGCATCGAGAATGATCTTGTCGGTCAGGCAGTACGAAGCGCCGGCCATCAGACCGTAGGCGAAACGCCAGCTTGATCTGCCGGGATTGAACTCGGTGGTGTTCGGGTCGTAGACATCATCCCACTTGACGCGGGCGCCGCCGATGCCGGCGCCAACGTAAGGCGTGATGCCATGGTAGGTGCCGAGATCGACATAGGCATTCGCCAGCAGCAACAGGGCGCTCATCTTCGATACTTCGGTCGAAGTACCGTTGATGTCCGAGGTGCCCCCGTTGAAGTTCGACTTGAACCAGTAGTCGGCGGTCAAATCGGTCCGGAAGTGATCGTTGATCTTGTAGCCGACGCCGGCGCCGAGCGAGAAACCGCCCTTGAGTTTGCCGAAATCGAAGCTTCTGGTGCCGGGCGTAACCGTACAGTTACAGGGATCGACGGTGTAGGTCATATAGTCGATGCCGCGCACGGTCGACTTGTGATAGTCGATGTCGCCGCGGATGTACCAGCCGCCGACCTCGACCGGCTGCTCGTAGACAGCCTGAGGCGGAGCCTCTTCGACCATCGGTTCCGGCAGGTCGGCTGCGAACAGCGGTCCTGCCAGGCCTGCGAACAGGAAGGCGAGCAGGACCTTTCTTGCTGTCTTGAACATGCTTGTCACCCCTGAGAAGCTCGGAACGGCGAATCCGTCCGAAATGCGATTGGCTTTCAGTCGTGGATAATGAATTGCAAAGGTTAAAAGGCGTTTAACCCTGTTGCTTAACCACGAATCTCGAAACTCTAGGGATTGGCGCGAGATTTACGGGCACCGAAAAAAGTGGCGGCTGACAAGAAAAAGCCCGCCGAGGGGCGGGCCTTGGACCGGTTAAGGGAGCGCGGCGCGCCTGGTTGTCCGATCCACGTCCTGCTGGACGCGCTGGGGTCAGGCGGCGCTGCGCGTTTCCGAGATGACTTCAACGATGCCGTTGACGACGGACTCGACCAGTTGCGGGTCGTCGCCTTCGGCCATCACGCGGATCAGCGGTTCTGTCCCTGATGGCCGGATAACCAGCCGTCCGGTCTTGCCGAGGCGGTTACGGGCGTCTTCGATGGCGGCCTTGACCGGCGCCTCCTCGAGCGGCTTGCCGCCGGAAATATGGACGTTCTTCAGAAGCTGCGGCACCGGTTCGAACTTTTTCGACAGTTCGCTGACCGGCCGCCCCTGCCGCTTGATGCAGGCCAGCACCTGCAGCGCCGAGACCAGGCCGTCGCCGGTCGTCGAAAAGTCGGACAGCACGATATGACCTGACTGTTCGCCGCCGACATTCAAGCCATGCGCGCGCATATGCTCGACGACATAACGGTCGCCAACCTTGGTGCGGTGCAATTGCAGCTTCATGCCGCCGAGGAAGCGCTCGAGGCCGAGATTGGACATCACCGTCGAAACGACGCCGCCGCCCGCAAGCCGCCCGCTCTGGTGCCAGGATTCGGCGATCAGCGCCATGATCTGGTCGCCATCGACGATCGCGCCGTTTTCATCGACGATGACGACGCGATCGGCGTCGCCGTCGAGCGCGATGCCGATGTCGGCGCGCACTTCGTGCACCTTCTTTTGCAGGCCGGCCGGATGGGTCGAGCCGCATTCCTTGTTGATGTTGAAGCCGTTGGGCTCGACATTGATGGCGACGACTTCGGCGCCCAGTTCCCACAGCGCCTCGGGCGCCACCTTGTAGGCCGCGCCATTGGCGCAATCGACGACGATCCTCAAGCCCGCGAGCGACATCGAGCGCGGCAAGGTGCGCTTGGCGAATTCGATGTAGCGGTCATGCACGCCGTCGACGCGCTTGGCGCGGCCAAGCCCGTCGGAATCGGCGAGCGCCAGTTCGATATCCTTGTCGAGCATGCTCTCGATGCGCTCCTCGATTTCGTCGGAGAGCTTGTAGCCGTCGGGTCCGAACAGCTTGATGCCGTTGTCGTAATAGGGGTTGTGCGAGGCCGAGATCATGACGCCGATATCGGCGCGCAGCGAACGCACCAGCATGGCGACAGCCGGCGTCGGGATCGGGCCGAGCAGGAACACGTCCATACCGGCGGCACAAAGACCGGCAACCATGGCATTCTCGATCATATAGCCGGAAAGCCTGGTGTCCTTGCCGAGCACGACACGATGACGATGGCTGCCGCGCTGGAAGGAAAGGCCGGCGGCCATGCCGACCCGCATCGCGATTTCAGCGGTCATCGGAAACTTGTTGGCGCGTCCGCGAATGCCGTCCGTGCCGAAATAATTCCCTGCCATGCTAGTCAGCTTCCTCGAAGTTTCTTCCCCGGCACGTCATGCCACAATTGGCCGGCGCGCTATGATCACATTGTGTGATTATACGTTACCAATTCTTAGAAAACCATTGTTGTGCACTGCACACAACGTGGCTGCAACCTGACATGCCCAGACTGCCATGCTGCAATATACAAGTCATTCGAGCCTTTCAGCGCGGATGCATCAGGAAATCTTGCTCTCAACCAGGCAACGGACAACGATTTCATCACCTTATCGGGAGAAGCCGGTTTTCGTCGATATATACGCCACTTAGCATCTGGCGCAACCGGCCGTTGAGCGTTATTGATTTGCAGGGACGTATCATGGGCTGCTGCAACGGAGAAACGCTATGCTCATCCACCGACTTGCCACTTTGACCGGCCTCGCCGTCGCGACCTTGTTCCTGGCCGCGCCAGCCAACGCACTGACGATGGCCGAGTGCAGCACGAAGTATAACGCCGCCAAGGATGCGGGGACACTCGCCGGAGCGACCTGGAATCAGTTCCGCAAGGCTCAATGCGGCACCGATGCCGCGGCAACCACCGACGCCAAGCCGGCCGATACCAAGAAGGCCGCGGAAACGAAGCCGGCCAAGGCTGCCAAGGCTGCCGCCGCGACGGACGACAGCACAGCCAAGGGCCTGACGGCGAAGGAATGCAGCACGAAATACCAGGCGGCGAAGGCTGCCGGCACGCTGAACGGCATGAAGTGGAACGACTTCCGCAAGTCCGAATGCGTCGCCGGTGCATCCGCCGCTGCCGCCGCCAAGCCGGCAACCACCAAGGCTGCCGCG
The DNA here is from genome assembly GCF_040321125.1 of Mesorhizobium sp. M0518. Classification (NCBI taxonomy): domain Bacteria; kingdom Pseudomonadati; phylum Pseudomonadota; class Alphaproteobacteria; order Hyphomicrobiales; family Phyllobacteriaceae; genus Mesorhizobium; species Mesorhizobium sp. M0518. Next base: position 210,353 of record NZ_JAMYQY010000001.1, read on the forward strand.
GCTCCCGCCGACGGCAAGGGTCTGAGCATGGCCGAATGCAGCACCAAGTACCAGGCTGCCAAGACGGCCAACACGCTGAAAGGCATGAAGTGGAACGACTTCCGCAAGGCCGAATGCGGTACCGGCGCCTCGGATGACGACAGCGTGCCGGCCGCCGACGAGGCGAGCTACACCAAGGAGCCGGCGAAGCCGACGACGGCTGCGCCCAAGGGCGTCGCTTTCCCGTCCGCGATCTCGGCGAAATATGCCAGCGAGACCCCCGGAAAAGGCCGCATGCACACTTGCCTCGACCAGTACTATGCCCTCAAGGACGCCAATGCGCTTGGCGGCCTGAAGTGGATCCAGAAGGGCGGCGGCTTCTACAGCCTGTGCAACGCCAAGCTCAAGAGCTGATCGCTTAGCCATAGTCTCCAAACAAAGGCCCGCGCATCGCAAGATGCGCGGGCCTTTTTTGTTGCGCGAAGACGCACACTGCCTTGCTCGCATCTGCATGTCGCCGGGCTGCCGGCATCATCAATTCGCCTACACTGCCCACCGCCAAGCTCATCGGTAGTCCGAAAAGATTCTGTTGAACATATAAAGAACAAACCATATACAAAAAGACGTCAAACTTATTATCAACCAGGAGGGTCTTATGCACAGTTTGAAATTGGCGGTATTGGCTGCGACCGCATTTGTCGCTTGGAGCGTCGCCCCCGCAAGCGCACTGACGATGAAGGAATGCGGCGAGACCTATCGAACAGCCAAGGAAGGCGGCACTCTGAACGGCATGGACTGGACGGCTTTTCGCAAGGAGAAGTGCGCGACATCAGCAGCGGACAGTGTCAGCGAGGATACGGTCAAAACCGAGCCGCAGACGAAAAAGGAAACCAGCGCGGCGGTCGCCCCCACTGTAGCGCCCGCGGGCGTGACATTCCCAACCACGCTGGCCGCCGAGTTCAAGACCGAAAAGCCCGCGAAGGCGCGCATGAAGACCTGTCTCCAGGGCTACCATGGCAACAAGGACGCGGGCACGTTGAACGGCCTTCGCTGGATCCAGAAGGGCGGCGGTTATTACAGCCTGTGCAATGCCAAGCTGAAGAGCTGAGCGACAAGACATCTGAAGAAGAGAAGGCCTGCGAACCGCAGGGTTCGCGGGCCTTCTTTGTTGCCTTCGAGGGCACGCCCGCGGCGACGTTGCCAATCTCCCCCGCAAGGGGGGAGATTGGCTATCACCTAGGCTTTCGCCAATCGTCATCGTCGCAGATGCGAGGTCGCGGACAACTCCTCCCCAACGCCAAAAACAAAAAACGCCGCGGAGCAAGCCGCGGCGTTCGATGAAATCAGTGGTCAAGCTCAGCTCGATGGCTGCGGTTCCATGCCGCCTTCGGGCTCCGGCCCCTTCTTGCGCCGGCCGCCGGACTTCGGCACGGCAGAGCCACGGCTCGGCGGCGTGTCGTCGCCAAGGTCGCGCGCTGGCTTATGGCCGGCGATCAACTGCTTGATCTCCTCGCCGGACAGCGTCTCGTATTCCAGCAGGCCCTGCGCCAGCGCGATCCATTCCTTCTTCTTCTTGGTCAGGATGGACTTCGCCGATGAGTAGGCCTCGTCGATCAGGCGGCGCACTTCGGCGTCGATGATCTGCGCCGTTTCTTCCGACACGTTCTGCGTGCGCGCCACCGAGTGGCCGAGGAACACTTCTTCCTGGTTGTCGCCATAAGCGACATGGCCGAGCTTGTCGGAAAAGCCCCAGCGTGTGACCATGGCGCGCGCCAGTTTGGTCGCCTGCTCGATATCCGAAGAGGCACCCGAGGTGATGTTTTCCTTGCCGAACTTGAACTCCTCGGCGACACGGCCGCCCATCATGATGGCGAGCCGCGAGATCATGTATTTGTAGCTCATCGAATAACGGTCGCCTTCGGGCAACTGCATGACCATGCCGAGCGCGCGACCGCGTGGGATGATCGTGGCCTTGTGCAGCGGATCGGCCGACGGCACGTTCAGCGCGAGAATGGCGTGGCCTGCCTCGTGGTAGGCGGTCAGCTCCTTCTCGGCCTGCGTCATGGCCGACGAGCGGCGCTCGGCGCCCATCATGATCTTGTCCTTGGCGTCCTCGAATTCGGCCATGGTGACGAGGCGCTTGTTGCGCCGTGCCGCCATCAGCGCGGATTCGTTGACGAGGTTCATCAGGTCAGCGCCGGAAAAGCCCGGCGTACCGCGCGCGATCACCTTGAGGTCGACATTGGGCGCCAGCGGCACGTTGCGCACATGCACCTTGAGGATCTTCTCGCGGCCGACGATGTCGGGGTTCGGCACCACGACCTGGCGGTCGAAGCGGCCTGGCCTGAGCAGTGCCGGATCGAGCACGTCGGGCCGGTTGGTGGCAGCGATCAGGATGATGCTTTCGTTGGACTCGAAGCCGTCCATCTCGACCAGGAGCTGGTTCAGCGTCTGCTCGCGTTCGTCATTGCCGCCGCCGAGGCCGGCGCCGCGATGACGGCCGACAGCGTCGATTTCGTCGATGAAGATGATGCAGGGCGCGTTCTTCTTGGCCTGGTCGAACATGTCGCGGACGCGGCTTGCACCGACGCCGACGAACATCTCGACGAAGTCAGAACCGGAAATGGTGAAGAACGGCACATTGGCTTCGCCGGCAACCGAGCGGGCGAGCAGCGTCTTGCCGGTTCCCGGAGGGCCGACAAGCAGCACGCCGCGCGGAATCTTGCCGCCGAGCCGCTGGAATTTCTGCGGATCGCGCAGGAACTCGACGATCTCTTCCAGATCTTCCTTGGCTTCGTCGACGCCGGCAACGTCCTGGAAGGTGACGCGGCCATGCGCTTCGGTGAGCAGCTTGGCCTTCGACTTGCCGAAGCCCATGGCGCGACCGGAGCCGGACTGCATCTGGCGCATGAAGAATATCCAGACGCCGAGGATGAGGATCATCGGCAGCCACGAGATCAGATAGCCGAACAGCGAATTGGAACCGTCTGTTTCAGGCCGCGCATTGATGGTGACGTTCTTGTCCTGCAGCCGCGAGACCAGCGAAGGATCGCCGGGCGAATAGGTCTGGAAGCCGCTGGCATTGTCGGTGTAGGTGCCGCTGATACGGGCGCCCGCGATGGTCACCGTCTTGACCCGGCCCGCCGCGACATCCTGCAGGAACTGCGAATAAGGCACATCGCTGGAGGCCCCTCGCGTCTGCGGCGTCTGAAACAGATTGAACAGGGCTATGAGCAGGACCGCTATGATCGCCCAGAGCGCGAGGTTGCGATAGTTCGGATTCATCAATTGTCCCGTTGGCGTCCGCGGGGCGGACACGCGTCATGAGAGGAAACTTGCGCCTAACATAGGGAGAGCGTCCCCCCTTGCCAAGCAGAACAGCACGTCTGGGTTAAGCTTTCGCGCAACCATCAGCCGGCACTGTGGCCGCTGAAAGGCAAGGGCGGCACCGGGGCCGCGCCAATCAGCCCGGCCACGGCCCGCGCCGGCGCCAGGTCGAAGGACGGCAGGAAGCGGGCAAAGGGCGCAACGACCGGCCGCACTTCAACCGCCATTGGCGCCCGGCTATCCCCCGACAAATCAAGGCATTCACCGGCCTGCCACAACGCCGGCTCGGCGGCGAGCGCGGCGCGCATCAGGCTCGGCGGGGTTTTTCCATCGCCCTTCGCCAGCCGCTTCGCCGCTGCTGCGCCGAACGGGGCAATCAACAATGCGCTGCTGCTGTCGTTCAATGTGATGCGCCGGCGGCCATCCCAGACGGTGCCGTCCGTGATGGCAGCGGCGGAGGGCAGGCCGCGCGCCTCGCGGCGCAGGAAGATGCCGGAGCGCCGGGAATCCACAACCGTCCGCGACAATGTGGCGCAAAGAAATCCAGCCCTCAGCCGACCGAACAGAGTCTCGCTGCGGGCCTGATCCGGCAGGAAGGCAATTCCGCCGGCCATGGCCAGCAGGATACGCAACGCATAGACGGCCGCTCGCTCGTCACCTGTGTTCAGCAAAAGCGGATCAAGACGAATGAGCCCGCAGGACAGCCGGGTCGCGAAATCGCCGATCAAACTAGCGGCGGCGAGGCCGAGTTGACTGCGCGCGCGGCCCTCATGCGCGGCCAACGCCAGTGCATCGCCGATGCGCTGTGCACCGTTGCCGTCGGCAAGGGCTGCCCGCATGCGCGGCCGCTCGAAAGCCTCGTCGGCATTGGTCGGGTCGTCGGCCCAGCCGACATTCTCACGCCGCAGGACATCTCGCAGCGCCGCGCGCCGCAACCCGAGAAGCGGCCGCACGATCCACGCGCGAGAGTCATACAGGGTGGCCGGCGCCATGCCGGCAAGTCCCCGGCCTGCCATTTCGGCATGGCCTTGGCCCTCGTCCCGCGCCAATCCTTCTGCGCGCGCTTGCCGCATCAACACCGTCTCCGCCTGGTCATCGGCGGTATGGCCGGTGAGGATCATGCCGACGCCTTCGGCTTGTGCCGCTTCGGACAACAGCCGGTAGCGCGCCTCGCGAGCGGCGGCGGGCAGGCCGGTCGATGGCTTGAGGCCCGACCATGTCAGGATGCGGTGTGAAATTCCGAGTCTGGCGCACAGCTTCGCCACTGCTTGCGCTTCCGCAGCCGAACCGGACCGCAAACCGTGGTCGATCGTCACCGCCAGCAGCTTGGTTGCCGGCGCCGTACGGTCGAGATGGTGTCTGAGAAGAAGGAGCAGGGCGGTCGAGTCGCTGCCGCCGGACACGGCCGCAACAGCGCCGCTGGTAAAATCGATATGCGAAAAAGGGTTAGACGAAAGGTCCGGCTCGGTGTCGAGCATAATGCATGTCGCCCAAAAGTGATCCCGGTTTCAGGACAACGACATGTAGGACAAGGATCAGCAGGCAGCCAGAGCCTTCTCTTGCTTGACGCGTTCCTTGAGCGCACTGGAAATATCAGGGTAGCGCTTGCCGACCTCGCTGAAGGTGGCACAGGCAACATCATGCTGCTTGAGGCCGACCAGCGACACGCCGAGCTTCAGCAACATGTCGGGAGCTTTCTTGGCCTTGGGGTAGTCCTTGCTGGCGGCAAGGAAAGTCTCGGCCGCATCGCGGTATTTCTGCTGGCCGAGCAATGACTCGCCCAGCCAGTAATGCGCGTCCGCCGCCTTCGCATCCCTGGGGAAGCGGGCGATGTGGTCGCGAAAACCCTGCTCGGCGGTGCCGTAGTCGCCCGAGAGGATGAACTGGTATGAGTTGCGGTAAAGCTCCTCCGGGTTGTTGGTGGCGGGCAACGCCGCGACTACCGTGTCGGACTTGCCGGCCTTGGGCGCCGCCCCGGCGACTGGCGCGGTGTCCTGCGCCGGCGCGGTCGATTGTGTGTTGCCGCCGGCATCGATGACATTGCCATTCTTGTCGACGGTGATGGTGCCGAAATTCTTTTCCGGCGCTCCCGTACCGGGAATGACCTTGCCGGGGTCGCCATCGGGAGATTCGACGATGACGTCCTCGACCGTCTTGCCGCCTGCCGACTGGTCGTTGGCGGGCGCGGCGCCGGCATCGGCCGGCGCCCGTATTGCCGGGGCCGCCGCCACGTCGTTGTCGGGGCCGGTGGTGGCGTCCGATTTCTTCTGCGCCGGCGGCTGCCCGCCTTGCGTGCCGCCACCTTCCAGCTGCTGGAAGCGGAATTCATTATCTTCCTGCTGCTTGCGAATCTGCTCCTGCATCTGCAGGACCTGGAAATTGAGTTCCTCGATCTTGCCGTTCATCTGCCGCAGTTGCTCTTCCAGGCTGGTGACAGCGGCAGGATCGGACTGCACCAGCTGAACCTGGTCCGGTTTCTTCTTTTGACCAAAAAACCCCGGCAATTCGATACTGGGAAGATGGAAGGTAAAGCCGCTGTCGGTTGATTGCCCTGTGCCACTAGCCAAGGCGGTGACGCCTGATAGGAGCAGCAGCGCAAGCGTGCCGCTCAGAACCGATCTCAAATGCATGTGCCTCTCGCAGTGATTTCGTTAGCTTGTTCGCGCCTTCCAATCAGAATGGGACCAGCCAAGCGCCCTCGGCTCATAGCAGGAGCCGAGACTTCGGCCAAATTTTGTTTCGAGCATCCGGATATGAAAAAGGCGGCCCCAGGGCCGCCTTTCGCGCAGGTATGTTGCATTTTTACCGCTAGACGGCCGCGCGTTCTTTGACGCGCCGGTCGGCTGCGTGATGCCTCAGGAGCCAGCACCGCTGAGCGTGGTGACCGCGCGGCGATTCTGCGACCAGCAGGAGATGTCGTCGCAAACCGCGACCGGACGTTCCTTGCCGTAGGAAATGGTCTTGAGACGGCTGGCCGAGACGCCCTTGGCGACAAGGAAGTCACGGGTGGCGGCGGCGCGGCGGGCGCCGAGCGCCAGATTGTATTCGCGCGTTCCGCGTTCGTCGGCATGGCCTTCGACGACGATGGCATACTGCTTGTACTGATTCAGCCACTGCGCCTGGCGCGAGAGCGTCGTCTGCGCGTCGGCACGGATCGAGGTCGAGTCCGTATCGAAGAAGATGCGGTCGCCAATGTTGACGGTGAAGTCCTGCGCCGAGCCGGGCGTCGCCGCGCCGGCGCCGTTGAGGCCAAGATCGGCCGCGTTGTTCGGCGTCTTCTTCGAGGCGCAACCGGCGATGGCGAGCATCGCCACCAGCGCGATCATGACCGGGTTTCTGGTAAGTGCTGCGATACGGCCCATGCCGCCTCTCCTTCGTATTTCGAGTGATCTACTTTGAGTGATTTCGTTGATCACCCAGTAACCACGTTTGGGTTAACCGGCATTCAAGAAACACGGTTAAATTTTGGTTTAAGCTGCCCGTCCGCAGCCGTTTCGGCCTGAAGCCACAGTTCACGCGGACCCTAGGCGTAAATACGGCCAAAAGGCGGCCAAGGCATGGAAAAGGGGCCGAAACGGCCCCTTCTCAGCATGTGTGGCAATTCAGCCGAACCTATTCGAGCAGCGGCGACCAGGCCGGGTCCGAAGCGAAGTTCGCCGTTGGGATCGATTGCTCGTTGCGTCCGGTCAGATCGACCGAAACCAGTTTGGGGCCACCGGCGGAATCGCGGAAGAACATCAGCACGCGGCCGTTCGGCGCCCAGGTCGGTCCCTCCTGCTGGAAGCCGGAGGACAGGATGCGCTCTCCCGAGCCGTCGGTCTTCATGACGCCGATCTGGAATTCGCCGCCGGTCTGCTTGGTGAAGGCGATGAGGTCGCCGCGCGGCGACCATACCGGTGTCGAATAGACGCCGTCGCCAAAGGAGATGCGGGTCTGACCAGAGCCGTCGGCGCCCATCACGTAGATCTGTGCGCGGCCGCCACGGTCGGAGGTGAACACCACCTTGCTGCCGTCGGGCGAATAGGACGGCGAGGTGTCGATGGCGGTCGAATTGGTCAGCCGCGTCGTCGAACGGCTGCGCAGGTCCATAGCGAAGATGTTGGAATTGCCGTCGTCGCGCAGCAAGCTCATGATCACCTTCTGGCCGTCGGGCGAAAAGCGCGGCGCAAAGGTCATGCCGGGGAAATTGCCGACCAGTTCGCGCTGCCCCGTTTCGATCTGCAGCAGGTAGACCCGCGGCTGGCCGCTCTCATACGACATGTAGGTGATTTCCTGCCGGTTCGGCGAGAAACGCGGCGTCAGCACGATCGACCTGCCGTCCGAGAGATAGCGCACATTGGCGCCGTCCTGGTCCATGATCGCGAGGCGCTTCTTGCGCGCATTCTTGGCGCCGGATTCGTCGATGAAGACGACGCGGGTGTCGAAATAGCCTTTTTCGCCGGTCAGCCGCTCATAGATGGCGTCGGCGATGATGTGGGCGACACGCCGCTGATTGGCGTCGTTGGCGAAGAACTGCTCGCCGGCCATCTGCTGGCCGGCAAAGGTATCCCACAACCGGTACTGGGCGCGGATGCGGCCGTCGGCTTCTTTGCTGACGCTGCCGGTGACCAGCGCCTGCGCGTTGATCACCTTCCAGTCGTCGAAGCGCGGCGCTGCATCGGGGTTGGTGATCTTCTCGATAAAGGCGCTCTTGTCGATCGGAGCGAACAGACCCGAACGCTTCAAATCGGCGGTGACGATCTGCGAAATCTGAGCCCCAAGCGCGTCGCCGCCCTGGAAATCTGTGATGGCGATCGGCAGCGGCTCGACGTTGCCCTTGTTGACGTTGAGCTCGACCAGCGCCAGCGCCGGCAACGTGCTGGCAGTGGTCATGCCCATCGCCATTGCTGAGACCATCAGGAGCGGCTTGAGGATTGATTTCATGTCTTCTCGCTTCTCGTACTGATTTTCGGATACGCGGGCCGCCTTAGAGGCCCAGCATCTCCCTTGGATCGAAGGTGACGCGGACGTCGGCCCAGATATCCTGCTTGCCGGCGGGAACCTGCAGGCCGGTGACATCGCATTTTTGCACCGCACGAACGGCACTTTCGTCGAACTGGCGGTTTCCGCTCGACGTTTCGACCGCCGGGCGTCCGTCCAGCTTGCCGGAGGCATCCAGGTTGAACCGCACCACGACGACGAAGTTCTCGGAACCTTCAAGGCCCGCGGGAAGAGTCCAGCAGCCACCAAGCTGGCTTTCCAGGGCGCCCATTTCGGACCTGGAAAGCTTCTGGCCCTGATCCTTGTCGCCGCCAAGCGACGCCTGCTGGGTCGAGCGCTTGGCGCCGCCGCCGGATGGTTTCTGCTTGTCGAGCAGCGCGGAGATCTCGTCGGCGTTGAACTGCTTGTCATCGGACTTCGGCTTCGACGAGGCTTCCTTAACCGGCTTGTCGGCGTTCTTCCGCTCCGGCGCCTTGGCGCTTTCGGCCTGCGCAGGCTGCGGCTTCGGCCGCGCTTCCGGCGCGGGCGCCGAGTCGGGCAGCTGCGTCGCCTCGGCGGGCGGCTCCTGCGCTATGGCTTCAGCGACGGCGTCGGGTTTGACCTCGGGCGTTGGATCGATGGCAGCGGTCTTGTCCTGCGGCGGCGGAGTTGGCGCCGGCTTGGCCGGTGTCGGCTTGGGGTCGGCCTGCTTGACCGGCTCGGGCTTGACCTCTTCCTTGGGCGTTGGCGCCGGCGCCACTTCCGTTGCCGGGGTGGGCTTGGGCTTTTCCTGCGGCTTCGGCACGTCCTCGGGCTTCGGCTTTTCGATCGGGGTCGGCGCGGGCGGCGGAGCCGAGGTCATGTCGACGGGCTTCGGCTTGGCTTCCGGCGTTATCGGCTTGTCGGTGTCGACGCTGTTCTCGCCGACCTTCTGCGCATCCGGAACGATGTCCGGGCGCTGCGTCGGCACGGGTGCCGGCTTTTCGTGCATCACGGCCTTCTTGTCGCCCTGCAACGTCTGCGCAATGGCTTCCATCGGCACGATATCGACCGCGACCGACTCGACGTCGGAGGACGGAAGCGCGGCCGGCGCCGTCAGCGTGAACAAGCCGAAGGTCAGCGCCGCCGCATGCAAGATCACCGATGTGGTGAGGCCGGTCTTCATCGTCTGTCTACTGATCCTGTTCCTGCAATGAAATCAGGCCCATATTCTTGTAGCCAGCGGCCTGGATGAGGGCCATCACCTTCATCGCGGTGCCGTAGTTGGTTAACTTGTCGCCGCGGATGAAGATGCGCTCGTCATAGCCGGTCTTGGAAATCGCCTGCAGCTTGGCCACCAACTCTTCCTGCGGGATTTCGGTCTCCTGCAGGAAAATCTTGCCCGTGGCGTCGATCGTAACCATGATTGGCTGGGTATCGGCATTCATCGCCTTGGCCTGCGTCTCCGGCAGGTCGACCGGCACGCCGACCGTCAGCATTGGTGCGGCGACCATGAAGATGATCAGCAGCACCAGCATCACGTCGACCATCGGCGTGACGTTGATCTCGGACATCAGTGCATGGTGACGGCCGCGCCGCCTGTGGCCGCGCCCGCCGCGTCCTCCCATGCCCATGGACATACCCATCTGCTACTCCTCAGGCCTTAGGGGCCACTTTTTCATCGATTTGGCGCGAGAGTATGGCGGAGAACTCGTCGGAGAACCCTTCCATGCGCACGGCTATCTTGCTCGCGTCGGACGACAGCTTGTTGTAGGCGATGACGGCCGGAATGGCGGCGAGCAGGCCGATGGCCGTCGCCAGCAACGCTTCGGCAATGCCGGGCGCAACCACCGCGAGACTGGTGTTCTTGGAGCCGGCGATCGCCTGGAACGAGGTCATGATGCCGATGACGGTGCCGAACAGGCCGATAAAGGGTGCCGCCGAGCCGGTGGTGGCAAGGAAACCGAGGCGCCCTTCCAGCTTTTCCATCTCGCGGGTCAGCGCCAGGTCCATTGCCTTGTCGATGCGGGTCTGCAGGCCGAGCGGCGACTTGGCGCCCTTCTCGAAACTCTTCTTCCACTCGCGCATGGCGGCAACGAAAATGGCGCCCATGCCGGTGGTCTTGCGGTCGGCGAGCGTGCGGTAAAGCTCCTCCAGCGACTGCCCCGACCAGAACACCTGTTCGAACCGGTTGAGCGCCAGCCGCATGCGGGCATAGGAAACCAGCTTGTCGACGATGATCGCCCAGGTCCAGACCGAGGCGCAGAGCAGGCCGATCATGACCAGCTTGACCACCCAACTGGCCGAAACGAACAGCGACCAAACCGACAATTGCGCGCCCGGATCGGCGAGTGCGATATTTTCCATCGTTACGTCCTTAAGATTTTCCGGGCGAAGCTGGCGGCTGGCCCCTGGCATCCCTTGTGGTCGGTTCGCACGAAGCTACCGGAACAACCCCAAACTGTGCCGTTATCGGCCTTTTCGGGGCAAATATTGGTGAAAGGAAGGCGTTCGATAACGCCAATCTTCGCCAATCTCTTCATGAACCGTTATGGTTAAGGATGGGTTAGTATATAAGGCGCGGCGCATTGCCACGCCCCGCGGCAAGGCCATCAATTCAATGGCTGCGCCTAGGGTGTGCTGAGATTCAGGTCAGGCCGAGCCGAAAACGGTAGATTCCGAGAACCGGAGCGGAGCGTACTTTTCGTACGCGAGCACCGGAAGCGCAGGAAGCTGCTGTTTGCAGGCCGGCATCACCTGAATATCAGCGCACCCTCGGCATGAACGCCGCCACCCATTCCTTGGGAAAACGCCTTGGGCGGCCATTCTCGCCGATGATCGCCGCCTCGACCTTGGCCTCGACCAGCACCTCGTCGCTGCGCTTGAGCTGCTGCGCCATGAAGATGCGCGCGCCGGAAATCTCCTCGGTGCGGGTGTCGACCGTCAGGATGTCGTCAATGCGGGCGGGGCCGCGAAAGTCGATCTCCATGCGGCGCACCACCCAGACTATTCTTTCGCCATGCTTGCCGTCGGCAAGCTCGGTGTGGTGCACGCCGGTCAGCCGGAGATAGTCGGAGCGGCCGCGTTCGAAGAATTCGAGATAGCGCGCATGGTAGACGACGCCGGAGAAATCCGTGTCGGCATAATAGACCCGCGCCATCAGCCGGTGGCCGAACGCCGTCAGCGCACCGGAAAGCCCAGCCAGCAGCGTCGCCGATTCACCATGATCGCCCATTGCGCTTCCTTTTTCAGCCCCGACGAGGCACCTGTTTCCCGCGTGGCACAGCATCGGATGGCACTGTTGACGGCGATGATCAAGACCTTGATGGCGGCGCTGCTTGTGCTCGCGGCCTTGGCGTGGCCCAGCCAGGCGGCGAGCTTTTCGATGAAGCGCGGCCTCAATCTCGACCAATGGGTCACATGGCCCGGCGAAGACCAATGGGGCGACGCCAAGGCCATCCTGCCCTATCCGGAGTGGCGCAAATTCCTTGGGGAGAACGATCTCAAGGCACTGAAGGATGCCGGCCTCGATTTCCTGCGCATGCCGGTCGACCCTTCGCCTTTCCTGTCCGACCAGACCGTGGCCTTGCGTGACGACCTCTATGCCAGCGTGCTGGACTCCGTGCGCATGATCAACCGCGCCGGACTGAAAGTCGTCGTCGACATGCACCTGATCCCGGCCGGCGGCAGCCGCAAGATCGGCATGGCGCAAGTGATGGAAGACCCGCGGACCTTCGACGCCTATCTCGAGATGGTGCGCAAGATGGCCCGCACGCTGGCCGGCGAAGATCCCAGACAAGTGGCTCTCGAGCCGATGAACGAACCGATCGTCGACTGCGACAGCGACGGCACCAGCCTGTGGCCGGACCGCCAGCGCAAACTGTTCGCGGCAGCGCGATCCTCGGCCACCAAGCTAACCTTGATCCTGACTGGTGCCTGCTATTCCGCTGCGAACTCGCTGGAAAAGATCGACCCGAAAACAATACCGGACGACAACGTCATCTGGACCTTCCATTCCTACGATCCGTTCCTGCTCACCCATCAGGGCGCAACCTGGGCCGGCGACTTCATCCCCTATGTGACTGGCCTGCCCTATCCGCTGAGCGCGGTGCCCAAGGCACAGCTCGACGTGACGCTCGACACCATCCGCGCCAGGATCAAGGCCGAGGCGCCATGGACGCGGCAGAGCGGCCTGCTTGCCTATCTCGACGAACAGGTCGCCAGCATGGACAGCCCCGACAAACTGCTCGGCTTGATGGATGCGCCGTTCAAAAAGGTCGAGGCATGGGCGAAGGCCAACCGCGTCAAGCCGGAAAACATCACGCTGGGCGAGTTCGGCATGATCCGCCAGGAATATGGCAATTCCTATGTGATGCCCGCCGAATACCGGGCCGCCTATGTCGGGGACATGATCGGGCGTGCCGAAGCACATGGCTTCTCATGGTCGGTGTGGAGCTATGGCGGCGCCTTCGGCATCGTCGACGCCTTCAACGGCGACAAGGCCGAGCCGGATGTAATGGACGTGATCCGTGGGCTGCGTTGATCGCTCACGGACGGCGCGCCGGAAAATTACTCTTCCTGGAACAGGTTGATCTGCTGCTGCGCCAGATCCTTCGGCGCGTCGAGGCCGAGATGGCGCCAGGCATTGGCCGTCAGCATGCGGCCGCGCGGCGTGCGCTGGATGAAGCCCTGCTGGATCAGATAAGGCTCGATGATGTCTTCGATGGCGTCGCGCGGCTCGGACAGACCGGCGGCGATCGTCTCGATGCCGACCGGCCCGCCGCCGAAATTGCGCGCGATCATCGACAGGTAACGGCGGTCGAGCGCGTCGAGGCCGAGCGCATCGACCTCCAGCCGAGTGAGCGCCTCGTCGGCGATCTTGCGGTCGACATGGCCGTCGCCGGCCACCGAGGCGAAATCGCGCACACGGCGTAAGAGCCGGCCGGCGATGCGTGGCGTTCCGCGGGCGCGCCGCGCGATTTCCAGCGCACCGTCATCGCCGAGCGGCATCTGCAGGATGCGAGCACCGCGCCGCACGATCTGCTCCAACTCCTCGACCGTGTAGAAATTGAGCCGCACCGGAATGCCGAAACGGTCGCGCAGCGGGTTGGTCAGCAGGCCGAGCCGCGTGGTGGCGGCGACCAGGGTGAAGCGGGCGAGGTCGATCTTGACCGAGCGTGCGGCCGGTCCCTCGCCGATGATCAGGTCGAGCTGGAAATCCTCCATCGCCGGATAGAGTATCTCCTCCACCGCCGGGCTCAGCCGATGGATCTCGTCGATGAACAGCACATCGCCTTCCTCGAGATTGGTCAGCAGCGCGGCAAGATCGCCGGCCTTGGCGATGACCGGGCCGGAGGTCGAGCGGAAATTGACGCCGAGCTCACGCGCCATGATCTGCGCAAGCGTCGTCTTGCCGAGGCCCGGCGGCCCGACGAACAGCACATGGTCGAGCGCCTCGTTGCGGCCCTTGGCGGCCTCGATGAACACTTTGAGATTGGCCCGCACCGCCGCCTGGCCGACGAAATCGTCAAGCGTCTGCGGCCGCAAGGTCTGCTCGGCATCCTCGCCGCGTTTTTCCGGCGCAATCAGGCGGGGCGACAGGCTCATGCGAGCAGTTCCATACTGGCAATGGACTTGGCGGCCCGCTGATCGAACGTGACTGTATGCGAGCAACCCAGATTTCGATTGTGCTCGGCGATCAGCGCATCGGCAAAATCTACCTGCGGCAAATTTGATCTTTCGAGCGCAATCACGATGGCATCGAAATCTTCGAACAACAGTGTCTTGACCTTCAACAGTCTCTGGATTGCCGCCTGCATCTGCTCTTTCGGTAGTCTGTAGCGCGAAATCAACGACCAGCTGAATTCCACCAGCACGATCAAGCTGACGAAGCCGGGAGCATCGTCGCTGAGGCCTTCGCCGAATGCGAGGGCTTTCGCCCGTTGCTCTGCATCGTCGTTCAGCACCATTCGAAGCAGAACGTTCGTATCAATGCCGATCGACGTCACTCGTCGCCCTCTCGTCCGCCTTGCGATCCGTCTCCGACAACATGCCTACCAACTGCATCCCGCACCGCGAGGTCGATTTCCTCCAGTGACGCCGGACCGCCGGGCGGATCGCCCAGAAATCCGGCGAGGTCCGCAAAGTCGAGATTGCGCGGTGTTCCAATCAGGTAGCCATCCATGACCGTCCAGGCGATCATGTCACCCGTTTTGAGTGACAGCGCATCCCGGACATCTTTTGGAATTGTAAGCTGACCCTTCGAGGTCAGACTGGCGTAAGCACCCATTTTCTTACTTTCTAAGAAATTTCCTACCAATCATATGATAGTTGGAATTTTCTTTTCCAACAACCATATCACTGCGCCAGTTCCTTCAGCCCGAAGCGGATCAGCTTCGGCGCATCGGCATCCTCGCCCGCCGTCTTCAGCGCCGCCGCCACAGCATTGGCGGCGGTGTCGCGCGAATAGCCAAGATTGACCAGCGCCGAGACCGCGTCGGTTATCGGCGCGGATGCCACGCCGTCGCCGAGCTCTTGTTTCAGGCCGATGGTGCCCGAGGCGGTGCCGGCATAGGCCGGCGCCTTGTTCTTCAATTCGGTGACGATGCGCTCGGCCACTTTCTTGCCGACGCCGGGCGCGCGCGAAACCATGGCGATGTCGCGCAACGCAATGGCGTTGGCGAGATCCGCCGGCGCCAACGTCGACAGGATGGCCAGCGCCACCTTGGCGCCGACGCCCGGCACATTGTTCATCAGCAACCGGAACCACTCGCGCTCGAGCTGCGACTGGAAGCCGTAGAGGCGCAGCATGTCCTCGCGCACATAGGTCTCGATGAACAGCACCACCGCTTCGCCGGGCGAAGGCAGCGCGGCCAGCGTGCGCGCCGAGCAATAGGCGACATAGCCGACGCCATGGATATCGACGAGACAATGGTCCTCGTCGACCTCGTCGAGCGTACCCTTGAGCTTGCCGATCATGCCAGACCTTTCATGGAAGATGGGCTCTCATGGGTGCGTCTCAGGAGAGATGATGTCGAGCTCCGGGAAGTAACTGCGGTAACGCGCGGCGTCGCGGGTCAAAAGACGATGTCCAGCGACGGTCGCGTGAGCGCCGATAAAGAAATCGGGCAAGGTTCTTTCCCTGTTGCCCCCGGCCCGGCGATAGCGGGAATGCGTGACGCCCGCAAGGAATGCCGCGTCCCAAGGTACAAGTTCGCGATCCATCTCAAGCATGTCGACTGCTTTTCGAAGCGCCGTTTCCGTCGCTATCAGTGGCGCGAGTTCGGACCAAATGATGGTGTTGACCACCAAGGCTCCATCACGGCGGCAGGAAGCAATCGCCGACGCCGACCATCCTTTCAGCGGTCCGGCTGGACCCCAAACGTCGATCAGGACATTTGTGTCAATCAACGTCGAGATCTTCACGCGGCCCCCTCAACCACTCCATGTACTGATCGGTGGTCATGCCTCCCAGATCCAACGTCCCCTCCATCCGGTCGAGGACATCGCTGAACCTGCGCAATTTGTCTTCCTGGGAGAGGTTCTCGTTGACGGCAACCAGCCGAACGCCCTCGTCGGTGGCCACGAACTCCACCTCGGAGCCCGGGGCGATGCCCAGACGGTCCCTTATCGGCTTGGGGATTGTAACTTGCCCCTTGGTGGTCACGCGCATGGTAATACCTCTGCGGTATTACTTATCCCTGCAACGTGAACAAGTCAAGAACATAGCTAGCCGGCCAGCGCCATCCTGTAGGCCACGCTTTGCCGATGATGCGCGTGGCAGATGGCGATGGCCAGCGCGTCGGCGGCATGTTCGGTATCGAAGACGGCTTTTGGCAACAGCACCTTCACCATCATGTGGATCTGCTTCTTGTCGCCATGACCGACGCCGATCACCGCCTTCTTGACGGCGTTGGGCGCATATTCGGCAACGACGAGACCGGCACGCGCCGGCACCAGCATGGCGATGCCACGTGCCTGGCCGAGCTTCAGCGTCGCCACGGCGTCCTTGTTGACGAAGGTCTGTTCGACCGCCGCCTCGTGCGGCATCGCGCTGTGCAGGATATCCGCCAGCCCGTCATGCAGCTGGCACAGCCGCGTTGCCAGCGCCGCCTTGTCGTCGGACTTCACAGTGCCTGAAGCAATAAAGCGCAGCGAATTGCCGAGGCTTTCGACGATGCCCCAGCCGGTGCGCCGAAGCCCCGGATCGATACCGATGATGCGAATCGCTTCCGCCATTTGCCGACTTTACCTCCGGCCCACAGCGATGCCAGCGAAATGTGAACAAACCGGAAACAGAAAGACAGACCGAGGTCTAACCCCGAGCGAAAGCCGTGTTGAGCAGGCTGATCTGGTCGGAAACCGGATTGAGGCGGCGCGCCATCGGTTGCATGTCGACCAAGGCGCCCGAGCCATAGATCTCCTCGTCCATGCGGCGCACCAGTGCTTGCAGGCGCAGCGAGCGGGTGACGAGGTCGAGGAAATCCTCGGGCAGCTCGGCCCAGCCGGTGGCTTCGTCATGGGCGGAAGCGGTGTCGAGGCGCACCTTGGACTTTTCCGACGCGACCTGGTCGCGGGTCATCTCGCCGGAATTGGCGGCGCGCTGCAAAAGCAGCCAGGACGCAACCTGCATCAGCCTGGTGGTCAGCCGCATCGATTCGGCCGCATAGAGCGTGGCGCCCAGCCGCGACAGTTTCTTTGCCTCGGCCCGGCCCTTGCCGTCGAGATATTCGGCGGCCTGTTCGACCAGGCCCATGCCTTCCTGGTAAAGCGGCTTGAAGGATTGCGAGAAAACCCGGCGCTCCGCCAGCTTGACGGTTTTCGCACTGCCCTTCGAAGGCTCGTTCATTGATACGCCCCTGCACTTGCAACCGGCCGATTCGGCTCCCTGCCGATACACCCGGAACCCTATCTGACTGAAGCTTGAAAATGCGCTTCGTCACTGGCGAAGGCAAGCACATGTTTAACAGAAGGTTAACGGCGAGCCGCCATTGGGCGGCCCCCTTCGAGATGCGGACAAAAAGGGAAATGAAGACAAAAAAAGAGCCGCGGATAAGGCGGCTCTCAGGAGTTTAACAGGGAGGCGTCAAACAAAGTGGCTCCAACCACTCGGTAAGAATCCAGATCACTGGATGAACATAGTAAACACCTGTAAAGCTTAATGAAGCCTTAACGGCGCGGATGTTTTTTGACCGAACGCCGCCATACTGTGCCGTAACAGCACAGCATCTCCTACGTCAGGCTAGCTCAGGCTGTCCTCCAGACGGCGGGCAAGGCGATGAAGGCAAACAACAGCATGGCCGCGTAGAAGCCCATCGAGGAGGCCGCCACCAGCGGTTCGATCGCGGCATTGCCGGCAAGCAGGAAATAGAGGCCGATCAGCAGGCCGATACCGCTGATTGCGGTCAGCCAGAAATGAACGGTAGCGAGCGTCTTCTGCCCGATTGCCGGAAACAAATGGTAGAAGAAGGCGAAGACCGCCGACATCAGCCATCCGGCCACCATCGTGTGGGCGTGGGTCGGCATCTGTCCGTGATCCTGGCTGATCGCCATGTACAGGCCGAGCGCCATGCCGCACAGCGAATAGATGATGGCCAGCGTGAAGAAATTCCGTGCTATCCCTTGCATAATGGTCCCCCGAATTGCCTTTTCCCGTTTGCGGGAATGGGTTGATCGTCAGGCGATTGTTGTCGCCACCGGGCTCCCGGCACTGGCGCACTAGCATCGGCAGCGTATCCGGACGATGTCGCGCCAACCCCTCCCGACATCCGTATATTAGCAGAAAATCAGATAGTGCATTCACAATCTCGGCGACTTCGTACGTTGAGGGAAGGCTGAAACAGAGCCGGATTTTTCGCGACATCGTTCCGAAACAGGCGCCACGCTAAACGCCCGCTCCTCTGACGGCCGGCGCAAATCAGCGCTGCCGCAAACCTGACCAGACACTGCAGGAGCAACCCATGGACTGGTACTCGATCGTCAAATTCCTCCACGTCACTACCGCCATTCTGTGGGTCGGTGGCGGCTTCGTGCTGTTCCTGCTGGGCATGCTTGCCGAGCGGGCGGGCAACATAGAGGAAAAACTGCAGGCAATGCGCGCCAGCGGTCAGCTGGGCGGCAGGTTCTTTGCGCCGATGTCGATGCTGACGCTGATTTTCGGCCTCATCATGTGCTGGTTCTGGGTCGGCTTCTCCGACCTATGGATCCTCATCGGCCTGGCCGGCTACGCCACGACCTTTTCGATCGGCATGTTCATCTTCAAGCCGACCGGCGAGCGCATGGGCGCAATGATCGCCAAGGAGGGCGTCACACCAGAGGTTCTTGCCATCGGCCAGCGTATGATGAGCGCGGCGCGCTTCGACTATGCGGTGATGCTGGTCATCATTGCCGACATGGTGCTCAAGCCGACCGTGCATGACATCGGTATCCTCGCCGGCATGGTGCTGGTCGTCTTGATCGGCGCCACACTGGCCTTTGGCGGCAACCATCGCCTGGTTCCGAGCGCTGCCTGACCCCTGATGACGGGCGGCGGCGCAGCCGCCTATCTACATAAGACCTGCGATGCCATCCCACAGCAGCTTCAGCGCCACGACCGCGACGGTTGCGTAGGTGAAGGGATAGAAGGTTTCCGGCCGCATCCGGCGCACCAGCCAGGCCCCGGCAATGGTCGACAGCGGCGCGAGCGGCATCAGCACCGCCGATGCCGTCAGATTGGCGGTGTCGAACTGGCCGAGCGCGAAATAAGGCACAAGCTTCAGCGCATTGGTGGCGGCAAAGAAGATCGCGGCGGTGCCCGACAGAACCTTCGGATCGAGCCGGATCGGCAAGGCATAGACCTGGAAGGGCGGCCCGCCGACATGGGCGACGAAGCTGGTGAAACCCGCGACCGTGCCCCAGACGGCGGCGGCGACACGGTTGGGCTTGGCCGCGTGGTTGGCGCCATGGCGAAACTGCAGATAGAGCCAGCGCAGGACGAAAATGATGGCGACGGCGCCGACGATCAGCCGCACCGCTTCTTCGGTGACCAGTGCCGCCGTCAGCCAGCCAAGGCCGATGCCGATGACGGCGCCCGGCATCATGTCGATCAGCATCTTGCGGTCATAGACCCCCCACCATGTCCACACCGAGACGATGTCCATCAAGCACAGGATCGGCAACAGGATGGCGGCTGCCTGCACCGGTGGCATGGTCAGCGCCATCAGCGGCACGCCGACGAAACCGACGGCGCCGCCGAAGCCGCCCTTGGACAGGCCGACCAGAATGACCGCCGGAAGGGCAGCCGCGTAGAACCACGGATCGAGAAGCAGGCCGGACATGGGAGGGGGACTGGTCTGGAGGGAAAGCGTATCGACGCTTGAATAGCCCAGAATCCCGAGCGGGGCGACAACAAATATCGGCAGGGCCGCCCCATCCCTTGGCTGTCGGCGCCTTTGCCTATCGGCGGGCCGAGACCAGCAGGAACATCGGCCGCTCTAGCTCCTCAGCCAGTTCGGGTTTGGCCGCAATCTGTGCGTCGGTCGGGCGGAATTCCTCGACATGGTCGATGGTGAAGCCGGACCGGATCAGAGCGTTGAGCGTGGTGCCGATCGTGCGGTGATGTTTCACCACACCCTTGGCCAGCCAGTCCGTCCGGCGCGGTCCTTCAACCAGGTACTGGTCGACAGGCCATGTCTTGCGGCCCTCGGCATCGATTGCCCAGCCGGGATTGGTCGGCGCCATGAAAATCGGATGCTCGGTCGAGAAGACGAAATGCCCGCCGGGCGCCAGCGCCTGATGCACGGTCCTGAACAGACGCATCACGTCCTCGACATAGTGCAAGGCGAGCGAACTGTAGACGAAATCGAAGCTGGCTTGCCGCAGGCTGAGCTGATCGAGGTCGGCCGTCTCATAGGTGATGCCGGCGTCCGGGCCGGCCGCTCTCGCCCGGGCAAGCATCTTTTCCGACAGGTCCAGGCCAAGCACATGCACCGCCCCGTGCTCGTGCGCCCAGCGGCAGAACCAGCCGAATCCGCAGCCGAGATCGGCGACTCTCGAGCCGCTGACATCAGGCAGCATCGCGCGCAGCGCCGGCCACTCGGCGGCGCCATCCAGACCTTCGACGGAACGGCCGAGCTGGCTGTAGCCTGCGAAGAAATCCTCCCGGTCGTATATATTCTGCGCCATGACGGTCTCGATTCGTTTGGCCGGCACCCTAACCAACCGGCCCGGCTTTCCACCCGGCTTCGATCGGCCCTCTGAAAACATGGCCGAGCCCAGCCTGGCTCAGGAAGCCTGCAAGGCCTTTACCCTGTCACGAGGCGCGGTTGCATCGAGCGGCGGCGGCCGCCGCCGGATCGGCTGCGCCTTGATGATGGCGGTGCTGGTCTCGGCCTTGTCGGCGATGCGGTCGAGAATCCCGTCGAGATCACCGATCGAGCGCACGAACAGCCGGGCGACGAAACAGTCATCGCCCGTCACCTTGTCGCATTCGCCGAATTCGGGGATTTCCTCGATCAGCTTCTGGACGATGTGCAGCTTGCCCGGCAGAGGCCGGATGCGCACGATCGCCTGCAAGGTATAGCCGAGCGCCAGCGGATCGATCTCGACAGTGAACGCCCGGATGACGCCGCGCTCCTCGAGCCGTCGAAGCCGCTCCGAAACGCTTGGCGACGACAGCCCGACCTGGCTGGCCAGCTCCTTCAGCGAGGTCCGCGCATCCTTGACCAGGATTTCAAGGAGATTTCGGTCGAGATCATCAAGCATTTTACATTTCTCGCTGATTTGGAACCACCGCCTAATATAATTAGGTAACTTATTCATACATCCTTTCTGATCGGATGGAAAGCCGCGTTTCCGCATGAGATTATGACGGTTCAACTGATACGGAGGTTTGTTGTGAACGATACAGTGCGTGGCACGGTCGAAATGTCCGCCGCAATGGCGATCCTGGGAACGATCGGATGGTTCGTCGTCCTGTCCGGCCAGCCGATCATGGATGTGGTGTTCTGGCGCTGCGCGTTCGGCGCGCTGACGCTGCTCATCATCGGCACCGCCCTGGGGCTGCTGCGCAACCGACTGTCGTTGCGCATCATCGGCATCGCCGCGCTCGGTGGCGTCGCCATCGTCGTCAACTGGCTTTTGCTGTTCAGCGCCTTCTCCCGCGCGTCGATCTCGATCGCCACCGCCGTCTACAACACGCAGCCCTTCATGCTGGTCGGCTTCGGCGCGCTCTTCTTCGCCGAGCGGCTGACCTTGACCAAGCTGACCTGGCTGGCCATCGCCTTCGCCGGCATGGTGCTGATCGTTGAGGCCGCTCCCGACGCCGGTGATGTCGGGACGGATTACTTTACCGGCATCGTCATGGCATTAGGCGCGGCTTTCTTCTGGGCCGTCGCCGCTATCGTCACCAAGAAGCTCAAGGGCACGCCGCCGCACCTGATCGCGCTGATCCAGGTCTGCGTCGGCGTGGTCATGCTGGCGCCGTTCGCCAATTTTTCCCAGCTTCCGGCCGATGCGTGGAGCTGGACCATGCTGGCGACGCTCGGCATCGTCCACACCGGCCTCATGTACATATTGATGTACGGCGCCATCCAGAAGCTGCCGACGCATCTGCAGGGGTCGCTGTCCTTCATCTACCCCGTCGTCGCCGTCCTGGTCGATGTCGTCGCGTTCGGCCATCGGCTGCATCTGAGCCAGATCGTCGGCGCCACCGCCATCCTGATCGCCGCCGCCGGCATGAATCTCGGCTGGACGCTGTGGAAGGGCAAACCGCCCATCGCAAGCCCGCACCCGATCAAGTAAAGCGGTCCGCCGGCGTCTGGCGGGCCAACATCGCGATCCCGGCTGCCCGCCTGTTCAAAGCGGGCACTTTGCTCTATGCCGCAATCCAACCATCTTCGCCCGGCATAGGCGAAACGCGGGACCCGAAGAACCATGAATGACGCAACGCCCCCCAACCGCTGTCGCATTGTGCTGATCGCGCCGCCCGGCGTGCCGGCGGCCCGAATCGCCGCGGCATTCGAAGGCGGCGACGTCGCTTCGCTGATCCTGCCCGAGAACGGCATGGATGAGGCCTCCTTCCAGGCTTTCGCCGAACAGATCGTGCCGGCAGCGCAAGCCGCCGGTGCGGCCGTTATTATCGCCGGCGACACCCGCATAGCCGGCCGCGTCCAGGCCGACGGCATCCATGTCGAGGTCTCCAAGGCCGAGCTGGCCGAGACGATCGAACACTTCCAGGCAAAGATGATGGTCGGCACCGGCGGCGCCAAGACGCGTGACGACGCGCTCGAGCTTGGCGAGACACGGCCCGACTACATCTTCTTCGGCCGCTTCGGCTACGACAACAAGCCCGAACCACACCCGCGCAACCTGTCGCTCGGCAGATGGTGGGCGGATATGATCCAAATCCCGTGCATCGTCATGGCCGGATCCGACATCGCCTCGGTCGAAGCCGTGGGCGCCACCGGTGCCGAATTCGTGGCGCTGTCGAGCGCCGTGTTCGCCGACGGCACCGATCCTAGGACAGCGGTCGCCAGCGCCAACGCGCTGCTCGACGAAACCGCGCCACGCTTCGAGGACTGACGTGCCCTCGGCGAGGCTTCCCCTCCAGGCCCTGCTTGCGATGCTGATGGTCCAGGCAGCGGCCGCGGAGACCATCCCGCTGCCGCAGCCCAAGCCGGAAATCGGCGTGCACACCGACAAGCCGATCGACAAGCCGCTGCTGCAGCCCGCCACCACGGCAGAACCGGCGCCGCTGCCGTCGGCCGACACGGTCAATCCCGACCGCTTCGGTGCAAAACCCGCCGACGCGGCCTATGGCGCTTTCCAGCGCGGTCTCTACAAGACAGCTTACAATCTGGCATTGGTCCGGGCGCAAAACGGCGATCCGGCGGCGCAGACCTTGGTGGCCGAGATCCTGTCGCGGGGGCTCGGTGTACCGGTCAATTCGGCGCAGGCGGCGAAATGGTACGCGCTGGCCGCCGAACAGGGTGTGCCGGAATCGCAGTTCCAGTATGCGCTGATGCTGCTCGACGGCCGCTATGTCAAAAAGGATGGAAAAGAAGCCTATGCCCTGATGCAGGCCGCCGCCGAAGCCGGCAACCGGCTGGCGCAATTCAATTTCGCGCAGATGCTGGTCCAGCAGGACCCCGGCGATGCCGGCATGGCCAAGGCGGTCTCCTACTATGAGCGCGCCGCCGCGACCGGCCTCGCGGACGCGCAATATGCGATGTCGCAGATCTACGCCAATGGCGTCGGCGGCAAGCCACGCGACGACGCCCAGGCAAGGCGCCTGCTGGCGCAGGCAGCCAGGCAGAACTACGACACCGCGCAGATCGATCTCGCCGCCTGGATGATCGAAGGCCGCGGCGGTGCGCGCGACCTGAAATCCGCCTTCGGCTGGATGAAGCAGGCGGCGGAAGGCGGCAATGTCGCCGCCCAGAACCGCTTGGCCAAGCTCTACATGCAAGGCATCGGCACCGATCCGGACCTTGTGCTTGCCGGCGCCTGGTACGTCGTCGCCCGTCGTGCCGGCCTCATCGACCCCCAGATGGACGACTTCCTGCAGGGGCTGGACGACGACCAGACCAAGCAGGCGCTGCAGAAGGCCAACCGGCTGCCTTGACGGCGGTTCTCGCGGTCATTGCAAGTGTAACCTCGGCTCCCCTCGCCTGGCACCGACCTGCCCGCTCCCTTGCCTCTTCTGGCGATTTGTGGTCTTGGGAGCCCGAAATCGCTTTCCCAGCGAACATCCCATACCAACGGCGTGGCCGTTGGCATCATTCCGGATCATCTCATCATGGCCAAGATCAATGGCAACGAAATCCGTCCCGGCTATGTCATCGAGCATGATGGCGGCCTTTGGGTGGCGGTCAGGACCAACACCGTCAAGCCCGGCAAGGGCGGCGCCTACAATCAGGTCGAACTGAAGAACCTCATCAACGGCACCAAGCTCAACGAGCGCTTCCGCTCGGCCGAGACCGTCGAACAGATCCGGCTCGACCTGAAGGATTTTTCCTTCCTCTACGCGCAGGAAGACGCACTGGTGTTCATGGACACCCAGAGCTACGAGCAGCTCGAATTGAACAAGGACTTCGTCGGCGATCGCGCCGCCTTCCTGCAGGACGGCATGATGGTGACGGTCCAGCTTTACGAAGAGCGGCCGATCGGCATTTCGCTGCCCGACTATGTGACGCTGACCATCACCGAGGCCGACCCGGTGGTGAAGGGCCAGACGGCGGCATCGTCCTACAAGCCGGCGATCCTGGAGAACGGCATCCGCGTCCTGGTGCCGCCCTTCATCGGCGCCGGCGAGCGCATCATCGTCGACACCAACGAAATCACTTACGTGCGCCGCGCCGACTGACGCATGTCGCCCAAAAGTGGCCTCGGTTCTGGGTCACCGACATGCATCGAGGCGGAGTTTAAAGCGCAGCACCGGGAAAAAGCACTATGGCACGCTCAGCCCTTCTCAACGTCATGGTCCAGGCCGCAATGAAGGCCGGCCGCTCGCTGTCGCGCGACTTCGGCGAGGTGCAGAACCTGCAGGTCTCGATGAAAGGCCCCGGCGACTATGTCAGCCAGGCCGACCGCAAGGCAGAGGACATCGTCTTTGCCGAACTGTCCAAGGCTCGGCCCGGCTATTCCTTCCTGATGGAAGAGCGCGGCGTGGTCGAAGGCGACGACGGCCAGCATCGCTGGATCGTCGACCCGCTCGACGGCACCACCAATTTCCTGCACGGCATTCCGCTCTTTGCCGTTTCGATCGCGCTGGAGCGCCAGGGCCAGATCGTCGCCGGCGTCATCTACAATCCGGCGATGGACGAACTCTACACCTGCGAACGCGGCGGCGGCGCCTTCATGAACGACCGCCGCTTGCGCGTCGCTGGCCGCATCAAGCTGGTCGACACCGTGATCGGCTGCGGCATGCCGCATCTCGGCCGCGGCCACCACGGCAATTTCCTGGTCGAACTGCGCAACGTCATGGCCGAGGTTTCCGGCGTCCGCCGCCTCGGCTCCGCCTCGCTCGATCTCGCCTATGTCGCCGCCGGCCGCATGGATGGCTTCTGGGAAACCGGCCTGTCGGCCTGGGACATCGCCGCCGGGCTGCTTTTGATCCGCGAGGCAGGCGGCTTCGTCTCCGACATGGACGGCGGCCAGGACATGCTCGACAACGGTTCGGTCGTCGCCGGCAACGAGGTCATCCAGCGCGCTTTGCTGAAGGTCGTCAAGAAGCCGCTCTCCTCCCGCTGACAGGCACGCCGCGCTGATGCGCCGCAGTCGCAAAACCGCAACGAAAGCTTGAAATACTGACCGGCATGCGCCCAAATTGGAGGGCGCGGTGCAGGAACCCGGCTTAGTGAGAGACAACGAACCCTACCCCGATATCCCGTTCATCGGACGCTGGCACTATTCGCGTGCCGAGATGATCGCAGACGGTATCGTCCACGCGGTCGGCATCGTGCTGGCGATATCGGCCGGTTCGGCACTGCTGGCGCTGGCGGCGTTTCGTGTCGGACCGGGCGAATATATCGCCGCCGCCTTCTACGTGGTTTCGCTGCTCACCGTGCTCTCGGTGTCGATGACCTACAATCTGTGGCCGGTGTCGTCTCCGGCAAAATGGGTGTTGCGGCGTTTCGACCACGCCGCGATCTATCTGCTGATCGCCGCGACCTATACGCCTTTTCTGGCGCAGCTCGAAGGCTCGCCGCTGGCGCGCTGGATGATCGTGCTGGTCTGGACCGCGGCAGTGCTGGGCATTGCCATCAAGGTGTTCTTTCCCGGCCGTTTCGACCGGCTGGCGATCGGCTTCTATCTTGCCATCGGCTGGAGCGGCATCATCCTGGTCAAGCCGCTTGTCCAGACGCTGCCGACGACATCGATAGCGCTGATCGTCGCCGGCGGCATTGTCTATTCCTGCGGCGTCATCTTCTTCGCCTGGAAGGGGCTGCGCTTCCACAACGCGCTGTGGCACGGTTTCGTCATCACCGGCGCCGGCCTGCATCTGGCCGCCATGGTCGACTGTCTGGTCATCAATCGCCTCTGACACTATCGACGCGGCAATATTGCCAAGCGCCATTCAATTTAGTCACAATTCCGTTTAGAGTCGCGGTTTACGTGATCGGCGGCGGCATCGGAAACGGGGCACGGATGGCTTTTCTCAGATCCTTCGGCATGGGCAGACGTTCTGATGTCCTGATCTACGACCCGCATAAACTATCGAGCCCGCAGGTCTTTTTGCTGACCATGGTGATCTTCCTGGTCATCGTCGCCTTCATCGCCGCCATTCTGACCCGACAAATCTCGACCGCCTTTGGCAGCAATCCCGGCCTCAATGGCCTGATCGTCGGCGTGCTGGTGGTCGGCATCCTTTTGGCCTTCGCCCAGGTCGGACGACTGTTTCGCGAAGTGCGCTGGGTCAACTCCTTCCGTGCCGGCTCGGAGACGACCGAACCGGTGCTGCTGGCGCCGATGAAGGCGATGATCGGCCGTTCCTCGGCGATGGCCTTCTCGACCAGTTCGATGCGCACCATGCTCGATTCCATCGCCACCCGCCTCGACGAAAGCCGCGACACCTCGCGCTATCTCGTCGGCCTGCTGGTGTTCCTCGGCCTGCTCGGCACCTTCTGGGGCCTGTTGAACACCATCGGCTCGATCCGCGAGACCATCGAATCGCTCGATCCCGGCACCGGTGACGCCGCCGCGGTGCTCGATTCCCTGAAGCAGGGGCTTTCCGCGCCGCTGGCCGGCATGGGCACGGCCTTCTCGTCCTCGCTGTTCGGCCTCTCCGGCTCGCTGGTGCTCGGCTTCCTCGACCTACAGGCCGGCCGCGCCCAGACGCGCTTCTACACCGAACTGGAAAACTGGCTTTCCTCGGTGACCGACCTGTCGTCGGACATCGTCGTCGCCGACCCAGCCAAGACCGAATCCTCCGACGAGATCCGGGTGCTGTCGGAACGGCTGCGCAGCATGCAGGAGAATGGCGGCGGCTCCAACCCGCGCGTCGCCACCGCCATGGCCAATCTCGCCGACGGCATTTCCGGCCTGGTCAAGAACATGCGCTCGGAACAGCAGATCATGCGCGACTGGGTCGAGGCCCAGTCCGACGAGCAGAAGGCGATGCGCAACACGCTGGAAAAGATCGCCGATGCCCTGAAGAAGCCCGGAGTGCACTGAAGTGGCACTCGCCAGGGGCCGGCGCACCGATCGCCGCATCGACTACTGGCCGGGCTTCGTCGACGCGCTGTCGACGCTGCTGCTGGCCATCATGTTCCTGCTCACGGTCTTCGTGCTGGCGCAGTTCCTGCTGGGACGCGAAATCTCCGGCAAGGATACGGCACTCTCGCGCCTCAACTCCCAGATCAACGAACTGACGCAGCTGCTGGCGCTGGAGCGCTCGACGGCGCAGGACAAGGATGACTCGCTGGCCAATCTGCAGGCATCGCTGTCGGCGGCGGAAGCGGAAAGGAGCCGGCTCCAGCAATTGCTGGCGCAAGGTGCGGGCGCCGGCGACGCCGCCAACCAGCGCGCCGCGGCGCTCGGCGGCGAACTCGACAGCCAGCGCCAGATCAGCCAGCAGGCACTGAGCCAGGTCGAGATCCTCAACCAGCAGATCGCGGCACTGCGCAAGCAGATCGGCGCGCTCGAGGATGCGCTCAACGTCTCCGAAATCCGCGACCGCGATTCAAACACCAAGATCGCCGACCTCGGCCGTCGCCTCAACGTCGCACTGGCGCAGCGCGTGCAGGAATTGAACCGCTACCGCTCCGACTTCTTCGGCCGCTTGCGCGAAATCCTCGCCGACCGCGAGAACATCCGCATCGTCGGCGACCGCTTCGTCTTCCAGTCGGAAGTGCTGTTCCCGACCGGCTCCGAGGTGATCAACGATGCCGGCAAGGTCGAGATGAAGAAGCTCGCCGACGCCATCATCGAGTTGCAGAAGGAAATCCCGCCCGAGATCAACTGGGTGCTGCGCGTCGACGGCCACACCGACAACAAGCCGCTCTCCGGCGCCGGCCGCTACCGTGACAATTGGGAACTGTCGACGGCCCGTTCGACCTCGGTGGTGAAATTCCTGATCGAAAACGGCGTGCCTGCCAACCGGCTCGTCGCCGCCGGTTTCGGTGAGTTCCAGCCGCTCGATCCCGCCGACACCGAAGAGGCGCGCAACAAGAACCGCCGTATTGAACTGAAGCTCACCGAACGTTGATCCATCATCACGCGAACTCACGCGAACTTGTTCGTCGGCTCAACTCTAGGGCGCATATCGAGGCCGGCAAGGCCTGAAAAGATTATCTTTTTTTAATTACACATTGTCGCGGGGCGGTCCTAGCTTGCCGCCTGGGCCGAGAACCGCCGGCGATGAATCCCCGCTCATCGCGACGCGACGGAACCGGAGGGCCCAAGGCCGGAAGGCGGGCGGACAACCGCCGCTTTCCTCTACAAGAGGAGACGCGTGATGCGCTCTTTCAAGACCTCGCTTAGAACTGCGACACTCACGGCGTTCCTCATCGCCGTTCCGCTTGCCGGCGCCTATGCCGCGGGCCATCACAAAGGCGCTCTCGACGCGACCGATCCGACCGACATGACTGGCCCGCGTGTCGAGGCGCTCATCCAACAGGTGCAGGGCGTGCATCAGGGCATCGTGGACGCGAGACAGGCCAACAACATCACCCCAGCCGTGGCGGAACGCCTGGAAATGCGCACGGCCTACATCGGTCAAACGGCCGAGAAAGTCGCCGCGTCCTATCATGGCAGGATACCGGCCGCGCAATACCATGACCTGTTGCGTCGTCTCGACAATATCGACCAGCGGTTGATGGTCGATACCGGCAGTGGTTTTTTGATAGGCGACGGCGCCGACGGCGGCAATTACCCGAACGGCTAAACGGTCCAAGAGGACGGCTGAAACGGTCCAAGAGGAAGGGACCGCCTGACGCCTTCGGGGGGCTCCCGCGGGCGTCCTTTTTACCAGCCGAGCCACACCGCAATCAGGGCAACCGCCGCCGGCACGGTCTGGATGAACAGGATCTTGCGGCCAACCGTTGCCGCGCCATAGAGGCCGGCAATGGCCACGCACGACAGGAAGAACAATTTGACCTGAAAACCGGCCGCACCGAGGTAAAGCCCCCAGATCAGGCCGGCGGCGAGGAACCCGTTGTAGAGCCCCTGATTGGCGGCGAGCACCTTCGAGGCACTGGCGAATTCGGGCGTCAGATTGAATACCTTGTGCCCACGCGGCGTGTCCCACAACACCATCTCCAGATAGACGATGTAGGCATGGATCAAGGCCACCAGCCCGACCAGGATGTTGCCGATCATGTTGTTTCCCCCAATTGTTGCCGGCAGCATTTCACGCATGACCGCCCCCACGCAAGATGCGTCCGTTGCGCGGTGCCTGAGGGTTGCCAACGCATTTGCGTTGGTGTCTTTTCGCGCCGTCCCCAATCACGGAAGCCGCCATGTCCTTTCAGAAACTCGATGACCTCGGTCACAAGCTCGAAGCGCTCGAGCATGCGCTGGCCATCCTCGGTGCCGACGAAGCCACCCACATGGCCGTCGGCGGCGGCGAGAAGCGTGCCGAGGCGATGGCGGCACTGGCCGGCATGTATCACACCAGGGCAACAGCGCCGGAGATAGCGGACTGGATCGCCGCGGCCGAAGGCGAGGCGCTTGGTGAAGAGCAGCGGGCTGCTGTCGCGGAACTGCGGCGGCAATACACCAACCTGACCTGCCTGCCGGTCGATTTCGTCGAACGCCAGACGACCGCGCGCATGCGTTGCGAGCAGCTGTGGCGCGGCCTGCGCGCCAAGAACGACTGGGCGGGCTTCCAGCCGGCGCTGGAGGGCGTCGTGGCGCTGGTGCGCGAGGAAGCGGCGCTGCGTGCCGATGTGCTCGACCTAGCCCCCTATGACGCGCTGATGGAGCAATACGACCCCGGCAACCGCACCGCCGACATCACGCCAGTCTTCACCGACCTGAAGGCTTTCCTGAAAAGCTTCGTGCCGGAGGCGCTGGCGGTCCAGGACGCGCGGCTGCGCAAGCGCCCGCTGAAGCCGCTCTCAGGCACCTATGCGATCGACCGGCAGCGCGAGCTCGGCCTTGCGATGATGGCGGCGGTCGGCTTCGACCTGACGCACGGGTCGCTGTCGGTGTCGCACCATCCTTTCTGCGGCGGCGTGCCGAGCGACGTGCGCATTACCACCCGCTACAAGACGTCCGACTTCCTGTCGGCGCTGATGGGCGTGCTGCACGAGACCGGCCATGCGCTCTACGAACAGAACCTGCCCAAGGCATGGTCGCACTGGCCGCTCGGCAAAGCGCGCGGCATGGCCGTGCATGAAAGCCAGAGCCTGTTCGTCGAGAAGCAGTTAGGCCGCAACCCGGCCTTCTGGCGCTGGGCCCTGCCGGTGGTCGAAAAGCATCTCGGCGAAGCCTGGTCGCTCGACGATATCCTGCCGCATGTGCATCGCGTCGAGCGCGGCCTGATCCGTGTCGATGCCGACGAGGTGACCTACCCCCTGCATGTCATCCTGCGCTACGAACTGGAGCAGGAGCTCGTCGCGGGCCGGCTGGAGGTCGCCGACCTGCCCGAAGCCTGGGACGCCAAGATGCGCGATTACCTCGGTCTTTCCACCATCGACAATCCGGCCGACGGACCGATGCAGGACGTGCATTGGCCAGGGGCCGCCTTCGGCTATTTCCCCTCCTATACGCTGGGCGCGATGATGGCGGCGCAGCAATGGGCGGCGCTGACGCGGGATCATCCTGCCGCCGATGACGATCTCGCCAAAGGCAATTTCGAGGCGATCAACGAGTGGCGCCGCAAAAAAATCTGGTCGCAGGGATCACGCTGGTCGACGCCGGATCTGCTCGAACGCGCCACCGGCGAAAAGCTCAACGCCACCTATTTCGTGAACCATCTGAAGCAGCGCTACGGAACCGCGTAGAGCGGCACATCAGGAACGTAGTTGGTTCTGCCTACTCCGCCGCGCCCCTGAAAGCACTGGCGCCGGTTTCGAACTGCAGCTTGGCCAGCCGCGCATAGATGCCGCCCTTGGCGACAAGGCTTTGATGCGTGCCTTCCTCGACGATCGAGCCGCCATCCATGACCAGGATCCTGTCGGCCTTCAGCACCGTTGCCAAGCGGTGGGCGATGACGATCGTGGTGCGGCCCTGCATCAGCCGTTCCAGCGCCGTCTGCACCAGCGTCTCGCTTTCGGCGTCGAGGGCGGAGGTGGCCTCGTCGAGCAGCAGGATCGGGGCGTCACGCAGGATGGCGCGGGCGATCGCAACCCGCTGGCGCTGGCCGCCTGACAGCGTCACGCCGCGCTCACCGACCTGGCTGTCATAGCCTTTTTCCAGCTTGAGGATGAATTCATCGGCAAGTGCATCCTTCGCCGCCGTCTCGATTTCGGCCTTGCTGGCTCCCGGCCGGCCGAAACCGATATTGTCACGCGCGCTTGCCGCGAAAATGGTGACGTCCTGCGGCACGATTGCGATGCGCTGGCGGACCGAAACGGGATCGGCCTCGCGCACGTCGACACCGTCGATCAGGATCTTGCCTGTTTCGGGATCGTAGAAGCGCAGGATCAGTGAAAACACCGTGCTCTTGCCGGCCCCTGACGGCCCGACGATCGCCACCGTCTCGCCCGGCATGACCTGAAAGCTCAAGCCGTGCACGGCGGCGCGGTCGGGCCTTGCCGGGTAGGAGAAGGAGACATTGTCGAAGGCGATCGCGCCCTTGGCGACGGCCGGCAGCGGCTTCGGATCGGCGGGAGCCTGGATCGCCGGCTTCTCGGCCAGGATCTCGGTCAGCCGTTCGGCGGCACCCGCCGCTTGCGCAAGCTCGCCCCAGACTTCCGACAACGCGCCCAGCGCGCCGGCGGCGAACACCGAATAGAGCAGGAACTGACCGAGCGTACCCGGCGATATCGAGCCTTCGAGCACGTCGCGCGAGCCGAACCACAGCACCGCCACGACGGACGAGAAGATGGTGAAAATGGCGAAGAAGGTAAGGAAGGAGCGCGCGAAGATCGAGGAGCGTGCCGCCTCGAAAGCAGCTTCCACCGCGGCCGAGAAATGCCCGGTGACCAGCTTTTCATTGGTGAAGGCCTGCAGCGTGCGCACCGCGCCGATCTGTTCGCTGGCATAGGCGGTGGCATCGGCAAGCGTATCTTGCGCCTGGCGTGATTTGCGCCGCACCGAACGGCCGAAAGCGACCAGCGGCAGCACGATGACAGGAATGGCTGATATGACGAGGCCTGATAGTTTCGGACTGGTGATGACCATCATCCCCACCGCGCCAAGACCGAGGATTACGTTGCGCAGCGCCACCGAGGCCGTCGCTCCGACCGCCGACTTGACCTGCGTCGTGTCGGCGGCAAGCCGCGACACGATCTCGCCCGACTGGGCGGTGTCGAAGAAGGCAGGCGACAGCGTCGTCACATGGGCAAACACATCGCGCCGGATATCGGCGACGACGCGCTCGCCCAGCGTGATGACGAAATAGTAGCGGCCGGCCGATGCTGCCGCCAACACGGCGGCCATCGCCACCAGAGCGGCGAAATATTCGGCGATGAAGGTGGTGCTGGCCGACGAGAAGCCATGATCGATCATGCGTCGCACCGCCAGCGGCAGCGCCAGCGTGGTTGCCGCCGCGATGACCAGCGAGATAATGGCGCCGACGACCAGTGTGCGATAGTGCGTGATGTACGGGAACAGGCGCCGGAGCGGCTTGAGCGAACGCCGGCGCTCGTCTGCGCTGGTGATTTGCGCCATCCCGATGTTTCCTCCAGCCGCCCTTGGGGTCTACGCCTCAATATGCGCTTGCCGCGGCCTTGTGATTCAATTCCGGCTGATGTATAGGCTCGCCGACCGTTTTAGAAGCCGTGGCTCCTCAATAGCTGCGGCTTCGAGTTTTAAAAAGAGGCGCATCGACGCAGGCTTATGCCCGTCGGCAGCGCCGGCAAGCCAGGAACCGAGCCATGAAGAGCGCTATTCATCCCGACTACCACACCATCAAGGTCGTCATGACCGATGGCACCGAATACACGACCCGTTCGACCTGGGGCAAGGAAGGCGATACGATGAACCTCGATATCGACCCGACCACCCACCCGGCCTGGACCGGCGGCCAGCAGACCCTGCTCGACCGCGGCGGCCGCCTGTCGAAGTTCAAGAAGCGTTTCGAAGGTTTCGGCATCTAAGCTCAACGAGCTTTCACGGAACAAAAAACCCGCCTCCGTGGCGGGTTTTTTGTTGCGGCGCGGCGCTACTCGGCCAGCAATTCCCTTAGCGCCATGCGCTTGTAGGCGGCGACCAGCCTGTCGCCCTCCTGGCGCTCAACCGAGATCGCCAGCCGCATGGCGGCCTCGCCCATCTGCCAGACCAGAAACGCCGTGGTTTCCAGTGTCGCCGGATCGACCGCCGGCCGCAGCCGTTTCAGCACCGCGGTGAGGAATTCGGCGTTGGCGCGGCTGTCGGCGAGTTCGAGTTGGCGCAGCGCCTTGTCGGCCTGCGTGCCCGACCAGATGTCGCGCATCACCGGCTCGGCCAGGAACAGCCGGTAATAGATGTCGACTAACTCTGAAAACGCGGACTGCAGGCCTTCGGCGTCGCTGACGCCGGCGAGTGCCGCCGAGATGCAGGCTTGGCTTTCGGCGGTGTAGCGCTCGGCCAGCGCCCAGACGATCGCCCGCTTGTCGGGAAAGAACTGGTAGAGCGAGCCGATCGACACACCGGCCCGTTCCGCCACTTCTCCCATGCGCATGGCATCGCTGCCTTGCTCGGCGATCAGCGCCGAGGCAGCGGCCAGCATGCGCTCGACCCGCTCGCGGCTACGCTGCTGGCTCGGCGCCCGGCGCGGTGAAGCAACCTGCTCCTGTGCGGAAACGGGGGCTGCCGTGTCTTCCAATGACTGACTCCAAATGCAATCAAAATCGCTTGACTCGCAAAATACGAGGGTTTATCACGTTTTGCAAATGTGAGGATTGTTCATATTTTGACGCAAAGGAAAACACAACGGGCATATGGAGCAAATGACATGATCGCGAAACTTCTTCCCACCCTCATCTTCATTGCCGCACTCGGCTCAGGCGTCGTCGGCGGCGTCTTCTTTGCTTTCTCCAGCTTCGTCATGCCGGGCCTCGCCCGCATGCCAGCCACAAGCGGCATTGCCGCGATGAATTCGATCAATGTCACAGCTGTGACCCCGCTGTTCATGACAGCGCTGTTCGGCACGGCGCTCGTCTGCGTCCTTGTCGCCATCGGTGCGGTGATTGGCTGGAGCCAGCCGGGTTCGCTCTGGCTGATTGCCGGCAGCCTGCTCTATCTCATCGGCATCGTGGTGGTCACGATGATCTTCAACGTCCCGCTCAACGATGCGCTCGCCGCCGTCGATCTGGCCAGCAGCAATGGCGCAGGCCTGTGGCCACGCTACCTCCATGAATGGGTGATGTGGAACCATGTCCGCACCATCAGCGGCATAGCCGCGCTGGCATCCTTCTGGTTCGCCACGCGTTGACGACGATGGATGGAGCGACCGATGAAGGATCAATACGCAAATATGGCCTTCGGCATGGCCATCGGAGTTGGTGTCGGTGCCGCGATCGGCACCGCTCTGGATGACCTTCCGATGGGCGTCGCCGTGGGTATTGCGATTGGCGCCGCCTTCGGAGCGTGGCGACGCAAGTGACGGCAGCGCCGGCGGCCTCTACGCCTTTGTCTTCCGATCGGAATGGCCGAGATCGCGGTCCGGGTCGATGACATCACGGACGAGTTGCTTCAGTTTGGCCGCGTCTGGAAAACCGCCGTCGCGCTTGCGATCCCAGACAAGCACATCATTGCAGGAAATGGTGAAGATGCCGCCGGTGCCGGGCACCAGCGTCACCTCGCCCAGATCGGTGCCGAAGGTCGACAGCAGTTCCTGCGCCATCCAGCCGGCACGCAGCAGCCACTGGCACTGCGTGCAGTAGGTGATGACGACGCAATGCTTCCCTGACGCGTTCATTGGTCCGCCTCCAGAACGCGCACGGTCGTGCCTGCAACTCGGTCATGTATTGGCTCGTTGCCGAGTGCGACGGTCAGCGCGATCCAACATGGCCAGAGAAAAGCTAGGGCAGACGCCGTAAAGGCGATTACGATTTCCAGTCGGGAATAGTTCAGCACGGGCGCCGGAACGGTTTTCCAGGTCTGGAAAGCAAAGAAAGCTCCGACCAGCGTGGCGGGCAGATAGCCCAGGAATTTTACCACCTGCCGACAAACAGTTTTTTGCAAAGCGAGGCCTTCCCTATGCCAATTCAGCTCGTCATGGACGAAGAGGGCCAAGACCCCTTTGCCAAGCGACCGGCTGAAGGCCCCCTCCATCACAAGAAGATAGGTCGCCAGGACCAGCACCTGGAGGAAGCCTAGATCCAGTGCCGCAGTTCGAAAATTTCCGTTTGAATCTAGGTCTATCGAAAGGGTCGATACTGCCTTCGATTGAGCGTCCGTGCTCGTACCGGCTGCCCATCTGGCCACCGGAAAACCGAAGAAGGATGTTGCACAAACCTGCCAATCGTAGCGGGAAAGTATAGGATCGTCTGTTCCTTTCAGACTGGCGGACTGGCAGGTTTTCCAGTTCAGCCAGAAGCTGCCCTTCACTCCGCCGTTGGTCATCAGAAACAAGGCCGCAACCAGTGCATAAAGAGCGACGAAGATGACAAGGTAGTCGATAAGCGAAGCGAAAAGCCGTCGCCAAAGGCCGCCTGGACGAGGCCAGGTCACTGCAAGTTCAACGCCTTCGTCAGTCATCTTCCCTCTCGCCGACAACTGACTGCGCTACACCTTTGGCGGAAGTCTCAAGCAGCGAGGCCATGCTACCCGCCTGTAGCGCCGTTGGCCACCACCTTGCAGTCTCATGCCGCGCTGAGCTTGGCCATGGTCTCGTCGTCGACTTCGAAGTTGGCGTAGACGCTCTGCACGTCGTCGTCGTCCTCAAGCGTGGCGACCAGCTTCATCAGCGACTGTGCCCGCTCCTCGTCGACCGGAACGTTGTTTTGCGGCCGCCAGATCGGCTTCACCGATTCAGCCTCGCCGAGCGCGCCTTCCAGCGCCTTCGACACTTCGCCCATGTTCTCGAAGCCGCAATAGATGGTGTGGCCTTCCTCGTCGGACTCGACATCGTCGGCACCGGCTTCGATCGCCGCATCCATGATCTTGTCGGCGCTGCCGGCCGATGCCGGATAATAGATCTCGCCGGCACGATCCCACATGAAGGAAACCGAGCCCGTTTCGCCCATCGCGCCGCCGGCCTTGGTGAAGGCGGCGCGCACATTGGACGCCGAACGGTTGCGGTTGTCGGTCAGCGCCTCGACAATGACGGCGACGCCGCCCGGGCCATAGCCCTCATAGCGCACGGCTTCGTAGTTCTCGGCATCGCCCATCGAGGCCTTGTTGACGGCGCGTTGGATGTTGTCCTTCGGCATCGACACCGCCTTGGCGTTCTGGATCGCCAGCCGCAAGCGCGGGTTCATCGACGGATCGGGCGTCCCGCTTTTGGCGGCGACGGTGATTTCGCGCGCCAGCTTGGAAAACATTTTAGACCGCACCGCATCCTGGCGGCCCTTGCGGTGCATGATGTTCTTGAACTGTGAATGGCCAGCCATGGTGTCGTCTTCTCGGCTAGAGCATCCCGAAGCGAAGTGATCTCACCTCGTCTTGCGCAATGCCCGAATTCAAAATTTCAGAGCGTCCCAGGTGCACCCCGTGGAAGCACGGCGTTCTCTGTCGGAATGGCCGGCTTATAGATAAATCGGCACAATTCGTCCAGCCGCACCGTGCACAGGACGCGCGACATGGGCTGCTGCAAGCGTTCACGCCTCCAGATCGGATTTCAGCCGCTCGATGATGCTGAGGGCATGCCCGGCATACTGGCTGATCCAGCGGTCGTGGATCTGCTTGATCGGCAGCGCGTTGAGATGGTTCCAGCGCTCGCGGCCGTCGCGCCGCGCAACGATCAGGTCGGCCTCCTCCAGCACCTTGAGATGCAGCATGACGGTGCAGCGATCTATATCGGGAAAGGCCTCGCACAGCATGCCGGTCGTCTTCGGCGCGTCCTTCAGCTGGTCCAGTATTTCACGCCGGCGCGGGTGCGCCAGCGCCTTGAAAACATTGTCGTCTTGCGATCGGCTTGACATGTTATGTTTATATAACATATTGTCGAACCGATCAAGGGAAGGAGTTGTGGATATGTCACTTGGATTCAGTGTTTCCGGACGCATCGGCAAACCGGTCGCCGACGTATTCGACGCGGTCGTCAATCCGAAGAAACTGAGCGGCTATTTCACCATGATCGGCGGCGCCAGTGCGCCTCTGGTGGCAGGCGCCGGCGTTGTCTGGTGGGGTAAGGTGCCGGTCGAGGTCGACGAAGTGGTCAAGGACCGCCGCATCGTGCTGCGCTGGGATGCCACCGACGCCGACGGCAAACCCGCCTACAAGACCCGCATCGAGATGAATTTCGAGCCGCTGGACGATGGCGGCACCTTCGTCACCATCGCCGAGAGCGGTTGGCAGGAAGGCGCGGTCGGCCTGAAGAAGTCCTACCTCAATTGCGAGGGCTGGTCGCAGATGCTGGCCTGCATGAAGGCCTATGTCGAGTACGGCATCAATTTGCGCGACGGCTACTACCGCAGCGAGATGAAGGGCGAACCCGCCAACGAGACCAATATCTGAGCGGCCCCCATATCTGAGCGCCAGGGAGCAAGACGGAGGTCAACGATGAAGAAAGTAACGCCATTCCTGATGTTCGAGGGCAAGGCCGAAGAGGCAATGACCCTCTATTGCGAGACCATTCCCGGCAGCAGCGTCCTTGACGTCACACGCTACGGCCCCGGCGAAGACGGCCCGGACGGCACGGTCAAGCTTGCGCGCGTGTCGATCGCCGGCCTGGAAGTCATGATCTTCAATACCCCCGTCAACCACGCTTTCACCTTCACGCCGTCGGTCTCGCTGTATGTGGACTGTTCCGCCGAGGACGAACTGGACCGGATTGTCGAGACACTGGCCAAGGACGGTGGATTTCTGATGCCGCCCGAAAATTACGGCTTCAGCTTCCGTTTCGCATGGCTCAACGACAGGTTCGGGGTCTCCTGGCAGGTCAATCTCGCATAACCAGCCTGGGCAAGGGCGACCAACAACAGCTGAACACGACAAGGGAGCCAGCAATGACCGCGACAATCACCGGCGGCATCAACATCGCCATGAAGGTGCCGCCGCACCAGTATGAGGCGACGATCGCCTTCTACCGCGACGTCGTCGGCCTGAAGCCCTTTACAGACAAGGCACCGGCCATCGGCTTCGAGCTTGGCCCCAACCGCCTGTGGATCGATAAGGCGCCGATGATGAGCCACGCCGAAGTGTGGCTGGAGCTGTTCACCAAGGATTTCCCCATGGCTGCGGATCATTTAGCCAAGGCTGGCGTTGTGCGTTGCGATGCCATCGAGCCACTGGGCGAGGGCTTCCGCGGCGGCTGGATCACCAACCCCGCCAACATCATCCACATGCTGCGCGAACCGGACGCCTGGTGAACGCCAAGCCTCGAAAGGAGCATCCGATGGACATCCGCGAAAAGCCAACCGCCGCGGCCGGCATGCTGATCCGGCGGCCTGTCGCCGATGTATTCGAGGCCATCGTCGATCCGGCCACAACCACGAAATTCTGGTTCACCCATGGCAGCGGCCGGCTGGACAGCGGCAAGCAAGTCCTCTGGGAGTGGCGCATGTACGGTGTCTCGACGACCATCGACGTCAGCGAGATCGTCGCGAATGAAAAGATCGTCATGCAATGGAGCGATCCGCCAACCACCGTGGTCTGGAGCTTCACCGAAATGCCAGGCGGTACGACCTTTCTCGAGGTTCGCAACTTCGGCTTTGCCGGCAATGGCGACGAGCAGGTAAAAGAAGCCATCGACTCAACCGGCGGCTTCACGCTCGTGCTGGCCGGCGCCAAGGTCTGGCTTGAGCAGGGCCTGACGCTCGGCCTGATCGGCGACCGCCACCCGAAGGGCGTGCCGGCTAACTAAATCGGATCAACCTCGCCGCTTTTCCTGTTCGGTCACATGATGGCGAAGTACGCGATTGATTTCGGTTTGATAGCCACCGCCTCCGACATGTTCCTTAAACCAGGATAGCACATCGGCATCGAGCCTAATGGTGACCGGCTGCTTGAGTGGTCGGTAAAGATGTCCACGGCGAGCATGAATCCAGTTCTCGGCCGGAGCTTCTGGAATGTCCGAGGTATCAATCTCGCTGTCGGGCAAATCGGCCAGCTTGGCAAGTTGATTGCGCAGATCCTGGCTAAGGTCCTTCCTGTTCATAGCGCTTCCTTTCATGCGTTGTCGCTTTCCGAGCACCAACGATCCGAACCCGTTCTTCATCTTCGCGACCGGGGTAGGTATGCACAACCAGCAATACCGCGACAGCCTCAATCATCCCGATCGCGTGCCATCGTTGCTCACCATCTTCAAACCGGTCAGGCACGATGAGATGGAGCGGATCATCGAACACCTTTCGTGCAAGATCAAAGGCGATGCCGTGCTTGGCAAGATTGCGCCTCGCTTTTTCAGGATCCCATTCAAACTGCAAAGTAGCACCATCGACTACAGTATTGTATGTACAAATCCGTAAAAGTCAATCCAAACGCGGCATGCGCCCAAGCCCAAGCTCAGTGCCCGCCACCCGATTTCGCCTTCCTACGTCGCCGCGCCAGCATGTTGAGTCCCTCGACCAATGCCGAAAAGCCCATCGCCGCATAGATGTAGCCCTTGGGCACATGGTAGCCCATGCCGTCTGCGATCAGTGTCATGCCGATCATCAGAAGGAAGCCCAGCGCCAGCATGACAATGCTCGGGTTCTTGGCGATGAAGTTGGCCAGCGGCCCGGCCGCCAGCATCATCACGCTCACCGCCACGATCACGGCGATGTACATGATGGCGATCTCGTCGGTCATGCCGACGGCGGTGATGATCGAATCGATCGAGAAGACCAGGTCGAGCAGCAGGATCTGGAAGATCGCGCCGGCAAGGCTGATCTGCAGCGTCTCGCCCATCATCGTATCCTTGTGGTCGTCGGGATCGACCGTGTGATGGATCTCCTTGGTCGCCTTCCAGACCAGGAACAGGCCGCCGGCAATCAGGATCAGGTCGCGCCAGGAAAAACCGTGGCCGAAGGCCGTGAACACCGGCGTGGTCAGCTGGACGATGATCGAAATGGTGGCCAGCAGCACCAGCCGCATGATCAGCGCCGCCGAGATGCCGAGCCGGCGGGCACGGGCCCGTTGTGCTTCCGGCAGCTTGTTGGTCAGGATCGAGATGAAGATCAGGTTGTCGATGCCGAGCACGACCTCGAGCACAATCAGCGTCAGCAGCGCGACCCAGGCGGTCGGGTCGGACACGAATTGGAAATGCGGCGCCAGGAATTCGATGAGCTGCATGGAGGTCGTCCCCTCTTTTAACGATCTAGAGCAGTGTCGCCGGCAGTTAGGTACTAAGCGTGCCTATATCAATGTCAGGACCAGAAGGACGGTGCGGTTTCTTCCAGCCGTGGCCCGCGACGAAACGGCGCGATCCGCTCGGTCAGCCCTGTGCGGTCGGAAATATCGACGCCAACGCCGCACAAGGTCGCCGGTCCGGTCGCCGCCTCGAAGCGGCCTTTCGGCACCTTCGACAGGAACCGGTTGAGCGGCTCCTCCTTGTCCATGCCGAGCGAGGAATCGTAGTCCCCGCACATGCCGGCGTCGGACATATAACCGGTGCCGCCGTTGAGGACCTGGTGATCGCCGGTCGGCTGGTGGGTGTGGGTGCCGACGACGAGGCTGGCGCGGCCGTCGACGAAATGCGCGAAGCACATCTTTTCCGAGGTCGCCTCGGCGTGGAAGTCGATAATCACGGCATCCGCCTGCTCGCCGAGCGGACAGGCGGCAAGCTCGCGTTCGCCGGCCTGGAACGGATCGTCGAGCTCGGGATGCATGAACACCCGGCCCATGATGTTGGCGACCAGCACGCGCGCGCCGCTCCTGGCGATATAGACACCGGAGCCGCGCCCGGGCGTGCCCTTGGGAAAGTTGGAGGGACGCAGGAAGCGCTCTTCGCGCGGCGCGAAGGCGAGCGCGTCGCGTTGGTCCCAGACATGGTTGCCGGTGGTGACGACATCAGCACCAGCGGCGATCGTCTCGCGAAAGATATCTTCGGTGATGCCGAAGCCGCCCGCGGCGTTCTCGCCATTGACGATGACGAAATCGAGTTTGAAGTCGGAGATCAGGCCGGGCAGTTGTTCCCACACCGCCGTCCGTCCTGTCTTTCCAACCATGTCACCGAGGAAGAGAAGTCTCATATGATCCCGCACCGAAGGTCAGCGAAAGCTGCATGACGCCAGTGAAGATCATGCGTCCCTTGTACTTATCTACAATTTTGGCGCGAAGCGGCGCAACCCGCTCTCGGTCAGTATTTCCGGAATGACGACGTCATGTTCCTCATCCGGCACCATTGCCACCTCCTGGCAGTCGAAGGCGATGCCGACCAGCCGCGGCGGCTGTCCCTTGTCGATCAGCTTGGCGATGGCGCGGTCGTAATAGCCGGCACCATAGCCGATGCGATGGCCGCGCGCATCGAAAGCGGCGAGCGGCACCAGCATCACAGAGGGGTCGAGCACCTCGGCTTCCTCGTGAGGGCCGACCGTGCCGAAACCCATCTCGACCATCGGCGCGCCGCGCACCAGTTCGCGAAAGACGATGGTGGTCTTGTCGAGAATGGCCGGCAGGCAAAGCCGCGCGCCCTTTTCACGCAAGGCAAACATCAACGGCCGAACGTCGACTTCGGAACGCATCGGCCAGAAGCCGGAAACGATCTGGCCCGGCTCGACGTGGAGGAGATCGCGTGCCGTCTCGGCCATTTCAAGCGCGACCTCCACCCGCCAGAATTCATCGAGCGCATCGCGGCGTCCGAGGGCCTCACGGCGAAGCTGCTTTTTCAGGTCTTTGAGAGAGGTCATTCAGCCAGGCTAGAAAAGGTCAGATCTGGATGGAGTTTTGGGAGCGACGTTTTCCACCGCAATCATCCACCGAAATGCGGGACGCGTGGCAATAAGTGACGATCCACACAACCGGTGGAGAGAGCGATCCCGGGAACCTACAAAGTAGGTGGGCGCCGTGTGAGAAAACCCACGGGTCTTCCCAGGGACAGCTCCCTAAGGATCGTTAAGGCCCCGGGGAAAATGTTCTCCTGCCGGGAAGCACAGACCGTCCCGCCCAATATAGGCTGCCGGCCGGCTAAGCGCCAGTGAGACGGGCATATGTTTCCATCAGGGTTCAAGCCCATTCGTCGCGGCCGGCGCACCCTTGCACAGGGTGAGCCGCGTCCTTACGGTTGCCATGATCAACCGAGGAGCAAGAATGCGTTTCGAAGGCACGGCGGCCTATGTCGCCGACAAGGATCTGATGGTGGCCGTCAACGCGGCGATCGCGCTGGAGCGGCCCTTGCTGGTCAAGGGCGAGCCAGGCACCGGCAAGACGGAGCTGGCCCGCCAGGTGGCGTCAGCACTTGGCCTCGACCTCATCGAATGGCACGTCAAGTCGACCACCAGGGCGCAGCAGGGCCTTTACGAATATGACGCCGTCTCGCGCCTGCGCGACAGCCAGCTTGGTGACGAGCGCTTCAACGACATCAGGAACTACATCAAGCGCGGCAAGCTCTGGGAGGCGTTCGCCGCCGGCAGGAAGGTCGTGCTTTTGATCGACGAGATCGACAAGGCCGACATCGAATTCCCCAACGACCTCCTGCAGGAACTCGATCGGATGGAGTTCTTCGTCTACGAGACCGGCGAAACCATCCGCGCCGCCGTCAGGCCGATCGTCATCATCACCTCCAACAACGAGAAGGAGTTGCCGGACGCGTTCCTGCGCCGCTGCTTCTTCCACTACATCCGCTTTCCCGACGTCGATACGCTGCACAGAATCGTCGATGTCCACTATCCCGGCATCAAGCAGAACCTGGTGCGCGCGGCGCTGACCCAGTTCTACGAAATCCGCGACGTGCCCGGCTTGAAGAAGAAGCCGTCGACCTCCGAAGCGCTCGACTGGATAAGGCTGCTGGTCGCCGACGATATCGCGCCGGAAGATCTGCGCGCCGATCCGAAGAACGCCCTGCCCAAGTTGCATGGCGCATTGCTGAAGAACGAGCAGGACGTGCATTTGTTCGAGCGGCTGGCGTTCATGGCACGAAGGCAGCGATAGGTCAGCAGCAGCGCTTTCCCTTCTGTGGACCGTTGCCCGCAGCCGAACAGGCAGGCAGCCTCGGCCAAACCTTCAGAGGAGATGACATGTCTGAGATTATCGTCCGCCCGCTCGCGCAGTCCGACCGCGCCGATTGGCGGCGGCTGTGGACCGACTACCTCACCTTCTATGAGACGAAGCTGCCGGAAGAGGTCTACGCCATCACCTGGAAGCGGCTGTTCACCGAGGGTGAGTTCGAGCCGAAAGGCTTCATCGCCACGCTGGACGGCAAGGCGGTAGGGCTCACCCACTATCTCTACCACCGCTCAGGCTGGTCGGAAAAAAACAACTGCTATCTGCAGGACCTGTTCGCCGACCCTGACATGCGCGGCAAGGGCATAGGCGCGGCGCTAATCGAGGCAGTAAGACAAGAAGCCGCGAAAATCGGCGTCAAGAACGTTTACTGGATGACGCACGAAACCAACACCACCGCGCGCAAACTCTACGACCATGTCGCGCGCCGCACCGGCTTCATCGAGTATGATCTGCTGTAGATAGACAATGTTCATCCCCTTCTTCCTCGAACTGAAGGCCGCGCGTGTTCCCGTTTCGCTCAGGGAATATCTGTCGCTGCTGGAGGGACTGGAAGCCGGGCTGGTCGACTACGACGTCGAAGGTTTTTATTACCTCGCCCGTGCGGTGCTGGTGAAGGACGAGCGCCATATCGACCGCTTCGACCAGGTGTTTGCGCATGTCTTCAAGGGCATCGAAGCGCTGGGCGGGCCGGATGCCGTCGATGTCGCTGACATTCCCGAGGAATGGTTGCGCCGCATCGCCGAAAAGCACCTGACCGACGAAGAGAAAAAACTGGTCGAGGCGCTGGGCGGTTTCGAGAAATTGATGGAGACCTTGAAGCAGCGGCTGGACGAGCAAAAAGGCCGCCACCAGGGCGGCTCGAAATGGATCGGCACCGGCGGCACCTCGCCCTTCGGTGCCTATGGCTACAATCCCGAAGGTGTGCGTATCGGCCAGCATGAAAGCCGCAACCGCCGCGCGGTGAAGGTGTGGGACAGACGTGAGTTCAGGAATTTCGATGATGCCGTCGAACTCGGCACCCGCAACATCAAGATCGCGCTGAAGCGGCTGCGT
Organism: Mesorhizobium sp. M0518; assembly: GCF_040321125.1. Lineage (NCBI taxonomy): Bacteria > Pseudomonadati > Pseudomonadota > Alphaproteobacteria > Hyphomicrobiales > Phyllobacteriaceae > Mesorhizobium > Mesorhizobium sp. M0518. Next base: position 254,966 of record NZ_JAMYQY010000001.1, read on the forward strand.
CGCTGGGTGCGCGAAGGCGCCGAGGAGGAATTCGACCTGCCCGGCACCATCCACGCCACCGCCGAACATGGCTATCTCGACGTGCAGACGCGGCCCGAACGCCGCAACGCGGTGAAGCTTTTGATGTTCTTCGATGTCGGCGGCTCGATGGACGACCACATCAAGAGCGTCGAGGAGCTGTTCTCGGCCGCCCGCGCCGAATTCCGCCAGCTCGAATATTTTTACTTCCACAACTGCCTCTATGAGGGTGTGTGGAAGGATAATCGCCGCAGGCATGCCGAGGTGATTCCGACCTTCGACCTCCTCCACAAATATGGCCCGGACTACAAGGTGATCGTCGTCGGTGACGCCTCGATGAGCCCTTACGAGATCGCTCACCCCGGCGGTTCGGTCGAGCACTGGAATCCGGAGGCAGGCAGCGTCTGGCTCGGCCGTCTGCTGCAGCAATGGCCGAACGCGGTATGGCTGAACCCCGAAGACCCCAAGAACTGGGGCTACACCCATTCGATTGCGATGATCCGCGACATCTTCGGCGGCCGCATGTTCCCGCTGACTTTGGCCGGGCTTGAAGGCGCGACCAGGCAGCTTTCAAGAAAGCACTGAAAGACCGACAGGAGATCCGATGATCTGCTTCCTCTGCCTGCAATGCGGCGTCCAGTTCGCGGCGACAGAGACGCCGCCAAGACATTGCCCGATCTGCGAGGACGAGCGCCAATATGTGCGCTGGGAAGGGCAGGCGTGGATCACGCCGGAGGAACTTGCTGAAGGGCATCGGCTTGTGATGAAGGATGATGCCGGCGTTCTCGCCTTCGGCATCGAGCCGCGCTTCGCCATCGGCCAGCGGGCGCTGCTGGCACAGACGCCACACGGCAACGTGCTGTGGGACTGCGTTTCGATGGTCAGCGACGAGGCGGTGGCCGAGATCAACCGCCGCGGCGGCCTGGCGGCGATCGCCATCTCGCACTGCCATTATTATTCGGTGATGGTCTGTTGGAGCGAGGCGTTTGGCGGCGTGCCGATCTATCTCCACGCCGATGACCGCCAGTGGATCATGCGGCCGCACAAGGCGATCGTCAGCTGGGAAGGCGAGACGCTGGCCATAAACCCTTCGCTGACGCTCATCCGCTGCGGTGGCCACTTTGCCGGCGGTCAGGTGCTGCACTGGAAACGCGATGGCGGCGACGTCTTGCTGGCCGGCGATATCCTGCAGGTGACGCCGACGCGCCGCCATGTCAGCTTCATGTACAGTTATCCGAACTACATTCCGCTCAATGCAGCGGCCGTGCGCCGCATCGCGGCGGCGCTGGAGCCATTCGCGTTCGACCATATCTACGGCGCGTGGTGGAACCAGAACATCATCGGGGGCGCAAAAGCGGCGTTGGCTGGCTCGGTCAATCGCTATCTGGCGGCGATCGCATGAGAACCCAATCGAAAATGCGGGAAAATGCCGTAACAAATGCCTATCTTGGTGCGAATATGAGGTTGCAATCCGCGCATGACCCCGAACCTCCGGTTCGGAAAGGATCATGCGCAAAACCAAAGTGCTACAGCGTCCCTTGCGCGTCCGATGGACGCGCGGCGCTGTAGGAGCGAGCCGGCAAGGCTGAGGAGATCACATGGACACCCACACCTACCCTGTAACCCGCACCGACGCCGAATGGCGCGCCCGGCTGACGCCGGAGCAGTATGCCGTCATGCGCGGTCACGGCACCGAGCGGCCGGGAAGCTGCGCTTTGCTCTACGAGAAGCGCGCCGGCACCTTTTCCTGCGCCGGCTGCGACCAGCCTTTGTTCGAATCCAAGCTGAAGTTCGAGAGCGGCACCGGCTGGCCGAGCTTCAACGACCCGGTGCCGGGCTCGGTCGAAAACACCGTCGACCGCAGCTACGGCATGGTTCGCACCGAATGCCATTGCGCCCGCTGCGGCAGCCATCTCGGCCATGTCTTCGAGGACGGCCCGCCGCCGACCGGCCTGCGCTATTGCATCAACGGCGTGGCGCTGAAATTCGAGCCCTCGGCCTGAGCCATCCGGGTTCGACACTATGAAAGGGCGGCATCTGTCGCCCTTTTCGTTTAAATATCCGTCGCCCCCCTCTGGGCAGACGATCAGACCACGATCATCGCCACCAGCCACAGCGTGGCGCCCAGCGTCATCATCCAGGCCTTGGCCCCGGGAATCTTTTCGGTGGTCCGCCACACCGCCAAGGTCAGGAACAGGCTGTAGGGCACCGACGCGAAATGCACTGCCAGCACAAGCCCGAGCGGCAACTTCAATCCGAGCAAGACGAGCGCCAGCACCGATGCGACGATGCTGACCGCGGTGCCGACGAGGACAAGGTCGCGCCAGAACAGCCGGTCGAGCGGCACCTGGCCTTGCCAGCGTGAGCGGAAAAAGGAGCCGATACCTTCTGGCAACACCGGATATCTATCCCTGCCCCAGGACTTCGGTTACCGCACGCTCGAAGCGCGAACATTCGGTCACCAGCCAGTCGGCCATGGCTGGCCAGTTGTCCTCGGCATAGCAGTTCACCCGCCACATCGAATTGATGCCGAGGCCCTCGCAACTCTGTTCCGGCCTGAGCTTCAGCCTGTCTTCGATTTCACGCTGAAACGGCTTCAGCCGCGACCAGGCTTGCGTGGCGCCGAACTTCTCGTTGCGACCGAAGAAGACGCCGACCTGGTTCTGCGCCGGCGCGACATACATGGAAAGGACCAAGGCGAAGTCGGGCAGCCCGCGCTGCCAGAACCAGGGTCCGCGCCGCGCCATCAGAGCCCTTTCTTCCGGATGCCGCTCAGCGAACAGCGTCCAGAAGCCGCGCTGGCGGAATTCAGAGGCGCGGCGGGCGCCGAAGTCGAATTCGCTCATGGCTTAAACCGTATCTCCGGCAACCGTGTCGGTGCCGGGGCCGGCTGATCTTACACCATGCCGAGCGCGGCCTTGTACAGATCGAGGATGGTTTCCTCTTCCTGCCGCTCGGCCTGGTCCTTCTTGCGCAGCCGGATGATCGTGCGCATCGCCTTAGTGTCGAACCCAGTGCCCTTGGCCTCGGCGAACACTTCCTTGATATCGTCGGAAATGGTTTTCTTCTCTTCCTCGAGCCGCTCTATGCGCTCGATGAAGGCACGCAGCTGGCCGGCGGCAACAGTCTGGCTGGTATCGGTGATATCGTCGGCCATATTTTTCTCCAAAAGCATCGGCTCCGCGACTCGCGGACGACTGCGGCAAAATTTGAGCCGGTTCGATGCCCGACCGGCGGCGACGGGTCAAGCCGTTATCGACCAAGCCACGCGGGCTGCCGCCAGAAGCCGACAACCAGTCCGTTTTGCGAACTCTAATTGAAAGCGATCAGCAGATCCTTGGCATCGATCTGGTCGCCTGCCTTGACCAGCACCTCGGCGACCGTACCGTCGCGCTCGGCATGCAGCGCCGTCTCCATCTTCATCGCTTCGATGGAAAGCAGCACGTCACCGGCCTTCACAGCTTGGCCGGCAGCCACCGAAAGCGCCGAGACGACGCCCGGCATCGGTGCGCCGACATGCGCCTCGTTGCCGGGTTCGGCCTTGCGGCGGGCCTTGGCGGCGGACGCGCCATGCGCCCGGTCGGGCACCTTGACACGACGCGGCTGGCCGTTGAGCTCGAAGAACACGGTGACCATGCCCTTTTCGTCGACATCGCCGATGGCAAGGCATCGGACCACCAGCGTCTTGCCTTTCTCGATGTCGACGAAGATCTCGTCTTCCGGCTTCATGCCGTAGAAATAGGTCGGCGTCGGCAGGACGCTGACCGGCCCATAGGTTTCCTGCGCTCCGGCGAAATCCGTAAACACCTTTGGATACATCAGCCACGAGGCGAATTCGAACTCCGACAGCTTGCGCTCGAGCTTCTCCTCGATTTCCTTGCGGTTGGCCTTTAGGTCGGCTGGCTTGAGCAGTGAGCCGGGCCGCACCGTGATCGGCTTGTCGCCCTTCAGCGCCTTCCCCTGCAGCGCCGCCGGCCACCCGCCTGGCGACTGGCCAAGGTCGCCGCGCAGCATCGAGACCACCGAATCCGGGAATGCGATATCCTTGTCCGGGTTTTCGACATCGGCAACGGTGAGATCCTGGCTGACCATCATCAATGCCATGTCGCCGACGACCTTGGAGGACGGCGTCACCTTGACGATGTCGCCGAACATCAGATTGACGTCGTGATAGGTCTGCGCCACCTCGTGCCAGCGCGTCTCCAGTCCGAGCGAGCGCGCCTGTTCCTTCAAATTGGTGAACTGCCCGCCCGGCATCTCGTGCAGATAGACTTCCGAAGCCGGCCCCTTGAGGTCGCTTTCAAAGGCGGCGTACTGGTTGCGCACCGCTTCCCAGTAGAACGAGATTTTCCTGATCCATTGCGGGTCGAGACCGGGGTCGCGTTCGGTGCCCTTCAGCGCCTCGACGAGCGAGCCAAGGCATGGCTGCGAGGTGTTGCCGGAGAAAGCATCCATCGCCGCGTCTATGGCGTCGACGCCGCTTTCCACCGCCGCCAGCACCGTCGCCGCCGACAGGCCCGACGTGTCGTGGGTGTGGAAATGGATCGGCAGGTCGGTCGCCTCGCGCAGCGCCTTGAACAGCACGCGTGCCGCCGCCGGCTTTAGCAGTCCGGCCATGTCCTTGACGGCAATGATGTGGGCGCCGGCCGCCTGCAATTCCCTGGCCAGGCCGACATAGTATTTGAGGTCGTATTTCGCCCGCGCCGGATCGAGGATGTCGCCGGTGTAGCAGATCGCCGCTTCGATCAGCTTACCCTCGGCACCGACCGCATCCATGGCGACGCGCATATTGTCGACCCAGTTCAGGCAATCGAAGACCCGGAACAGGTCGATGCCACCGCTTGCTGCCTGCTTGACGAAATGCTGCACGACATTGTCGGGATAGTTGGTGTAGCCGACGCCATTGGCGCCGCGCAGCAGCATCTGCAACAGCAGATTGGGCGCCGCCTCGCGCACCAGCGACAGCCGCTCCCACGGATCCTCGGTGAGGAAGCGCATGGCGACATCGAAGGTGGCGCCGCCCCAGCATTCCAGCGATAGAAGCTGCGGCAAGGCACGCGCATAAGTACCGGCGATGCCGGCAATGTCATGCGTTCGCACACGGGTGGCGAGCAACGACTGGTGGCCATCGCGCATCGTCGTGTCGGTGACCAGCACTTGCCTCTGATCGCGCATCCAGGCGGCGAACTTCTCCGGCCCGAGCACATCCAGCTTCTGCTTGCTGCCGCCGGGCACATTGCCGTTGAGGTAAGGCACCACGGGTGCGGCCGCATCGGCCTTCGGCTGCGGCCGGCCGCGCGTCTCGGGATGGCCGTTGACGCTGACGTCGGCGAGATAGTTGATGAGCTTGGTGGCGCGGTCCTGACGCTTGACCTGCTGGAACAGTTCCGGCGTCGTGTCGATGAACTTGGTCGTGTAGGAATTGTCGGCGAAGCTCGGGTGGTTGATGATCGCTTCGAGGAAGGTCAGATTGGTGGCGACGCCGCGGATGCGGAACTCGCGCAGCGCCCGGTTCATGCGGGCGATCGTCTCGGCCGGCGTCGGCGCCCACGCCGTCACCTTCTCCAGCAGCGGATCGTAGAAGCGGGTGATGACAGCGCCCGAATAGGCGGTGCCGCCATCGAGGCGGATGCCGAAGCCTGTTGCGCCGCGATAGGCGGTGATGCGTCCGTAGTCGGGGATGAAATTGTGCTCGGGGTCTTCCGTGGTGATGCGGCACTGCAGCGCGTGGCCGTTCAGCCTTATGTCCTTCTGCGCCGGCACGCCTGATTCCGGTGTGCCGATGGCAAAGCCGTCGAGGATATGGATCTGCGCCTTGACGATATCGATGCCGGTCACCTGCTCGGTGACGGTGTGCTCGACCTGGATGCGCGGGTTGACCTCGATGAAATAGAATTTGCCGGTGTCGGCATCCTGCAGGAACTCGACCGTGCCGGCGCCGATATAACTGGTCTCGCGGGCGATCTTCAGCGCATGGCCGCAAAGCTCCTCGCGCTGCGACATTTCGAGATAGGGCGCCGGCGCCCGCTCGACGACCTTCTGGTTGCGGCGCTGGATCGAACAGTCGCGCTCGAACAGGTGCACCGCATTGCCATGGGTGTCGCCCAGCACCTGCACCTCGACATGGCGCGCGCGTTCGATCAGCTTTTCGAGATAGACCTCGTCCTTGCCGAAGGCGGCTTTCGCCTCACGCTTGCCTTCGGTGACTTCACGAGCAAGGTCGGCTTCGGCGCGGATGGCGCGCATGCCGCGGCCGCCGCCACCCCATGATGCCTTCAGCATCACGGGGTAGCCGATTCCCTTGGCCAGTTTCTTGACCGCCTCCATGTCATCCGGCAACGGATCGGTGGCGGGGATCACCGGCACCCCGACCTCGATGGCGAGATTGCGCGCCGCGACCTTGTTGCCGAGCCGCCGCATTGTGTCCGGCTTCGGCCCGATGAAGGTAATGCCGGCTTCGGCACAGGCGTCGGCGAATTCGGGACTTTCCGACAACAATCCGTAGCCGGGATGGATAGCATCGGCACCCGACAGCCTGGCGACGCGGATCACCTCCTCGATCGACAGATAGCTTTCGATCGGCCCCATGTCCCGGGTCAGATGCGGTCCGCGCCCGACCTGGTAGCTCTCGTCGGCCTTGAAGCGATGCAGGGAGTATTTGTCTTCTTCGGCCCAGATCGCCACGGTTTTGAGGCCGAGTTCGTTGGCCGCGCGAAAGACGCGAATGGCGATTTCGGACCGGTTGGCGACGAGGATCTTCGTGATGGCCAAGGACTGGGCTCCAGCAACGGAAGGAAGAGAAATCGGCGCAATGATTAGCGTGAAAATGCTGCAGTGCAAACAAATTTGACGCGCATTTAAACCGATTGAAATGGAATCATTGCACCAGAGGCCTTCGCATTCATCCAAACAGCCAGAAAAAGCGCCGGCTCTGCCGTGACGCGCGATCATTCCCGGCTAAGGGACCCGGCTCCATCGGCCGCCCCTGATGACAAAAAGAAAATGCCCGGCGCGAGGCGCCGGGCATCCGTAAACGGTCTGGAGACTGACGAGTCTTACATCTTCTGGATGTAGGTGTACTTGCCGTCGTCGCCCTTCTTCCATTCGTACATCACGTAGCCGGGCAGCGTGGGGTCGCCCTTGGCGTCATAGGACAGATCGCCGAGCACGGTCTTGAACGGGCCGTTTTCATGCAGCGCCTTGGCAACTGCCTGCGGATCGTTCGACTTGGCAGCGGTCGCTGCCTCGGCGATAGCCTGCACGGCGGCGTAGGAGTAGAGCGTGTAGGCTTCAGGTTCGAAACCCTGCGCGCGGAACTTCTCGACGAGTTCCTTGTTGGCGGGGATCAGGCGCGGATCCGGGCCGAACGTGTTGAGCGTGCCCGCAACCGCGTCACCCGCGATCGAAGCCAGTTCGTTCGACACGATGCCGTCGCCGGAGACCAGCGTCGCCTTGAGGCCCTGGTCGGCCGCCTGGCGGATGATCAGGCCGGCTTCGGTGTGCAGGCCGCCCCAATAGATGATCGAAACGCCGGCTTCCTTCATCTTGGCGATCAGCGCCGAGAAGTCCTTGTCGCCGACATTGATGCCTTCATACATGACTTCCGTCAGGCCCTTGGCATTCATTGCCTTCTTGGTTTCGTCGGCAAGGCCCTGGCCGTAGGTGGTCTTGTCGTGCACGACGGCGATCTTGGCGTCCTTGAAGTTCGCGGCGAGATAAGCGCCGGCAATGCTGCCCTGCTGGTCATCGCGTCCGCAGGTGCGGAACACGTTCCACAGACCGCGCTCGGTAAACTGCGGGTTGGTAGCGGCCGGCGTCACTTCGACGATGCCGTTTTCCGCATAGACTTCCGATGCCGGGATCGAGACGCCCGAGTTGAAGTGGCCGACCACGAACTTGACACCGTCGCCGACGAACTTGTTGGCGACCGAGATACCCTGCTTCGGATCGGAAACGTCGTCGCCGACCTCAAGCTTGATCTGCTCGCCATTGATGCCGCCCTTGGCATTGATGTCGGCGACGGCCGCTTCCGCGCCCTTCTGAAGCTGCGCGCCGAAGGCGGCGTTCGGACCGGTGATCGGACCTGCGACGCCGAACATGACGTCAGCCCACGCGTTGCCGCCGAACGCGACCAGCGCGGTCAGGGCGACGGCGGACAAAAGTGACTTTTTCATTTAAAACGCTCCCATTAACGGAGTGGGCGTGGATGAAGCTTTCATGCGATGCCCACCCTTATCGCAGAAAGCATAGTTTGCCGATTTTCAGGCACTTGTCACGCCGATTCAATTTCGAGGCGGCGTTAATGATGAACGTCAACCTTTCGGTTTCCAGCTCAAGAGTGAAGCTCTTTCGTAGAGCCAATTATACTGTGTCACCATCTGGTTGGTGCGCGTGTATTGATAGCCGACGAAGCCGAGGATCATCAGCACGATGGTGTCGACGACATAATAGTGCAGCGAGAACATGGTGCCGCCGAACAGCGCGTGATGGATGAAGCGGATCGCGATGCCGAGGCCCAGCATATAGGCGAACAGCTGGATGAAGCTGCGCCACGTCTGAGCACTGGCCTTGCCCGTCATCCACGCCGCCCAGCCGCCGAGCAGACAGGTGACGAAGAAGAACTGCCAGATCGAGGGTTCCTCGTAAAGAATGCCCTGCATGGTGAAGTCTCCTTAGCATGATCCCGAAAAGTTGCGGACTTTCCGGACAAGATCATGCGACAAACAAACAATCTGGAGCGGAATGGCGAATGCACGCATTCCGCTCCGAACTCAGTGGTGTCCGCCTTCGAGATAGGCGGCGCGCACTTCCGGATTGGCGAGCAGCTCCTTGCCGGTGCCGCTCATCGTCACATTGCCGTTGACCATGACGTAGCCGCGCGTGGCGAGCTTGAGCGCGCCGAAGGCGTTCTGCTCGACCAGGAACACGGTCAGCCCCTGGGTGCGGTTCAGTTCGCGGATGGCGTCGAAGATCTGCTTGACGATCAGCGGCGCGAGACCCAGCGACGGCTCGTCGAGCAAAAGCAGCTTCGGTCGTGCCATCAGCGCGCGTCCGATCGACAGCATCTGCTGCTCACCGCCCGACAGCGTGCCGCCGCGCTGGGTGATGCGCTCTTTCAAACGCGGGAACAGCGTGAACACCTTCTCGACGTCCTCGTCATAATGCTTGAGGTTGTCGAGGCTGGCGCCCATCTGCAGGTTTTCCATCACCGTCATGCGCGGAAAGATCCGCCGGCCCTCGGGCGACTGGGCAATGCGCATGCGCGCGATCTCGTGCGTCGGCATCTGGGTTATGTCGGTGCCGGCAAAGGTGATGGTGCCGGCGCGAGCCCGCGGCGCGCCGAAAATGGTCATCATCAGCGTCGACTTGCCGGCGCCATTGGCACCGATCAGCGCCACGATCTCACCTTCCTTCACAGTGACATCGACGCCGTTCAAGGCTCGGATGTTGCCGTAGTAAGTCTGCACGCCCTTGATATCGAGCAGCGTTGTCGCGGCCATCACTTGCCCCCTCCACGCTTGCCCGCCGCGGTCTTGCTCGCGGTCTTTCCGGAGGCTGCCTTTGCAGTCTTTGCGGAAGCATGGCTTGTCGCCACCTTGCCCGCGTCGACGCGGCGCGAGAATTCCGTGTCCTTGCCCTGGCCGAGCAGCCTGGCCTGTTTGACCCATTCCTCGCGCGCGATACGTCCGTCAAAGGCGAGATAGGCTTCGGCGGCCTCGACGTCGGCCTTTTTCCAGGCGCCGATCTGGTCGAAGTGGAAGATGCCGTGATCGTTGAGCTTCTTCTCGTTGACCGTACCGATGCCCTTGATGCGGGTCAAATTATCGGCCTTGCCGCCGCGAGGCGCCGCCAGCCGATTGGAGATCTCTCCAGCCTTCGCCGTGGCCTTGACTGCCGGCTTGGCCGACGCGGTCGACTTCGCCGCCGTGCCGGTTGCCGCCTTTGAAGCCGCTTTCGGAGTAGGCTTTGCCTTCGCCGCCGGTACGGCTGCCAGCGAGGCTGCCTTGTTTGCCGCGGCGAGCGACCTGGCGTCGACCTGACCGGCCTTTGACGCTCCCTTGGCCACCGTAACCCGCTCGCCCGAACTGTGGCCGACCGTGTCGGTCACCGGCCCGGCGAGATAGGACGACGATGTTCCCGGACCATGCGCGGCATCCGGCCCTGTATCGAGCTGTTCGATGACATCTTCGTCGCCGACTTCGGTAAGGACGGCTTCGACTTCTTCGTCGTCGACGCCGAGATAGGCGGCGATGACGCGCGGATCGGTGCGCACAGACTGCGGACTGCCGTCGGAAATCTTCCGGCCATACTCCAGAACCACGACATGGTCGGATATCTGCATGACCACCGACATGTCGTGCTCGATCAACAGGATCGAGGTGCCGGAGGTGTTCTTGATGTCGATCAGCAGCTCGTTGAGCGCCGCCGATTCCTTCGGATTGAGGCCGGCCGCCGGCTCATCGAGGCACAGAAGCTCGGGTCCCGTGCACATGGCGCGAGCGATTTCGAGACGGCGCTGCGCGCCATAGGGCAGGTCGCCGGCCGGGTCGTCGGCACGGTCGACAAGATCGGCCTTTTCCAGCCAATGCTTGGCGAGCTCCACCGACTCGGCCGAGGCCTTGCGATAGCCGCTGAAGCCGAACAGGCCGAGGACCGTGTAGCCCGATGCCTTCATCAGTTTGTTGTGCTGGGCGACCAGCAGGTTCTCCAGCAGGGTCATGCCGGAGAACAGGCGGATGTTCTGGAAGGTGCGCGCCACCTTGGCGCGCGCCGGGATCTCATGGTTGGGCAGCCGCTCGAGCAGGAAGGTCGAACCATCGTTCCGGTTGAGCGTGATCATGCCTTCCGAGGGCTTGTAAAAGCCGGTGATGCAGTTGAACACCGTGGTTTTGCCGGCGCCGTTGGGGCCGATCAGCGCGGTGATCTCGCCGCGCTTGGCGGCGAAAGACAGATCGCCGATGGCCACCAGGCCGCCGAACTTCATCGACAGATGATCGACCTGCAGGATAGCGTCGTTCACGCCGGAATTGGCCTTCTGAACAGGGTTCGCATTCATCAGCCGTGTCCTTCCTTGGTGAAGGAGCTTGAGACAGCCTTTCGCTCCTTGAGGAAGGCGGTTGGTTCACGACTGCCGACGAAGCCGCGCGGCTTCCACAGCATGACGATGACCATGGCCATGCCGAACAGAAGCATGCGGTAGAGTTCCGGTGTGAAGTCCGGTCCGAAGACCTGCTTGAGGAAGTCGAGTTCGCGCAACGCCTCGGTGCCGCCGATCATCACCATTGCGGCGACCGCGATGCCCACCAGCGAGCCCATGCCACCGAGAACGACGATGGCCAGGATGATGGCCGATTCCAGGAAGACGAAGGATTCCGGGCTGACGAAGCCCTGCCGTGCGGCGAAGAACGCGCCGGCGAAGCCGCCGAACATCGCACCCGTGGCGAAGGCTGTAAGCTTCGTGGTGGTGGTGTTGATGCCGAGCGAGCGGCAGGCGATCTCGTCCTCCCGCAACGCTTCCCAGGCACGGCCGACCGGCATGCGCCGCAGCCGGATAGTGACGAAGGCTGTCAGCAGCGCCAGCGCCAGGATCAGGTAATAAAGGAAGATCTTGTAGTAGGCGCTCGAGGTGGCGAGGTGCAGCACCTTGGCGATGTAATTGGGGTCGGACACGTTGAAGGTCATCAAGCCGAAGAAGGTGACCTTCGGAATGCCGGAAATACCGGCCGAACCGTTGGTGACCTCGCGCCAGTTGATCAGCACCAGGCGGATGATCTCACCGAAAGCCAAGGTGACGATCGCCAGATAGTCGCCGCGCAGGCGCAGCACCGGAAAACCGAGCAGCACGCCCCAGAAGGCGGCCATGGCGCCGGCGGCCGGCAAAAGGATCCAGAACGACAGGCCGTATTGCGTGCCGAGCAGCGCATAGGCATAGGCGCCGACTGCGTAGAAGGCGACATAACCGAGATCGAGCAGGCCGGCGAGGCCGACGACGATGTTCAGGCCCCAGGCCAGCATCACATAGATCAGGATCTGGATGCCGAAATTGTCGACCCATTTCAGCGAGCCTTGCAGCCCGCCGACGAACGACCAGGACATCAGCGACAGGATCGCCACCACCAGGATCGGATAGAGGATCAGCGCGGCAATGCCGAGTTTGGTGAAATTGGCATGAATGAAGCCCCGGAAATAATAGATCACGCAGGCCAGCACATAGATGACTGCCAGGGCGCGCAGGAACTGCAGATAGCCCGCCGGCTCGGCTCCCACCCATCCGACGAGAGAGCTGTTGACCGCAAACAACACCACCGCCGCGACCAAGGCCACGATGAAGGCCGGCAACTGGAAGAAGCGTGACGCCACGGTGGCCGGCAGCAGGCCGGTGGCGACGTCGGTGATCTTCTGGTTGGCGAGGAAGGGCTGGCCATAAGCGACATAGAGGAAGCGCCCGACAGCCGTGGCGATCACCACGGCGGCAAGCAGGCCCCAGCGTGTCGTCAGGACCAGTTCATTGGAAATGTTCTGGCCGGTCTTCAGGCCGATGAACAGCACGAACAGGCCGAACGATATGGCAGCGGCATAAAGTGCCTCGCGCAACGCGCGCTGCATGGGGGTGGCGACGGTGTCGCGCTCCGGAGATACGGTGACGGCCATAGTCTCAGACCTTTTCGACTTCTGGCCGGCCCAATATGCCGGAAGGCAGGAAGATCAGCACGATGGCCAGGATCGAGAACGCCGCGACGTCCTTGTAGTCGATCGAGAAATAGGCCGACCACATGCTCTCGATGAAGCCGATCATCAGCCCGCCGACCACCGCCCCAGGCAGCGAACCAATGCCGCCCAGCACCGCCGCCGTGAAGGCCTTCACGCCCGGCGTGAAGCCATCCGAGAAGGCAATGACGCCGTAATACATCAGGAACAAAGTGCCGGCGACCGCGGCAAGGGCCGCACCCATGATGAAGGTGATCGAGATGGTACGGTCGACATCGATGCCGAGCAGCGCCGCCATCTTGCGGTCCTGCTCACAGGCCCGTTGCGCTCGCCCGAGCGAGGTCTTGTTGACCAGATACCAGAACAGCGCCAGCAGCAGCGCCGTGACGACGACGATGATGATCTGCTTCAGCGACACGCTGATGCCGTTGATGTTGTAAACCTGGCTGACCATCGGCGGGATCGGCTTGTTGCGTGGACCCTGCGTCACCTGGACGAAGTTCGACAGCGCGATCGACATGCCGATGGCAGTGATCAGCGGGGCCAGTCGGAACGAACCGCGCAACGGCCGGTAGGCGACCTTTTCGATCGTCCAGTTATAGAGGCTGGTGAGCAGCATCGCCACGATCATCATGATCAGCAGCGCCAGCACAACCGGCACCGAATAGAACAGCGCGCCAAGGGCGAGGAAGACGATCAGTGCCGTGAAGGCACCCACCATGAAGATGTCGCCATGGGCGAAATTGATCATGCCGATGATGCCGTAGACCATCGTGTAGCCGATCGCGATCAGCCCATAGATCGATCCCAGCGTCAGCCCGTTGATAAGCTGCTGGACAAAATACTGCATGTGTACATGGCTCCCCTGAAATGTCGCCCATGCAGACGCATTCCTTTTCGTATTTCCCCTAGTCGTAAAGTTTCGAGCCCGGATTGCAACGTCATTTTTCAATCGTCATGCGTGTTTTCGAAGCACGCTGTCCGATTGCCCGTTTTCCATCATCCAGCCCCTGGACTATCGCGGACCCTACCATTGGCATAACGCAATGTCTTTGACGATTCGACCGCATCATGCGCTCCGTTTCGAAGAAATCGCCGTCAAAATTAGGTGATGAAAGGAATCCTTGCGTTTTTGGCACGATCCATTTTTCAGGCCGTTGCTTTCCGCAAGGTCAGGAGTCCCATCACTTGACAACAAATCCGTGCGCGAAAGGGTCGCGGTCGTCGATGAAGATGGTGTTCAGTCCGGTCATCCGCGCCCAGCCGCCGATCGAGGGAATGATGGCCGGCTTGCCGGCCACGCTGACATCCTTTTCGACCTTGCCCTTGAACAGCGAACCGATGATCGATTCATGGACGAAGCTGTCGCCGGCCTTGAGTTTGCCCTTGGCATGAAGCTGCGCCATGCGCGCCGAGGTGCCGGTGCCGCAGGGCGAGCGGTCGATCGCCTTGTCGCCGTAGAACACGGCATTGCGGGCATCCGCGCCATCCACCGTCGGCGCACCGGTCCACAGCATGTGCGACAGCCGGTTGATGCCAGGGCTCTCGGGATGGACGAAGGAATATTTCTCGTTGAGCCGCTGGCGCACCACCGGGCTCCAGGCGATGAAGTCGCCCGCCGAATAATCGGCCGTGTCGCGATAGTTCTTCTGTGGTTCGACGATGGCGTAGAAGTTGCCGCCATAGGCGACATCGACGGTGATTTCGCCGAGCCCAGGGCATTCGACCGTCAGCCCCTCGGCATGGAGGAAGGACGGCACATTGGTGATGCGCACCTCCTCGACATAGTCGCCGACCTGTTTGTATTCGGCGATGACAAGGCCGGCCGGCGTGTCGAGCCGAAGCACGCCCGGCGTCTTCGGCTTGATCAGTCCGTGCTCGATGGCCATCGTCACCGTACCGATGGTGCCATGACCGCACATCGGCAGGCAGCCGGAGGTTTCAATGAACAGGATGGCGATGTCGCAATCCTCGCGCGTCGGCGGATAGAGAATCGAACCGGACATCACGTCATGGCCGCGCGGCTCGAACATCAGCCCGGTGCGTATCCAGTCATACTCGGCCAGAAAATGCGCACGCCGCTCCATCATCGTCGCGCCCTGCAGCAGCGGGCCGCCGCCAGCGACCAGCCGCACCGGATTGCCGCAGGTGTGGCCGTCTATGCAGAAGAAGGATTTCTTGGCCATGACGCTCCTCGAAAATCAAAACCCGAAAATATCAAAATCGTTGCGGACTGAAGGGGGCCAGATCGATCGGTGGAGTCTGCCCCAGGACAAGATCCCTGATCAACCGTCCGGTGGCCGCCGCCTGGGTCAGGCCGAGATGGCCATGGCCGAAGGCATAGACCACCGACCGCTTTCCCGGCGCGCCGCCGATGACTGGCACTGAATCCGGCAGCGAGGGGCGGAACCCCATCCATTCGCGCCCACCCGAGGGATCGAGCCCCGGCAAGAATTTCTGTGCCTTCCGCAGCAGCGCTTTCGACCTGGCATAATTGGGCGGCCGCTCGATGCCGCCGAGTTCAACGGCGCCACCGACACGCAGGCCCGTTTCGAGCGGCGTGACGACGAAACCATGGCCGGAGAAGATCAGCATCCGCGTCACGTCGAAGGCACTCGTCGGCAACGTGGTGTTGTAGCCGCGCTCGGTCTCCAGCGGAATGCGATCGCCGAGCTGCCGCGCCAGCAGATGCGACCATGCGCCGGCGGCGACGACGAGGTGTCGCGCCTGCCTTGTGGTGCCGTCTGCCAACGTCAGCGTCGCACCATCCTGATCCACCGCGACTTGGCTGATTCGGGCCAGCTCAAAGCGGGCGCCCTTGGCCTGCGCATAGGCCCACACCGCCTTGCCCAGCAGTTTCGGGTCGGCGACCGTCTTCCATCCCGGCACGAACGTGCCTTTGATGAAGCGCGGCGACAGCCCCGGCTGCAAGGCGGCCAGTTCCTCGCCCTCGACATGGCGGAAACCGATGCCGAAACGCTCACGCGCCGCCCAGCCGGGCAGCCCGGCCTGAAATTCGGCTTCGCTTTCATAGAGCTCGAGCGAGCCATCTTCGCGCAGCATCGACCGCGTGCCGGAGCGATCGAGCAGGCCCATCCACTCCGCTTCGGCGAGCTTCATCATGCCCGCCTGAGCGGCAAGGCTCGCCTCGTATTTCCCGGGCGCCCCGGCGCGCCAGAAGCGGATTAGCCAGGGCAGAAGCCTCGGCAGATGGGCGGGCGGAATGCTGAGCGGGCCAAGCGGATCGGCCAGCCATTTCGGCAGCTGCCGGATCATGCCCTTGTGGGCCAGCGGCAGCACGTCGGAGAAGGCGAAGGCGGCGGCATTGCCGGAGCTCGTCTCCTCGCAAATGCCGGTGCGGTCGAAGACGGTGGCCCTGCGTCCGGCCTCGGCGAGAGACGCAGCGGCACAGATGCCGATGATGCCGCCACCGATGATGGCGATGTCGATTGGAACATCGCTATTCATCTTTGTACGTCACCCCTGCATGCATGTCCCAGTCTCCGCCCCGCTCGCTTCATACCAGCTCAGAACTGCGGCAGTGTCGGCCGCACGGCGAGCGCATCCTTGACGATCTTCTCGACAGCCTTGCGGCGCTCTCCAGACAGCGGCTGGCGCGGCATGCGAACGCGGTCATTTGTGTTGATCGCGAACACTTCGGCAAGCTTGATGTTTTGGACCAGGTAAGTCGAGACATCGAGATCGAGCAGCGGCCGGAACCAGCGGTAGATGGCGAGCGCCTCCTCGCGGCGGCCCTGCTTCATCAGCTGGAATATGGCGACGGTCTCGCGCGGGAAGGCTGTGACCAGTCCCGCGACCCAGCCGATGGCGCCGACCGACAGCGCCTCGAAGGCCAGATTGTCGACGCCAGTGAACAGGTCGTAGCGAGTGCCCAGGCGATTGATGATCTCGGTCGAACGACGGATGTCGTCGGAGGATTCCTTGATCGCGACAAAGCGCTTGTCCGACGCCAGCTCCTCCATCTGGTCGACGGTGACGTCGACGCGGTAGGCAAGCCGATTGGAGTAGATCATGACCGGCAGGTCGCCCGCCTGCGCGACCGCGCGCAGCGCCCCGACGGTCTCTTCCGCATTGGTGTGGTAGATCGGGCTCGGCACGACCATGAGGCCATTGGCGCCTTCCCGGCTCGCGCGCTTGGCGATGCTGGCCGCCTCGCGTGTGCCGGCCTCGTTGACGGTCAGCAGCACCGGCTTCTTGCCGGCGACCTTCTGTGCGGTCTTCAGCACCTCGATCTTCTCGTCGGGCGACAGCATCGGCCCTTCGCCGAGCGATCCGCAGACGATGATGCCGTCGCAGCCGGCCTCCATCTGCAGGCTGAAGCAGCGCTCCATCTCGGCATGATCGAGACGATCATCCGCGGTGAATTTGGTCGTGACGGCAGGAAAAACTCCGGTCCACATGATCATCTCTCCATCTGATATATCAGTGGTATATCTATAAACAAACCCGCTGTCAATGCGGATTCCGTTATGATATATTGAAGATATATCAGGAGAGCGCATTTGATATCCACGGCAGCAAGCACCGCGACGGAGCCAGCCGCGACCAGGGCCTACCATGTGCTCGAGCACATGATCGTCACGCTCGAACTGGCCCCGGCAAGCTTCGTCACCGAGGGCGCTCTGATCGACAGGCTCGGGCTTGGCAGGACACCGGTGCGCGAGGCGATCCAGCGGTTGGCCTGGGAAGGGCTGCTTGACATCAGGCCGCGCGCCGGGATCGCCATCGCCCCGCTCCATGCCGGCGACTGGCTGCGCGTCCTCGATGCACGTCGCGGCGTCGAGGTGGTGCTCGCCCGCTCGGCCGCCCGCTTCGTCACCCGCGAAGCCGCCGACTTGTTTCACGAAGCAGCGCTCGCCATGCAGAAAGCGGTGATCTCGGGCAATGTGCTTGCCTTCATCCAGGCCGACAAGGCTCTCGACGAAGCGCTGGCGCTGGCTGCCGACAATCCCTTCGCCGCCCGTTTGGCCGCCCCCTTGCAGACCCACAGCCGCCGCTTCTGGTTCCGCTACAAGGCCGAAACCGGTCTTGCCGAATCCGCCGAGCACCATGTAGCGCTGATCCGCTCGATCCTTGCGGGCGACGAAGAGGCTGCGGCCAAGGACGCCAAACGCCTGATGGCGCTGTTGCGCGGCCACGCCGAGACGGCCGCCACGCGCTGAACGTCCTTTTATATCCGGTGCGCTCTCGTCGTTGGCGCTTCCTCGAAGCTCGGGTTAAGTCCCGGGCAAGGCAGCCGCCGCCATCAACGGACCGTCCCAGCCTTCGCCTGCCGTGATGACGCAGCTCTGACCATGCGTGTCGGTGGCAAGAATTGTCCAGGTGCCCTGGTCGGAGACGAATATCTCAAGAATCAGGCTCGGGTTGACCAAGCCCCGCGCCGCTTCGCTTTCGTGGAATTTTTCCCCGAGCGCTTTGATCATATCCGCACGGGCCGCGCATTGCTCTGCCATCGCCGGGGCGGCCGGAAACGCGGAAACCGCCGCGAAAAATAGCGTTGCCACAAGACGGGTCATCTGACACCTCCTTGCGCCAGACGATGTCCCCGAAGCTGTCGCCAGCGCCGTTGCTTGATCTGCCGTGCCTCCTTGCGGCAGCACTGCAAACCAAGACGGCAGATGCCTACTTGGTTCCATCACATTAGCGTTCAAGCGGATAGGGTCGCCACCGGATTGCAAAAAAACGCCCGGGCGCGAGCGCCCAGGTCTTGAATCCAAACCAATTTGTTGTCCGGTCAGTTCATCGTCGGGATGACGAATTCAGCACCGTCCTTGATGCCCGCCCGCGCGACCGCAGCCGAAGGCGAGGACGCGCAACCAAGAAGTCGTCCGGCTCAGTTCATCGTCGGGATGACGAATTCGGCACCGTCCTTGATGCCGGACGGCCAGCGCGAGGTCACCGTCTTGGTCTTGGTGTAGAAGCGGAACGCGTCCGGGCCGTGCTGGTTGAGATCGCCGAAGGAAGATGCCTTCCAGCCGCCGAAGGTGTAGTAGGCGATCGGCACCGGGATCGGCACGTTGATGCCGACCATGCCGACCTGGACACGGCTTGCAAAGTCGCGCGCGGCATCGCCGTCACGGGTGAAGATGGCGACGCCATTGCCCATCTCGTGATCGTTGGCGAGCTTGATCGCGCTCTCATAGGTCGGCGCGCGCACAACAGAGAGCACCGGCCCAAAGATCTCTTCCTTGTAGATGCGCATATCGGCGGTCACGTTGTCGAACAGGCAGCCACCCATATAGTAGCCGTCTTCATAACCCTGCATGGAGAAGCCGCGGCCGTCGACGACCAGCTTGGCGCCTTCCTTGACGCCGGTGTCGACATAGCCCTTAACGCGTTCCAATGCCTGCGCCGTCACCAGCGGGCCGAAATCGGCGGAAGAGTCCGTCGAAGGACCGACCTTCAGGCTTTCAACGCGCGGGATCAGTTTTTCCATCAGCCGGTTGGCGGTATCGTTGCCGACCGGGACGGCGACCGAGATCGCCATGCACCGCTCGCCGGCCGAGCCGTAGCCGGCGCCGATCAACGCATCGACGGTCTGGTCCATGTCGGCATCGGGCATGATGATCATGTGGTTCTTGGCGCCGCCGAAGCACTGCACGCGCTTGCCGGCGGCCGTGCCGCGCGAATAGATGTAATGGGCGATCGGCGTCGAGCCGACAAAGCCGATGGCCTTGATGTCGGGATCGTCGAGGATGGCGTCGACCACGTCCTTGTCGCCGTTGACGACGTTGAGGATGCCTGCCGGCAGGCCGGCTTCGAGGAAAAGTTCGGCGATACGCATCGGCACGCCGGGATCGCGCTCCGAAGGCTTCAGGATGAAGGCGTTGCCGCAGGCGATGGCCGGCGCGATCTTCCACAGCGGGATCATTGCCGGGAAGTTGAACGGCGTGATGCCGGCGACGACGCCGAGCGGCTGGCGCATCGAATAGACGTCGATGCCGGGGCCGGCGCCGTCGGTGAATTCGCCCTTCATCATATGCGGCGCGCCGATGCACACTTCGACCACTTCGAGGCCGCGCTGGATGTCGCCCTTGGCGTCGGCGATCGTCTTGCCATGCTCACGCGCCAGGATGTCGGCCAGTTCGTCATAGTCGCGGGCGACCAGTTCGAGAAACTTCATCAGCACGCGCACGCGGCGCTGCGGGTTGGTCGCGGCCCATTTCGGCTGCGCTGCCTTGGCATTCTCGACCGCCGCGCGCAGTTCCGGCTGCGAGGCCAGCGCCACCGTGCCGCGCACGGAGCCGTCCATCGGCTGCATGACATCCTGCTTGCGGCCGCTGGTCCCGGCGACATGCTTGCCGCCGATGAAATGACCATAATCGATCATGATTTCTCTCCCTTGTTCGTGATGCTGTATTGTCCGCCTTTGGCCGGCGGATGGCAACGCGACGGAGAACGCAACCGTTGTGCGAAAAGTAGATAGCGAGAGGCACCTGTGCATCAATTGCCGCAAATGATAGGGTGCGCCCGTCTTTACAGGATTTCTCAAGGTTGAGCTTCGTCACACCCCCCTCTGTCCTGCCGGACATCTCCCCCGCAAGGGGGGAGATCGGATGCAGCGGTCGCTTTCGCAAATCTTCAGCTCCGCAAAAGAGGCTCTGTCAGCGGAGCTGCCAATCTCCCCCCTTGCGGGGGAGATGTCCGGCAGGACAGAGGGGGGTGGGCGGGAACGCGACGCTCGTCATTAGATCGGACCATGCCCATGAACTGGGATGACGTCCGCATCTTCCTCGCCGTGGCGCGCGCCGGCCAGATCCTTGGCGCGGCCAAACGGCTGGAGCTCAACCACGCCACTGTCTCGCGCCGCATCGCCGCACTCGAGGATGCGCTGCGGACAAAGCTGTTTCGCCGGTTGACCACCGGCAGCGAGCTGACGCCTGCCGGCGAGCGCTTTCTCGACATTGCCGAGCGCATGGAAGGCGACATGATCGCCGCACGTTCGACCGTTGCCGGCGAAGGCGACGATGTCTCCGGCACGGTGCGCATCGGCGCGCCGGACGGGTTTGGTGTCGCCTTCCTGGCCAAGCGCCTCGGCGAACTGACCGCCCTGCACCGCGAGCTGACGATCCAGTTGGTGCCGGTGCCGCGCTCCTTCTCTCTGTCGCGGCGCGAGGCCGACATCGCCATCACCGTCGAGCGGCCGACGGAGGGTCGGCTGGTGGCGGGAAAGCTGGTCGACTACTCGCTCGGCCTGTTTGCCTCCCGCGCCTATGCTGACGTGCATGGTTTGCCCCAAACCGCCGCCGAGCTTGGCCAGCACACATTGATCGGCTATGTGCCGGACCTCATCGTCAGTCCCTCGCTCGACTACGCGGCCGAATTCAGCGCCGACTGGCGCACCAGCTTCGCCATCTCCTCGGCGCTCGGCCAGGCCGAAGCGGTGCGCTCGGGCGCCGGCATCGGCATCCTGCACACATTCGTCGCCCGCTCGATGCCGGAACTTGTGTCCGTCGATGCTGTCGCGCCCATCCGCCGTGCCTACTGGCTGGTCTATCACGAATCGGTCAGGCCGCTGCGCCGCGTCCAGATCGTTGCCAGCTTCATCACCAAGGCAGTGGAGCGGGAGCGAAACCTGTTTGTCTGATGCATGTCGCCCAAAAGTGATCTCGGTTTTGGGAGAACGACATGCATAAACAAAGACGCTAAAGCGCATCGCATGAATCCTTTCAAACGCGCTGCGCTTTAGCCGTGCGCCTTTTCCTTGCCACAAAACCGGCGAGTGTGGCATCAGGCGCGCGGTCGCCGCGTAGGGACATCTTTCAGAAAGCTGGCGCGGATAGACATGCGAGCCGTTCTTGCCATCCTGCCGCTGCTTTTCGTTTCCGCTTGCGCCAATCCGTGGACGAAGGTCCCGGAGGCCGAACTGCCCAAACCGATCCGCAACGCCATGGCGCGGCCTTCGCCTTTCGTCTTCGGCAATTATTGCGGCCCCGGCACCCGCACCGGCGATCTATCGGTCCGGCCGGCCGGCCGGCTCGATGCGGCCTGCCAGGCGCATGATGCCTGCTACATCGCCCGCCACAACCATTGCGACTGCGACGGCACCCTGGTCGCCTCGGCGAAAGCGATCCGCGACGACAAGACAACGCCACGCAAAATGCGCGGCGAGGCCGAACTGCTGATCGCCACCTTCGCCATCCCCGTCTGCAAGGTCTTCCCGCAGGGCTTCATGCCGCCGCGTGACCCGGCGCAACTGAGCGTCCTGAATGCCGGAGCGGCCGGGTGAAGGGCCGCGCATCTGTCGCCCTCGTTCTATTCGGGCTGGCCGCCCTTGGCGGCTGTGCCGGCGGCGCTGGTCGCAGTGCCTGCGATCTCCTGCAAGGCCAGACGGCCTGCGCTCGACCCTCGCTATCGGCCAGGACACCCGGGCCGCAGATCGCCGCCGCGCAGTTTTTCGGCGACGCCAGCACAAGCGACTACGAAAAGCGGTTCCTGGCGCTGCTCGCCCACCACCAGCTCGGCGCGATGGACCGCGCCAACGGCACCGGCCCTTTCGGTCACGACCGCTATGAGATCCGCAATGGCGATTTCCAGGCGACTTACCGGACACTGCAGCAACTGGCCGGGCCGGTTGCCGAAACGCATCTGCCGCCGGCCAGCGGCAGCAGCGGCGACGGCCATTTCGACGGACGCTGGCGGGTGTCGCGGCAGACGCTCTACATCGATGCGGCAGCGCAGCCTTCGACGCCCAGGATCTTCGATTTCTCCGGTCTGCAGGCGCGCAGCGTCGAGATCGTGCTGCGCCAGGCTGGAAAGCAACCGGCCGACATCGAGGGCACCTGCGACGGCTCGCTGGCGATCCGTGCCGGCGGCGGTTCACGCACAATCGCCACGGGCACCGCATTCCGCTTTCGCCTGTCCGGCGAGGACGACACGGTCAGCCTGTTCCCGAGTGACGGCCTGAACCGCTGCACGGCAAGGATCCGCTCCAGCCTTGCCCCGGCCGGCGCGCCGCTCACCATCCAGCGCGAAGAGACCGCCGATCCGGCTCTCGCCGCCTTCGACAGCCGCTACGAGCGTTGCCCGACGCCAGACCCAACCGGCCTCGATCCGCTCAGCCGCGCCTTCTATGCCAGCCGCTGGCTCTCGCAGACCTGTGCCTTGCCGATCGGAAAGCCGCGCCTGCTGCGCAAATCGCGCGACGGCTTCAACGCCAAGGTCGAGGCGCTGATGGGAGCACCACTGTCCGACAGCGCCATCGACAAGGGCGATCCGGAACTGCCGCTCGATTTCTCCAGGGCGCCAAGGCTGAAGCTGATCTATCTGTCGTCGCTGGAGTTCAAGGCCGACTTCTCCGGTCGCATCATCGAGCGGTTGATCCGCCATCATGCAGCACTAGGCACCAAGGTCCGCATCATCGTCACCGACGTTCTGGAGCGCGACAAGGACGACGCCCTGCTGCACCGGCTGGCCGCCGAATTCCCCAATGTCGAATTGCAGGAATATCGCTGGCGGGCGGACCATGGCGCGCCGATCGACGAGCAGACCTCACAACTGCACAAGGTCCATCACGTCAAGATGCTGGCAACGCTTGCCGACGATCCCGGGCGCTCACGCGCCATCATCGGTGGCCGCAACATCCATGACGGCTTCCTGTTCCACCAGCCGATCGATCTGTCGCGCTATCCAGACCTTGAGCAATACGACAAGACCGACGGGTTTTCGCTGAACTACTATTCGAACTGGAGCGACTTCGACATCGAGTTCGCCGATCCGGCCACGATCGAAACGCTGGCTGCGCATCTTTCGACAATGTGGCTGCGCGACGCCGACACCAATCTGGCGCGCCCCTTCTCCATTCCGGTCCGGTCCGACGGCGCCCGCCCGTCAGGCACGGCACGACACTTCATTTCGGTGCCTTACGAGGATGGTCATGCGCTGGAGGACTATTTCGTCGAGCTGGTCGACGCCGCCCGGCACCATATCCAGATCGTCAACCCCTACCTCAACCTGACGCCCAAGCTTGCCCAGGCTGTTGACCGGGCGCTCGCCCGCGGCGTCAGGATCGACATTGTCGGCCGCATCGATCTCAAGGGCGATATCGGCGGCAAGTTTCTCACCGCGCTCAACAAGCTGTTCGTCGAGAAATATGGCGACCGCATCAACATCCGCGAGTTCAAGTCGCCTGACGTGGTGCTGCATTCCAAGATCATGATGATCGACGAAAGGCTGGTCGCCATCTCGTCGGTCAATCTCAACAACCGCAGCTTCTTTCACGACTCGGAGAACGGCATGATGGTGCTCGATCCGGCCTTCTACACCAGGATGAAGCCGATCTATGACGACTATGTCGCCCACTCGAACCCGGTCGCCACCAATGTGACGATACCGTGGGCCTACCGGCTGCTTTTCGACGAGGACTGGGTCCGGCAGGCGTTCTGACCTTCTACCGCAGATAGCGCTCCTGAGCGAGGTCGCGGACATCGATGTCCGGCACCCGGCTGGAGATGATGTCGGCCAGAACCTTGCCCGAGCCGCAAGCCATGGTCCAGCCGAGCGTGCCGTGGCCGGTGTTGAGATAGAGATTGGAGAGCTCGGTGCGGCCGATCAGCGGCGGACCGTCCGGCGTCATCGGCCGCAGCCCGCACCAGAACGTCGCGTCCCGCATCGCGCCGGCGCCCGGAAAGAGATCGCCGACCGAGTGTTCCAGCGTGCGCCGCCGCGATTCGTGCAGCCTGAGGTCGAAGCCGGAAATCTCGGCCGTACCGCCAACCCGGATGCGGTCGCCGAGCCGGGTGATCGCCACCTTGTAGGTCTCGTCCATCACCGTCGACACTGGTGCCGCGGCGGCATCCTTGATCGGCACGGTGATCGAATAGCCCTTGACCGGATAGACCGGGATCGGCCGCTTCACCCGGCGCATGAAACCTGCCGAATAACTGCCCAGCGCCATCACATAGGCGTCGGCGGTCTTCCAGCCTTTGCTGGTGCTGAGATTGGCGATGCGGTTGCGGCTGCGGATGACGCGCCAGATCGTCACGTCGTATTCGAACTTGACGCCGCGGGCCACACAAAGCTCGGCCAGCCTGTCGGTGAACATCTTGCAGTCGCCGGTCTCGTCGTGCGGCAGCCTGAGGCCGCCGACGAACTTTTCGCGCACCCCGGCAAGGCCAGGCTCAGCCGCGATGCAGCCGTCCTGGTCGAGGATCTCGTAAGGCACGCCATACTTCTTCAGCACCTCGACATCGCCGCCGGTGCCGTCGAGCTGCTTTTGCGTACGGAACAGCTGCAGCGTGCCCTGGGTACGCTCGTCATAGGCGATGCCGGTCGCTTCGCGCAGCGCCTTCAGCGTGTCGCGGCTGTATTCGGCGAGCGGCACCATGCGCGCCTTGTTGATCGCATAGCGCTCGGCCGTGCAGTTGCGCAGCATCTTGATCAGCCATGTCCACATATGCGGGTCGAAGGCCGGCCGCACCACCAGCGGGCCATGCTTCATCAGCAGCCATTTGATCGCCTTCAGCGGAATGCCGGGTCCGGCCCAGGGCGAGGCGTAGCCGGGCGAAATCTCGCCGGCATTGGCGAAGCTGGTTTCCAGCGCCGGGCCTTTCTGGCGGTCGAGAACCGTCACCTCGTGGCCGGCCTCGGCAAGGAAGTACGCCGTGGTCACTCCGATGACGCCGCCGCCCAGCACCATGATCTTCATCGTTCACTCCTTGCGGCGCGCAGCACGTCCTTGGGGACGCCTGGACGCGGCCGCATTTCCGATTTGCGCACGATCCCCGGCGAAAATCGATGCTGACTTTCGGGATCGTGCAGTGTTGCCTGTTCACGCCGCCGTGGGACCGGGGTCGTCATCCCCTGTCTGCCGCATTCCGGCCCTTTCGCCAAGGGGCCGCCAATCGGCTGCGGCGCTGTAGACGAGGGTGAGCCCATGCGGCCGTCGCGCCTCGGCCTGGGATTTCTCCCTGACGGCACGCCGCGCGGCCTCCGGCTGGTAGAGCACGGTCGCGATCAGGACCGACTCCCGCCTGCCGTCGGCCTGTTCGATCCATGCAGTCTGACCCTCTGCCATGCCGAGCATGCAAAGCCCCCGCCTTGTCATGATCGACAGGCTGGAGCCGACCGGACCGCGCACCTCGTTCTGCACCAGGGTCCGGGTCTGGGCAGGGCCGGCATCGACACGAAACACCAGCCTGCTGTTCAGCGTCACGATATCGGATCCGACCGAATCGATCGCGACGACCTCGGCTTTGGAAAGCTTGTCTTCAAGCATTGGAACAATCGGATCCGCGAAAGCCCGCCGACGCTCCAACATGATCTCGAGGACGGCGAAGTCCTTTGTCGTCAGCCGGAAATTCGCGCCTGTCATCGCCGTCTCCATGATCAGGACCCTTCCCGCCCGCAGGCCGGCGCATCGACCACTTCGATGGTCGCCGACAGTTCCCGGCCGCCACGACTGCTCCAGCGCACTGTCTGCCCGATGGTGGCGCCGATGAGCGCCGTCCCCAACGGCGTCAGCACCGAGATCCTGTTTTCACTGATGTCGGCATCGCCGGGATAGACCAGTGTGATGCGCTCCCCGCCATCGTTGCGGATTGTCACCGTCGAACCCATCCGCACCACGTTGGCCGGCATGGAAGCCGCTGCCGTGACGATGGCGCGGTCCATTTCCGAAAGCAGTTCTTCGGCCGTCTCGGGCACGCGGTCGAGCGACGCCCGCGCCAGGCCGGTCAGCCTGTGGTGGTCGGCATCGCTGACCAGAGGCCGGCTCGGTGGACGCAATCCTGTTGCATGTTGCATGGCAAACCTCGATGAGTTGGCGCATCGAACAGACGCGCGCCTGCCGCCGCACAAACGGTGGCTTGATGAAAAGCCGGCAGCCGCGAAGCTGTCTGGCTCGGGAATGATGATCAGGTAGAAATGCCCCGGTTCGGACGGACGCCAAAAGGCGGCCGCGCCGGGGCTACGATCCCGCGATCGGGCAGACCCTGAACAAGGTTCTGATATAAGCTGGGTTGCTCATGCAAGGAGCCTTGCCGACAGGCGTCCGCTTGTCAAGCGTGGCCAAACCGCTCAACCGCCGACATAGCGCCGATGGAAGCGCGAGCCGAGGCTGGTCAGAATCTCGTAGCCGATGGTGCCGGCATGGCCGGCAGCGTCGTCGACACTTTGCGAGGGACCGAGCAGTTCGACGAGATCACCCTCGCGCAGCCTGCCGGCCGGCAGGGCGGAAATGTCGAGAATGATCGAGTCCATCGACACTCGCCCGAGGAAAGGCAGGCGCACGCCCTCGAACCAGGCGGCGGACGCGGCGCGGCGCTGCCAGCCATCCGCGTAGCCGAACGAAATCGTCGCCAGCCTGAGCGGGCCTTGCGCTTGATAGGTATGGCCATAGCCGACGCCCGCGCCCTTTTCGACGCTGCGCGTCTGTGCCACCTTTGCCTGCAGCCGCACCACCGGCAGCATCGGATTGGGCTTTGCCGGCGTCGGATTGATGCCGTAGAGGGCGGCACCGGGGCGGGCGAGATCGTAGTGAAAGGATGGCCCGAGAAAGATGCCGGACGAATTGGCGAGCGAGGCTGGCGTCGCCGGCAGCATTGCGCGCAGCCGCTCGAACGCCAGCCGCTGCCGTTCATTGGCCGGATGCTCCGGCTCGTCGGCGCAAGCCAGATGACTCATCACGAACCGGATGTCGATGCCGTCGAAGGCCTGCGGATCGGCGGCAACGCGCTCCACATCCCGGGGCGCCATGCCGAGCCGCGACATGCCGCTGTCGACCTGGATCGCGGCCGGCAGTTTTCGGCCGGCGCGGCGAGCCGCCACACGCCAGGCCACCAGTTGCTCGGGGCTGTTAATGACAGCGCAAACGTCCGCTGCCACGGCGTCCGTCTCGGCACCGGACGGAACGCCGTTCAACACGAAAATGGCAGGGCCCGGACCAAGCGAGCGGCGCAGGGCGACGCCTTCGCCCAGAAGCGCAACGAAGAAGACATCGCAGCCTTCGCGCAGCAGCGCCGCCCCGACCTGGCCGGCGCCAACGCCGTAGCCGTCCGCCTTGAGCACACCAGCGCAGGCAACATCGCCCAACCGCGCTTTCAGCCGCCGGTAGTTTTCACGGATTGCACCGAGATCGATGGTGAGGATGGCCCCAGCCGCCACTTCGCTTGTGGCGGTGACCTCTTCTGGCGGCGGCTTTTGGGGGGCGTCGTTCATGGCGACCCTTCGCGTGGAGTGGATACATCAATAGGACCGCCGGGCCGGCGCGGCAACCGCGGTTGTTGTATAGCGGCTATTGCACCAGATGCCGGAACGCCGCCACCACATCCTCATAGACATGGCGCTTGAACGGCACGATCAGGTCGGGCAAATCCTGCATAGGCCGCCATGCCCATTCGTCGAACTCTGCGGTGTGGCCGCCCGGCGGCGGGTTGATCTGGATCTCGCTGGTGTCGCCGTGGAAGCGAAAGGCGAACCATTTCTGCGTCTGGCCGCGATACCGGCCCTTGAAGGCGATGCCGACGAGATGGTCCGGCAAATCATAGTTGATCCAGTCCGGCGCCTCGGCCAGCAGCGAGACGCCTCGCATGCCGGTCTCCTCATAGAGTTCGCGCTCGGCCGCCTGCAGCGGCTCCTCGCCCTTGTCGATACCGCCTTGCGGCATCTGCCAGAGCTGCGTCGTGCCGGCAAATTCGCTGTCCGGTTCGGCAATCCGGTGCCCGACCCAGACAAGGCCCTCGGCATTGAGGATCATCAGCCCGACACAGGGACGATAAGGCAGCGTTTCGCGATCAATCTTTTTAGCCATGCGTGATGGGGTCCAGCCGTTTTGAGAATTCGCTCCGGTGAGGCAGGTGGCGAGCGTTTTCGAGAACCGGAGCGGAGCGTACCTAAAGTACGTGAGCACCGGAAGCGCAGAAAACGTCGACAGATGCCCGCCGGAGTAGAATTATCAAGACGGCTGTTAGCCTTTTTGCGGGTCAATGGCCACCGCTGAAATCGGCACGATCTCGATGCCGCGCTTCTTGGCCTCGACCACCCAGGACGACACCGTATCGACCGTCAGGTCGAAGGCCGAACCGATGCCGACGGCGGTGCCTTTGGCCCGCGCGGTCGCCTCCAGACTGTCGAGCTTCTTCAGGATTTCGCCGCGATCCTGCACGGCATCGATCGCCATGTCGCCGGCGACGAAGGGCACGCCGTCCTTCAGCGCCAGGTCCGGCGCCAGGCTGCGCGCCGACGAGCCGTCATCGATATAGGCAAGGCCGCGTTTGCCGAGCTCGGCGATGAACGGCTCCATCGCCGCCGCGTCGGCGGAAAAACGGGCGCCCATATAGTTCATGACGCCGGTATAGTTGGTCGTCCGCGACAGTGCCCAGTGCAGGCTTTTCAGGTTCTCATCCGCGCTCGCCGCCACCGTCAGCGTGTTGCGGCCCGGATTTACCTTCGGATAGTCGAACGGTTCGAGCGGCACCTGCATGACGATCTCGTGGCCGCTCTGCCTGGCTGCCTGCATCCACCGGCCGATGCTGTTGCCTTGCGGCGCGAAGGCCAGCGTCACTTCCGCCGGCAGCTTGGCGATGGCCGCCTGGGTGCCGGTCTGCGAAACCGAAAGCCCGCCGATGACGATCGCCACCCGTGCGCCGCGCCCGCCCGACCAGGGCCGCGCATAGACGTCGAACGGCCGTCTGCCATCGGTGGCGCGCACCGGCAACGGCCCAGTCTCGCTGGTCTCGATCAGCGCCTTGTCGGGAATATGCGCGATCTTCAGGTTCTGGCCGATGGTCGACGGATCGCGAATGACGATCGCTGCCTTGGGCGGCCCATCGCCCTCCTCCGTCTGCACATGGATGATCTGCGGCCCGCCTGATTTGACCGGCGCCTCCGGCTTCGGTGCCGCCGGGGCCAATGCAGGCGGCGCAGGGGCAGGTTCGGCCGCCGCGGTCACTTTCGGCGTTGAAACTGCAACCTCTTGCGGCTTTCGAAACGGCTTTTCCCTGAGCGCGATCGCGCCGGAGACGCCTGCCACCGCCAGCACGGCCACGGTCGCCATGATCGCACCGCCGCTGAGCTTGCGGGCGGCGCGCGGCGGCCGGACTGCCTGTCCGAGCGGGCGTTCGATGTCCTTGCCGATGTCAGCCAAGCCTAATCCCCGGGCGCATGGCTCCGAAGGCGAAGCCGCTTCGAAAAGACATGCGCGAATTCATCAATCCCGGCGCACCCCGCGCCGTGTCTCGGGAGCATTGCCTCGCCCCCCCGAATCAAACTGCCGGAACCTTTCGGTCCCGGCAGCATCGCATTGCTTCCATCAGGCTCAAACAGAAAGATGGAGCGGCGCGTGGCCGCTCCAGATCCTTACTGGTTGAGAACCGCCTTTTGCGGATTGGGCGGGAAGGCCGGATCGGTCTTCTGGCCGCGCAGCAGCTGCTCGGCATAGATGAGCTGCAGATCGTCTTTCGGATCCGGCGGCACATAAGCTGCCGAGCCCGAACCGGTCGTGCTCTCATCGGCGCCCTTGATATGGCCCTTGAGGTCGGATTCGCCGCGCGTCAGGTCCCTGCCCTGCAGTTCCGGCGGCAGCGGCTGGTCGACCTTGATGTCGGGCGTGATGCCCTTGCCCTGGATCGACTTGCCGGACGGCGTGTAATAGAGCGCTGTCGTCAGCCTGAGCGCACCATTCTCGCCGAGCGGAATGATGGTCTGCACCGAACCCTTGCCGAAGGACTGCGTGCCGACCACCGTGACGCGGCGCAGATCCTGCAGCGCGCCGGCGACGATTTCCGATGCACTGGCCGAACCGCCATTGACCAGGACGATCATCGGCTTGCCGTTGATGTCGTCGACCTGCTTGGGCTTGGCGTCGAAGCGGGTGACGTCCTTGGGGTCGCGGCCACGCGTCGAAACGATCTCGCCGCGGTTGAGGAAGGCATCGGACACGCTCACCGCCTGGTCGAGCAGGCCACCCGGATTGAGGCGGAGATCCAGAACGTAGCCCTTCAGCTTGTCGTCGGGAATCTGCTTCTTGATGGTGTCGATGGCGTTCTCGAGGTCGTCATAGGTCTTTTCGGTGAAGGAGGTGATCTTCATGTAGCCGATGTCGTTCTCGACCCGGAACTTGACCGCCTTGACCTTGATGATGTCGCGTACGACCGTCAGTTCAATCGGCTTGTCGGCGCCCTGGCGCAGGATGGTAAGCTTGATCGGCGTGTTGACCAGGCCGCGCATCTTGTCGACCGCATCGTTGAGGGTCAGGCCGCGAACCTCTTCGCCATCGATCTTGGCAATGTAGTCGCCGGCCAGCACGCCTGCCTTGGCGGCCGGCGTGTCGTCGATCGGCGTGATCACCTTGACCAGATCATTCTCCATGGTGACTTCGATGCCGAGGCCGCCAAACTCGCCCTTGGTCTGGACGCGCATATCCTGCGCCTGCTCGGCATTCATGTAGGAGGAGTGCGGGTCAAGCGAGGCCAGCATGCCGTTGATGGCGTTCTCGACCAGCGACTTGTCGTCGGGCGGTGTCACATACTGTGCCCGCACCCGCTCGAAGATATCGCCGAAGATCGCCAGTTGCTTGTAGGTCTCCGACCCTGCAGCGTTCGCCGCCGAGCCGGGTGCGCCATAGACCAGGCTCATGGCGGACGCGCCCATCAGCGCACCGGCAAACAGAAGCGACAGTTTCCGCATTATTCACGTCCTTCCAGAAAAACGGTCCGCCCACCATGGGGCCGGATCGACGGGTTTTCCATCCTTGCGGAACTCGACATAGAGTTCCGGCGTGGCATTTCCATTCTTCGAAACCGAGGTGCTCGCCACCCGGGCCTCTCCCATCGCACCGATCGGCTCTCCTGCAAGCACTGATTGACCGGTCGCGACGCTGATTCTGCTCATCCCCGCCAAAACGACATGATAGCCGTCGCCTGCGTTCAGGATCAAGAGTTGACCATAAGACCGAAACGGCCCCGCATAAAGCACATTTCCATCCGCCGGCGCGGTGACGATGGCTCCCGATTGTGTCGCAACCATGTCGCCAAGCATCACCGCGCCGTTACCGTCATCGGCGCCGTATCGCCGTTTGATGCGGCCGGTCACCGGCAGCGCGATCTGTCCTTGCAAGGCTGAAAAGGGTGCCGCGGCGGCAAGTTGGTTGCCTTCCGGCACCGGCAGCGACGCCAATTCCGCCGGCGCAGATGCGTTGTCGCCATCCGCCGTCTTCTGCTCGGCGGCCTTGGCCGAAT
The DNA here is from genome assembly GCF_040321125.1 of Mesorhizobium sp. M0518. Lineage (NCBI taxonomy): Bacteria > Pseudomonadati > Pseudomonadota > Alphaproteobacteria > Hyphomicrobiales > Phyllobacteriaceae > Mesorhizobium > Mesorhizobium sp. M0518. The sequence continues at coordinate 286,888 of NZ_JAMYQY010000001.1, forward strand.
CGGCGGCCTTGCGGCTCTTGTCGGCCTGCGCTTCGAGCGAGGCGATCAACTCTTTCAGGCTGCCGGCCTTGGCCGCCAGCGCTTCGGATCGCTGCTTTTCCGCGGCCATTTGCGTTTGCGTGTCGGCTTCGAGCTTCTGCTTGGCCTCCAGCAGCATGCCGAGCCGCTTCTTTTCCGCCGTCTGGTCGCCGACCGCCGCCGTCAGCCGCGCCCGTTCGGCCTCGATCGACGCCGTAATCCTGGTTTGTTCCTTGAGATCGGCAAGCAGGCTATCGGTCTGTTGGCGCAGTTCGGGCACCACCGCGCCGAGGAGGATGGCGCTGCGCACCGACGACAGCGCGTCCTCAGGCTTAACCAGGATCGCCGGCGGCGGGTTGAGGCCCATGCGCTGCAACGCGCCCAGCACTTCGGCCAAAACGTCGCGCCGCGCCATCAGCGAGGCGCGGATCTTCTGTTCCTGGCCCTTCAATCCTTCCAGCCGGGCGCCGATGTCCTCGATGTCCTGGCCGAGCTTCTGCTCGGTCATCGCCGACTGGATCAATGCGGCGGTGATCGAGGCGTGATCCCTCTTGATCGTCGCGATATCGGCGGAGAGTTTGGCCAATCGTTCCGACGACAGCGTGATCTCCTTCGAGACCCGTTCATATTCGGCCCGGCTCTGATCCGGATCGGGAGCCATGTCGAGCGTGTTTTCCGCCCGCCCCGCATGCAGCGACAGCACAAGTACCGCCGCCGCGATGCCGCAGCGCGCGCGCCAGGAGCCCGTTCTTGATTTGCTGTCTTCAGACATTGAAGCCCGACTCTATGCGTGGCGTCGTTAACGAACAATCAACCATGTTCGAAACCGCCCACTCGATGCAATCTTGCCTCGGCATTGGGGCGGAAATCCGGGTGTGTCGCACCAATTCACCGGTTTACGAGCGATGGTAGGGATGTCCCGAAAGGATGGTGGCCACACGATAAAGCTGCTCTCCCAGCATCACGCGCACCAGTTGATGCGGCCATGTCAGCAATCCGAACGACATCACTAGTTCGGCCTGGTCGCGCAGCGACTGATCGTGGCCGTCGGCGCCGCCGATGGCGATGACCAACGCCTTGCGGCCACCGTCACGCAACAGGCCGAGGCGCCCGGCGAAATCTTCCGAGGAAAAGCTTTTGCCGCGTTCGTCAAGGAGGATCAAAGCGGTTCCGGGCTGCAACTGCGTCTGCAGTTTCTGGCCTTCCTCACGCCGCCGCTCGTTGGCGGTCTGGCCGCGCCCCTCGGCAATCTCGGCAATGCCGCCAAATTCAAGCCCCACTACCGGGCCGCTCTTGGCGAAACGCTCGAAATAGCGGTCGGCCAGCAGCTTTTCGGGGCCGGCTTTCATCCGGCCCACGGCATGAACTGATATCTTCATCCTCGCCTTGTAAGCCGCGCGAACGACTTAGTGGAGCGTTTCTTCCTCGAGGTCCGGCGCCTGCCACATCTTTTCGAGATTGTAGAATTCGCGGACTTCGGGGCGGAAGACATGGACGATGATGTCGCCAGAATCGATCAGGACCCAGTCGGCGCCGGATAGCCCCTCGACGCGCGCGGTGCCGAGACCGGCATCCTTGATCGCTTTGAGAAGATGATCGGCGACAGCCGCGACATGACGGTGCGATCGGCCCGAAGCGACGACCATGTAGTCGCCGAGGCTCGATTTCCCCTGGATGTCGATGGAGACAATGTTTTCGGCCTTGGAGTCTTCCAGACTGGCAAGGACTGTCTTGATGGCGCGGGACACGGCGTCGTCTACGCTGATCCTGGCCGGCGAAGGCATGATATCGGCCTTCTTCCGCAGTGCTGTTCTCAGTGTATTTCCTTTCGCAGCAAGAACAACCAAATCACCCCTTGAAGCAGGTGACACCACTTAGATAGGCAGAGTTCCCTGACAGTTTCAAGACGGGACCCTGCCTCGCACGAACGTATTGTCGCTCTTGTGGTTCCGCCGCACGCCGGAAAAGATCGGAACCCTCACCGCCCGCATGGGTTATCGGCTCACCGACCAACCGGATTTCCCCCATGCCGATCGACCCGCAAAACGCTTTTCTCAGCGTCCAGGCTGGCCTCGCCCAACTGAGCACGCTGATTGTTTCGTACTCCTTCTCGGCCATCGGTGCCGTCATCCTCTTGATTGTCGGCTACATCGTCGCCGGTCTTGCCGAACGTTCGATCTTCGCTGGTCTCGGCCATATCCATGGTTTCGACGCGACGTTGCGGCATTTCTTCTCGAAGATCGTCCGCTACGCCATCCTGATCCTCGTCACCATCATGGTGCTCGGCCAGTTCGGCGTGCAGACGGCCTCGATCATTGCCGCGATCGGTGCCATTGGCCTCGCCATCGGCCTGGCGTTGCAGGGCACGCTGCAAAACATCGCCGCCGGCATCATGCTTCTGGCGCTGCGGCCGTTCCGCATCGGCGAATCCGTCGAGGTCGGTTCGATCGCCGGTACGATCGAGGAGATCGGCCTGTTCGCGACCAAGCTCAGGACGGCCGACGGGGTCTACATATTGGCGCCGAACTCGACGCTGTGGAACCAGCCGGTGCGCAACTTTTCGCGCAACGGCGTACGCCGCAGCGACATCATACTCAGCATCGGCTCCTGGAACGACATCGACAGGGCGCAGAAAGCCTTGCTTGCCATTGCCGCGGCCGAACGGCGAGTGAAACGTGAGCCGGCACCGATCGCTTTCGTCTCGACATTGGGCGACAGCACTGTTTCGATTGCCCTGCGCTATTGGACATCGTCGGCGGACTTCTTCGCCACCCAGACCGATCTCACCAAGCGCGCCAAACAGGAGTTCGATAGCGAAGGCATATCGATCCCGCTGCCGCCGCCGGAAGCGCCCCAACCGGAAGCCCGTCGACAATAGTCGGTTGGCTCAGTGCCGGCCCTCATCGTCCGGTGCGAAGGCAAGTTCGACCGGCAACGGCGCCTGCGCCGTCATCGGTGCGAAGCTGCCGGTTTCACCGACCGGGACCGCACGCGTCGTGAACACGCGCAAAAGCACGAACAGGCAGAAGGCTGCGGCGATGAGAACAGCCACATAGATGAAAGCCTGCGTTCCGAAGACGGCTGAAAGCGCCGTCACGATGCCGGGCACGACGAAACCCGACAGCGACCAGGCAAACAAAAGCGAACTGGACAGCGCCACCATGTCGTCCTTGCCGGCGCGGTCGGCGGCATGTGCGCTGGCCAGCGAATAGATCGATTCCGAGGCGCCGTCCCACACGATATAGATCACAACCAACGCGGCCAACGCGCCGCCATCGAACCCGAGCGCAAACAGGCCGGCAACCATGGCGAGCGCGGATGCGGCGATCAGCACATAGCGGCGGTCGGTTCGGTCGGAAATCCAGCCAAGCGGGATCTGCAGGATCAGCGTGCCGAGAGGCATGGCCGAAAGCAGCAGCGCCACTCGGCCTGGCTGTAGCCCTTGGCCGTGGCGTGGATCGGCGCGAAGCCCGCAATCGACATCGACAGGCCGCCGACCGCAAGCATGCCGGCGACGCCGACCGGTGAAACCCGCCAGGCACGGCGCAGCGCCACCGAGGCCGCCTGCGGTGCCGGCGGCTGGGCAAGTTTGGTCATCCCGACAGGGAGGATCGATAGCGCGGTGAAGACGATGCCGATCAGCGGCGCATCCGCTGTCCTGATATCGACCAGCGCCAGCGTCGCGTAGCCGACGCCGAGCCCGGCGACATAGGCAACGTAGAAGAAAGCCATCACCCGGCCGCGGATGGCGTTGGCAACGGCATCGTTGAGCCAGCTCTGCGCGACGATGAACAGGCCGCAGATGGCAAAGCCGTAGAGCGCGCGGGCGGCTATCCACAGCAGCGGATGGACCCCGGCGCCGACCGCGGCGTTGGCCAGCGCAATCAGCGCCGACAACACCATGAAGGCACGGGCATGGCCGACCCTTCGCACCAGCGGTCCGGTCAGGATGCAGCCCGCCAGCCCGCCGGCCGAAAGTCCGGTGATGATCAGCCCGGCCCAGGTCGGATCGAAACCCTCGGCGCCGAGCCGAACCGGGATATAGGCAAACATCAGCCCGTTGCCGACGGCAATCAGTGCCATCGACACGATGACGCTGGCAATCGCGATCAGCGGCGTGGGCTCGGCGCCCTGCTCGGCTTCGCTGCGGGTTTTCCTGGGAATCGACATGCCTGCTCAGGATTGCCCATGAAACGGGCAAAGGGAGCGATAAAAGCGACATGGCCGGGCGGTCGGGCTCACCCCTTCGCCAGCTTGCGGATCGCGCTCGATGACAGCGACGAGCGCGGGCCGTGGATGAAGGTCCAGGCCGGTGCCTTCATGCGGGCAAGCCGCGGCGCATCGCCCTCGTCGATGCGGGCATAGTCGAAGGTCTTGGCGACGACCGAGGACAGGAACGACAGCGTCGCGCCAGGGCGGTCGATGACGGCGATCGGGAAGGTCATGACGATCTCGCGCCAGCGCTGCCAGCGGTGAAAATCGCGCAAACTATCCGCACCCATGATCCAGACGAAGTCGACACCGGGATTGCGCGCCTTGACCAGCGCCAGCGTGTCGGCGGTGTAGCGGACGTGATGCGCCGCCTCGAAGGCGGTGACCTTGATCTTCGGGTTCTTGGCGATCTGCTCGGACAGCTGCAGCCGCTCGCCCAGCGGCGCCAACTCCCTGGTGTTCTTCAGCGGATTGCCCGGCGTCACCATCCACCACAGCTGGTCGAGCGCCAGGCGCCGCAGTGCAATCTCGGCGACCAGCGCGTGGCCGGCATGCGGCGGATTGAACGAGCCGCCGAACAGGCCGACGGCGAGGCCTTTCTCGGCATGCGGCATTTTGAGATAATGGGAGGGAACGGGGGGGTGGGAAGGGGATAGCATCGCGCTAGGCACCCCCCTCTGCCCTGCCGGCCATCTCCCCCGCAAGGGGGGAGATCAGCAGTTTCGGCGAAGGCGTAAATCTTGCCGCGTTGGAGATCGGCGAAACCCGAAATGCCAGCCAATCTCCCCCCTTGCGGGGGAGATGTCCGGCAGGACAGAGGGGGGTGGCTGGGCGCAAGCTTCAGGCCCTTTGGGCGAAATACGTCAAGGCCTCACCTGTCCAGACCCGCGCACGCGGTATTTGAACGACGTCAGTTGCTCGACGCCCACCGGTCCGCGCGCATGCATCTTGCCGGTGGCGATGCCGATCTCGGCGCCCATGCCGAACTCGCCGCCGTCGGCGAACTGCGTCGATGCGTTGTGCAGCAGGATCGCCGAATCGATCTCGTTGAAGAATTTTTCGACCGCTTGCGCATCCTCGGCGACGATCGCCTCGGTGTGATGCGAGGAAAACGTCTCGATGTGATCGATCGCACCCTTGATACCGTCGACCAGCTTCACCGCGATGATGGCATCGAGATATTCAGTCACCCAGTCGGCATCGGTCGCCGGCCTGGCGTCGAAAAACACTTTCAGCACCTCGGCATCGGCATGGATCTCGCAGCCGGCCGCGCGCAGTGCGTTGAGGATCGGCACCAGATGCGTGGAGGCGACCGCGCGGTCGACCAGCAGCGTCTCTGCGGCACCGCAGACGCCGGTGCGCCGCATCTTGGCGTTAACGGCGATCCGCACCGCCATTTGGAGCTCGGCCGAACGGTCGATGTAGAGATGGCAGATGCCTTCGAGATGCGCGAAGACCGGCACCCGTGCCTCGGCCTGCACCCGCCCGACGAGGCTTTTGCCACCGCGCGGAATGATGACGTCGAGCATACCGCCCAAGCCTTTCAGCATCTCGCCGACGGCGGCGCGGTCGGTGATCGGCACCAGTTGGATGGCGTCCTCCGGCAGGCCGGCTTCCTTCAGCCCTTCGACCAGGCAGGCGTGGATGGCGGCCGAGGAATTGAGCGAATCCGAGCCGCCGCGCAGGATTACCGGATTGCCGGCCTTGAGGCACAGCGCGCCGGCATCGGCGGTGACGTTCGGGCGGCTCTCATAGATGACGCCGACGACGCCGAGCGGCGTGCGCACGCGCTCGATATGCAGACCGTTCGGCCGATCCCATTGTGCGATCACGTCGCCAACCGGGTCGCGCAATTCGGCGATCTCCCTGATGCCGTCGGCCATGGCGCGAATGCGCGCCGGATCGAGCTTCAGCCGGTCCATGAAGGAGGCGGAAAGCCCGGATTCCTGGCCGTTCGAGACATCGATGGCGTTGGCGTCGAGAATGTCTTGCTGCCTGGCGACGATCGCCTCGGCCATGGCGGCAAGTGCAGCATTCTTGGCGGCGGTGGTGGCAATGGCCAACGGTCGGGCGGCAGCGCGGGCGCGGCGGCCGATATCGGCCATCAGCGCCACTGTGTCTTCTCCGGATTTTTCATGCTGCTTCAGCATGCTCATCCTCCGCTTATGGCGCCACCGGCCAGTACTTGGTCGCTAGCCCCTACTTGGGCACCAGAATGACTCACCACAAGGTCGTCGCGGTGGATCATCGCCGAACGCGCCTCGTAGCCGAGCACGGTTTCGATCTCGGCCGTCTTCAGGCCCGCGATCCTTACGGCATCGGCTGCATCGTAGGCAACCAGCCCGCGCGCGATCTCGCGGCCCTCGGGCGACAGGATCGCCACCGTGTCGCCGCGCGAGAAATTGCCGCTGACCAGCTTGACGCCGGCCGGCAGCAGCGACTTGCCCGACAGCAGCGCGCCGATGGCGCCGGCATCGACTGTCAGCCGGCCGGCCGGTTCGAGTTGGCCGGCGATCCAGGTCTTGTAACCCTTGACCGGATTGGAACTCGGCCGGAAGAAGGTGGCGCGTTCGCCGCGTTCGATCGCCATCAGCGGCGACAGCCGCGTGCCCGACGTGATGATCATCGCGGTGCCGGCGGCGGTGGCGATCTTGCCGGCATCGAGCTTCGTGCGCATGCCGCCGCGCGACAGTTCGGAAGCGGCCGCACCCGCCATCGCCTCGATATCGGGCGTGATCCGGTCGACCACCGGAATGAATTTGGCATGGGGGTCACGCGCCGGCGGCGCCGTATAGAGCCCGTCGATGTCTGAGAGCAGCACCAGGAGGTCGGCGCCCATCATGGTGGCGACGCGAGCCGCCAGCCGGTCATTGTCGCCGTAGCGGATTTCGGAAGTCGCCACCGTGTCGTTCTCGTTGATGACCGGCACTGCCTTCATCTTCAAGAGTGTCGAGATCGTCGCCCGCGCATTGAGATAACGGCGGCGCTCCTCGGTGTCGCCGAGCGTCAGCAGGATCTGGCCCGATTTCAGGCTGCCCTTGCCGAGCGCGTCCGACCAGGCGCCGGCCAATGCGATCTGTCCCACGGCTGCCGCCGCCTGGCTCTCCTCCAGTTTCAGGGCTCGCTTGCCGAGGCCAAGGATGGTGCGGCCAAGCGCGATGGCGCCGGAGGAGACGACGAGGATTTCAGCGCCGCCCTGCGCAAGCACCGCAATATCGTCGGCAAGCGAGGCCAGCCAGTCGCGCTTCAGGCCTGACGTTCGGTCGACGAGCAGCGCCGAGCCGATCTTGACGGTGATGCGCCGATATTTTTTCAGCGACTGCATGGCCTACTTGTCCCAGCGCGTCTCGACCGGGGTAGCCGTCCGCGCACGCGCCTCGCCCACCACCGACATCAGCGCCCGCAGCACCGCCTCGACGCCTTCGCCGGTGACCGCCGACAACAGCATCGGTGCTCGGCCGGCGGCACGCTTCAGCGAGGCGACTTTCTTCTTGCGCGCATCGGCGTCGAGCGTGTCGACCTGGGAAAGTGCCACAATCTCGACCTTGTCGGTCAGGCCGTTGCCATAGGCCTCAAGTTCCGCGCGCACGGTCTTGTAGGCTTTGCCCGGATTTTCCTCCTGCGCCGAAACCAGATGCAGCAGCACGCGCGTGCGCTCGACATGGCCAAGAAAGCGATCGCCAATGCCGACGCCCTCATGCGCGCCTTCGATGAGACCCGGAATGTCGGCGATGACGAACTCGCGCGCGTCGATCCGGGCGACGCCGAGGCCGGGATGCAGCGTCGTGAACGGATAGTCGGCGATCTTCGGCTTGGCCGCGGTGACCGCCGCCAGGAATGTCGACTTGCCGGCATTGGGCAGCCCGACCAGCCCGGCATCGGCGATCAGCTTCAGCCGCAGCCAGATGTTGAGCTCCTGCCCCGGCAGGCCGGGATTGGCGCGGCGCGGCGCCTGGTTGGTCGAGGTCTTGAAATGTTGGTTGCCGAAACCGCCATTTCCGCCCTTGGCCAGCAGAAAGCGCTGGCCGACCACGGTCAGATCGCAGATCAGCGTCTCGTTGTCCTCTTCGAACACCTGCGTTCCCGCCGGCACCTTCAGCGTGACATCGGCGCCCTTGGCACCGGTCATGTTGCGGCCCATGCCGTGGACGCCGGTCTTGGCCTTGAAATGCTGCTGGTAGCGGTAGTCTATGAGCGTGTTCAACCCGTCGACCGCCTCCAGCCAGACATCGCCGCCACGGCCGCCATCACCGCCATCCGGCCCGCCGAACTCGATGAACTTTTCGCGCCGGAACGACACCGAACCGGCGCCACCGTCGCCGGAGCGGATGTAGACCTTGGCTTGATCGAGAAATTTCATGGGATTGTACAGTTTCTACTAGTGGCCTTGCGGCATTGCTCTAAACCTTGGCCCTTGCTCTAAACCAAGGCGCGGCGAAGGGCGAGGCCGTTTTGTGACAATGGCCGCGTGGGATCGGCCGGAGAGATGCCGGAATGAAGCTTGTAACTTACAACATCCAGTACGGCATCGGCCTCGACGGGCAATACGATGTCGGGCGCATCGCTGATGCCGTGCGCGGCGCCGACGTGATCGCTTTGCAGGAGGTGACCCGCAACAATCCCAGGAATAGCGGCCGCGACATGGTCGCCGAGATCGGCGAGGCGCTGCCCGACTACTTCGCCGTCTATGGCAGCAATTTCGAGGCCAATATCGGTTCGCACATCGACAATGGCCGCGCCATCACGAAAACCTTCCAGCTCGGCAACATGGTGCTGTCGAAAACGCCTATTCATCTGTCGCGCAACCTGCTTTTGCCGCGCAGCCGCAGCTTCGAGATGATGAACTTCCAGCGTGGCGCGCTGGAAGCGCTGATCGAGACGCCGCTTGGTTTCATCCGCTTCTATTCCATCCATCTCGATCACCGCAGCCCCGTCGAACGCGCCAGCCAGATCCAGTTCTTGCGCCAACGCATGCTGAACTACGCGCTCGAAGGCGGCGCGCTGTCCGGCGTCGCCGAGATCGGCCTGCCGGAACTGCCGCATCCCGAAGCCTTTGTCGGCATGGGCGATTTCAACATGCTGGCCGGTTCACCCGAATATGTCGAACTCGCCGGCCGGCCGGACCATGAATTCGGCATGCCGCTGACCGCCGACTTCGCCGTCGATGCCGCCTTGCGCCTGAACGCCACCGGCGACGATCTCATCAGCTGGGTCGACCCGAAACAACCCACCGACCCCAGCCGCCACAAGCGCATCGACTATATCTTCACAAGCGCTTCGCTTGCCAAATCCCTGAAGCGCCTGTGGGTCGACCGGAAAGCTGACGGTTCGGACCACCTGCCGGTGTGGGTCGAACTGGGCTGATGGCCTTCATCCGGCAGTGTTTTCACGTTCGACGATCGCCATCATGATCGTATCGCGGTATTCCCCGTCGATATGGACGGCGTCGCGCTGCACGCCCTCCCTGACAAACCCGACCTTGTCGTAAAGAGAGATGGCGCGAGCATTGTCGGAATGCACGGAAAGCTCGACGCGGATAAAGCCGGTCTTGCGCGCCTGTGCCAAGGTCGCATTGATGAGCCGCAGTCCGAGGCCACGCCCCCGATAGGAAGGAATGATCCCCATTCCGAGGGAGCCGCGATGCGCATGGATGAGCCGATCGTGACGTGAGATGTCGCACCAGCCGACGACCTCGCCACGAACAACGGCCACGAACCCCGGATCGCCTCTCCCGATACGGTCCATTGCGAAACTTCTGACTTGATCCAGCGGTGGCGCCTCTAGGAAGGACAGGTACTTTCGCTCACGCGCTACGACATCGAGCGCGCGATGAAAGCTTTCGATATCCCCGGGCGTCATCGGCGCGATCGCGACCGTTTCAATATCGCTGCTGTCGACCATTGGCTTGACCGTCGTCACACATCAAAAATGTACCCAGTTCCGCAGGCTGGTCCAGGTCTTGCGATCGAGCCGGTAGCGCTCGACGGGAACCTGGCCGGCGACGATCGAATTCAGCATGCCCTGGCCGGCATATTGGAACCCGCATTTGTGGATGACGCGGCGCGAGGCCGGATTGATGACCCGCGTCGAGGCCTGCAGCACCTGGATCGACGTCCTCTGGAAGGCGAGATCGACCAGCGCATGGGCTGCTTCCGTCGCATAGCCCTTCTTCCAGTAAGGCTCGCCGATCCAGTAGCCGAGTTCCAGCCCGCGTTCGGTGGTGTTGAGACCGGCACAGCCGACGAACGTGTCGGTTCCGGCCAGCGTCAGGGCATAGGCGATGCCGGCCCGGCGCGACCTGGTCATGGCGAGGAAGGAGCGCGCCTCGGCCTCGCCATAGGGGTGCGGCATGCGTGCCAGCATTTCGGCGACATGACGGTTGTCGGCAAGTTCGACCAGTTGCGCGACATCGCCTTCATGGGGCGCCCGCATCACCAGCCGCTCGGTGACCAGCACCGGGCAGTCTATCGCGTAACTTCCGTCTTCTGAGTCTTCCGCTTCGGCAACCATTTGAAAGTCCTCCAGGCACAAGAAAAAGGGGAGATGGAAACCCATCTCCCCTGATCCTTTTCCTGGCTTTGCCAGACACCGGTTCCCGAGATGGGCGCCGGTGTTCTAGTGCGGAACCGGCTACTCCGCGGCTTTGGCAATCGGGTTGACCGATACGTAGGTTCGGCCGTTGGCTTTTTTGTTGAACGTCACGGCGCCGGTCTCGAGCGCAAAAAGCGTATGATCCGTGCCCATGCCGACATTGACGCCGGGATGCCACGTGGTGCCGCGTTGACGAATGATGATGTTGCCCGGGATGACGGCTTCGCCGCCGAACTTCTTCACGCCCAGACGCTTGGAATGCGAGTCGCGACCGTTGCGCGACGAGCCGCCAGCTTTCTTGTGTGCCATCTAACTAACTCCGTTGCGCCGCAAGGCGCCTAAAAGGCCTTATGAACGCGTTCGCGTTCCGTTTCAAGTCCGATCCGGCGACCCAATCGCCAGAAAATTACTTCGCAGCCAATTCCTTGGCCTGCTCGCGCCAGTCCTTGATCTGGTCGGCGCTGAAGGGCATGTGCTCGTCGATCTTGGCGACATCCTTCTCGGTCAGCTTGGCAAGCTGGGCGAAGGTGATGATGCCCTGCTCGTTAAGATCCTTGGCTGCGACCGGGCCGATGCCCTTGATCACGGTCAGATCGTCCGGCTCACCCTTCGGTGCCTTGAACAGTGGCGCTGCGGCGGTCTCGGCTGCCTTTGTCTCGGCTGCCTTGGCCTTGGGCTCCTTCTTCGGCGCGGCTTCCGCCTGCACCTCGGTGGCGGCCTCGGCCTTCACCTTCTTCGGCGCCTTGGCCGCTGCCGTCTTGGTCGGCTTGGCGCCACCCAGCAGGATCTCGGAGATCCGCACGGTGGTCAAAAGCTGGCGATGGCCGATCTTGCGGCGCGAATTCTGCCGGCGGCGCTTCTTGAAGGCGATGACGGTGCGGTTCTTGCCCTGTTCGACGACTTCGGCGGTGACCACCGCGCCGTCGACGAACGGCGCGCCAAACGTGACATTCTCGCCTTCGCCATGCGCCAGAACGTGGCCGATTTCGACCATATCGCCGACATTGGCTTCAACTTTTTCGATCTTCAGGAGATCGTTGGCGGCAACGCGATACTGCTTGCCACCCGTTTTAATGACTGCGAACATTTTTTGCCTTTCGCTGTTCGGTCGGCCTTGATGAACCGCCTCTGGCAGTTCAGCCGTCTTTTTGTCAGTCTGCGGGTTCAAAAAACAAGCGGCGCGGAAGAACCCTCCACGCCGATTGCGCGCTGTCCCTAACCGAAGGTTGGGGGCGAGTCAAGGCAAACCAGCCGCGCCGTTTCCGAGATTGTCATTGGCGGGCACGGACCGGCTGTGCCGACATGCCCACGGCGTTGCCCCGCCTGGGCTGAGGATGGGTGACTGGTCGGCAATCTGCCTCGGGTCTCGCTGTACCCCACCAGCCGTGAATCCGCCGCTTGCCAAGCAAGCCAAATAACTGACGGATTGGCCTTGTAACCTGCCCGTTCAGCCGTTATCTAGTGCGCCGCGCCGGCAACGGCCGACCATGACCGCGGAGAGGTGGCAGAGTGGTCGAATGCACCGCACTCGAAATGCGGCATGGGTGCAAGCCCATCGGGGGTTCGAATCCCTCCCTCTCCGCCATTTAGCCCAAGAACCTGACATCTCCTGGGCTGCTAGCCGCCTGCCGCATATCGCGCGCATATCGCGCAGCCAACAGGACAAAGCCGCCCGAGCCGGGACACTCTGGCCTTTGCGGAGGCGTAAAGCTTCGGCGATGGGCAGGCCCATTCGGCTCTCCGCACATGGTTTTCTGTCCGCAAGCGCAGCCATGTCGCTGTGAATTTGCCAGCCGGTTTGGCCCAAATGGGGGAAGTGGCCGGCCCAAGATCTCGTAATGGTTGGTTCGCCCAGCCAGTTAGGAGACCACTATGCGCAAAGCCTCTCTCGCCGTCACAGTCGTCGGCACGGCCTTCTTCAGTCTTTCCACTGTCGCATCGGCATGCGTGTCGATGGACGGCAACTTCGTCGTAAACAACTGCAATTATCGCGTCATGGGAAATTGCAAAGGCTCGGATGGCAGTTGGGGTGGCTTCGGACCCATCCGCCCGGGCGGTCGTGAGGTAACTTCCAAAAGACGCGATGCCGGCTGGGACGTCAGCTATTGCAATTACGATTCATGGGTGGCCGGCACATGTCGGCCGAAGGATCCCAGGCAAATGTAAGCCGCTTTCAAGCATGTCACTTTGCGGCTCGGCTCGTTGCTGACGATGTGGCCGGCGTCCAACACCGGCCACTCTGTCGGTGCACGATAAATCCGTTACTGCTCCTTCTTGAACAGGTCCTGGAAGATCAGCTGGCCCCAAGTGCGGCCGCGTGCGTGCACCAGTGCGCCACCCTCGTTGAGCTTCCCCAGCTTGACCGGTGCGAACCCGAGTTGTTTGGCTAAGGCCGCCACGGGAGCGATCGCGTCCTCGTCGTCGCTCGACAGGAAGACGACCCGGTGCCCGCCCTCCACGATCGGATCGGCAGCCAAAGTCGCCGCGATCAGGTGATTGAAGCCTTTAACCAACTTGGCGCCGGTGAACGCCTTTGCGACGAAAGCGGAGGACGGCAGACCGTCCAGCTCTTCAGGGACTGGAAACACGTTCGTCGCGTCGATGATCGTCTTGCCTTCCCAGCTTGACAGAGCCTTCGCAACATCTGGGTGCGACTCGAAACGAACCGCCAGAAAGACGATGTCCGCCTTGATCGCTTCCGCCAGCGTTTTCGGGATAATCGTGGGTCCGATCGCGGCCGCATCGGCTGCAAAGCTTTCCGGGTCGCGCGTGGTTGCCACGGACACTTCGATGCCGTTGCGGGCAAACGCCTTGGCAAGAGCGTGGCCGATCTTGCCGAAGCCAATAATTGCATAGCTCATGTATATTCTCCTTCAGTTTACCACGCCCTGCGGGCTCAAAATATCGAATGGAGTGACCGGCCGGGCGCAGGGCGTCAGATTTGCGCCAAGCCGCCGTCGACGGCTACCTCACTGGCGGTCATGAAGCTGCTGTCCGATGACGCGAGAAAGGCAGCCGCCGCTCCAATCTCAGCCGGATCGGCCATGCGCTGGAGCGGGTTCATCGAGGCAAAGGCCTTCAAGCCCTCCTCCCCTATCGCTGCCTTCGCGAGTTCGGTCGCTGTCGGCCCGGGCGACAGCACGTTTACCCGGATGCCGGTGCCCTTCAGGTCCTCCGCCCAGCTCCGCGCAAGATTGCGCACGGCCGCCTTGCTCGCGCTGTAGACGCTGAATGCGGGGGCGCCCGTGGTGCCGGCGCTCGATCCGGTCAGGATGATCGAACCGCCCTCGCCCATCAGCGGCAGCGCCTTCTGGACCGTGAAGATCGTACCCTTCACATTGGTGTCGAAGGTTTCGTCAATGTGCTCGGCGGTGATCTCGCCGAGCGGAAGCAGGCCTCCCGCCCCGGCATTGGCGAAGACGATGTCGAGGGTTCCGCGCTCGGCCTTCACCGCTGCGTAGAGCCGGTCGAGGTCGGCCTCGTTGGAAACCGAGCCTTTCACCGCGCGGGCATTAGGCCCGAGGTCGGCCACGGCGGCATCTAGCGCTTCCTGCCGGCGGCCGAAGATGAAGACGAAGGCGCCCTCCTCGATGAAGCGCTTCGCTGCGGCGCGGCCGATGCCGGTGGCGCCACCCGTAATAACCGCAACCTTACCGTCTAGTTTTCCCATAACTCAATCCTTCCAGGCTCTGTCTTTGGTCGTTCGGGTAAGCCCCGAGAACCTCTAGATGGGCCCGTCAGAGTCACGCCGTGAGTGCGGAAGCGCGCACATCGGTGGTGCAAAATCGATCCGCTTTCAGGAACTGACGCCAGCCGTGACGATCCGTGTCCGCCATTCGGAATTGCGCCGCCCCTGTCGACATAAGCTATGATGTCCCGCCCGTACTGCTGTAGCATGCGTTAGATACGGGCTTTGGAAGGCGCACCGCGCGGTGCCGGATTGCACCATGATCGACTGGGATGACATTCGCTACTTTCTTGCCGTCGCGCGCGGAGGCTCGGTGCGGGCTGCCGGCGCGCAGCTCGGGGTGAATCACTCGACCGTGCTGCGACGCGTCGCCCAGCTCGAGGAACGCCTCGGAGCGCACATGTTCGAAAAGCTGCCTTCGGGCTACCGCCTGACGGCTGCGGGCGAGGAGGTCCTCGATCTCGCGAACCAGATGGAAGCGTCGTCGCACCAGCTGGAGACGCGCGTCTTCGGGCGCGACCAGGGTGTGCGCGGGCTTCTGCGGGTGACGCTGGCACCTCCCCTCGCGACACACCTGCTCATGCCGGACTTCGCCGATTTCGCGCGTCTGCACCCGGACATCGAGATGGAAATCCTGTCGTCCGGCGAGCTGGCAAATCTGACCAGCCGAGAGGCCGACGTCGCGATCCGCGTCGTCTACGACCGCAAAACCCTGCCGCTCAATCTTCACGGCCTGAAGGGACCGGAGGTGTTCGGCGGCGTCTACATGTCCCGCGATCGCCTGGCCGCGTGGCGTGCGGGCGCGCCTGATCCCATCCGGTGGATCGTCATAAGCGTTCATGGAATTCCAGAGTGGGCCGGCGCGGGTGAGGTTCGCACCGCGGGGGTTCCATTCAGGACCACGGACGCCGAGGCGCAGATCGTTGCCGTACGGCAAGGTCTCGGGATCACGACACTGCCGTGCTTCGTCGGAGATGCCGACCCCCTGCTGGTGAGGGTGCCGGGCACCGACCTGCACATGTACGGAACGCTCTGGCTTCTCACACAGGGGGAGACACGCAAGACGAAGCGCGTGCGGCTCTTCACGGAGTTCGTATCCCGCAGGCTCGCCGCCTACGCTCCGCTTTTCACGGGACTGTCCATATCGCGCGACTGACGCCCCGCGGGTCGACGCTGCGGTGGATAGGCGGACAGCGGCACCTATTGCGGTTGAAGATGCTCAGCCATGAAGTCGATGAACGCCTCAGTCTGGGCCTGATCTGTCGGCGGGCCGGCCAGAGAACATTGAACTGATCGGTCTCGGCGGGGGCATGGGCGGTGGAGGAATGGGCGGCGACGGAACAGGAGGTCTCGGAACGGATGCCCTCTCCGAAGATCGCTATGCTTCAGGACGCGTGACCAGTCGCTGATCTGACCTCAGGCCGAGCCATCGGATTGGTGCTCGGCAATCGTACTCAGAAAAACCTGGCCGAACTCCTTCAGCTTTGCCGCCCCAACCCCATTCACTTCAGCGAAGGCGTCGAGGTCGTTTGGGCGGCGCTCTGCCATGTCGATCAGGGTGCGATCGGAAAACACCACATAGGCCGGCACCTGGCGCTCCTTGGCGAGCCGCAGTCGCAAGGTCTTCAGCGCGGCCAGCAGCCCGGTGTCCACATCCGATTGCCCGAAATCCTGCCCGGAGCGCGTCTTGCCGCGCAAGGCGCGGCTGCGCACCTCGACGCGATAATGGAACGGCACCTCGCCACGGCCAAGCGCATGGCCTTTTTCGGCGATGGCGAGCCCGCCATGGCCGGCCGGATCCGGCATCAGGAACCCGCCGGCGACGAGCTGCCGGATTAGCGACAGCCAAGAGTCCTTCTTGTGCGCCAGTCCGCTGCCGAAGCTGGCGAGCCTCTGGTGGTTCCTGGCCAGCACCTTCTCGGTTTCATGGCCGAGCAGAATGTCGATGACATGGCCGGCACCGAAGCGTTCGCCACTCTGGGCGATGGCTGCCAGGATGATCCGCGCCTCCGCTCCGCCATCGGCGCGCGGCGCCTGGTCGAGGCAGGTGTCGCAATTGCCGCAAGGCTGCGCTTCTTCGCCGAAATAGCCGAGCAGCACCTGGCGGCGGCACTGCGCCGTCTCGCAATAGCCGATCAGCGTGTCGAGCCGGCCATGCGAGCGCCTCTTGTGCTCGGGCGGCGCATCCTCGTCGTCGATGAACATCCGGCGCATGCGGATATCGCCAAGGCCGAACAGCATATGCGCCTCGGCGTCCCGCCCATCGCGGCCGGCGCGGCCGATCTCCTGGTAGTAGGCCTCCAGGCTGCCCGGCATGTCGGTGTGGAAGACATAGGCGACATCAGGCTTGTCGATGCCCATGCCGAAAGCGATGGTCGCCACCATGACGACGCCTGAAAGGGTCATGAAGCTGTTCTGGTTGGCGTCTCGCGCCTCCTTGCTCATGCCGGCATGATAGGCGAGCGCGGTCACGCCGTTCTTCTCGAGGAAGGCCGCCATCTCCTCCGTCTTCTTGCGCGACAGGCAGTAGACGATGCCGCTGCGGCCGGGATGGCGCGCGACGAAGCGCAGCAATTGCCGCTTGCTGTCCTGCTTGGCCTCGATGGCAAGCTTGATGTTCGGCCGGTCGAAGCCCAGCACCAGGGTCTCGACGCGCTCGGCAAATAGCCGGGATTCGATGTCGGTGCGCGTGCCTTCGTCTGCCGTTGCCGTCAGCGCGATGATCGGCACGTTGGGAAAGATGCCGCGCAGACGCGACAGGTCCTCGTATTCGCGCCGGAACGCCGGCCCCCATTGCGAAATGCAATGCGCCTCGTCGACGGCGATCAGGCTGACATCGAGCCTGGCCAGCGCCTCGAGCATCCGCTCGGTCATCAGCCGCTCCGGCGCGAGATAGAGCAGGCGCGTCTGGCCTGAGGCGACGCGACGCCATGCGGCGATATTGGCATCGCGGTCGATCGAGGAATTGATCGTGTCGGCCGCCACGCCGGCAAGCCGCAAGGCGGCGACCTGATCCTGCATCAGCGCCACCAGCGGCGAAACGACAATGGTGAGCCCACCCAGGACCAGTGCCGGCACTTGGTAGCAGAGCGATTTGCCCGCACCTGTCGGCATGACGGCCAGCACATGACGCCCAGCCAGCAGCGCGTCCATGACATCGGCCTGGCCGGGGCGAAAATCATCGAAGCCGAACACGTCTTTCAGCACGCGCCGCTTGGGATCTCGCTCTTCTGTCGCGACGGCCGCCGGTGCCTGCATCACCGCGCGTCCACGGTCGGCGTGCTTATTGGCATGTCATAGCCGAACTCGGCGCAGAAACGCCGGACGCCGACGAGAAATGCCGGGGGCAGACCGTCGAGATAGGTCCTGAATTCTTCATTCCGTTCCCATTTTCTCAACGAAGCCACCCGGATCGGATTGTCCGGATCCTCGCTGAAACGAATGCGCGGTGTCAGTCCGAACGACTGCGCGATTCTGTCCTGCTGCGCATCGGGCGCGCCGATCATGTCTTCGTAGCGGACAAAGAGTATCTGCCGGTGCGGTTGTGCCTTCTTCAGCCGGGTCAGCGCGTCGTATTCGGCCAGCCAGCGATGCGGCGTGACGTGGAACCGACGCTCGTGGCGTGTTTGCGGATGCGAACTTGTCAGCGTGTCGAATGGATGGCGCACACAATAGATCAAGCCGATGGAGGGAGGTAGCTTCGCCAGATGCGCAAAACCGCGCGCATCGCGCTTGACGACGAGGTTCGATTCCGGCCGATCCAGCATGTCCAGCATTGTGTATCGCGCTTCGGGCGGATGGACGAAAATATCCCCGAAACACCTCATCAGCCGCTGTGTCAGCGTCGTCCCGCTGCGCGCGCAGCCCGAAATGAAAATTCTGTTGGCGGGCGTTGCGCGTGCGTATGTGCGTCTTTGCATGCGCTGTTTCAGAGACAGCGGCACGAATCGCAGAAACTCCCGCATAACCCTTCGCGCGGCCGCTCCAAACGCAGCCTCAAGCCTGCGCGCGCCCTTCATCCGCAATTCCGCTGGCGCAATGCGGCAACCCGATCTTGCATCAGGGCCACCCGGGACGAAACGCGCCGCCTGCGGGCCACGGCCAAGATACTCATCGCCGATGCCTGCATCAGGCAGACACCGGGCTGCAATTTCGTGGATTGGAGAGGATGTGGAAACCGGTCAAAACGACTCTCCGCATGGGCACCTTGCCTTAGCGCAGCTGACACCGGACCACAACCAGAACAAGCCGGCACAAGGAAAGCCTGCGGCGCGAACGCGGAAGCTGACCGATTGATCCAAGGCTCGCCGCAGCACCTTCCCTTGCGAGACCTGCACCCCCGCTGGATTCCGCCACGCACCACGATGTAAGCTCGGCCCGACAAGTCAGGGAGGGCGCGATGCTGCAGGCCATTCAGGATGCTCTCGGCGAGCGGTTTCGGTTGCAGCGTGCTGCCTTCGAGGCGCAGCCTTTCCCCAACTTTGGCATCCGCAAGGATCGCCTGAAACGCCTGTTGGCGTTGACCGAGCGGCATGAAGCCGACATCTGCACCGCCATCGACACCGACTTTGGCGGCCGTTCCGCGCATGAGACGCGTCTTGCGGAACTGTTCGTCGTGCGCGCCGGTATCCGCCACGCGCTGTCGCACCTCAGGGGCTGGATGCGCGAACGCCGCGTTGTCACCACCATGCCGTTCCTGCCCGGCCGAAATCGCCTCGTCCCGCAGCCGCTCGGCGTCGTCGGCATCGTGTCGCCCTGGAATTATCCTTTCCAGCTCGCCGTCGCGCCGGTCACGGCGGCACTCGCGGCCGGCAATCGCGTGCTTATAAAACCTTCCGAATTGACGCCGGCATTTTCAGCGCTGCTGGCCAAACTCGTTGCCGAGCATTTCGCACCCGATGAGCTCAGCGTCATCAGCGGCGACGCGGAGATGGGAAAGGCCTTCGTGTCGATGCCTTTCGATCATTTGCTGTTCACCGGCTCGACCGCGGTCGGACGCCAGGTCGCGATCGCCGCGGCCGCCAACCTGACCCCGGTCACGCTCGAACTCGGCGGCAAGTCGCCGGCAATCTTCGATCCGTCATGCGATCTCGACGCGGCGGTATCCAGCATTGCCTATGGCAAGCTGTTGAATGCCGGGCAGACCTGCATCGCGCCGGATTATCTGCTGGTGCCGAAGGGACAGGCAGGCACGGTCGCTGCCAAGCTCGCAACGGCGATCACGAAGCTCTACCCAACCCTGCGCGACAACCCCGATTATACCGCCATCATCAGCGAGCGGCACCACCAGCGCCTGCGCGACATGATCACCGAGGCGCGTAATGCCGGCGCCGATGTCACCGAAATCAACCCGGCCGGCGAGGCATTCGGCGCGACAAACCGGAAATTGCCGCCGACCCTGGTCCGCAACGCCGGCGCAAACCTGCGGCTGATGCGCGAGGAGATTTTTGGGCCGGTACTGCCCATCGTCGAATATGCCGGGATCGACGAGGCGATAGCCCATGTGAACGGGGCGGACCGGCCGCTGGCGCTCTACTGGTTCGGGCGCGACAGCGGCAACCGTCAACGCATCCTGCATGAGACCGTCGCCGGCGGCGTCACCATCAACGACTGCATGCTGCATCTGGTGCAGGAGAACCAGCCTTTCGGCGGCGTCGGCGCCAGCGGCGTGGGCGCCTATCACGGCGAATGGGGCTTTCGCACCTTCAGCAAGGAGAAGCCGGTTTTCCTGCAGTCCCGGCTGAGCGCGGGAGCCTTGTTGCGCCCGCCCTACGGCAAGACGTTCGAGCGGCTCTTCAGCCTGCTCCGGCATATCACCTGACCGACGCAGTCACCGCCATCACGAACACCCGGCGCGTTAAGCCTATGTTCACCATCATGCGGCAGGTTCGCATCCTGCGGTCATGTCTTGAGTACCGCGGCGCCACAAGCGCCCAGGCAACAACCCGCGCCTCTTTTGAGGTGCGGGTCTTCCCTGGCTAGCCGAGGAAATCGGCCCGGTGCGGCGTGAAGCTGTCGACCAGCCGCCCTGCTTCCAGCGCCTTGACGCCGTGCACCAGACCGGACGGCACAATGAAGCTGCCGCCGGTCTCGATGGTTTCGGTCCTACCGTCGATGGTCACCTCGAAGCGGCCCTCGGCGACATAGCTAGCCTGGACGTGTGGGTGCGAATGCAGGGCGCCGACGCCACCCTTGTCGAAGCCGAATTCGACCAGCATCAACTCGTCGGTATGCAGGAGAACGCGTCGCCTGTTGCCGTCCGGGGTCGGCGTCCAGGCGCCCTCGCCGGCATGCGCGAAAATCTTTGTGGTCATCGTCGTCTCCTCATCGCGCAAGCCAGCCGCCATCCACCGGCACCACCGCTCCATGCATGTAGTTCGACGCCGGCGCCAGCAGGAACACGGCGGCATCGCCAATGTCTGCCGCTTCGCCCCAGCGGCCGGCCGGGATGCGCGCCAGAATGGCGGCGCTGCGATCGGGATCGGCCCTCAGTGCTTCAGTGTTGTTGGTTTCGATATAGCCCGGCGCGATGGCGTTGACGTTGATGCCCTTTTGCGCCCATTCGCAGGCGAGCAACCGGGTGATGCCGAGCACGCCGTGCTTCGATGCGGTGTAGGACGCGACGCGGATGCCGCCCTGGAAACTCAGTACCGAGGCGATGTTGACGATCTTGCCCCGGCGCCCGCCGGCCAGGACACGTCTGGCAAAGGACTGGCAGAGCAAAAAAGCCGTCTTCAGGTTGATGTCCATGACGTCGTCCCAATCGGCCTCGCTGAGATCGACGGCATCGGCGCGCCGGATGATGCCGGCATTGTTGACCAGCCCATCGAGCGGACCGCTTTCGCCCCAGATCCGGTCGAGCATCGGGCCGGCGGCAGCCGTATCGGCAAGGTCGGCGCTCACCGCCTCGAATTGCCCGCCCATTGCGGCGACCTTGCCTGCCGTATCGTCCATCGACGAGCGGCCGACGCCGATCACCGCGCCCCCGGCGCGTGCGATCGACACCGTGATGCCCTGGCCGATGCCGGTGTTGGCGCCGGTGACGAGAATGCGTTTTCCGGCCAGGCTGAAGGCGGAGAGATCGCTCACCGCAATTCGTCCAACGCCACCGCGTCGACATCGGTATAGTCGACATTGTCGCCGGCCATCGCCCAGATGAAAGCGTAGTTGGAGGTGCCGGCACCGGAGTGGATCGACCATCCCGGCGACAGCACCGCCTCCTCATTGCTCATGACGATATGGCGCGTCTCGTCAGGCTCGCCCATGAAATGGAAGACGCGCGCCGTCTCGGCCAGGTCGAAATAGAGATAGGCCTCCATGCGCCGGTCATGCACATGGCATGGCATGGTGTTCCACACCGATCCTGGAGCCAACTGAGTCATGCCGACCACCAGCTGGCAGGTCTTCACGCCCTCGGCATGGATGAACTGGAAGATCGAACGCTCGTTGCAGGTGTCCTTGCTGCCGAGATCGAGGCGCTTGGCGTCGCCGATGCGGATCAGCCGGCTGGGCCAGGCCTGATGCGCAGGCGCGCTGAGCAGATAGAATTTAGCCGGCGCGGTCTTGTCCACCGAGGCGAAGGACACGTCGGTGGTGCCCATGCCGAGATAGAGCATGTCGCGCGCCTGCAATTCGAAGGACTGGCCGCCGGCCGTGATGACGCCCGCGCCGCCGATGTTGACGGCGATCAGCTCGCGACGGTCGAGAAAGTTCTTCGTGCCGGTCGGCTTGATCGCTTCCAGCGGCAGCGGTGCGCCAGTCGGCACGGCGCCACCAACGATCATGCGGTCGTAATGGGTGTAGGTCAGGCTGATGCGGCCGCGCTGGAACAGGCCGTCAATGTGGAAATTGTGACGCAGCTCATCGGTTCCCATCGCCGCGGCGGCGACCGGGTCGATGGCAAAGCGTGATGTACAGTCGATATGGCTCTGGCTCATTTCAATCCTGACTTGAGATGGGGTTGTCTTGACTTGAGATGATTATTCGCCGGCAGCGGCGGCCTTGACCGAACTGGAATAAAAAGCCTGACGTGCATGCAGCCGCTCGCGGTAACGCTGCTGGCTGGCGGTGAGGTGCGCGCGCATCGCCTCGCGCGCGGCCTCGGCATCGCCAGAGGTAATGGCGTTGAGGATCACCAGATGCTCGCGCTGGAGCCCGCGCTGATAGCTGTCGGATTGCGCCAGTTCGGTCGACCAGGGCGAAGTCACGTCGCACGGGATGGCGCGCCGGCCGAGCACGTCGAGCATCTCGACATAGAAGGGGTTGCTGGTTGCGCTGGCGATGGCGCGATGGAAGGCGAGGTCGGCCGGACCGGTCGGCTCGCTGGCAAGCAGCAGCCGCTCGAATTCGAAGAAGGCTTCCTGGATCGCCGCCTCCTGCGCGGCGTTGCGACGGATGGCGGCGAGCCCGGCCGATTCGATCTCGATCGCCAGCCGCACCTCGAGCACGTTGAGTGCGATCGAATCCTTGCTGCCCATGTCGGCGGCCAGCGCGCCGAACATTGTCGAGATGTGCTCTGTGACGAAGACGCCGGCGCCCTGGCGCGGTTCGACCAGCCCGTCGGCGGCAAGCTTGGCCAGCGCCTCGCGGATGACGGTGCGGCTGACGCCGAAGGTTTCGGTCAGTTGGCCTTCGGTCGGTAATTTATGGCCGGGCAGGATCTCACCCGCCTGCAACTGCTTGCGGATCGTCGCGACCACGGTCTCCGACAGTTTGGGTTTTCTCTCGACCCTGAGGTCGGTTGCGGTGTCCGATGCCATGTCGCCCCTATTTGAAGACGCTCGGTAGCCAGAGCGAAATGGCCGGAATGTAAGTGACGAGCCCCAGTACCACGAGCCCGGCCCCATAGAACGGCCAGATCGAGCGCATCGCTTCCCAGACGGATATCTTGCCCACTGCGCACGCCACGAACTGCACAGCGCCCACCGGCGGCGTATTCAGCCCGATGCCGAAGTTGAGGATCATGATAACGCCAAAATGCACCGGGTCGACGCCGTAGGCTTGCGCCACGGGCAGGAAGATCGGCGTGCAGATGATGATCGTCGGGCCCATGTCCATGAAGGTGCCGAGGAACAGCATCAAGACGTTGAGCAGGAGAAGCACGATCAGCGGATCGTCCGAGATCGCGTTCATGGAGGCTATGAGCGCTGCCGGCACTTTCAGGAAGGCCATCAACCACGAGAACGCCGCCGCCATGCCGATAATGAGCAGCACCATGGCCGTGGTGCGCACGGCACCATGGGTGGCATGAACGAAACCTTCCCAAGTCATCTGCCGGTAAACGAAGACAGTAACGAGCAACGCATAGATGACCGCGACGCAGGAACTCTCGGTCGCCGTGAAAACGCCCGATCGTACGCCACCGAAGATGATCGCGATCAGCAGCAGGCCGGGCACCGCGACAGCGAAGAGATGCGCGACGGCGGTTAAGCCCGGAAACGGCTCGGTCGGATAGCCGCGGGAGCGCGCCACGAAATAGGCGGTGATCATCAGCGACAGGGCCAACAGCAGGCCCGGAATGATGCCGGCCGTGAACAGGTCGGCGATGGAGATCTTTCCACCTGCCGAGATCGAGTAGATGATCATGTTGTGCGACGGCGGCAGGAGCAGCGCGATCAGCGCCGCCATCGACGTGACGTTGACGGCGTAATCCGCTCCATATCCACGCGCCTTCATCTGCGGGATCATCAAGCCGCCGACCGCCGCTGCCTCGGCCACGGCGGAGCCCGAAATGCCGCCGAACAGTGTAGCGGTCGCAATGTTGACCTGCCCGAGGCCGCCGCGCAAATGGCCAACGAGCGAGCCGGCGAAGGCAACGATCTTGCTGGCGATGCCGCCGCGCACCATCAAGTCGCCGGCATAGATGAAGAAGGGAATGGCCAGCAGCGAAAAGACGCTCATGCCGGAATTCAGGCGCTGGAACACGATGAGCGGCGGCAGGCCCATGTAGAGGACGGTGGCAAAGCTTGCGACGCCGAGGCAGAAAGCGATCGGCGTGCCGATAAGCATCAGAAGGGTGAAGACGCCGAAGAGTATCCAGAGTTCCATGCCGTCAGACCTTCACGTTCGCCGTGTCGAGTTCGGTTGCGACTTCCGCCGGCGGCAGTTCATCGAGCACATCGTCGATCGGCGCACCGGAGAGACGAAGCACGATGCGCTCCAGCGTGAAGAGCGCGACGAGCACGCCTCCCGCGACCAGCGGGACGTAGTCCCAGCCCCCCGATATGCCGAGCGACGGCAAGGTAGCGCCCCAGGTCAATGCGACCAGTTGGCTGCCATACCAGATCATACCGATGCCGAAGGCGAGCGCGACGAGGTCCGAGATCATCCGCAGCCAACGCTTGCCGCCTTTGGGCAGCACGTAGAGCAGGACGTCGAAGCCGAGGTGATAGTTCTCGCGCACCCCGACGGCAGCGCCGAGGAAAATGAACCAGCTCATCAGCATCACCGAGCCCTGCTCGGTCCAGCTTGGCGAGCGGTTCAGGACATAACGACCGAACACCTGCCAGGCGACGAAGGCGGTCATCAGCACCAGCCCGATGCCTGCGACCCATAGCGCCGCTGTGCTGACGCGCGACATCATGCGGGCGACGCCGGACAGGGGCGGTCTGTGTGCTGGGCTGGAGGTCACCGGTTCTCTCCGCAAGGGGGATGGCGGCGCGGAATGCCCGCGCCGCCGCTTGATCACTGCACGGCCTTGATGGCTTCGACCATGGCCTTCAGCTTGTCGTCCTTGACGTGCTTCTCGTAGACCGGACCCATGGCGTCGATGAAGGGCTGCTTGTCCGGCGTCGTGATCTGCGAACCGGCCGCTTCGACTTTGGCGCGCGATTCCTTGACCTTGGCGGTCCACAGCTCGCGCTGCCTGACGGCGCTCTCCTTGGCGGCCGCCTTGAAGATCGCCTGATCCTCCGGCGTCAGCTTGTCCCAGCTCGACTTCGCCATGACGAAGGCTTCCGGCACCATAGTGTGCTCGTCGAGCGAATAGAACTTGGCGACTTCCGCATGCTTGGCGGTGTCGTAGCTCGGAAAATTGTTTTCCGCGCCGTCAATGACCCCGGTCTCGATCGCCGAATACACCTCGCCATACGGCATCGGCGTCGCGTTGGCGCCGAGTGCCGCCACCATGTCGACGAAGATGTCGGACTGAATGACGCGGAACTTCATGCCGGCCAGATCGGCTAATGAGTTGATCGGTTTCTTCGAATTGTAGAAGGAGCGCGCGCCACTGTCATAAAAGGCGAGCAGCACCAGCCCGACCTGTTCGAACGCCGCCGCGATCTGGTCGCCGACCGCCCCGTCCATGACCTTGTGCATATGGTCTTCCGAGCGGAAGATGTAGGGCAGCGAGGGCACAGTGGTTTCGGGAATGAGCCCGTTGAACGGCGCCATCGAGATGCGGTTGAGGTCGATCACGCCGGTGCGAACCTGCTCGATCGTGTCCTTTTCTTCGCCTAGCTGCGCGGAATGATAGAGCTCGACCGCATAGCGGCCGGCCGTACGCTCCTTTACAAGCTCGCCGAAATATTTGACTGCCTCGACCGTCGGATAGCCGTCCGGGTGGGTGTCGGACGAGCGCAGAACCGTCTGGGCGCTTGCCATTCCGGCCATCAGTGCGGCGGCGAGCAGCGCAGCTCCCGTCAGTCTTGAAAAATGCAACATGGTTTCCTCCCTTTGCATTGCGGGCGAGTTGCCCCTTCAGAGCCGATACGCCTTTTTCGCCAGCGTATAGGTCAGTTCCCGCGCCAGCTCATGCGCCTCGTCCTCGCGCAGCCTGTGCTCGGCGACGAGACGCGCCAGGAACGCGCAGTCGACCCGCCGCGCCACATCGTGACGTGCCGGGATCGATGGAAAGGCGCGGGTATCGTCATTGAAGCCGACGGTGTTGTAGAAGCCGGCCGTCTCGGTGGTCATCTCGCGGAACCGCTGCATGCCTTCCGGGCTGTCGTGGAACCACCAGGCCGGCCCGAGCTTCAGCGCCGGGTAGACACCGGCCAGCGGAGCCAGCTCGCGCGCATAGCTGGTTTCGTCGAGCGTAAAGAGAATGACGGTGAGGTCGCGCTCCAGCCCGACGCAGTCGAGCAGCGGCTTCAGCGCCGTCACATAGTCGGTCCGGGTCGGGATATCGAAGCCCTTGTCGCGGCCGAATTTTTGGAAGATTGCGGGCGAATGGTTGCGCCAGGAGCCGGGATGGATCTGCAGGACCAGCCCATCGTCGAGGCTCATCTTGGCCATCTCGGTCAGCATCTGGGCGCGGAACAGTTTTCGCTCGCGCTCATCGTCGGAACCACGGCGAACCCGATTGAACAGCTCTTGCGCCGCCGCATCCGAAAGATTGGCGGTCTCGGCCGTCGGATGGCCATGATCTGACGAAGTCGCGCCGAAGCTTTTGAAGAAGGCGCGCCGCTGGCGATGCGCGTCGAGATATCCGGCCCAGCTGCCGGTGTCGCAGCCGGTGATCTCGCCGAGCCGATCGAGATTGGGTGAAAACCCCTCGAAATCAGGATCGACGACGGCATCCGGCCGGTAGGCGGTGACCACACGGCCCTGCCAGCCGCTGTCGCGGATCATCTGGTGCCATTTGAGATCGTCGAGCGCGCCTTCCGTGGTCGCGATGACCTCGATGTTGAAACGCTCGAACAGCGCGCGCGGGCGAAAATTCTCCCACTGCAGCAGCGTTGCAATCGTGTCGTAGTGGCGGTCGGCCGTCGCGGCGGTCAGCGGTTCGTCGATGCCGAACAGATCGGCAAGTACCTGGTCGAACCACAGCCGGGTCGGTGTGCCCCGAAACAGATAATAGTGCTCGGCAAAGCGCCGCCAGATCGTCCGGCCGTCGGTTTCGACAGGCGCGCCGTCCAGCGTCGCGACGCCGAGATCCTCGAGGCGGACGCCCTGGCTGAACAGCATGCGGAAGATGTAGTGATCCGGGACGATGAGCAGTTGCGCCGGATCCGGGAATGGCTCGTTCAGCGCATACCAGCGCGGATCGGTGTGGCCATGCGGGCTGACAAGGGGCAGGTCCTTGATCCCGGCATAGAGATCACGGGCAATCGCGCGCGAATGCGCCTCGGCGGGAAACAGCAGATCCGCATGGGTCAGTGTCACGGTCATCCTCCCAAGGCCACTATCGGTAGGGGCGGCAAGAAATAATGTCAACATACAAAAATCCGATTGTTGTATGATGACTTTTCGACCCATTGTGTGGCAGGAAATCGAATGTTACGCCGCTTTGCCGATCCCTGCCGAGGCCACTCATGTCATCCGACCAGACCAGTCGCACCACGACGACCGAACGCCTTTCCACGAAGACGGTGCGCGCGTTGCCGGCTTCGATCGCGACACCTGCGTATGATCGCAGCCGCGTCGTCCCGGGCATCGTGCACCTTGGTGTCGGCGCCTTCCACCGCGCCCATCAGGCAGCCTATGTCGACGATTGCCTGGCGGCAGGCGACGCGGATTGGGGCATAACAGGCGTTTCGCTGCGCAGCACCGACACGCGCGACGCTCTCACGCCGCAGGACGGGCTCTACACGCTGGCGATCAGAAGCAGTGGAACCGAAAGGCTTCAGGTCATCGGTTCGATCGGTGTGATGCTGGTGGCGCCGGAGGATCCCAGGGCGGTGCTAGTCGCGCTGACCGATCCGCGCACCCGCATCGTCACGCTGACGATCACTGAAAAGGCCTATCTGAGGGCGGCAGGCGGCGGGCTGGACACCGCTCATCCCGATATCGCCCATGATCTGGCCAATCCCCGGATGCCGAAGACAGCGCATGGTTTTCTGACCGAGGCGCTTGCCCGGCGACGCGCCGCCGGCACGCCGCCCTTCACTGTCCTGTG
The DNA here is from genome assembly GCF_040321125.1 of Mesorhizobium sp. M0518. Taxonomy (NCBI): domain Bacteria; kingdom Pseudomonadati; phylum Pseudomonadota; class Alphaproteobacteria; order Hyphomicrobiales; family Phyllobacteriaceae; genus Mesorhizobium; species Mesorhizobium sp. M0518. Next base: position 315,234 of record NZ_JAMYQY010000001.1, read on the forward strand.
TTGCGACAATTTGCCGGCCAACGGCGCCACGCTGCACCGGCTGTTGGTCGAATTCGCCCAGTTGCGAGATGCCGGGCTCGCGCAATCGAGCGATGTCGGAATTGCCGACCACATCGCACAACAAGTCGCGTTTCCCTCCAGCATGGTCGATCGCATCGTGCCCGCAACCACTGACGCCGATCGGGTGCGGATCGCTGAAGAACTCGGCGTCGAGGATGCCTGGCCCGTGATGACCGAGCCGTTTTGTCAGTGGGTGGTCGAAGATAAGTTCCCGACTGGCCGGCCCGCGTGGGAACAATTCGGCGTCACCATGGTTCGCGATGTCGGCCCGTTCGAGGACATGAAGCTCAGGCTGCTCAACGGCTCGCATTCGGCCATCGCCTATCTTGGCCTGCTCAGCGGTCATGCCACCGTCGACCGCGCCTTCGCCGACCCGGCGATCCGGCAATTCGTTGATGCATTGTGGGCCGAAGCCATCCCGACCCTGCCCGAGGATGCCGGATTGGACACGAGCGCCTATACTGCGGAGCTCGCGGAGCGTTTTTCCAACACTGCACTTGCCCATCGCACGGCGCAGATCGCCAATGACGGCAGCCAGAAACTGCCGCAGCGCATCGTCGCCTCCGCCATCGAATGCCTCGAAGCCGGTACTGAATTGGTCCATCTAACCCTGGTGGTGGCTGCCTGGATCGCCGCTTGCGCCGCGCGAGGAAAAACCTTGCCGGCGGGGCATTTCACCGATCCGCTCGACGCGGCGCTGACGGCACTTTTGAGCGAGCAGCTGCCGGCCAACGAAACCGTGACCGCGGTGTTCGACCTGGCCGGCTTCGCTGGGGACCATGCCGAGCGGCAGACGCTGATCGAACTGGTGGCCGTACATCTCGTCCACCTGCGGCGCGATGGTCCGGTTCTGGCCTTCGCCGCCTTGGGCATACAGAGCGAGCAGACCTGAGCTACGGCCTCGCGGTTATGATGTCGGCGGGACAGCGCCCCTAGGCGCGAAGGATCGCGACAGAACGCCCGTCCTGCGCGCTACCAATGGCATGAATTCCAGAGTCTGCGCTCAGGCCTTACGCCGGCAGGATGGCGCCTTCCAGCGTGGTGAGCTGGCTAAGGAACTGTTCCGCCTTGCTGCGAGCCTCGTCGTCCTTGGCATCAGTGGCGTCTTCCTTGGCTTCCTGGATGCGGCGCGCGAGATCGGCGCGGTCGACATCCTTCACCGCGACAGCCGATTCCGCCAGCAGCGTGCAGCCGGCCGGAACGATGTCGGCGAAGCCGCCGAACACCACATAGCGCTCTTCGCCGCCCGCCGCGGTCTTCACCGTGACGACGCCCGGCTTGATCGTGGTCATGACCGGAGCGTGATGCGCCATGACGGTCATCTCGCCTTCGGCGCCGGGAATGACGACGGATTCGACCTGCTCGGAAACGAGCAGACGCTCCGGCGAGACCAGTTCGAACTTGAAAGCTTCAGCCATGATCAATTTAGTGAGTAGGGAATAGGAACTAGGCAGTAGTAAGTGGCCCTAACCGGTCCACATTACGCAGCTGCTATTCCCCACTCACTACTGACTACTCCCTATTCCCTAAATTAAGCCGCTTCAGCCGCGAGGCGCTGTGCCTTCTCGACCGCTTCCTCGATGCCGCCGACCATGTAGAAGGCAGCTTCCGGAAGGTGATCGTAGTCGCCGTTGCAGAGGCCCTTGAAGCCCTTGATGGTGTCGGCGAGGTCGACCAGCTTGCCCGGCGCGCCGGTGAACACTTCGGCGACGAAGAACGGCTGCGACAGGAAGCGCTCGATCTTGCGGGCGCGGGCCACGGTTTGCTTGTCCTCTTCCGACAGCTCGTCCATGCCCAGGATGGCGATGATGTCCTGCAGCGACTTGTAGCGCTGGAGGATCGACTGCACCTGGCGCGCGACGCCATAATGCTCGTCGCCGACGACCAGCGGGTCGAGCATGCGCGAGGTCGAATCCAGCGGATCGACGGCCGGATAGATGCCCTTTTCGGCGATGGCGCGGTTGAGCGTCGTCGTCGCGTCAAGGTGGGCGAACGAGGTCGCCGGCGCCGGATCGGTCAAGTCGTCGGCGGGCACGTAGATGGCCTGCACGGACGTGATCGAGCCCTTGGTGGTGGTGGTGATGCGTTCCTGCAGCGCGCCCATGTCGGTGGCGAGCGTCGGCTGATAGCCCACGGCCGAAGGAATACGGCCAAGCAGAGCCGACACTTCCGAGCCAGCCTGGGTGAAGCGGAAGATGTTGTCGACGAAGAACAGCACGTCCTGGCCCTGGTCGCGGAAATATTCCGCAACCGTCAGGCCGGTCAGGCCGACGCGGGCGCGCGCGCCCGGCGGCTCGTTCATCTGGCCGTAGACGAGTGCCGCCTTGGAGCCTTCGCCGCCGCCCTTCTTGTTGACGCCGGATTCGATGAACTCGTGATAGAGATCGTTGCCTTCGCGGGTGCGCTCGCCGACGCCAGCGAACACCGAGTAACCGCCATGCGCCTTGGCGATGTTGTTGATCAGTTCCTGGATCAGCACGGTCTTGCCGACGCCGGCGCCGCCGAACAGGCCGATCTTGCCGCCCTTGGCGTAGGGCGCCAGCAGGTCGAGCACCTTAATGCCGGTGATCAGGATCTGCGCTTCCGTCGACTGCTCGACATAGGTCGGAGCCGGCTGGTGGATGGAGCGCATTTCGGTCGCGTCGACCGGGCCTTCTTCGTCGACCGGCTCGCCGATGACGTTGATGATGCGGCCGAGCATGCCCGGGCCGACCGGCACGGTGATCGGCGCGCCGGTGTCACGCACTTCCTGGCCGCGAACCAGACCTTCGGTCGAGTCCATGGCGATGCAGCGCACGGTGTTTTCACCCAGGTGCTGGGCGACTTCGAGCACCAGTCGGTTACCGACATTGGTCGTCTCGAGCGCGTTCAGGATCGCCGGCAGGTGATCGCCGAACTGCACGTCGACAACGGCGCCGATGACCTGGCGGACCTTGCCGGCAACGCCGGTTGCCTTGCTGGCCACTGCCGATGTCTTGGCAGCGGCCGCCTTCGCCGGCGCTGCTGCCTTGGCCGGGGCAGCCTTCGCGGCTGCTGCTGGAGCCTTTGCCGCCTTCACGGGGGCTGCGGTTTTCGCGGCTGCGGCCTTGGGGGCTGCCGTCTTGGATGTCGCCTTCTGGGGGGTCGCTGCTTTCGCCATCGTCTTTACCCTTTTTCGTCCTTTGTTTCTCACGCGGTCCGATCGCGGGTCGATGACCCGCGAACCGCGCCTAGAGCGCCTCGGCGCCCGAAATGATTTCGATCAGTTCCTTGGTGATCTGCGCCTGCCGCTGGCGGTTATAGGTGATCGACAGCTTGTTGATCATGTCGCCGGCGTTGCGCGTCGCATTGTCCATGGCGCTCATCTTGGCGCCCATTTCGCCGGCCACATTTTCGAGCAGCGCCCGGAAAACCTGCACGGAGATGTTGCGCGGAATGAGGTCGGAGAGGATTTCGCCCGGCTCCGGTTCATATTCGTAGACGGCGTTGCCGCCATCCGTCGCCTCGGCAGGAGCCGAAGCAACGCCGGCCGGAATGATCTGCTGCGCGGTCGGGATTTGGCTGATCACCGACTTGAACTGCGAATAGAACAGCGTGCAGATGTCGAAGCCGCCCTCATTGAAGAGGTGGATGACCTTCTTGGCGATCGCATCGGCATTGACGAAGCCGAGTGTCTTGACCTCGCGCAGATCGACGCGGTCGATGATCATCGACGCATAGTCGCGGCGCAGGATGTCGAAACCCTTCTTGCCGACGCAGATGATCTTGACCTGCTTGCCGTCCGCCAAAAGCTTGCGGATATGGTCGCGGGCAAGGCGGGCGATCTGCGAATTGAAGCCGCCGCACAGGCCGCGCTCGGCGGTGCAGACGACGAGCAGATGCACGTCATCCTTGCCGGTGCCGGTCATCAGCGCCGGGGCATCGCCGCCGCCGCCGATGGCCTGGGTGATGTTGGCCAGCACGGAACCCATGCGCTCCGAATAGGGGCGCGCCGCTTCCGCAGCCTCTTGCGCACGGCGCAGCTTCGCCGCGGCGACCATCTGCATCGCCTTGGTGATCTTCTGCGTCGCCTTGACCGAGGCGATACGGTTACGAAGGTCTTTTAATGAAGGCATGCTTCAAACCTGATCCCGTCTTGCAATTCGCTCAGGCGAAGGTCTTGGCGAAAGCGTCGATCTCGGCCTTCAGCTTGGCGCGCAGATCGTCCGACAGCGCCTTTTCCTTGCGGATGGCATCGAGGACGTCCTTGCCTGCCGAACGCATGTGGCTGAGCAGGCCATGCTCGAACTTGCCGACCTGGTTGACCGGCAGCTTGTCGAGATAGCCGTTGACGCCGGCGAAGATCACCGCGACCTGCTCTTCCGTCTTCAGCGGCGAGAACTGCGGCTGCTTCAGGAGTTCGGTCAGGCGCGATCCGCGGTTGAGCAGGCGCTGCGTGGCGGCGTCGAGATCGGAGCCGAACTGCGCGAAGGCCGCCATTTCGCGGTACTGCGCGAGCTCGCCCTTGATCGAGCCGGCAACCTGCTTCATCGCCTTGATCTGCGCGGCCGAGCCGACGCGGCTGACCGACAGGCCGACGTTCACCGCAGGACGGATGCCCTGGAAGAACAGGTTGGTTTCGAGGAATATCTGGCCGTCGGTGATCGAGATCACGTTGGTCGGGATGTAGGCCGACACGTCGTTGGCCTGCGTCTCGATGATCGGCAGCGCGGTCAGCGACCCACCGCCCAGATCGTCGTTGAGTTTGGCGGCGCGCTCGAGCAGGCGCGAGTGCAGGTAGAAGACGTCGCCCGGATAGGCTTCGCGGCCCGGCGGGCGGCGCAGCAGCAGCGACATCTGGCGATAGGCGACGGCCTGCTTCGACAGATCGTCATAGCTGATCAGCGCGTGCATGCCATTGTCGCGGAAGTATTCGCCCATGGTGGCGCCGGCGAACGGCGCCAGGAACTGCATCGGTGCCGGATCGGAAGCGGTGGCGGCGACGATGATCGAGTATTCGAGCGCGCCGCGCTCTTCCAGCACCTTGACGAACTGCGCGACGGTCGAGCGCTTCTGGCCGACGGCGACGTAGACGCAGTAGAGCTTTTCCTTCTCGGGGCCGTTGTCGTGCACCGATTTCTGGTTGAGCATCGTGTCGAGGATGATGGCGGTCTTGCCGGTCTGGCGATCGCCGATGACCAGCTCGCGCTGGCCGCGGCCAACCGGGATCAGCGCATCGATGGCCTTGAGGCCCGTCGACATCGGCTCGTTCACCGATTTGCGCGGAATGATGCCGGGCGCCTTGACGTCGACGCGCTTGCGCTCGACTGCCTTGATCGGACCCTTGCCGTCGATCGGATTGCCGAGCGCGTCGACGACGCGGCCGAGCAGGCCGGGGCCGACGGGAACGTCGACGATGGCGCCGGTGCGCTTGACGATGTCGCCTTCCTTGATGTCGCGGTCAGCGCCGAAGATGACGACGCCGACATTGTCGGCTTCGAGGTTGAGCGCCATGCCGCGGATGCCGCCGGGAAACTCGACCATTTCGCCGGCCTGGACATTGTCGAGGCCGTAGACGCGGGCGATACCGTCACCGACGGACAGCACCTGTCCAACTTCGGAGACCTCGGCCTCCTTGCCGAAATTCTTGATCTGGTCTTTCAGAATTGCGGAAATTTCCGCGGCGCGGATGTCCATCAGCCGACCTCTTTCAGTGCAAGCTTGAGCGAATTGAGTTTGGTTTTGAGCGACGTATCGATCTGGCGCGAGCCCATCTTGACCACCAGCCCGCCGAGCAGCGACGGATCGACGGTGACGGAGATGGCCACGTCCTTGCCGGCAACGCTCTTCAGCGCCACCTTGAGTTCGGTCTGCTGGGCCGCCGTCAGCTCATGCGCTGACGTGACTTCAGCAGCGGTCTCACCACGATGTTCAGCTGATATCTGACGGAACGCCCTGATCATGCCGGGAATGGCGAACAGCCGGCGGTTGCGGGCGACGACGCGCAGGAAATTGCCAGTGAGGCCGGCAATCCCGGCCTTGTCGGCGATTGCCGCGATGGCCTTCGCCTGGTCCTCGCTGGAGAACACCGGGCTGTTGATCAGCCGGGTAAGGTCGGCGCTGCCCGCGAGCATGACTTCGAAGCTGTTGAGGTCGGCTTCGACCTTGGCCACGGAATTTGCCTGCAGGGCGAGTTCGAACAGCGAACCCGCATAGCGTTCTGCGACACCTGAGATTGGCGATGACGATTGAGCCACGGACCGTCTTTTCTCTTGTCTGACAGGCCGTAGATTGTTGGCGCGAGCAAAAACTCTGGCTAAATCTTTGACCTTACTGCATTTTTTCGAGCACGGAGGCGCGGCTTCCGCTATCCCCGGCCGAAAGTCGATTGCCGTCTAGCACAGGCATTTTAAGACCGCAATGCGTCGTTCCGCATGGTTTTCAGGCACTATTGTCGCATCCGGCGAAAGTCACCCGTCTTCCATCGCGGAATACCCAACGATTCAAGGCAGAAAGCCGAAGGCAAAGGCGAGCGGTAACGCCGCCAGGATCAATTCCACCACAATGGAAACCCAATTGAAAGGCGTGTTGGCGCCATCCGACATCATCGACAGCAGCCGGCCAAAGGCGGTGAACAACCAGGAAAAGCCGAGCGCCATGTAGATCAGCGGCTGCGCCAGCAGGATGCAGCACAGTCCGACGCCGAGATAGAAGCCCGACATCCTGCCGCGCCCCTCGGCGATCGCCGCAGCCTTCTCTGGCTTGACCTGCAAGCGCAGGGCACGGAAGGCGAGGCCAGGCGCCAGAAAAAACAAAAGGCCGAGCAGCACGGTGACGACGGCGCTCGACCAGGCCAGCCATTCGCCCTGGCTCGTCGGCCATGGAAGCGCAAAATCCATCTTGTCCCCTCGAAATGCCTGTTTTGAAATTCCGGGCATTCTAGCGGAGGAAAAACGCCGCGCCAGATGGCATCAGGCAGTTTAGGACAAACGCATCAACCCAGCGCGAATTCGACCGCCGCCTCGGCATGAATGCGCGTTGTGTCGAAGACCGGGATGTCGAAATCCTGCTGGCCGATGAGCATGGTGATCTCGGTGCAGCCCATGATGACGCTGTCGGCCGCCTCTTCGCGGCGCAGGCGTTCTGTCTCGGCTATATAAGCCGCCTTGGAGATTTCCGTGACGATGCCCCGGCACAATTCCTCGTAGATGACGCGATGGACCATCTCGCGCCCGGCGACATCGGGCACGACAGGGCTCAAGCCAAATTTGTCGGCAAGCCGGCCCTTGTAGAAATCCTGCTCCATGGTGAAGCGCGTTGCCAGCAGCGCCGGGCGCTGCATGCCGGCGCGCTTGACCGCCACCGCGGTGGCATCGGCGATGTGGATCAGCGGAATCGACACCGACGCCTGCACCTGGCCGGCAAGTTTGTGCATGGTGTTGGTGCACAACAACAGGCCATCCGCGCCGCCGGCCTCGAGCTTGCGCGCCGCTTCGACGAGAAGCACGCCGGCGCCGTCCCAGTCGCCATGATGCTGCCGCTCGGCGATCTCGGCGAAGTCGAACGACCACAGAAGCAGTTTCGCTGAATGCAGCCCACCCAGCCGCTCGCGCACGATCTCGTTGAGCAGGCGATAGTAGATGGCGGTGGATTCCCAGCTCATGCCGCCCAGAAGGCCGAGGGTTTTCATATGAGTTTCCACATCTCGCTGGCTTACGGCAACCTATCGCTGAAAGCGCGACCTTACAAAAAGCTCTGCGGGTCGATGTCGACCTGCACCCGAACCGAACCGCGTTGCTTCGGTCCGCTAGCCAGCATGGCCCTGATAAAACCTTGTATGTCGGCGCGCCGTTCGCCCTGGATCAGCAGGCGGAAGCGGTGGCGGCCGCCGAGCAGGGACAGCGGCGCCTCCGCCGGTCCCAGCACGAACAAATCTGTCGCCTCGGGCGCGGCGCGGCGCAGGCCACGTGCATGGCCTTCGGCTTCAGCCCGCGTCACCGCACTAACGATGACGCCTGCGAGCCGGCCGAAGGGCGGCAGTGCGGCCCGTTCGCGCTCGGCGATCTCACGTTCGTAAAACGCCTCGGCGTCGCCCGAGACGATCGCCCGCATCACCGGGTGGTCGGGCTGAAAAGTCTGCAGCAGGCCAAGGCTCTTCTTGCCGGTGCGGCCGGCGCGGCCGGTGACCTGGCTGAGCAGCTGAAATGTGCGCTCGGCGGCGCGCGGATCGCCATTGGCAAGGCCAAGATCGGCATCGACGACGCCGACCAGGGTCATGTTGGGAAAGTTGTGGCCCTTGGCGACGAGCTGCGTGCCGATGACGATGTCGGCCTCGCCATCGGCGATTGCCTCCAGCTCCAGCCGCAGACGCCTTACGCCGCCCATCAGGTCCGACGACAAGACGATGGTGCGCGCGTCGGGAAAATGCGTAACGACCTCTTCGGCAATCCGCTCGACACCTGGCCCGCAGGCGACCAGATGATCGAGCGTGCCGCATTCCGGGCAGGCTTCGGGGCGGCGCTCATTGTGCCCGCAATGATGGCAGACCAGCTGGCCGCGAAAACGATGCTCGACCAGCCAGGCCGAGCAGACCGGGCAGCCGAAGCGATGCCCGCAGACCCGGCACAGCGTCAACGGCGCATAGCCGCGCCGGTTGAGGAACAGCAGCGACTGCTCCTGCCTCTCCAGCGTCTGGCGCATCTGGTCGAGCAGCACCGGCGACAGGAAACCGCCACGCGCCGGCGGCGCGCGCCGCATGTCGACCGCCTTCAGATGCGGAAGCGCCGCCTCGGCGAAGCGAGCGGAAAGCACCGCTCTGTTGTATTTACCTTGGCTGGCATTGACCCGGCTTTCAACCGATGGCGTCGCCGACGCCAGCACGACCGGAAAGCTGCCGATATGGCCGCGCACCACCGCCATATCGCGCGCATTGTAGAAGACGCGGTCCTCCTGCTTGTAGGCAGGGTCGTGCTCCTCGTCGACGACGATCAGGCCAAGCTCCTTGAACGGCAGGAACAGCGCCGAACGCGCACCGGCGACGACCCGCACGCCGCCTTCCGCCACTTGCCGCCAAACCCGCTCGCGCATCCGCGGCGGCAGGTCGGAATGCCATTCACCCGGCTTGGCGCCGAAGCGCTGCTGGAAGCGCTCGAGAAAGGCATGCGTCAGCGCGATTTCCGGCAGCAGGATCAGCACCTGCCTGCCCTGGTCGAGCGCAGCCGCCACCGCTTCGAAATAAACCTCCGTCTTACCTGATCCGGTGACGCCGTCGAGCAGCGCGACGTTGAACACGCCGGCTGCGACATTGGCGCGCAGCATCTGCGCCGCGGCGCTCTGGTCCGGCATCAGTTCCGGTGTGGCGTAGGCGGGATCGGGCGCGGCCACCACCGGGCGCGGCGGGATCATCACGGTCTCGAACACGCCTTGCGCCCTCAGGCCGTCGATCACCGTCGACGACACGCCGGCGGCGTGAGCGAGGCCGGAGCGCGTCCAGGCAAGGCCGCCTTCGGCCGTCTCCAGCACGCGCTGCCTGGCGCTCGTCATCCGGTCGGGTGCGAGAAGCGTGCGCTGCAATCCCTCGATCCACGGTTCGGGGTCGAAAGCCTCCGGCGCCCTGAGCAGCATGCGCGCCACCATGCCCGGCGGCGACAGCGTGTACTGCGCCACCCAGTCGACGAAGCGGCGCATCGCGCGGTCGATCGGCGGGCAGTCGAAAACCTGTTCGATGGGGCGCAGCTTTTTCGCGTCGACCTTCTCGACCGCGCCATCCCAGACGATGCCGGCGACCTGGCGCGGACCGAGCGGCACGCGCACGATCGAGCCCGGCACCACGCGCATGCCGGCCGGCACGGCATAGGTGTAGGGGCGTTCGGCGGGCATCGGCACCAGCACCGGTGCGGCTGCGACAAAGGGCGAATCTTCGATCATGAGGCGTGACCTTGCCCTGACTTTGGTCTAGATCAAAGGCCGACCCCGAATGTGCATGACATGCACATGAAAATCTTCAGGAGACCCGCCATGAAATTTTTTGTCGACACCGCCGACGTCAAGGATATCCGTGAGCTGAACGATCTGGGGCTGCTCGACGGCGTCACCACCAATCCGTCGCTGATCCTCAAATCCGGCGGCAAGATCGCCGAGGTCACCAAAGAGATTTGCGACATCGTCAAGGGTCCGGTCTCGGCTGAAGTCACCGCCACCGAATATTCCGAGATGATGCAGCAGGCCAAGGTTCTGGCCAAGATCGCCGACAATGTCTGCATCAAGGTGCCGCTGACGCTGGACGGGCTCAAGGCCTGCAAGACGATCCGCACCGAGATGAACCGCCTGGTCAACGTCACGCTGTGCTTTTCGGCCAACCAGGCGCTGCTGGCGGCCAAGGCCGGTGCCTCGTTCATCTCGCCCTTCGTCGGCCGCGTCGACGACATCGGCATCGACGGCATGGAGCTGATCCAGGAGATCAGGCAGATCTACGACAATTACGATTTCCAGACCGAGATCCTGGTCGCTTCGGTGCGCACCGTGAACCATGTCAAGCAGGCGGCACTCATCGGCGCCGATGTCGTGACCGCGCCGCCGGCGACCCTGAAGGCACTGGTCAAGCACCCGCTGACCGACAAGGGCCTGGAACAGTTCCTTGCCGACTGGGCAAAAACCGGCCAGAAGATCGGCTGAGAATGGCGATCGGCTAAAGCCAATTCGCTTGTGATGAAAAGGCCGGGCAACCGGCCTTTTTCATGTGCGCTCCAAGCAGACTGCCGCTCAATCCGCGCCGTCACCCTCGGGCGCGCTCGCCGGCTGGCGCCGGCCCATGATGATTTCGCGCTTGCCGACATGGTTGGGTGTGCCGACCAGGCCTTCCTTTTCCATACGCTCGACCAGGGACGCAGCGCGGTTGTAGCCGATGCCGAGGCGCCGCTGGATGTAGGACGTCGAGCATTTCTTGTCGCGCACCACCACCTTCACCGCCTCGTCGTAGATCGCGTCGCTGTCTTCGGCTGCAACGGATCCCTTGTCGAAGACCGTGCCCTGATCGTCTTCGATTTCTTCCTCGTCCTCATCGGCCGTCACGGTTTCCAGATATTCAGGGCGCCCTTGCGCCTTGAGATGCGCGACGACATGCTCGACCTCCGCGTCGGAAACAAACGGCCCATGCACGCGGGAAATGCGCCCGCCGCCCATCATGTGCAGCATGTCGCCCTGGCCAAGCAATTGTTCGGCGCCTTGCTCGCCCAGGATTGTGCGGCTGTCGATCTTCGATGTCACCTGGAAGGAAATCCGGGTTGGAAAGTTGGCCTTGATCGTGCCCGTGATGACATCGACCGAGGGGCGCTGCGTTGCCATGATCAGGTGAATGCCGGCAGCGCGCGCCATCTGCGCCAGTCGCTGGATCGCGCCTTCGATCTCCTTGCCGGCGACCATCATCAGGTCGGCCATCTCGTCGACGATGACGACAATGTAGGGCATCGGCGCAAGGTCGATTTCCTGCTGTTCGAAAAGCGGTTCGCCGGTGCCCTTTTCGAAGCCGGTCTGCACGGTCATGACGACCGTCTCGCCCTTGTCGCGGGCAGCGGCGGCACGCTCGTTGTAGCCGTCGATGTTGCGCACACCGAGCCGCGCCATCTTGCGATACCGGTCCTCCATCTCGCGCACCGCCCATTTGAGCGCCGTCACGGCTTTCTTGGGATCCGTGACGACGGGCGTCAGCAGATGCGGGATGCCGTCATAGACGGAGAGTTCAAGCATCTTGGGATCGACCATGATCAGCCGGCATTCTTCCGGCTTCAGCCGGTAGAGCAATGACAGGATCATGGTGTTGATGGCAACCGACTTGCCGGAGCCGGTGGTTCCGGCCACCAGCAAATGCGGCATCTTCGCCAGCTCGGCGATGACCGGCTCGCCGCCGATCGTCTTGCCGAGACAAAGCGCCAGCTTGCAGCTGGTCTTGCGAAAGCCTTCCGATTCGATCAACTCCCGGAAATAGACGGTTTCGCGCGTTTCGTTCGGGAGCTCGATGCCGATGACGTTGCGGCCAGGCACGACGGCGACGCGCGCCGAAATCGCCGACATGGAGCGGGCGATATCGTCTGCAAGCCCGATGACGCGAGAAGATTTGACGCCCGGCGCCGGCTCGAACTCATAGAGCGTGACGACCGGGCCTGGGCGAACATGAATGATCTCGCCACGCACGCCGAAGTCCTCGAGCACGCTTTCCAGCAGATCGGCGTTCTGCTCGAGCCGCTCCTGCGACATGTAGAAGCCTTGTCCCTCCGGTGGCTGCTGCAACAGCTCTTCCGAGGGAAGCTCATAGGGATCGCCTGCGGTTGACAGCACGACCTTTCCAGCCCCAGGCAAGCGCGCGGAGCGGGCGCCAACGGCCCTGGCAGGGACGTTCACACTTGGCGCGGCCGACACGGAAACGGCATCGCTTTTGGCTGCTGGGATTGCGACAGCCTGGACCGGCGACGGCGCATTGCTCGCCGGCACGCCAGGTTGGGCGACGGTCCGGTTCGAATTGGCCGGCCAAACATCCGGCAACGGCTTCAAGACCTGGCCCGGAAGGCAGTCGATGACACGAAACAATGCGGTGGCATCGGTCCCTGTCGTCGGGCGAATGTCGATCGGCATAGTGGTCACTGGCGCCACGGCGACCGGTGCAGGCGACGCTGGACCGGTCTGCCGGGCCGGCGACGAAACGTCGACCAGATAGGGTGCCATGGCCTCGAAGAAGGCATGATCCGAAAGATATGGCCAGCGCAGCCTTTCGGAAGTGGTCGTTTTGGCGCCCGGAGCAACGGACGCACGCGCGGATGCCCGTGCCGTAGCGACCGACCTCGGCGGCACCGGCGCAACGGCTGGCACCTTCTCCCTGGCGCGCCCCGGGGCAACAAAAGCAGCAGCCGGCGGTGATGACCCTTGCGAGGCGTGGCCGGCCAGCGGCTGGGAAGCAGGGCTTTTCACCGAAGCCGGCAATGCCAGTAGCGAAGGCGCGGAAGACGCCCCGTTGATCATGGATTGAGCAACGGCTTGCTCTGCTGGGCGCGTCGCGGCGTGTTCGACAACACGCTCGTGCGGCGGACGATGCTTCCTGGCCTCATAGTCCGGCGTGCGTGTAAAACGCACGTTGGGTGCAAGGAAGAAATATTCCTGCCAGGCAGGGCTCTCGATATCGCCGATTTTCGAAGGCGTATCGTCCGAGCCACCCCGCGGCTCCATATAGGGCCGCTTGTTGCCGCCGAGATCGACCACCGGTGCGGAATAGCCGGCCCGGCGTGTGGTGGGCTGCCGGCCGTCCGGCTCCTTGCGAGCCGGACGATCAAGGTCGCCTGCCGCGGAAGAACTTCGCTGACCACCCCTGTCGCCGATGCTCTCCAAGCGCTTCCCCTCGGGGCCATCAGGCAATGCAGCCGTCGATAAATTGACCCGGGAAAAACGCTTGGCTTCCATTCTCAAGACTCACTTTGAAATGTCTGCCGAGCAATAGGGAGCGATTGGTTAACAGTTGCTTCCCGGATGGATCGCCGACCATCCTGGGCACCAAAATCTTCGTGGTGGTCTGCGAGCGACACGGCACGATCGTCGTCTCGCCGCATCCACGCTGGTGGCGCGATCTACTCGCCGTGCCGCAGCAGCTCGATGGGTCTTCGGACAATCTCTGTTCGAGAATCTGGTCATGATCCCACGATCACCCCATCGTGCCTGGAGCCAGACCGTTTCCGTGAAGCGATGAGGTGCGCTAGCCGGTCTTGCCGTGCCGGACAAGGTCCTGGGCAATGGACAGCTGCAGCGCTTCCGCCAACTCTCGCGCAGCGCGATTCTCGGCGTCGATCTGCGCCCGGTATGCGGCGAATTCCTGACGCGGCCTGTCGAAGGACGAGGTGATCGAACGTTTGCCGGATGCGATCACCACGCCGGTCTTCGCATCGGCCAGCGTATAGCTGCCAGTCAGCGTCACGGAACCAGCGGTCGGTTCGTCTTCATCCGTTCCGACCTGCACGAGTGCCGCGGACTCGACCGCTTCGGTCACGCCGAGATTGAGCGAATATGCCGGCGAGGCCGGCTCGCCGGCGCCTCGTCCAAACCCGAAAATCAGATTGTTGCGCACCTGTTGGCCGTAACGCGTATTGACCGGCTTGATGCCGATCAACGCCAGTTCGGCACTGGCACTGGCCTGCGAACCCGACAGTGGCGCGCTCGAATAGAGCGGCCGCACCGTGCAGGCCGAGACAAGCGCGAGCGAACCTATCAGGCCGGCAAGCGCTATGCGGCGCAGCAAATGGCTCAACTCTGTCTTTTCCCGATCAGGCAACGACATTGACGATCCTCTGCGGCACGATGATCACCTTGCGCGGAGCCTTCCCTTCGAGTGCTTTCTGCACGAAGTCGAGAGCCAATACCGCTTTTTCGACCGCACCTTGGTCCGCGTCGCGGGCAATTGTCAAATCCCCCCGCTTCTTGCCGTTGACCTGTACCGGATAGGTGACTTCGTTGTCGACGACCAGCGCCGGATCGAAGACCGGCCAAGGCCGTTCGGCAACGAGATCGGTGCCGCCAAGCGCTGCCCAGCACTCCTCGGCCAGATGCGGCATGACCGGCGCTATCAGATGCACGAGAATCTCCACCGCCTGCCGGCAGGCGCCTTTCAGCGCTGCATCGGCCTTGCCTTCGGCCACCTCGTTGAGCGGCGTGGTCAGCGCGTTGGCCAGTTCGTAGATGCGGGCGATAGCGCGGTTGAAGGCGAGCTTCTCGATATCCTCTCCGACCGCCTTCAGTATCTTGTGCGCGGCCTTGGAAACCACCGCGGCCTCACCGCTGCTGGCCGCCACGGGCTTGATGCCGGCCAGTGTTTCGGCCGCCGTCGACACCAGTCGCCAGATGCGCTGGATGAAGCGATGCGCACCGGCAGCGCCATCGTCGGTCCACTCGACATCGCGCTCGGGAGGAGAATCCGACAGCATGAACCAGCGCGCCGTATCGGCGCCGTAGCCATCGGTGATGTCTTCCGGGCTCACCGTGTTCTTCTTCGATTTCGACATCTTTTCCAGCGGACCGATGGTGACGGCCTCGCCGGTGGCGATGTCGATGGCGCTGCGCTTGCCGTCGACATCCTCCAACCGAACTTCGGTGGGCGCCAGCCAGCGGCCATTCGATGCCGAGCCGACGCGATAGGTTTCGTGCACCACCATGCCTTGCGTGAACAGGCCCTTGAACGGCTCGGCCAGATCGACCTGGCCGGCCTCGCGCATGGCGCGGGTGAAGAAGCGCGAATAGAGCAGATGCAGGATCGCGTGCTCGATCCCGCCAATATACTGGTCGACCGGCAGCCATTCGTTGGCCGCCCTGGGATCGGTCGGTTCATGCGCCCACGGCGCGGTGAAGCGGGCGAAGTACCACGACGAATCGACGAACGTGTCCATCGTGTCGGTTTCGCGCCGCGCATCCCTGCCGCATTGCGGACATTTCACATGGCGCCATGTCGGATGCCGGTCGAGCGGATTGCCCGGGCGATCGAAATCGACATCGTCGGGCAGCTTCACCGGCAGGTCCGCCTTCGGCACCGGCACCACGCCGCAAGCCTCGCAATGAATCATCGGGATCGGGCATCCCCAGTAGCGCTGGCGCGAAATGCCCCAGTCACGCAGGCGGAAATTCACCTTGCGCTCGGCCATCGGCCGGTTGCCGATCGTCTTCTGCTCCAGCAGTTTGGCGACCTCGTCGAAAGCCTGATCCGGCTTCATGCCGTCGAGAAAGCGCGAATTGATCATCACGCCGTCATCGACATAGGCTTCATCGATGATCTGGAACGTCGCCGGATTCTCGCCTTCCGGCATCACCACCGGAATCACCGGCAGGCCGTATTTGTTGGCGAAGTCGAGGTCGCGCTGGTCGCCGGACGGACAGCCGAAAATGGCGCCGGTGCCGTATTCCATCAGCACGAAATTGGCGACATAGACAGGCAGCATCCAGTTGTCGTCAAACGGATGGACGACGCGGATGCCGGTGTCGAAACCCTTCTTCTCAGCTGTCTCCAGCGCCGCCACCGAGGTGCCCATATGGCCGATATCCTCGATGAACTTCGCCAGCGCCGGATTGTGCGCAGCGGCCTTCCTGGCCAACGGATGATCGGCGGCGACAGCCATGAAGGAAGCGCCGAAGATGGTGTCGGGCCTTGTCGTATAGACTTCCAGCTCATGCTCGCCATCAGAGGCGTCGGCCAGAGGCCAGCGGATCAGCAGGCCTTCCGAGCGGCCGATCCAGTTCTGCTGCATCAGCTTCACTTTTTCCGGCCATTCGTCGAGGCCGTCGAGCGAATCCAGCAGATCCTGGGCGAAGTCGGTGATCTTGAAGAACCACTGCGTCAGTTCGCGCTGTTCGACCAGCGCGCCCGAGCGCCAGCCGCGTCCATCGATGACCTGCTCGTTGGCGAGCACGGTCATGTCCTCCGGATCCCAGTTGACCTTGGAGGATTTGCGCGTCACCAGCCCCTTCTCGACAAAATCGAGGAACAGCATCTGCTGGCGGTGGTAATAGTCGACGTCACAGGTGGCGAATTCGCGCGCCCAGTCCAGCGACAGGCCCATGACCTTGAGCTGCTCGCGCATGGTGGCGATGTTCTGGTAGGTCCACTCCTTGGGATGGACCTTGTTCTGCATCGCCGCGTTTTCGGCCGGCATGCCGAAGGCGTCCCAGCCCATCGGATGCAGCACGTTGAAGCCCTTGGCCCGTTTGTAGCGCGCCACCACGTCGCCCATCGTGTAATTGCGGGTATGACCGATATGGATGCGCCCCGACGGATAGGGGAACATCTCCAGCACATAGTATTTCGGGCGCGGATCGTCATTGTGCGCTTCGAACAGCTTCTTGGCGTCCCAGGCCTTCTGCCATTTGGGCTCTGACGCGCGCGGATTGTATCGTTCGGTTGCCATGGGACGTTTTTCACTTAAAAGCAGGCGCGAACTGCGGGCGATGGCTCGGCAGTTCAGGGAATGTGGTCCGGGTGTTCACCATGGTTTGGCAAACCCGTCAACCATATGGGTATCGCGTCTGACAAAAACGCCGGTCAAAACAGCAGGATTTGCATATGGGTGACGCCGTTCAGCAATTTTTCGCGGTCAAGGCGAAGATCGCCGCCGCCGAGCGCGAGGCCGGCCGCGAAGCCGGCGTCGTGACGCTGGTCGCGGTCTCAAAGACCTTCGACGCTGCCGACATCGGCCCGGTCATCGAGGCCGGCCAGCGCGTCTTCGGCGAGAACCGCGTGCAGGAGGCGCAAGGCAAATGGCCTGATCTGAAGGACGCATTTCCCGACATCGAACTGCATCTGATCGGCCCGCTGCAATCCAACAAGGCCAAGGAGGCTGTGGCGCTGTTCGACGTCATCGAGACGATCGATCGCGAGAAGATCGCCGCCGAACTGGCCAAGGAGATCGCCAGGCAGGGCCGCGCACCGAAGCTCTACGTCCAGGTCAACACCGGCTCCGAGCCGCAGAAGGCAGGCATCGAGCCCCGCGACGCCGTGGCCTTTGTCGCCCGCTGCCGCGACGTGCATGGCCTCGCCATCGAGGGCCTGATGTGCATCCCGCCGGCCGATGAGAACCCCGGCCCGCACTTCGCGCTGTTGGAAAAGCTCGGCAAGGAAGCCGGCGTCGCCAAACTCTCGATGGGCATGTCTGGCGACTACGAGACGGCGATCGCCTTCGGCGCCACCAGCGTCCGCGTCGGTTCGGCGATCTTCGGCAGCCGATAGTTCCGATGCACAGACCGGTCTCTAGTCGCTAAATTCCAACATATTCGATTGGCTGCAGGCCACCACACCTTCGTCATCCTAGGGCGGAGCGACGCGAAGCGGAGCGCAGACCCTAGGATCCATGCCGTGACGACAAGGAAAATGCAGCGGTGCAGAATTCTGTTCCGCTGCATTCTTCGGCAGATGTCGCGGGATGGATCCTCGGGTCTGCGCTGCGTCGCTGCGCTCCTTGCTCCGCCCGTGGATGACGACGAGAGAGATGTTTATCCCGAGGTTTGCGATCTGCCGCCGAAAGAGGCTTATAGATTCTCGCTGCCAATAGCTTCCAACCCATGTCGAGGGACTAGCAACACATCTGTTCGAGCGGAAACCCTGCCATGCTTCAACGGCATCTGGTATATGACTAGCGAAGCCATCTAGCGAGTAGTGCCCTTGAACTGGCATCTTAAGGACGCGAAGAACAATCTGTCGAAATTCGTACGGCAGGCGCGGGAACAAGGGCCACAAACCATCACGGTGCGCGGAAAGCCAACTGCTGTCGTACTCTCCCCCGAGAACTACGACCGACTGGTCGGCGCAACACCTTCGCTTGCGGAATATCTTCTCTCAGGTCCCGTGTGGGATGACGACTTCGTCGAGGAGGTCAATCGCCGCCCGAAGACGAAGATCCGAGTTATAGACTTATAATCCGCATACTCATGCGAACCTCGTTCGGTGAATGCAGCGGGCGCTTTCTGATGGCGGCATTAGATGCGGTGAGGGGTTATAGGCCAACTCGGCGGGCTCGTTGAGCCAGCAATTGGAAACGAAACGTACCGTTCCTATTTGCTTTGCGTCATCATAAACTCTCTGGAGCCGCCACCATGCGTTACAATCAGCTTGGAAATACGGGGATGTTCGTCTCCGAAATCTGCCTCGGCACCATGACCTTCGGTGCTGCCGGTGAAAATGCCCAATGGGGCCTGATCGCCAGTCTCGACCAGAGGGGCGTCAACGAGATCGTTGCCCATTCGCTCGCCGCCGGCGTCAATTTCTTCGATACGGCCGACGTCTACTCCTTTGGCGAATCCGAACGGCTGCTCGGCCAGTCGCTCAGGGATCTCGGCGTGAACAGGCAGAATGTGGTCATCGCCACCAAAGCCCACGGCGCCATGGGCGACGGTCCGAACCAGCGCGGCTCTTCACGCGGCCACATCATGGATTCGGTCGATGCCAGCCTGAAGCGGCTGCAACTCGACCATATCGATCTTTACCAGCTGCACGGCACCGACACCGTGACGCCGATCGACGAAACGCTGCGGGCGCTCGACGATCTCGTTGCCAGCGGCAAGGTTCGCTATGTCGGCGTCTCCAACTGGGCGGCATGGCGCATCGCCAAGGCGCTCGGCATCGCCGAGCGCAAGGGCTTTGCCCGTTTCGAGACCGTGCAGTCCTACTATTCGATCGCCGGCCGCGACCTCGAGCGCGAGATCGTGCCGCTGCTCAACGAGGAGAAGCTCGGCCTGATGGTGTGGTCGCCGATGGCCGGTGGCCTGCTCTCCGGCAAGTACGGCCCCGGCGCGCCCGGCAATGGCGAAGGCCGCCGCGCGTCCTTCAACTTCCCGCCGGTCAATGAGGACCGTGCCTGGGCGACCGTTACCGTCATGCGCGAAATCGCCAAAAAGCATGATGTCAGCGTCGCCACGGTGGCGCTCGGCTATGTCCTGGCCAAGCCCTTCGTGATGAGCGTCATCATCGGCGCCAGCCGCATGGAGCAGCTGGAGCAGAACCTTGCCGCGACGGAAGTGAAGCTCGACAGCGACGATCTGTTTCGTCTCGACGAGGTCAGCGCCCTGCCGTCCGAATATCCCGGCTGGATGCTGGAGCGCCAGGCAGCGGGCCGCCGCCCGGCGCCGTTCACGCCGAAAGCATAAATACAGCCCACGCTGACATCCCGGGAGCCGTGGCTCCCGGGATGTCAGGTCAGCCGGACGCTCTCACCCAGAAAATCGAGAAAGGCACGCACCCGCGCCGGCAGATGCCGGCCCTGGCCGACATAGACGGCGTGGGTGGGCTCCTCGTCACCGGGATTGAATGCCTCCAGCAGCGACACCAGCCGACCGGCGGCGATATCGGCCGCCACATGCCAGTGGGCCAGCCGGGCGACGCCCGCGCCCGCCAGCGCCATCAGCCGCATCGCCTCGCCATCGCTGACCAGCGTGTTGCCGGTGATGGGAACCATGATGGCGCGGCCGTCCGCGTCGAGGAACGGCCAGCCATCGATATGCCTGACGAACCCGAAGCCCATGCGGTTGTGCCTGTCGAGATCCGCTGGCGTCAGCGGCGTGCCGTGCGCCTCCAGATAGGAAGGTGCTGCAACGACGACCACCGGGCTTTGCCCGAGCTTGCGCGCCACCAGCCGTGACTCACTCAGCGGCCCGGCACGGATGGCGACATCGGCCCGTTCCGCCATCAGGTCGATGACGCTGTCGGTCAGCACCAGATCGACTGAGATTTCGGGGTAGCGTTCGAGGAACCGAGGCAGAAGCGGGATCAGCCGGTGCACTCCGAAGGGCACGTAGCTGTTGACGCGCAAACGTCCGCGCGGTGAAGCACCCGCCGCTGCCTCCTGCTCGGCCGCCGCCATGTCGGCGAGGATGCGCAGGCCGCTGTCGTAGAAGGCTGTGCCTTCCGGCGTCAGTTGCAGCTTTCGCGTCGAACGGCTGACCAGCCGCGCGCCAAGCCGGGCCTCCAGCCGCGCGATCAGCTTGCTCACCGCCGATGGCGTCATGCGCAAGGCGCGTGCGGCAGAGGAAAAACTGCCTTCCTCGACAACGCGCACGAACACTTCGATCTCACCGGAGCGATTGATGTCGGGTCTGGCCATTTGTGAATCTATTTCACAGAAAATGTGCCCAAGGCAAGTCTGGTTCACAATGCGTCGCAGCACGATCTCACGGGTCGGGGCGCGGGACGGCGCTCTTCCTCATCGAAGTGGAAATCGCCATGCCTCTTGCTCTTTACGCCCTTGCCGCCGGTGCCTTCGGCATCGGCGTCACCGAATTTGTCATCATGGGTCTGCTGCTCGATGTCAGCAAGGATCTCGGCGTTTCGATCACGGCCGCCGGCCAGCTCATTTCGGGCTATGCGCTCGGCGTCGTCATCGGCGCGCCCCTGCTGACCATCGCCACCGGCAACTGGCCACGCAAGACCGTGCTTCTGGCGCTGATGGCGATCTTCACGCTTGGCAATCTCGCCTGTGCACTGGCGCCCGACTACTGGACGCTGATGGGCGCCCGCATCATCACCGCCTTCGCCCATGGCACCTTCTTCGGCGTCGGCTCTGTCGTCGCCACCGGGCTGGTCGCGCCCAACAGACAAGCCTCGGCGATCGCGCTGATGTTCACTGGGCTCACCATCGCCAACATCCTCGGCGTACCCTTCGGCACCTGGCTCGGCCAGGCCTTCGGCTGGCGGGCGACCTTCTGGGCGGTGACACTGGTCGGTCTGGCGGCCTTCGCCGTCATCCTGGCTCTGGTGCCGCGCAGCCGAACAGCGCCCGAAAAGAGCGATCTGCGCGCCGATCTCGCCGTTTTGCGCCGCACGCCTGTCCTGCTCGGTCTTGCCACCACCGTGCTCGGCTATGCCGGTGTCTTCGCCGTCTTCACCTATATCGCGCCGCTGCTGACCGAGATCAGCGGCTTCAAGGAAGCGGCCGTGTCGCCGATCCTGCTCGTCTTCGGTGGCGGCCTCATTGCCGGCAACTTGCTTGGCGGCAAGGTCGCCGACCGCTGGCTGGTGCCGGCCGTGCTGGGCAGTCTCGTGGTGCTGGCCCTGGTGCTCGCCACCATGACCTTCGCCATCCACAGCCAGGTGATGGCCGTCATCTATGTCGGTCTGCTCGGGGCCGCCGCCTTCGCCACCGTGGCGCCGCTGCAAATGTGGGTGCTGGAAAAGGCACAAGGTGCCGGCCAGAGCCTCGCCTCGTCCTTCAACATCGCCGCCTTCAATCTCGGCAATGCGGCAGGTGCCTGGCTTGGTGGTGCGGTGATTGCCCATGGCCTTGGCCTGGGCTCACTCACCTGGGTCGCCGCCCTGCTGCCGCTCGCGGCACTCGGTGTGGCGGGGCTGGCGCTGCGTCTCGATCGCACCGCCACGCTCGGCGAGCCTGCCTCCATCCGGTCGTGACCGTCCTCTGCAAACCCGCTTTCCACACCCTTCATTCCACAGGAGCAAAAAGATGGACTACCGACGTCTCGGTGCATCGGGCCTGAAAGTGCCCGCACTCTCATTTGGCGCGGGAACCTTTGGCGGTTCCGGCCCGCTGTTCGGCGCCTGGGGCAACAGCGACGCCAGGGAAGCGCGGCGGCTGATCGACATCTGCCTGGAGGCCGGCGTCAATCTGTTCGATACTGCCGACGTCTATTCGAACGGCGCCTCGGAAGAGGTGCTTGGCGAAGCGATAAAAGGCCGCCGCGATGCCGTGCTGATCTCGACCAAGACCGCGCTGCCGATGGGCGATGGGCCGGCCGACTATGGCTCGTCTCGGTCGCGGCTGATCAGATCCGTGGATGATGCGCTGAGGCGCCTCGGCACCGATTACATCGACCTGTTGCAACTGCACGCTTTCGACGCCGGGACGCCGATCGAGGAGGTCTTGTCGACGCTGGACGAACTCGTGCGCGCCGGCAAGCTGCGCTATGTCGGCGTCTCCAATTTCTCCGGCTGGCAGGTGATGAAGTCGTTGGCGCAAGCCGACAGCCAAGGCTATCCACGCTATGTCGCGCATCAGGTCTACTATTCGCTGGTCGGGCGCGACTATGAATGGGAGCTGATGCCGCTCGGCCTCGACCAGGGCGTCGGCGCGCTGGTGTGGAGCCCGCTTGGCTGGGGCCGCCTGACCGGCAAGATCCGCCGTGGCCAGTCCTTGCCGGAAAAGAGCCGGCTGCACGACACGGCAAGCTTCGGACCGCCGGTCGAGGACGAGCATCTCTATCGGGTGATGGATGCGCTCGATGCGGTGGCGCTGGAAACCGGCAAGACCGTGCCGCAGATCGCCATCAACTGGCTGCTGCAGCGTCCGACTGTTTCCTCCGTCATCATCGGCGCCCGCAACGAAGAACAGCTGCGCCAGAACCTCGGCGCCGTCGGCTGGAATTTGACGCCGGAGCAGATCAGGAAACTCGACGCGGCAAGCGAAGTCACCGCGCCCTACCCGTACTTCCCGTATCGGCGGCAGGAAGGCTTTGCCCGGCTCAATCCGCCGGTGGTGTGAGCACTGGCGTTGAAGCTGCCAATCTCCCCCCTTGCGGGGGAGATCGGTTGTACCGCGTTCAGTGCAGCACGAACTCACCATCCACCTTGCGCCATTCATTCGGCGCGATCAGCTTCTGGTGGGTGTAGCTGATCGAATGCAGCGGCCCGTCCAGCTTGGCCTTCCAGAACTCGATGAACTTGATCAGTACCGGAAATTGTGGCGCCAGATCGTAGTCCTGCCAGATGAAGCTCTGCAACAGATGCGGATGATCGGGAAAGTGATAGAGAATCTTGGCCGTGGTCAGGCCATAGCCTTTGAGCATCAGGTCCATTTCGGAATGGTCGCGCATGGCAGTCCCCCTTGGGCGGTCCTGGTTGAGTCTCCTTTCCTCCCAACGTCAGAGTGTGCGCGCCGTTGCTTAACTGTCTATTGATTTTTCCTGATCGAAAACGGGTTTTCCGCGCGAAAACATGCAGTTAGCAGCGACGCTGATCGAGTGCTGACAGCGGCGGGAAAAACACCTGCGGCATCCCGCCGCGCGAATCCAACGTCTAATGTTGCCGTAACGGCGGAACTGGTAATAATGCCGCCGAATTCGCGGCCGTGTCGCTGCGATCCCGCCGGCATTTCAAGCCGGCGATTGTTCGGGAGGAAAGTCAGGAATGTCCGAGGTTCATGTCCATCGCGTCCAGCCGGCGTGGAAGAAAAACGCGCTGATCGACAATGACACCTACCTGAAATGGTATGCCGACAGCCTCAAGAACCCGGACAAATTCTGGGGCAAGCACGGCAAGCGGATCGACTGGTTCAAGCCCTTCAGCAAGGTCAAGAACGCCTCCTTCGACGGCAAGGTCTCGATCAAATGGTTCGAGGACGGACTGACCAATGTCTCCTACAACTGCATCGACCGGCACCTGAAGAAGCGCGGCAACCAGACCGCCATCATCTGGGAAGGTGACAATCCCTACGACGACAAGAAGATCACCTATAACGAGCTCTACGAGCATGTCTGCCGGCTCGCCAATGTGATGAAGAAACACGGCGTCAAGAAAGGCGACCGCGTCACCATCTACATGCCGATGATCCCGGAAGCCGCCTATGCGATGCTGGCCTGCACGCGTATCGGCGCCGTCCATTCGATCGTCTTCGGCGGTTTCTCGCCGGATGCGCTGGCCGGCCGCATCGACGACTGCAAGTCGACCTTCGTCATCACATCAGATGAAGGCCTGCGCGGCGGCAAGCCGATCCCGTTGAAGGAAAACACCGACAAGGCGATCGAGATCGCCGCGAAGGCCGGGACGAAAGTCGAAAAGGTGGTGGTCGTGCGTCGCACCGGCGGCAAGACCGGCTGGGTTCCCGGCCGCGACGTCTGGTACCACGACGAGATCGCGACGGTGAAAGCCGAATGCAAGCCCGAGAAGATGAAGGCCGAGGACCCGCTGTTCATCCTTTACACATCGGGCTCGACCGGCAAGCCGAAGGGCGTGCTGCACACCACCGCCGGCTATCTCGTCTACGTCTCGATGACGCACCAATATGTCTTCGACTACCATGACGGCGACATCTACTGGTGCACCGCCGATGTCGGCTGGGTCACCGGCCACAGCTACATCGTCTATGGCCCGCTCGCCAACGGCGCCACCACGCTGATGTTCGAAGGCGTGCCGAACTATCCGTCTCAGTCGCGCTTCTGGGAAGTCATCGACAAGCACAAGGTCAACATCTTCTACACCGCGCCGACGGCCCTGCGCGCGCTGATGGGCGCCGGCGATGCGCATGTCACCAAGACGTCGCGCAAGTCGCTGCGCGTGCTGGGTTCGGTCGGCGAGCCTATCAATCCGGAAGCCTGGGAGTGGTATTTCAACATCGTCGGCAACGGCAAGGTTCCGATCGTCGACACATGGTGGCAGACCGAGACCGGCGGCATCCTGATCACGCCGCTGCCCGGCGCCACCGACCTCAAGGCGGGTTCGGCGACACGGCCCTTCTTCGGCGTCAAGCCGCAGCTGGTCGACGGCGAGGGCAAGGTGCTGGAAGGTGCCGCCGACGGCAATCTGTGCATCACCGATTCCTGGCCCGGCCAGATGCGCACCGTCTATGGCGATCATGATCGTTTCATCCAGACCTATTTCTCGACCTACAAGGGCAAGTACTTCACCGGCGACGGCTGCCGCCGCGACGCCGATGGCTATTACTGGATCACCGGCCGCGTCGACGACGTCATCAACGTCTCCGGCCATCGTATGGGCACGGCCGAGGTCGAATCCGCACTGGTCAGCCACGACAAGGTTTCGGAAGCCGCCGTCGTCGGCTATCCGCACGACATCAAGGGCCAGGGCATCTACTGCTACGTCACGCTGATGGCCGGCGAGCAGCCGAGCGAGGATCTGCGCAAGGAGCTGATCGCCCATGTCCGCAAGGAGATCGGGGCCATCGCTTCGCCCGACAAGCTCCAGTTCGCGCCCGGCCTGCCGAAGACGCGCTCCGGCAAGATCATGCGCCGCATCCTGCGCAAGATTGCCGAGGACGATTTTTCAGCGCTCGGCGATACCTCGACGCTCGCGGATCCGGCCGTCGTCGATGATTTGGTCGCCAACCGGCAAAACAAGAAGAGCTGATGATGCAGGCCGCGCTCGGCACTGTCAGTGAACTCTGGCGCTATCCGGCGAGTTCGCTTGCCGGCGAGCGTCGGGAAACAATCTCGGTCGATATCGAGAGCATCGAGGGCGACCGCATGTTCGGCCTCGTCGACGCGTCCGACAATGAGATCGCGCGACCGGACCGCGACCCGAAATGGCACAAGGTGCCGCGCATCCGCACCCGGCTGTCGCCGACCCTGGAACTCGAGATTGCCGTTCCCGGGGACAACTGGCTGGCTGCGCCAAGTATCGAGAGCGACCGCGCGGTGTCGGCCTATCTCGGCTTCGAGGCCTCGATCCGACCGTTTCGCCGCGAGAATGCCGGACCTGACTATTCCGGCCCGCTGACCGCGGAGCGCTACCGCAAGGCGCCCATCCATCTGTTGACCACCGCCTCGCTGGCACGGCTCAAAGCGTTGCATCCGGAAGGGGTCGCCGACCCACGCCGCTTCCGGCCCAACATCGTCGTCGACATGACGGCAATCGAAGGGTCGTTTCCGGAAACGGAATGGATCGGCCGCAAGCTTGCCATCGGCGATCTCCTGCTGACTGTCTCCGAACCCTGCCGCCGCTGCGGTTTCACCATCGTCGCCCAGGATGGCTTCGACCATGATCCGGCGATCCTGCGCAACCTGGTCCGCCACAACGCCCACAATCTCGGCGTCTACTGCACGATCGACCGGCCGGCGCGCGTCGAAGTCGGCGACGCGATGCGCTTCGTGTAAGCTATCGATACAGATCTGCCCGCGTCGGCGGCAGGCCGCTTGGGCCGCGCGCGCGCTTGGTGACGACGGTCTGGAAAATCTGTGCCGAGGCACGTTCGAAGGTGATCGAACAGCCGGTCAGGTAGAGCAGCCATAGCCGCGCCCTGGCCTCGCCCACCTCGGCGATAGCCTCGTCGAAACGCGCGTGCAGGCGCTCGGCCCACAGGCGACAGGTGCGGGCGTAATGCTCGCGCAGATTCTCGACGTCGTAGACCAGGAAGCCGTGCGCCTCGAGATTGCCTGTTGTCATGCCGATCGTGTCGAGTTCGCCGCCGGGGAAAATGTATTTGATCAGCGCCTTGAACTCCGGCCCCTTGCGCAGGGTCTTCTTCATGTCGCCCTTGCTGCGCCTGGTGATGGCGTGATGCAGATAGATGCCGCCGGGCTTCAGCAGGCGGTGGACAGTTGAGAAATAGGTCGCGTGGTTGGCGAGCCCGAGATGCTCGAACATGCCGATCGACGAGATCTTGTCGAACGAGCCGGTGAGTTCGGCATAGGATTTGATCTCGATGGTGATGCGGTCCTCCAGACCCTCGGCGCGGATGCGTTCACGGGCAAGATTGGTCTGGGCCTGCGACAGCGAGACACCGTGGCCGATGACGCCATAGTTCTTCGCGGCATGGATGAGCATCGCTCCCCAGCCACAGCCGATGTCGAGCAGTCGTTCGCCAGGCTTCAGCCGGAGCTTGCGGCAGATATGGTCGAGCTTGTCGATCTGCGCTTGATCGATGCTGTTGGCGAAATCCTTGAAGTAGCCGCAACTGTAGACCATGCGCTCGTCAAGGAAGAGCCGGTAGAAGGCGTTCGAAATGTCATAGTGATGCTGGATCGCCTCCTGGCTCGAACCGCTGACATAGGGATTGCGCCCCGACAGATCGGTCCGCGCCGTCATCTGCCTGCGTGCCAAAAGCACGGAAGGCAGGTCGCGCAGGATCGCCATTTTCGGCAGCGATTTGAGCTTGGTTCTGAGCTTGCCTTGCGACGGCAGGGCGTAGAAGTCGAAAAACGTCCCGTCTTCGATATCGATCGTCTTGGAAATCCACATTTCGATCAGCGTCGACAGGGATGGTCGCTTCACCACCTGCCAGACGATGTCCTGGTCGTTGATGGTGAGCACTGGACCCGTGGCGGGGCCGATCCGCTCCCCGGTCCACAGCCTGACGGCAAAGCCCGGTTTCAGCGTCTCGACAACCGTCCGCACGATCCGCGCCGCTCTCTCGGCTGCCTCCATGCATCCCTCCCACAGGGGCCGACCCGGATTGCCGGCTCGGCTCTATGCCATGATCTTGCCTGCCCGGCCGACAGCCCGCAACCCAGTGTCGTGCCAAAAGCACCTTCCCACTTTTTCAAACCTGCGCCTTGTCTTTTGCTGCAACGCACCCCATCATGAGTATGTGTTCAACAAATCGAAAGGAGGTGATCCGATGTCGAGTGATTTCGTTTTCCAGAACGTGGCCTCAGCGGATTGCACTTTCGGGAAGCAGTCTTCCCGTTAAGGCGCGAAATGCGCGGCGGGTGACCTCATAGGTCATCGCCATAGGGCCGCGCCACGGACGGAAACACGGAAGGCCGCCGGCTTCGAAAGAAGCGGCGGCCTTTTCCGTTTGCGGACTAGACTACTGGGTCAATGCGACCTTTTCGGTGTTGCGGATGATTTCCTGAAAGGCGGCATCCAATTCTGCTCCGGTGGACACCTCGAAGAAATGTCTCTTGGCGGCGGAGGCGTCCTTCGATGAACAGTCCTTCAGCACCGCCTTTGCCTGGTCCCGCTCGGTTGCCGACATGTCCTTGTTGTTCAGATCGAAGCCGATGGTGAAAATCTCGATGCCGTCATTTTTCATGTTGCCGCACAGCGTTCCGGCGTTGCCGCGCGCAAGGTTGCCCTGGCTGTTGTAGCTGTCCCCAGCACCGGCGAAGGCGGTATTGAATTGGCCATCGGTCATCAGGATCGCGACCTTGGCGATCTTCTTCGGATCGGCGTCCGAGGCGCCTTTGCCGAGACCGGCATTTCTGATCGCAGTGCGCCATTGCGGCGACAGCATATAGTAGGTCCACTGAATGGCGATCGCGCCGGCCGTGTAACCATCGGCCTGGAAGTCCTCGATCGATTCAAGCAATGCATCGGAATCGGCGGTCAGCGGGATCACTTCCGCATCAGGGCACCTGTTCATGTCCCCGCCGAGATGATCGTCCCGATTGACCAGGGCATAATATTTCTTGCCTTCCTTGTCGGTGCGAACCGTGTCTGGGCCGTCGGCGCTCATATCCGCGTTGCCGTTCTTGTCCTTGCGCTCCGTGGCGCAGTTGTCGGGATGTGGCATCGCCGCGCCGACGATGGAGATGTACTCGCTGAAGGAGGGCAGCAGATTTTTGCCCGTCTTGGCGACGAGAAGCGGACTGCCGGCGACGGGTGGCAGTTCAGAGCTCCCTTGCTTCTCGGCATAGACGTTTTCCGCCAGCTTGCCGGCGTTCACACCTGATGCGTAAGGCACAATCGCGACGCGGATGCGGGGGTTCTTCGGATCCTGGTTCTGCAGCATCGTCCGGACGGCGTTTTTTGCAGCAGCTTTCAGATCGCCGATTTTGTCGACCTTGCCGCGCTTCCTCATCGACCCGGTCACATCGAGCATCATCGCCACTTCGATGGTCTTGTCCGAATAGAGCGCCGTCGTGGAGGCGGCGACGCGTTTCATGTCGCCCGTGCCAAAAATCGGGAAATACAGCCCGACATCGACATGGGCGTCGGCCTGGACCGTCTTGGCAGTCCTGTTGACGATCAGCTTGTCGAGTACGATCTGGTCGGCCTGCAGAATGCCTGCCTGGCTGTTGGCGTCGAGAAAGGCCTGCACCGATTTGTTGGCATCGGCTTCCTTGATGACACCGGTCGTCAGGTCGCGTGCCGTCGACGTGACCGCGGCGTCGACCACGCCCTGAAGGCTCGTTTTCGCATTGTAGAGCTGCGATACGTTGACCGAAAAGCCCACGGCCAGCGCCAAGACCGAGGCGCTAAGGCCGAACAGGACTGCGAAATTTCCACCGCGATCCCTGGCGAACCCGCCAACCGCGTGAACAAGACCCCCGTAATTTCGCATCCTACAGCCTCCACTCGCCTCGGCCTCGTCGCCGCGGAAAGGGCAATGCAGGATTCCCGCCGGATGACGCCCTAGCTGGGCGGAGAGCTGGCTTTCCAGTAGCAAGTCGCTGTTTTTGTTAAACTTTGGAACCAACAAAGGTGAACGGCTGGTAAACGGGAACGCACCATGGCGCTGGCGTTTACCAGCCGCTTACCATGATCTGGCCCGAGGCACCGCGACGCCGTCGACGGCGTCCTGTTGCGGCACAAGCTCACTGTGCCGAAGCGGACCATGTGTCCCGAAAGTTGCGGCCCGGAGAAAACCTCCTGACCACCCTGGAGCAGTTGCAACGGTAGGCCTCGCGACTACGCCAGCATCTGTGCGCTGACGGTCCTGTCGATGCCGTGGTAGGGCGGGTTGAACAGATTGCCTTCCTGTTCGTAGGTCCACACCTTGAACAGGCTGAGCCGGTGGGGGCCGAAACTGTGCAGCAGCGGCACGTCGGTGGCGTCGCGGCCGCGGGCGATGACGATACGGCCGGTTCTCGGCGTGTTGTGGCGAGGATCGAACGTGTACCATTTGCCGTCGAGGAACACTTCCAGCCACGCCGAGAAGTCCATCGGCGCCGGATCGGCTGGCACGCCGATATCGCCGAGATAGCCGTTCACGTAGCGTGCCGGAATGTTCATGCAGCGGCAAAGCGTGATCGCCAGATGGGCGAAGTCACGGCAGACCCCGACGCGCTCCTCATGCGCCTGCGCCGCGGTGCGGGTCGAGCGCGCATAGCCATAGCCGAACGACAGCCGGTTGTGGACATAATCGACGATCGCCTGCACGCGCGCCCAGCCGGACGGGATGTCGCCGAAGAGCTCCCAGGCCAGGCTGCTCAGATGATCCGTCTCGCAATAGCGGCTGCCCAGGAGATAACCGAGAACTTCGTCGGGCAGGTCCGCCACCGGCACTTCCCTGGCCAGCGTGTTGACCTCGTCCGTCTCGCCGCTGTCCTCGACGACCGCGTCATACAGGATGCGAAAACCACCGGCGGGTGCTGTGAAGCGCCGGCAGGCATTGCCATGCAGGTCATGGTACAGCCTTGTCGGCACCGCGGGCGAGGTCAGCACCCGCGTCTGCCGCTTGATGTCGGCCTGCCTGTCCCGATGGATCTCGAGCACTGAAATCACCGGCGTGGCGGCTACGCATTCGATGGCGATTTCGTAGCCGAGCCGGATCAGCATCGTTGGTCCCCCTTCGATCGTTGTTGTGAGAAGCAGTCCTTCCCAAACGCCCGGAGGATACCGCGGTTCCCTGGGCCGATCGAAAAGCCCACCCCGTGTCTTCCCCTGCCGCGGTCGAGGGGTTAGGTTCGGCAACCCCACCAGCGCTCCCCGAACTCAAGGAAAATCATGTATTCAGGCAGAAACTTCGCGGCCTTCCTCTTCGACATGGACGGCACGCTCATCAATTCCATCGCCTCGGCGGAACGGGTGTGGAGCGATTGGGCACGCCGCCAGGGCCTCGACGTCGCCGCCTTCCTGCCGACGATCCATGGCGTGCGCGCGATCGAGACCATCACCGGCCTGGCGCTGCCGGGCGTCGATCCGGGACACGAGGCTGATCTGCTGCTGAAGGCCGAGGCGGCCGATCTCGATGGCATTCTCCAGATCGCCGGCGCCGTGGCATTTCTCGATTCGCTGCCGCCCGAACGCTGGGCGATCGTAACCTCCGCCCCACGTGAGCTGGCGCTGTTGCGCATGAAGGCCGCCGGCATCCCCGTGCCGGGCGTCATCGTCGCGGCGGAAGATGTCTCCCGCGGCAAGCCGGCGCCCGATTGCTTCCGGCTTGGCGCGGAACGACTCGGCGTCGACGCGCGCGATTGCCTCGTCTTCGAGGATGCTCCAGCTGGCATCGCGGCAGCCGAAGCGGCGGGCGCGGCGGTCATGGTCATCAGCGCCACGCACAAGCACCCCTTGCCAACGCAACATGCGGCGATCGCAGGCTACGACATGGTCGGCATCACGGTCGACGAGCGTGGCTGGATCGCGCTCGAGCCGCAGCGCAACGCTGCGTAGGGAGGCATCTAGAAGTCGCTGGTCAGGCCCTTTACTTCCCAGTCGCCGTAGCGCCCTGGCTCCTTGCCGCCGCGGCCGCCGATCTCCTTCGGCAGCGCGACCTCCTTTTCGCGGTAGTCTTCCCGCCGCGCTGCGGCCTCGGCCAACGCACGGCGTGCGGCCGGCGCTAGCTCTCTTTGCGATGCCGCTTCGGCAGGAGCGGCGCCTGTTTTACTGATTTCGTCGGTCATGCGATAATCTCGGTAGATTGAGTCCAGTCAGCAGATTGAGTCCAGTCAATTGAAACAGGAACTGGCGTTTCCCATCATATAGCCATGAACCCACGACGATCGACCCCTTTTCGCTATCCCCCGGACAGGAGCAGACGATGAACACCATCCGCACCGCCATGCTTCTTGCCGCGATGACCGCGCTGTTCATGGGCGTCGGCTTTTTGATCGGCGGAACCGGCGGCATGATGATCGCGCTGCTGATCGCCGCCGGCACCAACCTGTTCAGCTACTGGAATGCCGACAAGATGGTGCTGTCGATGAACCGTGCCGTCGAGGTCGATGAAAGGAACGCGCCCGAATATTACGCCATCGTCCAGGCAATGGCCAAACAGGCCGGCCTGCCGATGCCGAAGACCTATCTGATCGACAACCCGCAGCCGAACGCCTTTGCCACCGGCCGCAATCCGCAGAATGCGGCGGTGGCTGCCTCCACCGGCCTGTTGCAGGCGCTGACGCCTGAAGAGGTCGCGGCGGTCATGGCGCACGAGCTCGCCCATGTGCAGCATCGCGACACGCTCACCATGACGATCGTCGCCACCTTTGCCGGTGCCATCTCGATGCTCGGCAATTTTGCCTTCTTTTTCAGCGGCAACCGCGACAACAACCCGTTCGGCTTTGTCGGCGTGCTGGTTGCGATGATCGTGGCTCCGTTTGCAGCGATGGTCGTGCAGATGGCGGTCAGCCGGACCCGCGAATACGAGGCCGACCGGCGTGGCGCCGAAATCTGTGGACACCCGCTCTGGCTGGCATCGGCGCTTGACAAGATCGCCCGCGGCGCCGAACGCATCCGCAACCCCGATGCCGAGCGAAATCCCGCGACCGCGCATCTCTTCATCATCAATCCTCTTCACGGCGAGCGCATGGACAGCCTGTTCTCCACCCACCCCGCCACTGAGAACCGCATCGCAGCCTTGCAGGCGATGGCGCGCGACATGGCCGGCAGCGAAACCCGGGCTGCACCGCGCCAGGCCCCAACGTCACGCCAGGCGGACGAACCGCGGCCATCCGGCCCATGGGATCAGGCAGCGCGGCCCGAGCAGCCGGCGGAGGCCGCCAAGCCCAAATCCAACCCGTGGGGTCGCAATCCGACCGGGCCCAAGGGCCGATGGTCGTGAGCGTGGCGGACAGAGGACCACGACGCACAGTTTCAGGTGATCAGGAACACAGGGACGGCGGCGACTTCGTTGCCGGCCTCGCCGCCCGCAAGGCGGCGGCGCGCCTGCTTGCCGCCGTCATCGACGCCAGGACGCCGCTTGATGGGCTGACCGATCACGAAAACGGCCACCCGCAATACAAGGCGCTCGACTTGCGCGATCGCGGCCTGGTCCGCGCCATCCTGGTCACCGCGCTGCGCTATCGCATGACCATATCAGGGCTGCTGGCGCGGCGCCTGGAAAAACCGCTGCCGCCCAATGCCACCGCTTTGTCGCACATATTGCATGTGGCAGCGGCACAGATCCTGTTCCTCGATATTCCCGACAGCGCCGCCGTCGACATTGCGGTGACCCATGCCAAGTCCGATCCGCGCACGGTGCGTTTCTCCGGCCTCGTCAATGGCGTGCTGCGCACACTGGCACGGGCCAAGGAAACGGAACTGCCTGCCGCCCTTGCCGCCACCTACGAAGCGCCCAAATGGTTTTCCGACCGGCTGAAGACCACCTACGGCAACGAGAAGGCCAGACAGATCCTCGAAGCGCATCGCGTTGAGGCGCCGGTCGACTTCTCGGTCAAGGCCGATCCCGGACTCTGGGCTGAAAAACTCGGCGGCATCGTCCTGCAGACAGGCACGGTGCGGGTCGAGAATCTTGTCGGTCCTGTCACTGAATTGCCCGGCTTTGCCGAGGGCGCCTGGTGGGTCCAGGACGCCGCGGCCAGCCTGCCCGCCCGGCTGTTCGGCGATGTCACGGGATTGCGGGTTGCCGATCTCTGCGCCGCGCCCGGCGGCAAGACCGCGCAGCTGATCGTTGCCGGCGCGAAGGTCACCGCTGTCGACACGTCAAAAAACCGGCTCGTGCGGCTGACGCAGAATCTCGACCGTCTCGGCCTGTCTGCCGAAATCGTCCAGGCCGACCTGCTCAAATATGAGCCGGAAGAACTCTTCGACGCGATCCTCCTCGACGCGCCCTGCTCGTCGACCGGCACGGTGCGGCGGCACCCCGACGTGCCATGGACCAAGACTTCGGCCGATGTCGAAAAACTGGCCGACCTGCAACGCAGGCTGCTCGCCCGCGCCGTCACGCTGGTGAAGCCCGGCGGCACGATCGTCTTTTCCAACTGTTCGCTCGATCCGCTCGAAGGCGAGGATCTCTATCGCGTCTTTCTGGCCGGCACGCCTGAAATCACCAACGATCCGTTGCAGCAAGGCGAGATCGCCGGCATCGATCCATTCCTGACGCCGCAAGGCACGCTGCGCACCACGCCCGCCGACCTGGAGCTCGGCGCGCCGGAACGCTCGGGCCTCGATGGTTTCTTCGCCGCTCGCATGCGGCGAGCCGGCTAGGGGTTGAACTGCCCGGATTACTGACTTTTTTGGGTAGGATCGGGGGCAAAACCAGGTGAACCGGCGTGGGCTCGTGGAATTCGCCTTCGCACGAATCGTGCAATCATGTAGACTCGGCGCCGGGGTAGAGGACGATCAGGAGGGGTTTTGGCACTTGCTGCCAGCAGCACGACGCGTCTATGGACGCTTGTCGCGAAGGAGTTCTGGCGCAAAATGCGCCGGCGCCTGCGCGCCGGGCCTGTCTATCGCTGGCGCTATTCCGGCCGCACGCCGGAACGTGTGCTGATCGCACCGCCGGACCTGCGCCTCGCCGACCCGCAGATCGCACTCGAGATCTATTACGGCCGCTATCCCCTGTCGGGGCACGTGGTCGAGACCGGCGGCAAGTCGCCTTTCCAGATCCACGTGCCCAATCACGGCTGGCAGAAGACGCTGCACGGCTTTCGCTGGCTGCGCCATATGCGCGCCGCCGGCACCGAGCTTGCCGCCGCCAATGCCCGCGCCCTGGTCTCCGACTGGATCACCATGCATGGCAGCCATATCTCCGGCATCGCCTGGGAGCCGGGCACGACGGCCAAGCGCATCATCGCCTGGTTGCAGCACTCCTCGGTCGTATTGCAGGGCGCCGAGTTCCCTTTCTACCGCGCCTTCCTGAAATCGGTTGCCATCCAGATCCGCTACCTCAGGTCGATGGCGCGCGAAATGCCCGACGGCAAGGACAGGCTGCGGGCCCGCATCGCGCTCGCCTTCGCTGCCTTGTCCCTGCCGGCACCGGCATCGGCCCTGCGGGGCGCGACCCGCAATCTTGCCGAGGAACTCGACCGCCAGATCCTCGCAGATGGCGGGCACATTTCGCGCAATCCGATGGTCGTCCTGGAAATCCTCGCCGACCTTCTGCCGCTGCGCCAGACTTATGCCAACCAGGCGGAAACGCCGCCGCAGGCGCTGATCGGCGCCATCGACCGCATGCTGCCGGCGCTGCGCTTCTTCCGCCATCAGGATGGCAGCCTCGCCCGCTTCAACGGCATGGGCGCCACCATCCACGACCGCATCGCCACCATTCTGCGCCACGACGACACCGCTGGCGCGCCGCTGCTGCATGCGCCGCATTCCGGCTATGAGCGCCTGTCGATGGGCGGCACCACGGTCATCGCCGACACCGGCCCGCCGCCGCCGATCGATGTGTCCAACGCCGCACACGCCAGCTGCCTCGCCTTCGAACTGTCGTCCGGCCGCCAGCACTACATCGTCAATGCCGGCATTGACACCTATGGCGCGGCTGAATTCCGGCCGCTGGCGCGCGCCACCGCCGCGCACTCGACCGCCACCATCAACGACACCTCGTCGGCGCGCTTCAGCCATTCGTTGCGCGTCAACGACCTGCTCGGTTCGCCGCTGATCGGCGGCCCGCAGCATGTGCAGTGCAAGCGCACCGACCAGAAGGGCGTTCAGGGCTTCATCGCCCGCCATGACGGCTATGTCCCGCGCTTCGGCTTCCTGCATGAGCGCGAGCTGAAACTGTCGTCGAACGGCAATGTGCTGGCTGGCCGCGACCGCTTCCAGCGCCCCGGCAATACGGCGATCCGCAACAATGGGCGCGACTTCGTCACCGTCCGCTTCCACGTTCATCCCGACGTCAACCTTTTGCAGGACGAGCATGACCGCCTGGTGCTGGCCGCCGATCAGGCCGACACCTGGGTGTTCACAGCAGCCGAAGTGGTGCCGGAGGTCGAGGAATCGATCTATTTCGCCGGCCTTGGCGGCCCGCGCCGCAGCCGCCAGATCGTGCTTGCCTTCAAGGCTTCGGAAATCGCCGAAGTCCACTGGCAGCTGACCCGCACCAGCATCGCCGGCCACCCGGAAAACAACTGATCCTCCTGACAGGGCTTCAAACTCAGGTTAACAAAAGGCCTGACGACAACCAGCTCGGGGCATCGGCAGCTTTTGTGCCGGCAGCTTTCCCAAGATAGGAATTTTTTCTTGACTCCGTGCCCTCAGCTATGGTACATTTTTGCCTATGGTGCCGGTTTGCGCCAGTGGCCCGCCGCATAGGCGGGTTTTTTCGTTGGTGCTCCGTCAGCCAACGCGCCTGCGAAGTCTCCGAAGAAACCCGTTAACACGGATTCGTTGCCTTGCTCCACCTGACCGCCGGTTTGATTTCCGGGCGGCATGTGCTACGGGCGCGGGCATCCACCACACCAGTCGTGAAAGGCCGCCAGCCCATGGCCGTCGCCGCCAAGAACATTCCCGCACCAGACCTTGTTCCCGTGCGTCGCGCCCTGCTCTCCGTTTTCGACAAGACGGGCCTCATCGATTTCGCCAAAGCGCTGGCAGCGGCCGGTGTCGAACTGGTCTCGACCGGCGGCACGGCAAAAGCGATCACCGAGGCGGGCCTGGCGGTGCGCGACGTCTCCGAGCTCACCGGTTTCCCCGAGATCATGGACGGCCGCGTCAAGACCTTGCATCCCGGCGTGCATGGCGCGCTGCTTGGCGTGCGCGACGATCCGGAGCATTCCGCGGCAATGCGCAAATACGGCATCGAGCCGATCGATCTCGTCGTCTCCAATCTCTATCCGTTCGAGGAGGTCCGCCGCTCCGGCGCCGATTACGCGTCGATCGTCGAAAACATCGACATTGGCGGCCCGGCGATGATCCGCGCCTCGGCCAAGAACCACGCCTATGTCGCCATCGTCACCGATCCCGGCGATTACGCTTCGGTGCTGAATGCGCTGGAGATGAACATCGGCTCGCTGTCGCTGGATTTCCGCAAGAAGCTGGCGGCCAAGGCCTTTGCCCGCACCGCCAGCTATGACGCGGCGATCTCCGGCTGGTTCGCCGAGGCGCTCGAGATCGAACATCCGACATGGCGCGCCTTTGGCGGCAGGCTGGTCGAGGTGATGCGCTATGGCGAGAACCCGCATCAGAGCGCCGGCTTCTACGTCGACGGCGACAAGCGCCCGGGCGTCGCCACGGCGCGCCAGCTGCAGGGCAAGCAGCTATCCTACAACAACATCAACGACACCGACGCCGCTTTCGAATTGGTCGGCGAGTTCGACCCCGACCTTTCCGCCGTCGTCGCCATCATCAAGCACGCCAATCCGTGCGGCGTTGCCGAAGGCGCCTCGCTGAAAGCCGCCTACGCCAAGGCGCTGGCCTGCGACCCGGTCTCGGCCTTCGGCGGCATCATCGCCGTCAACCGCACCCTCGACGCCGAGGCGGCGGAAGAGATCGTAAAAACCTTCACCGAGGTGATTATCGCGCCCGGCGCCACCGATGAGGCAGCGGCCATCGTGGCGGGGAAGAAGAATTTGCGCCTGCTGGTCACCGGTGGGCTGCCGGACCCGCGCACGCCGGGCACGACGGTCAAATCCGTCGCCGGCGGCCTGCTCATCCAGGGCCGGGACAACGCCGTCGTCGACGACCTCGAACTGAAAGTGGTGACCACACGGGCACCGACGCCGGCCGAAATGGCCGACCTGAAATTCGCCTTCCGCATCGCCAAGCACGTCAAGTCCAACGCCATCGTCTACGTCAGGGACGGCGCCACCGTCGGCATTGGCGCCGGCCAGATGAGCCGGGTCGATTCCTCACGCATCGCCGCCCGCAAGGCACTCGACGCCGCCGAGGCCGCCGGCCTCGCCGAACCGCTGACCAAGGGCTCGGTGGTCGCCTCCGACGCCTTCTTCCCCTTCGCCGATGGCTTGCTGTCGGCAATCGCCGCCGGCGCCACCGCCGTCATCCAGCCGGGTGGCTCGATGAACGACAAGGACGTCATTGCCGCCGCCGACGAGCACGGCATCGCTATGGTGTTTACGGGCGTCAGGCATTTCCGCCATTAGCTGCTTTTACCCTCCCCTTTGTGGGGGTGAGAAGCGGTTCGCGCAGCGAACGAAAAGCCAATTGCTTGGCTTTTCGAGCTTCGAACGCCCTGAGCCTGCGAAGGGCTCGGGGCTGAATTCTGAATGACCAGTCGCCGGGCCGGGTCCCCGCTGCTTCGCAGCGTCCCGGCGTTCACCGGCCTTTCATCGTGCCACTGGCACGATGAATTCGCTTCGCGAACCGGCTGCTCACCCCCACAAGGGGGAGGGTAAAGTCAATCCACCGGCCGGTCCGCCGGATAGGGCGTCTTGACCAGGATCGCCATGCCGATGCCCAGGAACAGCACGATCACCGCCATGCCGAGCCGCGCCGAGCCGCTGGCCAGGGTGACCGACGCGACCATGAACGGCGCCAGGAAACTGGTCGCCCGCCCGGCCAGCGCATAAATGCCGAAATAGCGGCCGGATTCTGCCGCCGTGACGCTGCGCGCCATATAGGATCGCGACGACGCCTGCACCGGCCCGAAAGCCACGCCGATCAACAGGCCGAAGAAGATGTAGGCTTTTTCCGCTGCCGTGCCGAACAGGCCGCCGCTGTCCGGTCCAGGCATCATCCAGAGGCCGAACAACGTATAGCCCGGCCCGGTCGAGACGATGCCGATCGTGGCGATGCTGAGCAGGACCAGCGAGATCATGACGATGGTTTTTGAGCCAAGCGCCGTGTCGAGACGGGCTGCGACCAGGCAGCCGAAGATGGCGACGACGTTGAGAATGATGCCGAAAATACCGATCTCGGTGATCGACCAGTGGAACATCGCAGCGGCGAAAGTGCCGCCCAACGCCAGCAGCGCGTTGACGCCGTCCTGATAGATCATGCGGGCGACCAGGAAGCGGAAGATACCGCTGCGCTTGCGCACCTCGCCCAATGTCACTTTCAGCTCCGCCAACCCCTCTCGGACAGCCGGACCGATCGGCAGGCCCTTGATGGCGTCGGGGGTGAAAAAGAACATCGGCAGGATGAACAGGAAGTACCAGCCGGCTGACAAAGGCCCGGTTGCGCGCGCGTCCTCGCCGAGCTTCGGGTCGAGCCCGAACAGCGGGTCGATGCCGATGATCGTCTTGCCGGTCTCCGGCGAACCGGCCAGGCAAGCGACGACGAAGATCAGCGCGATCATGCCGCCGAGATAGCCAAGGCCCCAGGCCATGTTGGAGATCCTGCCGATCTCGCTCTTCGGCACCAGGCGCGGCATCATCGAATCGTTGAACACGGTCGAAAACTCCGCCGCCACCGACGCCAGCGAAAAGAACAGCACGACCAGGAAAAGGTTCGAACCGGGGGCCGCGAACCAAAGCATGCAAAGGCAGGTGACCTTGACCGCGGCAAAGAATGCGATCCAAGGCTTGCGCGGTCCGGTCTGGTCGGCGATCGAGCCGAGGATGGGCGACAGCACTGCAATGACAAGGCCGGCCGCGGCAATGCCGTAGCCCCAGGCCGCTTGCCCGGTTTCCGGATCGCTCGCCATCCGCGACACGAAATAAGGCCCGAAGATGAAGGTGGTGACGACGGTGAAGAACGGCTGCGCCGCCCAGTCGAACAACATCCATCCCCAGATGCCGCGCCCGGACGCACGCTGCACTGTCTCTACCGTCATGATGATCCCCCGGCACCGGTTCCGTGTCGGGCGCCATGTCTGCATGTTTCATGCGCTCATGCAATGAACGAAGCTTGGTGCCGTCCCTTGCCCCTGCCGGGGGTTCATTGTTCGAAAACCCAGCAATTGGCTTTCGTCCGCGGCGCGGGCCAAGCCCTTATTTTTTCTCGTGGGGGAAGTCGGACCGAAGGTCCGGCACCGCCCTCCACCCCCTGCTTCGCAGCGATTGCCGCCGGCGCGAATTTCTTGATTATTAAGTTGACTCCTTTTGTCCGGTTTGACTAATTGCGCTCGCGCAGGGCCGGAAAGTCACCGGTCGAACGGCTCGATATTGGTCTGACAGGGAATAAGAAATGACGATTGGTCGACAGGCATTGTTGCGCACTCAGGCAAGGCGATTGATTGCGAGCAGTGCCTTGATAGCGGCATCCTTTGGAGCGATGGGGGCCGGCCGGGCCCAGGAGGTTTCGCCGGACGATGCAACCCAACTGGAAACGATCGTCGTCACCGGCAAGTCGGACCGCGTTGTCGGGCCCGATCAAACGATCGTCGCCGAGGATACGGCGACCGGCACCAAGACCGATACGCCCATCGTCGACGTTCCCGCCTCGGTTTCAGTTGTAACCCAGAAGGAACTGGAGGCACGCCATGTCGAAAGCCTCCAGCAGGCCGTGGCCTACACATCCAGCGTCCTCACCGACGAGTTCGGCAACGATGACCGATACGACTATATTCGTATCCGCGGTTTCGACCAGACATCGCTCGGTACTTATCGCGATGGCCTCACGGCGCGCATCCCCGCTTGGTTCACGGCCAGCCGTCTCGAGCCTTACGGACTTCAGCGCGTGGAGGTCCTGAAGGGATCGACATCAACGCTTTTTGGTCTCAACGGCCCTGGCGGACTGGTCAATGCCATCACCAAGCGGCCGCTGGACCAGAAGCAGGGGGAGATTTACACGTCCTATGGCGACGGTACCAAGGAGGTTGGCGTTGATTTTGGCGGACCGATCGACCCCGATGGCGTGTGGACCTATCGGCTCACCGGGCTGGCCAAGGATGGCGATCAAGGATGGGACTATTCCAACGACGATCGGCTTTACATCGCGCCCGCGTTGACCATCAAGCCCGAGGAAGGAACGTCGCTCACCATCCTGACTGACTATTACAAGCGAGACGGGACAGGAGCACGCGGCACCCCGGCTGGCGGCAATATCGACGTCGGCACATTCCTGGGCGAGCCGGATTTCAACCGCTTCAACACGGAGCAGGTCGATATCGGCTACCAGTTCGAGCACGAGTTCAACGAGAACCTCACCTTTCGCTCCAATGCCCGCTACACGCATTTGAGCCTCGACTACGCCGAGGTCTACGGCGCGTCGCTTGACCCCACGGCGGATCGCACGGCATTTTCCGTCGATGGCGTGTCCAACCGCTATGCCTTCGACAATCAGTTGCAATACGATACGGGCTGGCACGGGATCGACAGCAAGACGCTTGTCGGCGTCGACTACGCCAATGACAACACCCGCGAAAACATCCTCTTCGGTACCGCCGGTCCCATCGACATCAACAATCCGACCTATTGCGGTCTGTCCTGCATCAATCTCGGCCCCTACGTGAACTGGCGGGTCAAGCAACAGGCGGTCGGTGTCTATGCCCAGGAGCAATTGACGTTTGACGACCGCTGGATCGTCACCCTGGGCGGGCGCTGGGACCGCGTGCATACGACGGCGGACTATCTCGACTCGGGAACGCAGGACGACGACACGGCATCCGCCTTCACCAAGCGCGCCGGCCTGACCTACAAATTCACCCCGAATCTCGCGGTCTACGCCAACTATTCGGAAAGCTTCCAGCCGCTCGTGGCGCCAAGCGCCAACGGATATGCGGTCTCGGGTTCGCTGAAGCCTCAAGAGGGCAAGCAGTATGAGGCAGGCATCAAGTACAAGCCCGACGGCTTCGACGGCCTGTTCACGGCCGCGGTCTTCGACCTTACCCAAACCAATGTTCCAACCTATGTCACGCCTGTTGTCCAGCAGCAGATCGGCAAGGTCGGCGTCCGCGGCATCGAACTCGAGGGCAAGGCTGCCATCGCGGAAAACCTGAACCTGACGCTTGCCTATTCCTACTGGGATGCCGAGATCCTGGAAGACGGCATTGGCGGTAATGCCGGCAATCGGCCGCAGCGTGTTCCTCGCCACCTGGCGTCGGCCTGGGTTGATTATACGCTTCCCGAGGAAGGACGGCGTGGCGACCTGACCATCGGCGGTGGCGTGCGCTATATCGGGCAAACCTACGGGGATGACGCGAACACGACTTCGAT
Source organism: Mesorhizobium sp. M0518 (assembly GCF_040321125.1). Classification (NCBI taxonomy): domain Bacteria; kingdom Pseudomonadati; phylum Pseudomonadota; class Alphaproteobacteria; order Hyphomicrobiales; family Phyllobacteriaceae; genus Mesorhizobium; species Mesorhizobium sp. M0518. The sequence continues at coordinate 357,342 of NZ_JAMYQY010000001.1, forward strand.
TGGCGGCTACGCACTGGTGGATGCGGCGATCAGCTACAAGATGACCAAGGACGTGACGTTGGCCCTGAACGCAACGAACCTGTTCGACCGGAAGTATTTGACAACCAGCTATTACGGAACCGAATTTTACGGCGACCGGCTGAAAATCGTCGGCACGCTCAAACATTCCTGGTGAGCTTTTTGAACGCAGGTTTCGAAGCGGATGGCATTCGAAAAGAGCCACACGCATCCGGTGATGCGTGTGGTGATCGTCGGCGGTTCACATCCCCGTCAGATCGCTCATCAGCCCCGACGCCACCGACAGCCGCGACACGGTGATGTCGCCGCCCTCGGTCAGTGCCTGCAGCCGCTCGCGGATGCGCGCCACCCGCTCGCCGCCGGCGTCCAGCCAGGCAACCACCGGATCGGCCGTCTTGGCGTGGCCGGTGAGTGCCGCCACCGCGATGCCGCGCCGTGCCGCGCCGATCGTGTCGGTGGCGCGCGACAGCGCCAGTTGATCATAGTAGTCCGAAGGCGTGATCGAGCGTGCGGCGTCCTCGACACGCGGGATGCGGAAGGCATCGCTGACGGCGAAGAACGCCTTGGCCGCGGCGACGATATCGGCGCCGGCGGTGCGCGCCGTCAGCGCGATGTCGGGGATAAGTTCCGCCACCTCGCTGAGCGCCAGTTGCCCGGCCAGCCCTTCCGGCGCGCCGCTCTTGAACAGCCCGTGCCGCTTCTCCTCGATGCGCTCGCGCGAGAAAGCCGGCAGCAGCGAAACGAGCTTGGGTTCCAGCGCCTTGCGTGCTTCCTGCAGCGCGGCGATGCGCTGGCCAAGCGGTGCCGTGCCGGCATCGTTCTTCAGATACCAGCCGCTGGTCACATAGATCAGCCGGCTGACCATCTGATAGAGATCGAGCTGCACCTGGCCATCGATCTGGTTGTCGAGCGCATCGATCTCGCGATAGAGCGCCGGCAGCGCAAAACCGTCGCGCACCAAGGCGAAGGTCCGCACCACGTCGGCGGCGGTGCGCCCCGTGGCCTCCTGCAGCCGGTTGACGAAGGATGGGCCGCCGCGATTGACCAGATCGTTGGCGACAACGCGCGTGATGATCTCGCGGCGCAGCCGGTGGCCATGGATCTCAGTGGCGTATTTCTTCGCCATCCGGTCCGGGAAGTAGCCCATCAGGTCGCGATCGAAATGCGCGTCATCAGGCACGTCGCTGGCGACGATGTCGGAAAACAGCACGATCTTGGCATAGGCGAGCAGCACGCCAAGTTCGGCCCTGGTCAGCGGTTCGCCACGCGCCTCGCGCTCGGCAAGCGATGCCGGTGACGGCAGCGTCTCCACAGTGCGGTCAAGCAGGCCGCGCGCCTCCAGCGCCGTCATGAACCGGCTTTGATGCGCGATGTCGGCGAGGCCGCGTTTGCGGGCGATCGAAAGAGCCAGTGTCTGCTGGTAGTTGTTGGACAGCACCAGCGAGCCGACCTCCTCGGTCATCTCCGCCAGCAGCTTGTTGCGTGCCGGGCGCGTCAACGATCCCTTGCGCATGGCGGACGCCAGCGCGATCTTGATGTTGACCTCGACGTCGGAGCAGTTGACGCCGCCCGAATTGTCTATGGCGTCGGAGTTGCAACGGCCGCCATTCAGGCCGAACTCGATGCGCGCCCGCTGCGTGACGCCGAGATTGGCGCCCTCGCCGATCACTTTCGCCCGGACGTCGAGCGCGGTGATGCGGATGGCATCGTTGGCGCGGTCGCCGACCTCGGCATTGGTTTCGGTGGACGCCCGCAAATACGTGCCGATGCCGCCGAACCACAGAAGATCGACCGGCGCCTTGAGGATGGCGGTCATGATCTCGACCGGCGTGGCGGTGGTCTTGGCCAGGCCGATCGCCGCAGCAGCAGCAGCCGGCAGGGTGATCGACTTCTGGTTGCGCGAGACGATGATGCCGCCTTCCGACAGTTTGGTCTTGTCATAGTCCTGCCAGCTCGACCTAGGCAGGGCGAACATGCGCTCGCGCTCGGCCATCGACGCCGCCATGTCGGGATCGGGATCGATGAAGATGTCGCGATGGTCGAAGGCGGCGATCAGCCGGGTCTTCGGCGACAAAAGCATGCCGTTGCCGAACACGTCGCCGGACATGTCGCCGACACCGACGACGGTGAAGGACGAGGTCTGGATGTCGCGGTTGATCTCGCGGAAATGCCGCTTGACCGCCTCCCAGGCGCCCTTGGCGGTGATGCCCATCTTCTTGTGATCGTAACCGGCCGAACCGCCGCTGGCGAAAGCGTCGTCGAGCCAGAAGCCGTGCTTTTCCGAGATCGCGTTGGCGGTATCGGAGAAGGTCGCCGTGCCCTTGTCGGCGGCAACGACAAAATACGGATCGTCCGGGTCGCGGCGCACGACACCAGCCGGCGGGATGACACCGTCGAGGCCGATATTGTCGGTGATCGACAGCAGGCTGGAGACGAAGTTCTTGTAGGCCGAGGTGCCGGCCGCAAAGATGGCGTCACGGCCGGCGCTCATCGGCAGCTTCTTCGGATAGAAGCCGCCCTTGGCGCCGACCGGCACGATGACGGCATTCTTGACCTGCTGCGCCTTCACCAGGCCGAGCACCTCGGTGCGGTAATCCTGGGCGCGGTCCGACCAGCGCAGGCCGCCGCGCGCCACCGGGCCGAAGCGCAGATGCAGGCCTTCGACCTCGGATCCGTAGACGAAGATCTCCCGCCACGGCCGCGGCGCAGGTAATCCCTCGACCGCGTGCGAATCGAGCTTGATCGCCAGCGACTGGCCTTTCGCCTTCGTATCGGCAACGAAATGATTGGTGCGCAGCGAGGCTTCGATCAGATTGAGGTAGCGCCGGATGATGGTGTCGTCGTCGATATTCGGTACATCCTCCAGCGCGTCCTTGATCTTGGCCTTGAGATGTTTTGCCGCCACCACGCCTTCCCCTTCGGCTGTCGGGCCAAGCCGGGCGATGAACAGCGCATGCAGGCCGCGCGCAATGTCGGGATAGCGGTTGAGCACGGCGGCGATGAAGTCCTGGCTTTGCGGAATGCCGACCTGCTGCAGATAGCGGCCATAGGCGCGCAGGATGGTGATTTCGCCCGACCAGAGCCCGGCGGTCTGGGCAAGGCCGTTATAGCCGTCATTGTCGACGTCGCCGCGCCACACGGACAGGAATGCGTCCTCGAACAGCGCACCGCCATCGCCAAGGTCGATCGGCTTGCCGTAGCTGTTTTCCAATTCCATGTCGTGGATGAAAACCATTCCGGGCTGATCACTTTTGATCATGCCGGACTGGTCGTCGCCGACCTCGAAAGTGCGTTCGCTGATGACGCGGAAGCCGATGTTTTCCAGCACCGGTACGCGGCGAGACAGCGCCACGGGACTGCCGTGGTGATAGATCTTCAGCGCCGCCTGGTGCGGCTTCTGCTCGGCGTGGCGATAATAGTCGATGGCGATCGGATTATCGGCGCTGATTTTGGCAATGCGCCGAGCATCGGCCAGCGCCACCGCCGCGCTAAACGAATCGCGGTAGCTTTCCGGCAGCCGCGCGGCGATCGCCTTCAAAGCCTGGTCGCCGCCACTGGCCTCGGCCGCATCGGAAAGGGCGTCCTCCCAGGTACGCACGATGTCGCGGATCGCCGCCTCAATCGTCGCTTGTTCGACCTTCGGCGTCTTGCCGCCGGAGCGGCCGATGATGAAGTGCACGCGCGCCAGCCCGCCCTCGGGGAAGGCCGGGTAATAGGCCGACAGCCGGCCTTCGAATACGGTTTTCAGATACGAGCCGATCTTCTCGCGCACGACGCTGTCGTAACGGTCGCGCGGCACGAAGACGAGGATCGAGACGAAACGGTCGAACTGGTCGGCGCGTACCAGCGCCCGCACGCGCGGCCGCTCGACCAGGCCAAGAATGGCTGCGGCGTGCTTCCTCAGCACCGGCACCGGCACCTGGAACAATTCGTCGCGCGGATAGCTTTCCAGAACATTGATCAGCGCCTTGCCGGAGTGATCGTGCCGGTCGAAGCCGGACTTGGCGATGATGGTTTCGGCCTTGGACCTGAGATACGGGATCTTCATCACCGAGCGCGTGTAGGCGGTCGAGGTGAACAGGCCGACGATGCGCAATTCGCCCGCGAGTGTGCCCTTGGCGGTGTAGGTCTTGACGCCGATATAGTCGAGATAGATGCGGCGGTGCACGGAAGACTTGGCATTGGCCTTGGTGACGATCAAGGGCTCCGGCCCATGCAGGAAGGCGCGGATCTCCGGCGTCGTCGTCACCGCTTCGGTGCCGCGCCTGAGCACCAGCACGTCGGGGTCGGACAGGATGCCGAGGCCAGGCTTTTCAGCGCGCTCCAGCGTGCCGCTTTCCTCGCCGCCGGTGTATTTGAACTCGCGCATGCCAAGGAAGGTGAAATTGTCGTCGCGCAGCCACTCCAGGAAGGCGAGGGCCTCGGCAACGCTCTTCTTGTCGAGCGGCACGGCCGTATAGCGGAATTCCGAGATCGCCTGATCGAGGCGGGCCAGCATCGGCCTCCAGTCGTGAACGGCGGCATGAACCTGGCCAAGGATCTTGCGCAGCCGCTCGCTCAATCCGCTCGCCTGCTCGGATGTCAGCCGCGGGATGTGGACATGGATGACGCTCAGCCGGTCGTGGCTGCCATCGTCCTTGGCGAAATTGCCGTCGCCGAGGATTTCTTCCACGCCGCCCTTGCCGTGGCGCACCACGATAACCGGATGAGTGACCAGGGTCGGTTCGCCCGATGTCTCGGTGATCTCGCCGAGGATGGAATCGAACAGGAACGGCATGTTGTCGTTGACGACTGTGACAACCGTCATCGGGCGGCCGTCTCGCACAACGCCCGAATCGGCATCGACGGCGACGACGCACTCGCCTTTCCTGTGAGTGGCGACTGCCTGGCCGGCGAGATCGGCGGCACGTTCCAGGTCGGCCACATCGTAGGGAGCAATGTCTTCAGCCGGCGCGCGGGCGAGCAGATAGTCCGCAAGCCTGGCTGGCATTTCCTCCGCTCTAATCGCTGCCGTGGCTTTTTTCTTCGGCTTGCTCGCGGATTTCACGCTGGCCATGACGCAATTCCCTCCCGTCAATGCTTTTACGACTATGGTAGCAGATGACCGCTGTTTGGCGACAAAGGTTTGACGGCTTGCCAAGAATTATCGGAATTTGGCGACAAGATGCCGCGCAACGAGGAGAAATGACCCATGACCGGCAAAATCACCGCGCTTGACCTTGGCCAGGCAGAGCTGAGCGACGCGACAAAAGCCTATTTCGCCAAATGCGAGGAGAAGCTCGGCCTCGTCCCCAACGTGCTCAAGGCCTACGCCTTCGACGACAAGAAGCTGCGCGCTTTCACCGACATGTACAACGATTTGATGCTGGGTGATTCCGGCCTCTCGAAGCTGGAGCGCGAGATGATCGCGGTCGTCGTCTCCTCGATCAATCATTGCTACTATTGCCTGACCGCGCATGGCGCGGCGGTACGTCAGCTGTCCGGCGACCCGGCGCTCGGCGAAATGATGGTGATGAATTCCCGCGCCGCCGATCTTTCGCCCAAGCAGACCGCAATGCTCGAATTCGCCGTCAAGCTGACGGAAGAACCGGCTAAGATCGTCGAGGCCGATCGGGCCACCCTTCGCAAGGCCGGCTTCACCGACCGTGACATCTGGGACATCGCCTCGACATCAGCCTTCTTCAACATGTCGAACCGGGTGGCTGCGGCAATCGATATGCGGCCGAACGACGAATACCACGCCATGGCACGGTGAGGCGCGGCAGCTGGGCCAGGTCGAGCGTTATATTAGCAGTTTCGCATTCTCGTTGCTTGTTTGCCGGTTTGGTCCGATGATCGGCAGGCGGCATGACCGCATGCCGGTTCGATGCCGCTCACCAAGGGAGGAGAACATGGCGAAGTATCTCTACGTCTATCATGGCTCGGGCAAGATGCCGACCGACGAGGCCGAGCGGAAAGCCGCAATGGACGCCTGGAACGGCTGGTACGGCAAGCTCGGCTCGGCCGTGGTCGACGGCGGCAATCCGGTCGGCATGTCGAAGATGGTGCTGCCCGGCGGCAAGGTCGAGAACAATGGCGGCAGCAATCCGACCGCGGGCTACACGATCGTCGAAGCGAAAGACATCGACGAAGCCGTCGCCAAGGCCAAGGATTGCCCGATCCTGATGGATCCGGGTTTCAGCGTCGAAATCGCGCCGATCATTGAAATGATGTGACGGGTTAGGACCGCGCCGCGATCGCGGCCGCCGCGCCGGCCATCGTCGTCGCGCTGACACGGTTGGCGATCTTCATGGCGCGCTTGCTTTTCAAAAGCTTGCGCGCCTGTGATGCAGCGAGCACCCAGGCGAGATCGATGGCGACCAGCACCACGGCCATGGTCGCCGTCAGCTCGACCCAGCCGACAATGCTGACCGAAGCGAGGTCGATGATGGTCGGCAGCAGCGCCAGGTAGAACATCATGATCTTGGGATTGCCGAGCGTCACCGCCATGCCGGCAAAGAACAGCTTTGCCGGAGAATCCTCGCGCGGCATCTCGCCCTCTTTCGCGTCGACAGGGGCGGTCCACATCTTCCAGGCGAGATAAGCGAGATAGGCAACGCCGACCCATTTCACCACGACGAAGGCGAAATGGAAGGTCTGCGCCACGACAGCCAGGCCGAACACCGCCAGCGACAGCCAGATGCCCTCGCCGATCCACATGGCGAGCAGGAACGGGAACACGTCGCGAAATCCTTTCGAGATGACGCGGGCGACAAGCGCCGCGATCGATGGCCCGGGCGAGCCCGCGGCAACGAACAGAGCGGCGGCGAAGATGAGCAGCGAGGTGAGGTGCATAACCGGGTCTCTGGTTGAAAACCTTCGATTTCGGATATTAGCGCAAGTGGCTCGGCTGCGGTAGCACCGACAAAAGACCCTTGTCGGTCCAGCATCTCGCGGCTAGAAAGGCCGCCGCGAAACAATTTCGAGCTTCACTTTGCCTACGTAACCGCCGGTCTCGCCAACTCCCCCGACACAAGCATGACACCGCGTTCGCGGTGTCTGTTTTCGTTTTCCATGTGTTCTTCTGGGCGGCGGTTCGAGACCGGTTTGGCACTGCTGAACCGCGTCGCGCGGCTTTTGCCCGTGACACCCGATTTCCAAAAACCGCAGCTTCTCGCCACGCCGTGCCCGCATGGGCATCTCGACATCGCCGGCCTGATGAACTTCCCGACGGGAAGGGCTTATCGGCATGTCTGGACCACTGCGTATCCATTGGACGATCGCACCCAAAACCCCACCTCGGCCGCTCATCAACTGCAATCGCTGCGGCACTGTGAAGGCCTATTGCAGCAGCGGGAAATTCCGCGTCAACGCCAATGGCAAACGCATCGACGTGTGGCTGATCTATCGCTGCATCGACTGCGACAACTCCTGGAATTTCGGCATTTTCGAGCGCTGCAACCGCCGCGACATCGACCCGGCGCTGCTGGCGGCACTCGAAAGCAACGATCCTGCACTCGCTCATCGTCATGCCTTCGATGTAATCGCGTTGCGCAACCGGATCGGGCGCGTCGAGGAGTTCTCCGATGTCAGCGTTCACAAGCGCAGGCTCGGCGACACCAGGGAAGCCGCGACCGTGTTGGAAATCCAGCTTGGGCTCGAAATGCCGACATCGCTGCGACTCGACCGGCTGCTCGCCGGCGAACTTGGCATCTCGCGATCACGGCTTCAGGCACTGGAGGAGAAGCGGCTGCTCATCGTTGACCCGGATGGAGCAAAGGCCCTGCGCAAGCCGGCCCGCGCGGGAATCGCGATCCGCATCGATCTGGCCGGCGAGACCGATCGGCAGGCCATCATCGCGGCTGCCGGTGAGTGAACGAAGAAGGGGCGGAACACTGGTTGCTCCGCCCCTCTCGATTGTTGGAAAATGTAGAGAGCTTACGCCGCGCCGACCGCCTTGGCCGACTTCTCGAAGCGCTTGCGCTCGTTCGGATCGAGATAGAGCTTGCGCAGACGGATCGTCTTCGGCGTCACCTCGACCAGCTCGTCGTCCTGGATCCAGGCCAGAGCCTTCTCCAGCGTCATGCGGATCGGCGGCGTCAGCTTCACGGCCTCATCCTTGCCGGCGGCGCGGATGTTGGTCAGCTTCTTGCCCTTGAGCACGTTCACTTCGAGATCGTTGTCTCTGGAGTGGATGCCGATGATCATGCCCTGATAGACCTTGACGCCGGGATCGATGACCATCGGACCGCGGTCTTCCAGGTTCCACATGGCGTAGGCCACCGCCTCGCCCTGCTCGTTGGAAATCAGCACGCCATTGGTGCGGCCCGGCAATTCGCCCTTGTAGGGCTCATAGGCATGGAAAAGCCGGTTCATCACGGCGGTGCCGCGCGTGTCGGTCAACAGTTCCGACTGATAGCCGATCAGGCCACGGGTCGGCGCGTGGAAGACGATGCGTTGGCGGTTGCCGCCGGATGGGCGCAGTTCGACCATCTCGGCCTTGCGCTCGGACATCTTCTGCACGACGACGCCGGCATGCTCCTCGTCGACGTCGATGACGACTTCTTCGACCGGCTCGAGCAGGTCGCCATTCTCGGCCTTCTGCATGACGACGCGCGGACGCGACACGGCAATCTCGAAACCCTCGCGGCGCATCGTCTCGATCAGCACGGCCAGTTGCAATTCGCCGCGGCCGGAGACGAAGAACGAATCCTTGTCAGGCGATTCCTCGATCTTCAGCGCGACATTGCCTTCGGCTTCGCGCAGCAGGCGGTCGCGGATGACGCGGCTGGTCACCTTGTCGCCTTCGGTGCCGGCCAGCGGACTGTCGTTGACGAGGAACGACATGGTCACGGTCGGCGGATCTATCGGCTGCGCATGCAGCGGTTCGCTCACGCTCAGGTCGCAGAACGTGTCGGCGACGGTGCCCTTCGACAGGCCGGCAATGGCGACGATGTCGCCCGCCTGCGCTTCTTCGATCGGCTGGCGCTCGAGGCCGCGGAAGGCCAGTATCTTGGAAATACGGCCGGTTTCGATCTGGGTGCCGTCATGGTGCAGCACCTTGACCGGCTGGTTGGCCTTCAGCGTGCCGCTCTCGATGCGGCCGGTGATGATGCGGCCGAGGAACGGATTGGCTTCCAGGATGGTGCCGATCATGCGGAACGGGCCTGGATGAACGGTCGGCTCCGGCACATGCTTGATGACGAGGTCGAACAGCGGCGCCAGTTGCTGGTCCTTCGGTCCTTCCGGATTTTCCGAAACCCAGCCATCGCGGCCTGAACCGTACAGAATCGGGAAGTCGAGTTGCTCGTCGGTGGCGTCGAGCGCGGCGAAAAGATCGAACACCTCGTTGACCACCTCGACATGACGGGCGTCCGGACGGTCGATCTTGTTGATGACGACGATCGGCTTCAGGCCGACCTTGAGCGCCTTGCCGACGACGAACTTGGTTTGCGGCATCGGCCCTTCGGCTGCGTCGACCAGCACGATGGCTGAGTCCACCATCGACAGGATGCGTTCGACCTCACCGCCAAAATCGGCGTGGCCGGGGGTGTCGACGATGTTGATGCGGGTATCCTTCCAGTCGACCGAAGTCGCCTTGGCCAGGATGGTGATGCCGCGTTCCTTTTCGAGGTCGTTGGAATCCATGGCGCGCTCGGCGACGCGCTGATTGTCTCGGAAGGAGCCGGACTGCTTCAAAAGCTGGTCGACCAGGGTGGTCTTTCCATGGTCGACGTGCGCGATGATCGCGATATTACGGATTTTCATGTTCTGGTCTCGGAAGCGTTGCAGGCAGCAGGCCAAAAGGCGCTGCCTCTTTCGGTTGCGCGGCTCATACAGGGTTTTTCGCAGTTGCGAAAGAGGAGGAGCGTCACCAAATACTCATCAAATCTTAAGCATCTGCGTGTGAGATGATTTTGTTAACCAAGGCGGGAACCCTTTGGGGCCCGGGCAGTTCAAACGTCATGACCGATAAACTCAACCGATTCTGGCCGCTCATCGCGTCCGTTGCCTTCGCCGTCCTGCTGGCCGCCAACGCCGCGCAGTCGGCGGCGACGATGAAGGAATCACGGCCTGCCTTGCCGTCGGAGGCACAGTCGGCCGAGCAGATTTTCGCCGACGCACCAGACGGCGTCGACCCGATGGTGACCGGCCCGGTCAGCGCCGCTTTCAAGCAGCGGCAGGACACCGCCAACTGCGACAGCGCCATCTGGCCGAATATCCCCATGGTCTGCTACCCGGACTAGTCGGCGCTTCCCGCCCCGTCTTGCCAGCTTCGCTTTGCGAAGCCGCCGCGCCGACCCTCCCCACAAGGGGGAGGAGAAAGCGCGCTTATGCCGAGCGGACCGGGTCGAGCGTCACCTTGTAGAGTTCGTTGTCGTCGCGATCCATCAGCCGCACCGTCATCTGCTCGCTGGCGCCTGAGATATCGACCAGCCCGAAGAATTGCAGACCGGCCGAGGGCGGCAGGTTCTGTCCCTGTTCGGCGGTCGGCGCCTTGATGAACTTCAGCTCCGGACCGAACGTCATGTCGAAATCGTTGGGACCGAACGTGCCGGCATGGATCGGACCTGAGACGAATTCCCAGAACGGATTGAACTCCTGGAACTGCGCCTTGTCCGGGTTGTAATAATGCGCGGCCGTGTAATGCACGTCGGCGGTGAGCCAGACGGTGTTGCTGATGCCGGCATTCTTTATGAAGCGCAGCAGGTCGGCGATCTCGAGCTCGCGCCCTTTTGGCAAGCCATTGTCGCCATTGCTGACCGCCTCGGCGCCGACCTTCTTGGCGCCGTCGTCCCACACGATGAGGCCGAGCGGCATGTCGGCGGCGATGATTTTCCAGGTCGCCTTCGAATTCGCCAGTTCGCGCTTCAGCCATTTCGTCTGCTGTTCGCCGAGCATGCGCGATTGCGGCGTCATCTCATCCTGCATGTCGGGACCATTGGGGCCGCGATAGGAGCGCATGTCGAGGAAGAACACGTCGAGCAGCGGCCCATAAGCGATCTTGCGATAGACGCGGCCGGGCTCGGAAGGTTCGTAGCGGATCGTCGTCATCTCGTGGAAAGCCCGCGCCGCGCGGGCCGCCAGCACGTGGATGGATTTTTCCGTGTAGCGGCTGTCGGCGCTGAGATCCTTGGAATCCGACCAGTTGTTCAGCACTTCATGGTCGTCCCACTGGTAGAAAGTCGGGCAGATGGCGCTCAGGCCGAGCACGTTCCTGTCCATCATGTTGTATTTCCACTGGTCCCGGTATTCATCCAGCGTCTCGGCGACTTTGCGCTTGCCGTCGATCAGCACGACGTTCTTCCACTTGCCGCCGCCGGGCAGGTCGACCTCGTCCTTCATGGCGCCGTCGGCATAGATGGTGTCGCCCGAATGCAGGAAGAAGTCGGGCGTGTGCTTGCCGATCGTGGCGTAAGTCTTCATGCCGGTCTCGTCGATGCCCCAGCCCTGGCCGGCGGTGTCGCCGGACCAGGCAAAGCGGATGTCGCGCTTCGAGGCTGGCGCCGTCCTGAAACGGCCGGTGATCGGCTCCGAAACGGCGTTGATGTCGGCGAGATCGGCCGATGTCATGCGGTAGAAGATATCCTGATCGGAAGCGAGGTCGGTGAGCAGCCGCTTGACCGTGTAATCGCTGGCCGGCGACGTATCGAGCGGCGCCAGGCGTGTCGCATTGGCGAAATTCTCCGTTGACGACACTTCGAACATGACGCGCGACGGGCGATCGGTGCGCGTCCACACCATGCCGCTGGTTGCGTCGACATCGCCGGACTGAACGCCATGGGTGAAGGAAGGCCGCTGATTGGCACGCGAATAGTAGGGCAGCGCCAGGCTGGAAACGCCGGCCAGGCCAACGGCGCCGGCGGAAGTGACAAAAGCGCGGCGGGTCATCGAAAGCTTGTTCATGGCTGTCTCCTGGATGGCTTGAACGGTGCCACCAAAATCCAGCGTCAATGTTTCAGGCGCATATCGGGATGATGAAGGTTTTCTGACGATTAACAGGCGGGTGGGCGTTTGCGCGGACGGCAAAGCTGCCGATCTCCCCCACGAGGGGGGAGATTGCAGCTTGGCCGGTAGCGCCTCTCCCTAAGCCGCTTGCGGCTCCGGATCGAACGCCGGCTTGCTGGTGTTGATCAGGAGCGAGATACAGGCGGCGGCGATTGCCGTCATGCCGGCGATCAGGAACGCCAGTTCGTAATTGCCCTGCAACTCGCGCATGGTGCCGCCAAAGGCGGCGGCAGCGGCCGCACCGATCTGGTGCCCGGCGACGATCCAGCCGAACACGATCGGCCCGCTGCGGTCGCCGAACGCCTCGTTGGCGAGCCGCAGCGTCGGCGGCACGGTGGCGATCCAGTCGAGACCATAGAGCACAGCGAAGATGATCAAGCTGGTCGCCGAGAAGCCGGAATAGGGCAGATAGATCAGCGACAGGCCACGAATGCCATAATAGACGCCGAGCAGCTTACGCGGATCGAAGCGGTCGGTGAGCCAGCCCGACAACGTCGTGCCGATCAGGTCGAAAATGCCCATCATCGACAGCAGACCGGCGGCCTGCACTTCGCCGATGCCCATGTCGCCGCAGAACGCGATAAGATGCGTGCCGACCAGCCCGTTGGTGGTGAAGCCGCAGACGAAGAAGGTGGCGAACAGATACCAGAACACCCGCGTGCCGGCGGCACGGCGCAGCGTCGAGAACGTATGCGCAAGAAAATTGCCCTGTGACGCAGGCGGAGTGGGCGGCACGTCGTCAGCCTCGGCGCCGTAGCGCACCATGCCGATCGATGCCGGCCGCTCCGGCACCAGCAGCCAGACCAGCGGTATCAGGGCAGCGGTCGCGATCGCGACCGCGATGACAACCGGCTGCCAGCCGCCCGACTGCGCCAGAGCGGCGATCAGCGGCAGGAACACCAGCATGCCCGAGGCGCTGGAAGCCGACATCAATCCCATGACAAGGCCGCGATTGGTCTTGAACCAGCGGTTGACGATGGTCGCGCCGAGCACGCTGGCGACAGCGCCGGAACCAATGCCCGAGAACACGCCCCAAGTGATGAACAAATGCCACGGCTTGGTCATCAGCAAGCTGAGCGCCGTGGAGCCCGACATCACCACCAGCGAGGCCAGCAATGTGCGGCGCAGCCCGATGCGCTCCATCAGGGCCGCGGCAAATGGCCCCGTCAGGCCGTAAAGCAGGATGCCGACACCTGCGGCCAGCGAGATGATGTCGCGCCGCCAGCCGAAACTGGTCTCCAGCGGCAGCATCATGACAGAGGGAGCGGACCGCAGACCGGCCGCGACCAGCAGGCTAAGGAAGATGACGCCGACCACGACGAAAGCGTAGCGCTGGCCAAATGGGCGGGATTGAGCTATCATGTTACTGACCGGTACGTTGCAGGTGGAGTATGTATACGTACCGATCGGTAACATTGTCAATCGAGCCACACGATGCCAACGGACAAAAATATTGATCTGACCATCAGCGACGGTCATGCGTCGGCGCCGCCGAAAGCAGCCAAGAAGATCCTCGATGTGGCCTATGACCTGTTCTACCGGCGCGGCATCAGGGCGATAGGCGTCGACGAGATCGTCAAACGTGCCGGCGTCACCAAGCCCAGCCTCTATCGCAGCTTTCCGTCCAAGGATGAACTGGCCGCCTCCTATCTCAGGCAGTACGATCTTGAATATTGGGAGCGTTTCGACGAGGCGGTCGCCGCTCATCCCGGCGAGCCGCGCGCACAGATCAAGGCTTTTCTGACCCGCATCGGCAAGCGCACGCAAGTGGCGGATTATCGCGGCTGCGGCATGACCAATGCGGCGGTCGAATATCCCGACCACAGCCATCCGGCCCGCGTGGTCAGCGAGGCCAACAAGCAGGAACTGCGCCGCCGGCTGCGCGCCATGGCGGCCGCGATGGGCGCGCAAGACCCTGACACGCTCGGCGACGGCCTGCTGCTGCTGATCGAGGGCGCCTATATCAGCGGCCAGCTGTTCGGGCTCGGCGGCCCGGCCCAGGCGGTTGCCCGCAATGCCGACCTGCTGATTGAAGCGAGCTTGAAGAAATAGCGTTTGACGCTACGCTGCAGCGGCTTGCAACGGAGATTGACCGCCATGCGTGCCATTCTGATCCCGCTTGTTCTGGTCGGTCTCGGTCAGGCGGCGCAAGCCGACGGCATTTCCAGCGCCTACACCGATCTGGATTCGAAAACGGACTGCGTGACCTACGCGCAGGCAGAAGAAGGCGACGGCGACTGGGCCGAACTTGCCTGTTCGGGCTATCGCGGCTATCCCGTACTGATCGCCTATGACGACGCGCGTGAATCGCTGTTCTACGGCTTTCCGCCCGGCGGCGACATGACGACGGTCTGGGAAAGCTTTTCCGGCTTCAATTCGTCCGGAGCCAAGATCGAATGGCGCATCGAAACCAAGGGCGACACGGCAGTGCCCTATGCCGCCATCCATCGCCGCTCGATCAGCAATCCCGAGGACGAGAAAAAGCCGACCGAGGTGCTGCTCGTCGCCAAGGTCGGCCAGATGGACGCCCGCGACGGCTGCACCGTCGGCCTGGTGCTGGCCACGGGCAATCCCACCGCCAACGATCAGGCGCGCAAGCTTGCCGACGGCAAGGCACGGACCTTCGCCTGTGGCAAGGACAGGCGCACTGTCATCGGCAACGTGCCGGCTTTCGGCCGGGTGGATAACTAGATCAGTTGCTTAGCACGGAACTTCTGCCACATGCAGGTCGCACACGTTGGGATTGACCGAACGCCTTTGACTTCGTCATCCACGGGCGCAGCAAGGAGCGTAGCGACGCAGCGCAGACCCGAGGGTCCATGCCGCGACATCAACACCGCCGCAGCGGCGCAGAATTTTGTCCCGCCGCTCACGTCACCGAGCGTCACGGCATGGATACCAGGGTCTCCGCGACGCCGCTTCGCGGCTGCTCCGCCCTGGTATGACGAAGTCGCGGGGCCTCGCGAGGCCTAGGCCCTGCGAGGTTGATGCTCCGCAGAGCCTAAGCCCAGCTACTTGCTCGCCTTGGCCCGCTCGATCGCGTCGACGATCATCTTCTTGGCATATTTGGAATCGTGCCAGCCTTCGATCTTGACCCATTTGCCGGGCTCGAGATCCTTGTAGTGCTCGAAGAAGTGCTGCACCTGCTGGCGCGTGATGTCGGGCAGCTGGGTGTATTCGGTAACGTTCTCGTAGCGCAGCGTCAGTTTCGGCGACGGCACGGCGATGATCTTCTCATCCTGGCCGGCATTGTCTTCCATGATCAGCACGCCGATAGGCCTGACGTTGATGACGCAGCCCGGCACCAGGGCGCGCGTGTTGCAGACCAGCACGTCGATCGGATCGCCGTCGCCCGACAGCGTGTGCGGCACGAAGCCGTAATTGCCGGGGTAGCGCATCGAGGTGTGCAGGAAGCGGTCGACGAACAGCGTGCCGGCTTCCTTGTCCATCTCATACTTGATCGGCTCGCCGCCGATCGGCACCTCGATGATGACGTTGACGTCCTCAGGCGGGTTCTTTCCGCTGGCTATGGCTTCGATGCGCATGGCTTAAATCCCTCTCTCGATGGACGATCGATAGCGGGCGGCGCGCCATGGTGCAATGCGGCGAATGGTGCTGGGTGCGATCGGAAGAGGCGGGCGGCCGAAAAGCCGGGCTGTCATTCCCAGACGAAAGCGACCTTCTTGAGCGCCTTCTGCTCGAATATCTCGACGCCTTCCGCAACGTCGCGGCCGCCGGCGCCGGCATAGAAGGCAAGCGCGTTCTGGTTGTCCTCCAGCGCCCACACCACCATGCCTTTCAACCCGTGATCGGCCAGACGCGCCCTGGCTGCCGCGAACAGGCGGCTGCCGAGCCCGATGCCCTGATATTCCGGGCGCAGGTACAATTCGTAGATTTCGCCTTGCTGGCGCAATTCGCGGGCGCGGTTCTTGCCGATCGTCGCATAGCCGGCGATCTTGCCGCCGATCTCGACCACCAGGACGGTGGCGGCGCGGCGAATCGCATTCGCCCACCAGTCGGTGCCGCGGCGGTTGATCATCGATGTCAGGGTACGGTGCGGAATGATGCCGGAATAGGCGCCGCGCCAGGCCTCCAGATGCACCTCGGCGATGGCACTGGCATCGCGCGGGTCGGCTTTCCGGATGTCGATCGTCAGCGTATTCATGATTTGTTAACCATAAACCCGCATCGCCCGATTGCAAGAGTCCCGGCGGCCCGCCGGCTGCTTTCTCACAGGCGGTCACCACCTAAGACAGGGCCCTCGAAGCTTCACTGGAAGGACTCAGATTTCGACCAAATGGTCGTCGAGTTCGTTGCTGTCGCCCACTGTGACCGGGAAATGCTCGGCCAGTACCGCACCCACCTGCTCGATCGCCTTGACGAAGCCGTCGGCAAGCCGGTCGTCGCCGGCATGCGCGGTCAAGTCGCGCACGACACCGTCCCAGACATGCTGGCCGACCTTGGCGTCGATGCCCGAATCGGCGACCACTTCGGCATAGCGCTCGGCGATCGAGACGAAGACCAGCACGCCGGTGCGCGCCGTGGTGCGGTGGACGTTGCGGGCAAGGAACTGCTTGACCGCGTTGGCGTGCGCCGCCTGGTAGCGCAGCCGCCTCGGCACCAGATGGATGCGCAGGCCGGGCAGCGCCCACAACAAGGCCAGCACGCAGGCAAGCGCCAGGAGCTGGGCGAGGACGAAATGCGGCAGCCGGATCGACAGCCACCAGGCCTCCAGACCGTAGCCGACCGCCAGGCTGACGATCAGCATGCACACGGTCGCCATGAAGGCGGCCGGGAAGAAATAGCCGTCGCTGGCATGGGCCACGACGCAGTAGATCTCGCCGTCGGTTTCCTCCTCGGCGCCGCGGATCGCGGTTGCGATGCGCTCATGATCCTGCGGGCTGATTGGTCGTGTTGCCATGATATGTCTCACCAGCTTCCTGAAGAACCGCCACCACCCGATGAGCCGCCGCCACCGGAAAACCCGCCACCGCCGCTTGATCCCGAAGACCAACCACCACCGGAGCTGCCCGACGACCAGCCGCCCGAAGACGAACCCGTTGTCCAGCCGCTGCTGCCCGAGTACCCGCTCGGCCCACGGCCGTAACGAAACGTCATGCCCAGCCATCTGTACACGCCCGGCGACAGCTTCGTGCCGAACATCGGCGGCAGGAACGCCATCGCCAACCCGCCGAAAAACATCGTTGCCCACAGGATCAGGAACACGGCAACGATCGGATCGATGGGCGTGCCGCCATCGGCGGGATTGCGCTTGCCTCGCGCTTCCAGTTCTTCGGGATTGCCCTCCAGTACCATGACCATGTCATCGACGGCTTTGCTGATGCCGCCGGAGAAGTCCCCGGCGCGGAAGGCCGGCACCATGTCGTTTTCGATGATCAGCTTGGTGTGCAGGTCGGTCAGCGTACCTTCCAGCCCATAACCGACCTCGATGCGCATCTTGCGGTCGTTCGGGGCAACCAGCAGGAGCACGCCATTGTTCTCGCCCGCCTGGCCAAGTTTCCAGAAGCGGAACAGGCGGTTGGCGTAGGGCTCGATCTCCTCGCCATCGAGGCTGGGGATCGTCGCGACGACGATCTGATCGGAACCTTTTGTCTCGAAGTCGGCAAGCTTCCGCGTCAGCGCCGCCTTGGTCGCGGCATCGATGATGCCGGCATTGTCGACGACACGGCCGGTCAGCGCCGGCAGGTCGGCCGCGTGGGCCATGACACAGGAGAACAGCACGACCGCGGCAATCAGGACGGCCGAGGCGAGGCGGTCGCGTTTCGACAGGCCGATGCTGGGTATCGTCATGCCATCACCAGCTTCCCGACGAGCCGCCGCCGCCGGACGAACCGCCGCCGCCGGAAAAGCCTCCACCGCTGCTTGACCCCGAAGACCAGCCGCCGCTGGAACTTCCCGACGACCAGCCACCACGGGAGGATCGCCGGCTTGGCTCGAAGGTCATGCCGAGCCAGCGGTAGCGGCCGGGACCGAGCTTCTGGCCGAAGATCGGCGGCAGCACGGAAACCGCGATGCTGCCGAAGAAGATGATCGCCCAGATGCTGATGAAGACGGCGAAGAACAGGTCGTCGGACTCGAAAGGCGCCTGCTGGTTGCGTTCGCCGCGCGCCTCCAACTCCTCCGGATTGCCTTCCAGCACCATAACCATATCATCGACGGCCTTGCTGATACCGCCGGAGAAATCGCCGGCGCGGAAGGCCGGCACCATGTCGTTTTCGATGATCAGCTTGGTATGCAGGTCGGTCAGCGTACCTTCCAGCCCATAACCGACTTCGATGCGCATCTTGCGGTCGTTCGGGGCCACCAGCAGCAGCACGCCGTTGTTTTCCTTCGCCTGGCCGAGCTTCCAGAAGCGGAACAGCCGGTTGGCGTAAGGCTCGATCTCCTCGCCGTCGAGGCTCGGGATCGTCGCGACGACGATCTGGTCGGAGCCTTTTGTCTCGAAGTCGGCGAGCTTCCGCGTCAGCGCCGCCTTGGTCGCGGCATCGAGGATGCCGGCATTGTCGACGACACGGCCGGTCAGGACGGGGAGATCGGCGGCGATGGCGAGTGGCAGGAAGAGGAAGCTGAGAATGACAGCCAAGAATGTCAGGCTGGCGTTTCTTGGCACCCCCCTCTGTCCTGCCGGACATCTCCCCCGCAAGGGGGGAGATTGGCTGTCTTCACTGACGGCTCTTTTCCTGTGATGTTGAAAATTGGCCAATCCGCCAAAGCAGCCGATCTCCCCCCTTGCGGGGGAGATGTCCGGCAGGACAGAGGGGGGTGTGAAGGAACACAAGGTCGACAATGACCAAGCTCACCATGCGTCCTTCACCCGCCCTGCTTCGTGCCGAAATCGACCTTCGGCGGCTGCATCTTGTCTTCGGCGACGGTGAAATTGGCAAAGGGCTCGTTGCCGCGGAACCAGAAGGTCGCCCACAGCACCGAGGGAAAGGTCCTCAGCGTCAGATTGTAGTCCCTGACCGCCTGGATGTAGTCGCGCCGCGACACCGCGATGCGGTTCTCGGTGCCTTCGAGCTGGGCTTGCAGCGCCAGGAAATTCTGATTGGCCTTGAGGTCGGGATAGGCCTCCGAGACCGCGATCAGCCGCGACAGCGCGCTGGTCAGCCCCGCCTGGGCATCCTGAAACTTCTTGAGGGCTTCGGGATCCTTCAGCGTTTCCGGTGTTACCGTGATCTGCGTTGCCTTGGCGCGTGCCTCGACCACCGCGTCGAGCGTATCCTTTTCGTGCGAGGCATAACCCTTCACCGTCTCGACCAGGTTGGGGATGAGGTCGGCGCGGCGCTGATACTGGTTCAGCACCTCGCTCCATGCCGCCCTGGCGTTTTCTTCCGCTGTGGGGATGGTGTTGTAGCCGCAGCCGGCAAGCAGCGGCAGCACGATCGCCATCATCAGGAAGGCGGGCAGCGTGCGGAACGTGGACGGCGAGGCAAGGCGCTGGGCAAACATGATGGGGTCCCTCGGTAGAAGTTGCACGCGAAGCATTACCACAATCAGCGCGCAAGAAAACCGCCCGGGCCGGCAGCCCTCGCCTGGCATGCCCAATGCCGCTGCAAGGCTCTGTGATTGGCCGTACGAACGCGATAAGGTCCTGCAAAACGGGACATCATCATGGCGGAGCGCCAGGACAGCGAGAAGGAATCGCGCCGTATCCTCGAGCGCATTGCGCACGAGACGGATCCGGCCGGCAACTCGTTTGTATCGCGGGCCGCGAAAGGCATGCACGATCACGTCACGGCGGCCGATGCCGATCGTGCCGATCCGATCGAGGTCTGGGGCACCCGCTTTGGCCGCACGCTCGGCCTGCTGCTGGCGCTGGGCCTGATGGTCTGGCTCGTGCTTTACGTCATCCGGGGCAGTTAGGAATCAAACGACAATGAGCGCCGAACAAACCGACGCGCCGCGTGCGGTCATCGTCATTTCCAGCCATGTCGCGCGCGGCTCGGTCGGCAACCGTGCCGCCGTCTTTGCGCTGGAGACCCTGGGTTTCCCTGTCTGGGCGGTGCCGACCGTCATCCTGCCCTGGCATCCCGGCCATGGACGGGCAACGCGCATCGTGCCGCCGCTCGACCAGTTCAAGGCGCTGATGGCCGATCTCGAGCGGGCACCATGGCTGGGTGAGGTCGGCGCCGTGTTGTCCGGCTATCTCGGCGAGGCCGGCCAGGCCGAGGCCGTCGCCTCGCTGGTCGCCGCGGTGAAAGCAAGGACGCCCGGCGCCGTCTATATCTGCGATCCGGTGATGGGTGATTCGGGCGGCCTCTACGTGCCCGAGCCCACCGCCATCGCCATGCGCGACCGGCTGATGCCGATCGCCGACATAGCCACCCCCAACCGCTACGAACTGGAATGGATGGCCGGCGCCGCGTTGCCCGACCTGAAATCGGCGATCGCGGCAGCGCTCCACGCCGGACCATCGACCATGCTGGTCACCTCGGCGCCGTCGATGATGATGGGCGGCACCGGCAATCTGCTGCTCGATAGCAGCCAGGCGCTGCTCGCCGAACATCGCCTGATCGACAAGCCGCCGAATGGCCTGGGCGACCTGACGGCGGCCGTCTATCTGGCACGCATCCTGTCCGGCCAGCCGCCGATCAAGGCGCTGCAATCGACGACGGCGGCGGTCTACGAGATCCTGGCGCGCACCGCCAAGCGCGGCGGCGACGAACTGCAGCTCGAAACCGATGCGCAGAGCCTGTCGCATCCGATGGCGATGGTCCAGCTTCGCCACCTCACGCATCCGGGGCGGGGCCGCCGGGCGTGACGTCGACTGAGGCCGTGCTTGTCGGCGTCGACGGCTGCAAGGCCGGCTGGATCGCCGTCCGGCGCGCTTCTGGCATGGCACCGTCGGTCGGTGTCTTTGCAACCTTCACTGCCCTGCTCGCATCGCTTCCCACAGATACTGTCATCGCTGTCGACATGCCGATCGGCCTGCCCGAGTTGTCGGGCAAGGGCGGTCGCGGCCCCGAAGCGCTGGTGCGGCCGCTGCTCGGGGCACGCCAATCCAGCGTCTTCTCGATCCCCTCCCGCGCCGCGCTCTATGCCGATACCGGCGACTTCACCACCATTGAAGCCTGGTATGCCGCTCACATCCGCGCAAGCGAAGTGGCCATGACCACATCCGACCCGCCGCGTGGCGTCTCGATCCAGGCCTTCGGCATTTTTGCCAAGATTCGCGAGATCGACGCCCTGCTGATCGCGCGACCCGATCTGCGCGGCCGCGTCTACGAATCGCATCCGGAAGTCGCTTTCTGCCGCTTGAACGGCGATCAGGCCATGCAACTGCCGAAGAAGATCAAGGGCAGCATCAATCCGGCCGGCATGGCGGAACGCAAGGCTCTGCTTTGCCGGCATGGCTATGAGACGGGCTTTCTCGACCAGCCGCCACCGCGCGGCGCAGCAGCCGATGATTTCCTCGACGCGGCCGCAATGATGCTGATCGCCGGTCGCATCGCCAGCGGTGAGGCACGGCCGCTGCCCGACCCGCCGGGCCGCGACAGCTTTGGCATTCCTGTCGCCATCTGGGCGTAACGCTGTTGGCCAAGGTTGCGCTCGATGCATGGCATTTCTAGCCAGCCCTCATAATTCTGCATTGCTCGCGACCGGCTTTTGCCGCTAGAGCCTCTCTAGACCGCAACGAGCTGCCGCATCCAACCCGGAAAGGCTCCAGACGCCGCCCATGTCCCATCTCCCTGAACATCTTCTCGCCGGCTACCGCAATTTCATGAATGGCCGCTATCTCACAGAGAGCGGGCGCTATCGCGATCTCGCTCGGGAAGGCCAGGCGCCGGAGACGATGATCGTCGCGTGCTGCGATTCGCGTTCGGCGCCCGAGGCGATCTTCGACGCCGGGCCCGGCGAACTCTTCGTGCTGCGCAATGTCGGCAATCTGGTGCCGCCCTATGCTCCCGACGGCGAGTTCCATTCGACCTCGGCGGCGCTTGAATTCGCCGTGCAGAGCCTCAAGGTCAAGAACATCGTCGTCATGGGCCATGGCCGCTGCGGCGGCATCCGTGCAGCGCTCGACACCAACTCCGCGCCGCTGTCGCCGGGCGACTTCATCGGCAAGTGGATGAGCCTGATCGCGCCGGCGGCCGAAACCGTCTCCTCCAGCACCTTCATGACCGCGTCGGAGCGCCAGACCGCGCTGGAGCGCATCTCGATCCGCTATTCCATCGCCAACCTCAGAACCTTTCCCTGCGTCTCGATTCTCGAGGGCAAGGGGCGACTGTCGCTGCATGGGGCCTGGTTCGACATCTCGACCGGCGAACTCTGGACGATGAACAAGGAGACCGGCGATTTCGAACGGCCGGAGCTGGGATGAACACAGCGGCGCGCAAGGTGGTGAACATCAGGTCGATCGTTTTGACGGCGGCCGCGCTGCTGGTAGCGATTATTGCCGCCCGCGCCGATGATCGTGCCCTCATCAGCCGCTGGTATTCGGCGCTGCTGGTCGCCGACCGCACCGAACTGTCCGACCTGCTCGCCGACGATGTCCGCATCAAGCTGGACGACCTCGGCATCGTGCAAAGCAAGCAGGAATTCATCGCTTCGATCGACGAGTGGAAAGGTGCGGTTGCCGGTGCGGCAATCCGGCACAGGGTCGAGAAAAGCGAAGGCGGCGTCACCACGGTGGTCGCCTGCTACGATTTCCCCAACAACGACATGCTGATGCACGAAACCTTCGCGGTAAGCGACAACCGCATCACCGCCAGTTCGCAAGCCACGATCGCCGAGAACTGCGACGGCTTCTGAGGCCGATATCGGCCAAATCCGCATATTGCGGGTCCGCCAGCCGCGCCCTACATCGGGTACCATCCACCTGCCTGCCCTCACCAGCGAAAGACTGTCCATGCCTTCCACGAAAGCCGTCGACCTCGCCGCCCATCCGCTGACCGCGTGGCAAGGGCCGCTCGGCCTGCCCGATTTCACGCGCATTGGTGACGGCGACTTCTCCCCGGTCTTCGACGCGGCGCTGAAGGCGCACGAGGCCGAGATCGAGGCGATCGCCGGCTGCAAGGATGCGCCGACCATCGAGAACACGCTTGCCGCGCTGGAACTCGGCGGCGAAGCGCTCGACCGCGTCTCGTCGATCTTCTGGTGCCGCGCCGGCGCCTACACCAACGAGACGATCCAGGCGCTGGAGCGCGACATCTCGCCGAAAATGTCCAGGCATTTCTCGGCGATTTCGATGAATGAGCGGCTGTTTGCCCGCATCGACGATCTCTACCAGCGCCGCGAGAGCCTGAAGCTCGACGCAGAGACCCTGCGGGTGCTGGAAAAGACCTGGAAGGGCTTCGTCCGTTCCGGCGCCAAGCTCGACGCCGACGGCAAGAAACGGCTGGCACGCATCAGCGAGGAATTGTCCTCGCTCGGCACGGCTTTCGGCCAGAATGTGCTGGCCGACGAGCGCGACTGGGCGCTGTTCCTCGATGACGCCGACCTTGCCGGCCTGCCGGATTTCGTGAAAAGCTCCATGGCCGAGGCCGCCGAAATGCGTGGCCAGAAGGGCCGCTATGCCGTCACTCTGTCGCGCTCGATTTATGAGCCGTTCTCGACCTTCTCCGAACGCCGCGACCTGCGCGAGATCGCCTTCCGCGCCTTCACCATGCGCGGGCAGAATGGCGACACCACCGACAACACGAACGTGGTGCGCGACATGCTGCGCCTGCGGGCCGAAAAGGCAAAGCTGCTCGGCTATGCCTCCTTCGCCGCGCTGAAGCTCGATGACACCATGGCCAAGACGCCGAAGGCGGTACACGCGCTGCTCGATCCGGTGTGGGAGAAGGCGCTGGAGAAGGCAGCAAGCGACCAGATCGAATTGCAACGGTTGGCGACGGAGGCCGGCAGCAACGAAAAATTCGCTGCCTGGGACTGGCGTTTCTACCAGGAGAAACTGCGCGCGGAAAAATTCGCCTTCGACGAGGCGGAACTGAAGCCCTATTTGCAGCTCGACCGCATCATCGACGCTTGCTTCGATGTGGCGACACGGTTGTTCGGCATCACCTTCGAAGAGAAAAAGGGCATCGCGGCCTGGCATCCGGATGCCCGCGTCTTCGTGGTGAAGAATGCCGATGGCAGCGAGCACGGCCTGTTCCTGGCCGACTATTTCGCCCGGCCGTCAAAGCGCTCTGGCGCCTGGATGAGCGCGTTGCAATCCGGCTACAGGCTCGGCCACGGTGCGAGCCCGGTCATCTACAACATCATGAACTTCGCCAAGCCGCCGGCCGGCGAGCCGGCGCTGCTGTCGGTGGACGAGGCGAAAACGCTGTTCCACGAATTCGGTCATGCTCTGCACGGCATGCTGACCGACGTCACCTGGCCCTCGGTTTCGGGCACCTCCGTCAGCCGCGATTTCGTCGAACTGCCCTCGCAGCTCTACGAACATTGGCTGACCGTGCCGGCGGTGCTGGAAAAGCACGCGCTGCATGTGAAGACCGGCAAGCCGATGCCCAAGGCGCTGCTCGACAAGATGCTGGCCGCGCGCACGTTTGGCGCCGGCTTCGCAACGGTAGAATTCACCGCCTCCGCCTTGATGGACATGGCCTACCATGCACGGCCTGATGCCCCGCAGGAGCCACTTCGTTTCGAGGCCGAAACGCTTGCGAAGCTGCACATGCCTGACACCATCGCCATGCGCCACCGCACCCCGCATTTCGGCCATGTGTTTTCCGGTGACGGCTATTCGGCCGGCTATTACTCCTACATGTGGTCGGAGGTGCTCGATGCCGACGCCTTCGCCGCCTTCGAGGAGACCGGCGACCCCTTCAACCCGGCGCTGGCCGAACGGCTGAGGAAGCACATCTATGCCGCTGGCGGCTCGAAGGACCCGGAAGAGCTCTATACGGCATTTCGCGGCAAGATGCCGTCGCCGGAAGCAATGATGGTGAAGCGCGGGCTGGTGTAGCGCTGGGGGTCGGTTCGACCGGACTCGACCTGCTGCGGCAGAAGAAGGTTGGCGCTTCACGCGCGACGACCCCCTCTGTCGCCTTCGGCGACATCTCCCCCGCAAGGGGGGAGATTACCCAGCCACCTTCCACGGATCCGCAATCCTTGGCCACACCGGCCGCGTCAGCTTCTTGTAATCGGTCACCGCCGGATTGCTGGGATATGAACTTGGCGCCGAGACATAGATGATCTCGGCGGCGATCGGCTCGAAGCCGGCGTAGAAATGGTTGGTCGACTTGATCAGCAGCACGTCCTTGGCCAGCGGATCGACGCCGATGTTGGAAAAGATATCCGGCTCGAAGGTCTGCGTGCGATTGGTGTTGAGGATGATGTCTACCTCGGTGCCTTCGAGGCGGACCAGCGCCGTCGGCCCGAGCGTCACCCGGCTTGGCCCGAAACTCTGCCAACCCTCCGGAACCGCCTTCAGCACGCGCACGCGCGCATCGATCGGCTCGCCGGCCTGCGGCCCGGCCTTGCCGCCGAAGCGCAGGTTGATGACCGCGCCCTCGCCGGCCGCCAGGCAGAAGGTGACGGCGATCGGATCCCAGATCGTCGCCACGGCGAATTTGTCCAGGCTACGCGCCAGCATCTGGCGCAGCACGAAGGTGCCGTCGCCGGGCACACCGCCGCCGGGATTGTCCCAGATATCGGCGATGACCACCGGCTTGCCCGGATTCTCGGCGCGCACGGCCAGCGCCCGATCGATGCCGTCGGCGGCGCTCAGCATCGTCATCGCCGTCTTTTCGCGCAGCGCGTAGAGTTCCCGCCCGAGCCGTTCCGCCAGCGCGTCGCCCTTGGCCTTGTCATTGTCGGTGACGACCAGGATGCGCGTGCCCATCTCGGCCACGTCGGCCGCCATGAAGCCGTGGATGACGGAGACCGACAGCACGCCGTCCTTGCCGTGCAGCGCCTTGATCCGGTCGACGAAAGAGCGCATCGGCTCGCGGCTGGTCGGCAGGACCTGGATCATGCGGCAATCGAAGGTCGAAATGACCGGCTTGATCTCGCCCCTCGCCGCCGCAAGCCCAAGCTCGACGACGTGTTCGCCGCGCTCGTAGAAATCGGTGTGCGGAAATTCGAGGAAGTAGGCGAGGATGTCGGAGGCCGCCACGCGCTTCGGTGTCAGATGGCTGTGCGGATCGAGTTCCACTGCGATCACCACCTCCGGCCCGACCATTGCGCGAACCCGTTCGAGCAGGTCGCCTTCGCAGTCGTCATAGCCTTGCGCCACCATGGCGCCATGCAGGCCGAGGATGACAGCATCGACCGGCAGCGCGGCCTCGAGCTGGCCAAGGATCTCGTCGCGCAGAACCTCATAGGTCTGCCGCTGCACCAGGCCGCCCGGCTCCGCCCAGGTTGCGGTGCCCTCGATGACATCGAGGCCTTCGGCCGCTGCCCGCCGGCGCAGCGCCACCATCGGCGAGGAGCACAGCGTCGGCGTGTCCGGATGTTTGCCGGGCCCGGCATAGAAGGCCATCTCGAACGAGGCCCTATCGGTCGGCACCGGCGAGAAGGTGTTGGTTTCCGTCGCCAGCGAGGCGGTGAAGATGCGCATGAAAGCTCCGTAGAAAGATAGCGGCTACTTGACCGCTCCGAGCGCCAGCCCGCGAACGAGATAACGCTGTAGCCAGATGAACAGGATGGCCACCGGCAAGGTCGCCAGTAGCGTGGCGGCCATGACGTGATGCCATTCGATGGTGTAGCGGCCGGCGACCAGCGAGAACACCTGGATCGGCAGCGTGTAGCTTTCCTGGCTGCGCAACATGGTGAGCGCCACGACGAATTCGTTCCAGGCATTGATGAAGGTGAAGATCGCCGTCACCGCGATCGCCGGCAGGCAGAGCGGCAGGAACACCTTGCGCAAGGTCAGCCAGCGGCCGGCGCCTTCCATCCAGGCCGCCTCCTCGAGATCGCGCGGAATGGTGTCGAAATAGCTCTGCAGCATCCACACCGTGAAGGCGACGTTGAAGGCCATGTAGATGAAGCCGAGCGCCGTCGTGCTCTCGACCAGGCCCCAGGCCGCCATCAGCCGGAACAGGCCAAGCACCAGCACGATCGGCGAGATCATCTGCGAAATCAGCAGGAACTGGCGCAAGGCGCCGTAGCCGGCAAAGCGGAAGCGCGACATCGCATAGGCCGCCGGAACCGAGATCAGGATGGCGCCGACTGTGGCGATCACAGACACGTAGAGCGAATTGAGCAGCGCCTGGCCGAAGCCGGTCGCCACCCACATGTCGGAAAAATTCGACCAGCGGAATTCGCTCGGCCACCAGGTCGGCGACAGCACTTCCTGCCTCGGCTTGACCGCGGTCAGGAACATCACCGCGAAGGGAAAGAGCGTCACCACGATCAGCGGCGCCAGCAGCAGCCAGGCGATGATGGAGCGCTTCAGCTTGCTCGTCATGTGCGTTGCTCCCGCATCGCCAGCCGCACATAGATCATGGTGAAGACCAGCAATATGGCGAACATCACCAGCGACACCGCCGACGCTTCGCCCAGCTTGCCGATGCGGAAGGCCAGCTTGTAGAGATGGGTGACCAGGATATCGGTCGAGTTGGCCGGGCCGCCCTGCGTCATCACCCAGATGATCGGGAAGGAATTGAAGACGTAGATGGTGTTGAGCACGATGGCGATGTTGATGAACGGTTTCAGGAGCGGAAAGGTGATTTCGCGGAACTGCTGCAGCGGCGTCGCCCCTTCGAGCGCCGCCGCCTCGTAGAGATCGTCCGGAATCGACGACAGCCCGCCGAGAAAGATCGTGGTCGTGAACGGCACCGTCACCAGGATACCGATCAGCACCTGCATCGGGAAAGCGGTCTCGGCGCTCGCCAGCCATTGGATGTTGTGATCGATGAGCCCGAGGCCGATCAGCGCCGAATTGAGCATGCCGCTTTCGCCGCTCAGCGCCCAGCGCCAGACCACCGCGGTCATGGTCAGCGACACCGCCCAGGGCAGCATGATGATGACGCGGGCGATGCCGCGGCCATAGAAATCGGTGTTGAGGATCATCGCCACCGGGATCGACAAGAGAAGCGCACCGCCGACCACCATCACCGTCCATTGGCCGGTGCGCCAGAGCGCGGCCGTGAAATCGGGATCGGCAGCGAGTGCCGCGAAATTGGCGAAGTCGTTGAAGTCGCGAAGCTGGCCGAAGCGGCTGACCTCATGCGTCGAGATCTGGATCAGGTCCCAGACCGGCCAGAAGATGACCACCGCCGCCAGAAACAGGCTGGGCAAGGTCAGGAGATAGGGCAAGAAACGATTTTGCATCTGCTGGCCTGCAACCTCGGTGCGCTGGATCAGAAGGTCTGCTTATGCGAATTTCGGATCCGCCGCACCGGGCCGGGAACCAAGGGGTGGCGCGCCCCGCCTGAGTGGAGCGCGCCACGGGCGCAGGGAGATACGCCCTACTTCTTCAGCACTGCATTGGCCTTGGCTGCTGCGTCTTTCAATCCTGCCTCGGGGTCGCCGCCGAGATAGATCTTCTGCATGGCGTCCGACGTGATCTGGGCGACTTCTTCCCAGCCCGGAATGACCGGCGCGAAGCGGGCGTCGGGCAAGAGCGCGGTGAACGCCGCCAGATCGGCATTGTTGACGTAATAGTCCATCTTGGCTTCTTCCTTGTTCACCGGCAGGAAGCCTTCGCCCTGTGTGAACTTGGCGCGCTGCTCCGTGGTGAACAGGAAGTCGAGCAGCTTCCAGGCCTCGTCCTTGTTCTTGGAGTTCTTGAACATGATGATGGAATCGGTGACGCCATAGGTACCGCGCGCGCCGGTCGGACCAGCCGGAATGGCCGCCACGCCGTATTTCAGGTTGGGCGCCTCGTCCTTGATCTGGTTGGACAGGAAGGGTGCGGTGATCATCATGCCGACCTTGCCCTGCTTGAACAGGTTCTGCACATCCTCGCGGTTGTTGGAGGTGACGCCGGGTTCGGTCAGGCCTTCGTCGATCATCGACTTATAGAGCTTGGCGGCCTCAAGCGCACCTGGCGTGCTCAGGCCCGAAGTGCCGTCCTTGTTGAGGATTTCGGTACCCTGCGACCACATCGCATAATAGTAATAGACGTCGGTCTCGATCTCCTTGCCCTGCAGGCCGAAGCCGAACGTGCCGGACCCCAACGCCTTGATCTTGCGCGCATCGTCCTGCAGCTCGGTCCAGGTTGCCGGCGGCTTGGCGATGTCGGCTTTCTCGAACAGCTCCTTGTTGTAGTACATGGCGCGCGCCGAGGCCGCGATCGGCAGGCCGTAGGTCTTGCCGTCCATGATCGAGGGCGACAGGAAGGTATCGATGAAGCGGTCCTTGAAGTCGGGTTTGATGTAGCCGTCGAGCGGCTCGGCGACATCCTGCTGGACGAAGTCGATCAGCCAGCGCGTGCCGATGATCGACAGATCGGCATTGGTGCCGGCGGTGATGTCGGTGGTCAGCTTCTGCAGCAGCACATCCCACGGCACCACTTCGAACTTGACGGTGATGCCGGGGTTCGCCGCCTCGAATTCCTTCTTGACGTCGGCGAAATAGGGAGCAGTCTTGGCGCTGTACTCGGCCACGGTGACCCGCACCTCGCCCGCATCCGCCTGCGCCGCAATTGCCAGCGTGCTCATTCCGGCCATCAGGCCGACAGTCCATTTTGCAAGGCTCATTTGATCTCCCATTTTGATTTTGCGCCTGCGCGCCTCTTCGTTGCCGGAGCAGAAGATTATGTGACTTTCCTACATTATCGATGATTTGAAGGCTTGCAAGCGGATTATTTTGTTGCTTAATTACATTTACGGGCCTAGGCCTTGCACGATCTGTCAGAACTCCCGGAGGATGACGCACGGTGGTTTCGCAATCCGAGTTCGAAGGCAGGGCCGAGTTCGAAGGCAGGGCCAAGTTCGAAGGCAGGACCGAGTTCGAGGGCAAGACTGTCGTGGTGACGGGTGCTGGCGGCGGCCTCGGCACGGCGATCGTGGCGCTGATGGCGCAAAGGGGCGCCAGGGTCATAGGCTGCGACCAGTCGAGCGAGGCGTTGAAGAGCCCGCATTTTGCCTCCCGCCACGTCTTCGATCTTCTCGACAAGGCGTCGATAACCACGGCGATCGCTGCGATCCTCGACCGGGATGGCGTGCCCGACATTCTCGTCAACAATGCCGGCTGGACGCGCGCCGAGACGATTTCGGCGCTCGATCCCGACAGAATAGAGCAGGAACTCGACCTCAACCTGACCGGCGTGATGAACTTCGCCGACCCGCTGGTCAAGGCGATGGCTGGCCGCGGCTCAGGCAGCGTCGTCTTCATCTCCTCGGTCAACGCCATCGCGCATTTCGGCAATCCCGCCTATGCCGCCGCCAAGGCCGGCATCAACGCCTATGCCAAGGCGATCGCCGTCGAGCTCGGCCGCAGCGGCCTGCGCGCCAATGTCGTTTGCCCCGGATCGATCCGCACCGCCGCCTGGGACCACCGCCTTGCCAAGGATCCCGAAATCCTCGGCAAATTGCAGCGGCTGTATCCGCTCGGCCGCATCGTCAACGCCGCGGAAGTGGCGGAAGCCGTCGCCTTCCTTGCGTCCGATCGCGCATCGGGAATAACAGGTGTGGTGATGCCCGTGGACGCGGGACTGACCGCCGGTTGCCTGCCCTTCATCGACGACATATTGGGAGCGTGAGCATGACCGACGTCGAGTTCCGCGACCTGTCGAAATCCTTCGGCCAGCACAAGATACTCGAAAACATCAGCCTCGATATCAAGAGCGGCGAGTTCGTCGTCCTCGTCGGCCCGTCCGGCTGCGGCAAGTCGACCTTGCTGCGCATGCTGGCCGGCCTGGAGACGATCACCTCCGGCGACCTGTTGATCGGCGGCGTGCGCGCCAATGCGCTGCCGCCGCAGCAGCGCAACATCGCCATGGTGTTCCAGTCCTATGCGCTGTTTCCGCATCTGAAGGCATCGGACAATATCGGCTTTGGCCCGAAGATACGCGGCGAGACGCGCACGGTGATTGATGAGAAGGTCAAGAAGGCATCCGGCGTCCTCAATCTCTTCTCCTATCTAGACCGCTATCCCCGCCAGCTGTCGGGCGGCCAGCGCCAGCGCGTCGCCATGGGCCGCGCCATCGTGCGCGAACCGTCTGTGTTCCTGTTCGACGAGCCACTGTCCAACCTCGACGCGCAATTGCGCGTGCAGATGCGCGTCGAGATCAAGGCGCTGCACCAGCGGCTGAAATCGACGATCGTCTATGTCACCCACGACCAGATCGAGGCCATGACGATGGCCGACCGTATCGTGGTGATGGACCGCGGCAGGATCCAGCAGGTCGGGGCGCCGCTGGAGCTCTATGACAGGCCGGCCAACAAGTTCGTCGCCTCCTTCCTCGGCTCGCCGTCGATGAGCTTTGTGTCCGGTTCGCTCAAGACGACACCCGGGAAAACCTGGTTCGAATCGGCCGGTGGCGGGCGGCTTGCGCTTGCCGGCAAACAGGTGCCGGCGGACAGCGCGGTGGAGGCTGGCATCCGGCCCGAGCATTTTGTCATCGGCGAGGCTGTCGACGCGATGGCGATCAGGGTGGATGTCGTCGAGCCCACCGGCTCCGAAACACATGTCTACGGCGCTATCGGTGCTGATACGGTACGCGCCGTGTTCCGTGACAGGGTGCCGGTCAGGCCGGGAGACCTGCTGCCGGTATCGGTCGATCCCGGTAACATCCACCTGTTCGACAAGGCGACGGGCCTGCCTCTATGAAAATAGCAGCATGAAGACGCCGGCCGACATCATCACCCGCCTGCAGCTGATGTCGCAGGACGGAACGAAGTCGGATCGCAAGCTGGCCGGCTTCGTACTTGCCGATCTCGATTTCGTTTCCAAGGCGGCCATTTCGGAAATTGCCTTGCGCGTCGGTGTCAGCGAGCCGACGGTGACGCGGTTCTGCCGCAACCTCGGCTGCGAGGGCCTGCGCGACTTCAAATTCTATCTGGCGCAAGCCATCGCCATCGGCGGCCAGTATCTGTCGCCGGAGCCGTTGAGCCGCGATGCCCGCGAACAGCGCATCGCTTCAGCCATCACCGAAGCGGCGATATCGGCCATCCAGCGCGCCAGCGAAAACCTCGACATGACGACGCTGGTCGCCGTCGCCGCGCGCATCGCTGTTTCCGGTAATGTGCTGTGCATCGGCTCCGGTGGCATTTCGTCCATGATGGCGACCGAAATGCAGAACCGGCTGTTCAGGCTTGGCGTGTCGGTGCTGGCGCAGATCGACGGACAGTTGCAACGCATGTACGCCGCCGTTGCCACGCCCGATACCACGCTGATCGCCTTCTCTGTCTCGGGCTATGCACGATCGGTCATCGATGCGGTCCAGGTCGCCCAGCAATATGGCGCCACGACAATCGCCATCACCCCGCCGGACTCCGCACTCGCCAAGGTCGCCGACACCGTCATCCATTTCCAGTCGCTCGAGGACGGCAATATCTACAAGCCGACATCGTCGCGCTATGCGCTGCTGTCGATCGTCGACATGATCGTCACCTCGGTCGCCGAGACGCGCGGACCAAGGGTTTTGGAGAATCTGCGCCGCATCAAGCAGAGCGTGAACACGTTGAAAGTCGACGATCCGCGTTTGCCGCTGGGGGACTGAAGGGGGTCATCGCGCCGGACAAAAAGCCCCCTCACCCGGATTGCCAACCGAATTGCAAAGAGGCAATTCGTAGCAATCCGACCTCTCCCCGAGGGGAGAGGAGTGCGCAGCGTCGACCCAAGTCTCTTCTCCCCAGCGGGGAGAAGGTGGCCGCGCAGCGGCCGGATGAGGGGCACGGCCTAGCAGAATTAGGCTCTATGGGCAGAGCGTCTCAACAGCCTTGGCCAACATTGCTTGGTCGCCTGAGATGTGCACGGTCTTCAGCCGCGCGGTGCCGCCGGCGACAAACGAGACGGCGGACCCGGGCACGCCCAGAGCCTTGGCAAGCAGCTTTTCGAGCGCATGATTGGCGGCGCCGTTTTCGCGCAGGCGAAACGGCGTGCTCATGCCGTCGTCCTGCTCACAGGATCAGAGGCGCCACCGTGGTGAGCAGGAACTGCCGCAGGAAGAACAGGATCAGAAGCAGGATGATCGGCGAGATGTCGATGCCACCAAGGTCCGGCATGAAACGGCGGATCGGCCGCAACGCCGGCTCGGTCAGCCGGTAGAGCATGTTGCCGATGGAACCGACGAACTGGTTCTTCGAGTTGACGACGTTGAAGGCATAGAGCCAGGAAAAGATCGCCGAGGCGATGATGATCCACCAGTAGAGGTCAAGCGCCATGACGATTGTCTGAATGAGGGCGAGCATGCCGGTCTCCAATTGTTGCCGACATGTAGCCATTGCACGCGAAACCGGCAAGGGCCGCCTTTCTGTGGGGCGCCAATGCCGGGTCAATCGGACCTGTAGGGCATGTCGCCGACACTGCAACGAACGCGCGACTACACAAAACCGGCAAGGCCGCCCTCCGCCGGCGCCAGCTTCACGCTTGACGGCACTGGATTTCGGCAAACCTCCGCCTTGACAGGAAACCGCGGCGCCCGATAAATGCGCCCATCCGCTGGACGGGGCTGTAGCTCAGCTGGGAGAGCGCGTCGTTCGCAATGACGAGGTCAGGAGTTCGATCCTCCTCAGCTCCACCAGCGGAATAATTCCCCACTCTCCGCGCCAGATGCAGTCCGCGACGCTCGTCCCGGCTTGCCCCCGCGGTTGGCATTTGCCGTGCCAGCGCGCCTTAGAAGGCCGCGGGCCGCACCGCCTGTTTCGCAATATCCGGCAATACTTTTGTCAATTGGACTTATAGCGGAAGCGCTCATCGATTGTTTCCGTTTTTTTTGCAAACCGCCCCACTAAATTGAGATTACCAAATCAGTTTTCTGTGCGTTGTGACCAGGGCGTTTCGGCGGGGGCGACCGGAGACGCTATATGGATTTCGAGTCTAAATGAAAAATCGCCCGCGGAAGCAAAGACGTGTCAATTCGCGAGAATCTCGCTGCAAATCTTAGACGGCTGTGCAAGGACCATGCCTCCGTAAGTGCGGTATGCCGTGAGCTGCACATCAATCGCACGCAGTTCGAACGCTACCTGCAAGGGCAGACCGTTCCCAACAAGGCCACCGCCAAGCTGATATGCGATTACTTTCGGATCGATGAGGCCGAACTGTACCAGGATCCCGGCGCACCCGAGCCAGCGATGCGCGGCCTGCCGCCGGTGTCCGAGAGCCTGTTCAACCAGATGATCCGCCCTCCCAGCCCTTCGATCGCGGGCGGCACCTATTTCACCTATTTTTCGATCCCGGGCCGCCTCGATCTCCTGGTGCGCTCGGTGACCTTCGTGCGGCGCGAAGCCGAACTGGTCACCTTCCGAAGGGTGACCGGATGGTCGGAGCGCCGGGGATCGACCTGGGCACGAGCGCGCGGCAATCACTATGGCGTGGCGATCTCGCGGCTGAACTGGATCTATTTCAGCGGCATCAATCGCCGCCAGACCGGAGAGCCCTCGCTGATCTCCGTGCAGTGGGCCCCCATCTCCGAACCGGTGCTGATGGGCAAGGCCATGCTTCTGACGGAGTCCGGCCCGGCATTCGTGTCCGTCATCATGCGGCGCGACATTGCCAACATCCACCCAAGGGATGCCATCAGCATGGCGCATGTCATCAGTCTCGACGATCCGGGCATCGACCAACTGGTTGTCAGCCTCACCCGGGACGGGTTGGGCTAATCCTTCGGATCGCCGTCCCTTACGCCAAATAAGAATAAGCATACGCCGATAAAGCGTACGCCAACGATTGTCTACTCTGTATCTGAATAAAATCGATATTTTACACTTTAATGCCAGGAAAGATAATCCACACGTCCGTCTTCAGCTCGTGGTTTTACTATAATTTTAACAAACCATTAACTCTTCCGACCTTACCTTCTTCACGCGGATCCCGTTCTGGGGGTCTTTCAACGGATCCCAAATGGGGGTCAGGAAAGGGATAAAAATGGCCAAGAAAGTGATCAATGCTCCGAAGCTGACGATTGCCGCCGGCACGCAGACCGTCTTCTTTTCGCAGGGCATGCACTACAACAAGCGCTGAAGCCGTTCTGCGCCGACGAGCGGTTCGCTTGTCGGCGCCTCGGCTCCGCAGATGGCATCAGCTTTATGAAAATGCGCTCTTCGAAAACGCTCGTTTTCTACCCCGGACCGAACAAGGTCACGGCATGCAACTTCCTGACCAGAAGCGTCTTCGAATGCAGCCCTGAGATGGTCGGGCTTCTCGCATCGTGGGACAAATGGGCATCGACGGCGGACATTGCCCGCGCCCATGGCTGGTCGAAGTCCGAGTTGAAGGCTGTCGTTCCGCAGTTGCTCGATTTTTCCGCCCTGGTCACCGCCGGATCGCCTCTCGCTGAGCAGGAGGAACAATTTTCAGGACAATGGAATTGGGGGCTTCCGACGGCGCTGATGCATTTCTGCGTCCAGGACAGCGAATACATGACCATCGAGCAGGCGGAAGAGCGGCAGATAGAACGCGCCGGCCATACGCCGCAGCCGGACCTCCTGCTCAAGAATTCCGCCGGCGCTATCCAGCTGCCGAATGCACTGGAAGACAACGAACTTCTTAGCTTGATGGCGCGGCGCCGCACCAACCGCACGGCGGCTCAGCCCACAATCACAGCCAAACAGCTTTCCGATTGCCTGTTCGCAGGGCTCGGCATCATCGGCGAGACCGCCAATTGCGTTGGCACCCTGCCGCTTGGCATGACCCCTTCCGGCGGCGCGCGGAATCCCTACGAGGCCTATGTGGTCGCGCTCGGCGTCGATTGCCTCGAGCCCGGTGTCTATCACTATTCCGCCGCCGATCACGACCTTGGCAGGATTTCCGCGAATCATCTGCCGAAGATCTCCGAACTGGTCGGCGGACAGGAGTGGGCTGATAGCATGCCGTGCCTGATCCTGCTTTGCGCCAGGCTCGATCGCACGATGTGGAAATATGAGGACGCCAACGCCTATCGTGTCGTGCTGATCGAGGCCGGCCATATCGGCCAGAATATCATGCTGGCGGCGACCAATCATGGCCTGTCGGCATGTCCGACAGCCGCGCTCAATCATTCCGCCATCAAGCGGCTGCTTGGTCTCGACAGTCTCACCGACGCACCGATCTATGCCTTGACCCTCTCGACGCCGGAAAGAGATCCGTCCACGGCGGGCCAGTCCATCAATTAGCCGACCAACTATGTGCATCACAGCCAGTAACGCGTTCCCCACGGTATAACCAGAGACAGGAGCAGCACGTGCCAAATCAATCCTTACGCCAGTCGGAAATCGATAGTCTTCAATATATTTCGTCGATGACCAATGAGCTCGTGCAAATGGCCGAAGCAAGCCGTTTTCCGATGATCTCCTATCTGCTGGGCATGGCCTATGCGGAGGCCTTCGACGTTCTTCGCGGCGCACGGCCGGCCAGGCATGCGCAGCTCAGCGGCAACCCGC
This sequence comes from Mesorhizobium sp. M0518, assembly GCF_040321125.1. Classification (NCBI taxonomy): domain Bacteria; kingdom Pseudomonadati; phylum Pseudomonadota; class Alphaproteobacteria; order Hyphomicrobiales; family Phyllobacteriaceae; genus Mesorhizobium; species Mesorhizobium sp. M0518. The sequence goes on from NZ_JAMYQY010000001.1 coordinate 393,779, forward strand.
TGCACCCCAAGGCACAGGCAAAAGACAATCGTGCCGCCCAGCCACGCAGAGCGTAGCGATATGCAATCGTCAGCCGCATGCGCGGTGGCCGGCTCGACCTCCCGGCCAAACCGCTGGGAGACGCTGTGCGCGTTGCAAAGCCTGCTGCCGCTGCTGAAGAAAGCCGCAACGAATCTGCACCGCGCCGACATGGTCTACTGGTTCGAGCAGGCCGATGCCGAGGTCGCCAACATCATCAGGGGCCACCCCTCCGATGCAACCGCGATCCCGGCCCTGATTGCATCCTGCCCGCAGGACCGGCGTCCGGTCGCTCAGGCTTGATGCAAGTCGCCCGCCCAAACGCCACGCGCTTAGTGGTTCAGCGCCGCTGAACCCGCTCTGATCACCAGCTTTTCAGGCAATTCCAGACCGGAGCCTATTGCGCGCCTGGAATGCCAAGGGGGACCTGCACATGAACATGATAGCCAACATCAGAGGCGTCGATGCCAGGGAAAGCATTTTCAGCCGGCTCGACGTCTTGATCGCCAGGCGACCGCCATCGCCTGACGCCGCGCGGGTCGAGGCCCGCCAACTCGTCTCGATGGCGATTGCCGACAGCTGCCAGGCCGACAGTCTCTGGGGTACAGTGGACGCCTTCCACGCGCATTTCGACTTCATGATGCAGACCATCGAGATCAACGGAGCCGATGACCCGAGCCTCGGGCTGTTGCGCACGAAATGCCGTTTCTATCTCGAACAGGTCGAGGCCCTGAGCGTGTCGCTGACCTACTGACAGGCCGGTTCGATCAAATTCGGTCCTAGTTGCGCAGGCTGAACACGAACGGCGCTGTACGGCTCAGACGCGAGCCGAGTTCCGGTGGCGGTTTCGGCACCGTGGCGCCTTGCAGCACGGCGAGCGCCGCACGGTCCAGATCCGCATCCCCGGAGGAACGAGAGAGCCTGGCGGACAGGACCCGGCCGGACGAGTCGACCGTGAAGGCGACATACGGCCTGCCTTCCACGCCTCGGGCCTTGGCAGAGCTGGGATAGCGCGTGTGCCGCTTGATCCAGGCGCCCAGACGGGAGTCCCATTTGCTGGAGTCGCCGGAGCGCGACGTCGATTCCGCCGCCTTCGGCGCCGCGGTCCTGGTCGCGGGCCGTGCGTCGGCGCTGGCGACGGTTGCCGTCTTCGGCGGAGCCGCCTTCTCCTTCTTAAGCCGCGGCTTGGGCTTCTCGACAGGCTTCTTCGCCTTGGCCGCGGCCGGTTTCTTGTCTTTGACAATTTCGACAGGTTTCGGCTGCGGCAAGGGAATGACGACGTCTGGCGTGACAGCCTCGACAACATCCGGGACGGCCTCATCCGGCGGCGGCTGATCGACCTGTTCGGCCGTTTCGGCCTGGGTGGGTTCGGCCTGGGTGGGTTCTGTCTCGTCGGGCGCGACCGCTTCCGGCGGCTCGACAACCGGCTCCGTCTTTTCGACCGGTTCTTCAGGTGTCGGTTCGGTCGTCGGTGTCGGTTCGGTCTGGTCTGGCGTCACCGCGTCCAGCGCGGCGACCTGTTCTTCCACGGCCGGCATCACCACCATCGGCGCCATCTCGATCACCTGGGCCGGTGGCGGACCACCATCCGCTTCGGTGACCATGGTGAGATTCTGCACTGCATAGGCGACCGCGACATGGGCTCCAAGGACCAGCGCGGCAGCACCGGCCCACAAGCCAAGGTCGCGCCAACCGAAGCGCGACAACTGGACCGAGGGGACGGCGACCGCTTGCGTCATGGCGTCGCCGCGCCAGTGGCTGCGGGCGCCGGGGCATTGGACGCAGGCGCCGTCTCCAGGCCGACCAGCGCGATCTTCAGATAGCCCGCACCGCGCAACAGGTTCATCGCCTCCATCAGGTCGCCATAGGCGACCGCCTTGTCGGCGCGCAGGAAGATGCGCGTCTGCTTGTCGCCCTTGGTCTTGCCGTCCAGCGTCGTGGCGAAAGCCGGGCGCGGCACGCTGTCATTGCCGATCGCCAGCGTCAGATCGTCCTTCAGCGTCAGGAACAGCGGTGTCTCGGGCCTCGGCGCGGGCGTTGCGGTCGAACCAGGCAGGTCGACATTGACATCCACCGTGGCCAGCGGTGCCGCGACCATGAAGATGATCAACAGCACCAGGATGACATCGATGAACGGGGTGACGTTGATCTCGTGGCTTTCCTCGAGATCGTCATCCATGGTCTGTCGGATTCTGCTTCCCATGGCGCTACTCCGCAGCCAGTGGCGTTGCAGGCGCCACGGTGCGGAAGTCGAGGTCGCGGCTGACCAGCCGTTCGACCCCGGCCGAGGCATCGGCGAGGATCTGCCGATAGCCGGCTATCGAGCGTGCAAAGACGTTGTAGATGACGACGGCGGGTATCGCCGCGACCAGGCCCATCGCGGTGGCCAGCAGCGCTTCGGCGATGCCCGGTGCGACCACGGCGAGATTGGTGGTCTGCGCCTGCGAGATGCCGATGAAGGCGTTCATGATGCCCCAGACCGTGCCGAACAGGCCGACGAAGGGTGCGGTCGAGCCGATCGTCGCCAGTACGCCGGTGCCGCGCGACATGCGCCGCGCCGCCGCTGCCTCGATGCGCGACAGGCGCGACGTGACCCGTTCCTTGAGGCCATCGCCCGAGACATGATCGAGCGCACCGGCTGAGAGTGCGGTCTCCTCCTCGGCCGCCCGCACCAGCAGCACGCCGGGACCGCCGCTGCGGTCGAGGGTACGGCTGGCCTGCTTCAGCGTGGCGGCCTCGCCGATCGCCCGCACGGCGCGACGGATGCGCAGCTTGCCACCCAAAAGCTCCAGCGACTTGGCCAACCATATCGTCCAGGTGACGAGGGAGGCAAAGGCCAGCCCGATCATCACCGCCTTGACGACGATGTCGGCCGCCATGAACATGCCCCATGGCGACAGGTCATGCGGCAAGGTCAGCTCCATCGCCGTCGAAGGTCCGGCCTCGGCCGGCGCGGCCGTGTTCGGCTGGGTGCCTGGCTGCGAAGGCGCCATCATGGCCGGCGGAGCGCCTGCCGGTGCGGCGGGAGCCGGCGCAATCGGCGCTGGGGCCGCGGGAGCGGCCGGAGTGGGGGCTTCGATCGCCGGCGCGGCACCGGCGGGTTGCTCCTGGGCCATCGCGCTGCCGGCCGACAGGATGACGGATGCGACCAACGCCGCCAACAAACCAGTTCTCGACAACAGCTTCTTCCTTGTTCTCACAGCGGCCAGCCGCCTTCTATTTCCCGCCGCCGCATCAAATCTCGTCACTGCACATAGCCGACAGGCTGGCCGGTGACGGGGTGCGCGAACACGCCCATCTCGACGCCGAAAATGCCTTTCAGCACATCGCTGCGCATGATTTCGCCGGGCGTGCCGCGCGTCAGCAGCTTGCCGTCCTTGAGCGCGATCAGCTCGTCGCAGTAGCGCGCAGCCATGTTGGGATCGTGCAGCACGACGACAACGCATAGGTCGCGTTTGCGGCTGAGCTCCTTGACCAGCCCGAGCACCTCGACCTGATGGGCGATGTCGAGTGCCGAGATCGGCTCATCGAGCAGCATGACGCCGGCGTTCTGCGCCACCAGCATGGCAAGCCAGGCGCGCTGGCGCTCGCCGCCCGACAATTCGTCCACCAGCCGGTCCGCGAAATCTTCCATGTCGGTCAGGGCCAGCGCCTCGTCGACATGCTGCCTGTCCTCGGCGCGGAAACGGCCAAGCGCGCCATGCCAGGGATAGCGCCCCAATGTCGCCAGTTCGCGCACGGTCAGGCCGGTCGCCGCCGGTGTCGTCTGCGGCAGATAGGCAAGCGCGCGGGCAAATTCGCGGGCGCCCCATTGCGGCAGCGGACGCCTGGCGAAGGTGATAGCCCCTGAACTCGCCGGCTGCTGGCGCGCCATGAGCTTGATGAGCGTCGACTTGCCCGAACCATTGTGGCCGATCAGCCCATAGACGCGCGAGCGCTGCAGTTCGAGCGAGACCGGACCGAGCAGCGTCCGCTCGCCGACGGCAAAGCGCACCGCGTCGATATGGAAGGCAGTCTGGGCATCAATTTCAGCCATGCTCATGGCTTTTCTCCAGTGCGGCCGCCCGCATTTCCAGATTCCGGCTTTCGACGGGTCATGCCCGGTTGACTATGAAACATGACCTTACTAGTCAACATTGAAGATGACTGCAACGATCAACAAATCGTCGCTACCGGCAATATCGGCACGAAAATTTGGAAACAGGGGGCGCGCAGGATGATTTCGGGACATGGACTGATTTGGCAGGACCGGATAGCGCGAAAGCGCCTGCTGATCGCGACGGTGTCGCTGCCGGCCCTGCTTGGCTGCGGCCATGCCCTGGCCCAGGAGACGGTCACCACCACCCTCGACCCGATCAACGTCCAGGAACGTGTCGAAAGCGCCTTCGGGCCGGTCAAGGGCTACGTAGCCACCAAGGGCTCCACCGGTACCAAGACCGACACGCCGCTGGTCGAGACGCCGCAGTCGATATCGGTCATCACCCGAGACCAGATGGAAGCGCAGGCCGTCGACAGCCTGAACAGCGCGTTGCGCTACACACCCGGCGCCACCGGCAATCTCTACGGCACCGACAATCGCGGCCTCGGCCTGCAGTTGCGCGGCATTTCAAACGCCAACGGCGTCTTCTACAAGGACGGCCTGCAGCTCAAGGAGAGCAATTTCACCCTGTTCACCGCGCTCGATTCCTATGGCGCCGAACGCTACGAAGTGCTGCGTGGACCAGCATCGGTGCTCTACGGCCAGGCAAGCCCCGGCGGCATCATCAACTATGTCAGCAAACGGCCAACCGAGGAAAACCTGCGCGAGGTCGAATTCGGTGGCGGCAGCTTCAATCACTATCAAGGCAAGTTCGACTTCAGCGGTGCCGTGAACGCCGACAAGTCGCTGCTGTTTCGCCTCACCGGCGCCGCTCACATGGGCGACACGCAGACCGACTTCGTCAAGGACGATCGCATCTTCATCGCCCCGGCGATCACCTGGCAGCCCGATGCCGACACCAGCCTGACCATCCTCGCCAACTACCAGCGCGACCGCTCCGGATGGGCGATGCAATATCTGCCGGCATACGGCACGATCACGCCGGGCAAGGATGGCAAGTTCTTGCCCAACGGCATGTTCGTCGGTGAGCCCGGATTCGACAGCTACAACAACGACCAGGCGTCGATCGGCTACGAATTCGATCATCGTTTCAACGAGACCTGGCAGGTCCGCCAGCATGCCCGCTACGTCCATCTCACCCATACCGAGGAGGGCGTCTTCGGCGGCGGTCTTCTGAACGATGCCGGCGACTATTCCCGTTATGCCGATGCCGGCGGCACCAAGCTCAGCGGTGTGACCATCGACAACCAGGCACAGGCCGATTTCGACACTGGACCGCTCGCCCATACGCTGCTGATGGGTCTCGACTACAAGCGCTACACCTATCGCGACTATGCGTCCGAAGGGGCTGTCGACAACCTCAACATCTTCGACCCGGTCTATGGCAGCCCGGTGACCGGTTTGACGCCCTACACCGATACCGACACCACCCAGCAGCAGATCGGACTTTATGCGCAGGACCAGGTCAAGCTGGGCAACTGGCGGCTGACGCTGGGTGGTCGCCAGGATTGGTCGGACGCCAAGGTCTACGACAATCTGGCCGGCGGCTACATTCCCGAGCAGAAGGACAACGCCTTCACCAGCCGGGCGGGGCTCGTCTACCTCGCCGACAACGGACTTGCGCCCTATGTCAGCTATTCCGAATCGTTCCAGCCAGTGGCGGGCGCCGACAGCGACGGCAATCTGTTCGTGCCCGAGACCGGCAGGCAGTACGAGATCGGGCTGAAATACCAACCGATCGGCTGGAACTCGTTCATCACCGCCTCGGCCTTCGACCTGACGCGGCAGAATGTCGTGCGCTATGGCGGCACCGGTCGCCCCGACGACATCTTCCAGACCGGCGAGATCCGTTCGCGTGGCATCGAGCTGGAAGCAGTGGCGAGTCTCGATGCGGGGATCGATCTGAGAGCGGCTTACACCTATCTCGACACCAAGATCACCAGCCCGACGAGTGTCAACGATGACGGCTCCAGCAACGAGGGCAACACACCCTTCGGCGTACCGACGCATTCCGCGTCGCTGTGGGCGAATTACACCCTCGGCAGCGGCCGCCTGGAGGGCCTGGGGCTGGGCGCCGGCGTCCGCTATGTCGGCTCGACCTATGGCGACGACGCCAACACCTTCAAGGTTCCATCGGTCGTGCTCGCCGATGCGGCGGTCCATTACACCTGGCAGAATGCCACACTCAGCCTCAATGTCAGCAATCTGTTCGACAAACGCTATGTCGCCTCCTGTTTCTCCTCGGGCTTCGGCTGCTTCTATGGCGAGGGCCGCAGGATCAACGGCGCGGTGAAATACACATGGTAGAAGCAGTGTGGCGGGCCGGCCCAAAATGGCGGCGCTGACACGGCGCCAGTGTCTTGCCGGCCTCGCCGCGACCGGTCTCGCTTTGCCCGGCGGCACGGCACGCGCGGCACCTGCCCGCGTCGTCTGCCTGGAATGGACATCGGCCGAAATGGTGGTCTCGCTCGGCCTGTCGCCGCTCGCCGTCGGCGACATCAGGGGTTATGACGACTGGGTCCAGGGCCCGGCACTGCCGCAGGCCACCATCGACCTGGGATCGCGCAGCGAACCCAATCTCGAACTGCTTCGGGAATTGCGGCCCGACCTGATCGTCGGCGCCTATGGCTATGGCTTGGACGAGAACAGCTTCACCAGATTGGCGCCGACCTTCAACGTGCCGTTCTACAGCGGCAAGGCTCCACCTTACGCGCAGGCGCAACAGGTGACGCTGCAGCTTGGCGACATGCTTGGCCGCAGGACGGAAGCGGAAAACCTTGTCGGGCGCATCGAAGCCTCGATCGCCCAAGCGCGTGCCAGGCTGGAGCGGGCGGTGCAAAAACCGGTCTGCGTCGTCAGCATGTTCGATGATCGGCATGTCCGCGTCTACGGCGCCGGCAGCCTGCTGCAGGATGTCCTCGACCGGCTCGGCCTCGTCAACGCCTGGACCGGCGCCACCAATGAATGGGGCTTCTCCACGGTCGGCATCGAGGAATTGGTCGCCGTCGGCGAGGCACAACTGATCTCGCTCGATCCGATCCCGCCGCACGTCAGGATCAGGATTGCCCGCAGCTCGCTCTGGGCCAATCTGCCCTGCGTCCGGAACGGCCAGGTGCGGACCATTCCGCCGGTCTGGCCGTTCGGCGGTCTCACTGCTGCCGCGCGTTTCGCCGAATTCGTGGCAGCGGCATGATTTCCCAGGCAATGTCCCTGCCGCGACAGCGCGACGGCATCGGCGCGCTCATCCTGCTGGTGGCCGTGCCCGCGGGCCTGGCGCTGATGCTGACCGTCTTCGATCTCATCCATATTCTGCCGACGCACCTGTGGTGGCAGGCGCTCACCGCCCCCGATACATCCGATCCAGTGCAGTTGCTGTATCGCTATGCCTTCCTGCCGCGTGTTGCCGTCGGCGTGCTGGCCGGCGCGGCACTCGGTCTCGCCGGTGTCGTCATGCAGCATGTGCTGCGCAACCCGCTGGCCGAGCCGACCACGATCGGCACCAATGCCGGAGCGAGCCTCGCTTTGGCGGCCGCCACCCTCTACGCACCATGGCTGCTGGAAGGCGGCCGCGAAGGCGTGGCGCTGGCTGGCGGCGCTCTCGCCACATCAGCCGTTTTCGCACTGGCGCGCGGGCGCAGCTTTTCGCCAGTGTCGATCATCATCGCCGGCCTCGTCGTCAGCCTCACTTTCGGCTCCGCCGGCGCGCTGCTGATGGCGCTCAACCGCGAATACACCGAGGAGCTGTTCATCTGGCAGAGCGGCTCGCTGGTGCAGAATGGCGACGCGGCGGTCGTTGTTCTGGCGCCGTGGCTGCTGGCCGGCATCTGCGCCGCGTTCCTGCTCTGGCGACCGCTCCGCCTGCTCGATCTCAGCGACGACGGCGCGGCATCGCTCGGCACCCGGCCGGCCGTCATCCGTCTTGCCGGCATGGCAGTCGCCGTCTCGCTTAGCGCGCTGGTCGTCGCCGAAATCGGCGTCATCGGTTTCGTGGCGCTCGCCGCCCCGGCGCTGGCGCGGCTGGCCGGAGCGCGCACGCTTGGCCGCCGCCTGGTCTGGTCGCCGCTGGTCGGCGGCGCCCTGCTCTGGCTCACCGACCGTCTGGTGCAGCATCTGCCGTTCGCCGGCGAAATTCCCGCCGGCACCGCGACCGCTTTGCTCGGCGCGCCGCTGCTGCTGTTCCTGTTGCCGCGAATGCGAACCACCCCCGAAAGGCAGGCCGACATGGTGTCGTCGATACGCCTGCCGACAAACGGCCTGCCGTTGATCGCGGGCCTGCTGGCGCTCATCCTCGCGGTTGTCCTCGCCATCGGCTTTGGCCGTGGCGTAGGCGGTTGGCACTGGATCGCATCCGCGGATTTGACCGAGCTGCTTGCCCTGCGCGCGCCTCGCGTCGTCGTCGCCCTGTCGGCGGGCGTCCTGCTCGCCGTCGCCGGCACGCTGATGCAACGCATGACCGGCAACCCGATGGCCGCACCCGAGGTCCTGGGCATTTCCGGCGGCGCCTCTTTCGGCGTGCTGGCGCTGCTGCTGCTCAGCGACGGCTTCGACCGCGCGGCAATGCTCGGCGCCGCCCTCGCCGGCGCCTTGCTGGCGCTGACGATCGTTGTTCTGGCCGGGCGGCGCAATGCCCTGTCGCCGGAACGGCTGCTGCTTGCCGGCGTCGCCGTGGCGACCGTCGCGTCCGCCTTCGCCGCGCTGCTTCTGGCCAGCGGCGATCCGCGCATGGACTTCCTGCTCACCTGGCTGTCGGGATCGACCTATCGCGCAACGCCAACGGATGCCTTCACCGCCGCAACGGTCGCGGTCACCGTCCTCGCGCTGGCGCCGCTGACCGCGCGCTGGCTCGATATACTGCCGCTCGGCGAAACCGCCGCGCGTGGCCTTGGCCTGCGACTGGGACGTGTTCGCGCCACATTACTTGCGCTCACCGCATTGGCCACCGCAACCGCAACATTGGTCATCGGCCCGTTGAGCTTCGTCGGCCTGATGGCGCCGCATCTCGCACGCATGCTCGGCTTCCGCCGCGCCGTGCCGCAGCTTCTGGCTTCGGCCATGACAGGCGGGCTGATCCTCGTTGCCGCCGACTGGGCAGGGCGGACGCTGATCTTTCCCTGGCAAGTGCCTGCCGGCCTCATCGCCGCCTTCGTCGGCGGCCCCTATTTCATGGCGCTGATGTGGAAAGGCAGGCAATGAAGTCCGTCCTGGCATATTGCCGCCCTTGCGCTGCCGATTGTAAGCAGCGCCCACCGATGACGGCCGGCGCGCTCACCGCGCCCGTCAAGACAGCTTGCGGTTCACCTCGATGATCAGACGTTTCCTTTCCTACTACGCGCCCTGGAAGGGGCTGTTCGCGCTCGACTTCTCCTGCGCGGTGCTGGCCGGCCTGCTTGAACTCGGCTTTCCCATGGCGGTCCGCACCTTCGTCGACCAGCTGCTGCCGCAGCAGGACTGGACGCTGATCATCATCGCCTCGACCGGGCTGCTGGTGATCTATCTGCTCAACACGGTGCTGATGGCGGTCGTCACCTATTGGGGCCACATGCTCGGCATCAACATCGAGACCGAGATGCGGCGCAAGAGCTTCGATCATCTGCAGAAACTGTCGTTCCGCTTTTACGACAATCACAAGACCGGCCATCTCGTCGGCCGCGTCACCAAGGATCTCGAGGAGATCGGCGAGATCGCGCATCATGGCCCCGAGGACCTGTTCATCGCCATCATGACCTTCGCCGGCGCCTTCGTGCTGATGTTCACGGTCAACATGCATCTGGCGTTGATCACGGCGGTGATCGTGCCTCTGATCGCCTGGGTGACGATGCGCTACGGCGACCGCATGGAGCGCAACTGGCAGGCGCTCTATCGGCGTGTCGGCGATTTCAACGTCCGCATCGAGGAGAATGTCGGCGGCATGCGCGTCGTCCAGGCCTTCGCCAATGAGGAGCATGAGCGCACGCTTTTCGCGCATGACAACCAGCGCTACCGCCAGACCAAGCTCGACGCCTACCGCATCATGTCGGCCAGCAATTCCCTGAACTATATGGGCATCAGGCTGATCCAGCTCGTGGTCATGATCGCCGGCAGCTACCTCGTCATTACGGGAGGCCTGAGCAATGGCGGCTTCGTCGGCTTCCTGCTTCTGGTCGGCGTCTTCGTGCGGCCGATCGAAAAGATCAATTCGGTGATCGAGACCTATCCAAAAGGCATTGCAGGCTTCCGCCGCTACACCGAGCTGCTCGACACCGAACCCGACATCGCCGACCGGCCTGATGCCGTTACCGCCAGCGGGCTCAAGGGCGACATCGAATATCGCGGTGTGAGCTTCGGTTATGGTGACGGCAAGCCGGTGCTCAGGGATATCGATCTCGCCATTCACGCCGGCGAAACCATCGCCTTCGTCGGCCCGTCGGGCGCCGGCAAGACCACCATATGTTCGCTGCTGCCGCGGTTCTACGAAGTCAGCGCCGGGCGGATCAGCATCGACGGCATCGATATCAGGGACATGACGCTCGCTTCGCTGCGTGGCCAGATCGGCATCGTCCAGCAGGATGTCTTCCTGTTCGGCGGCTCGATCCGCGAAAACATCGCCTATGGCCGTCTCGGCGCCTCCGACGAGGCCATCACCGATGCCGCGCGGCGGGCGCAGCTAGACGGCATGATATCGGGCCTGCCGGCCGGCTTTGACACGATCATCGGCGAGCGCGGCGTAAAATTGTCCGGCGGCCAGAAGCAGCGGCTGGCGATCGCCCGCATGTTCCTGAAGAACCCGCCGATCCTCATCCTCGACGAGGCGACGTCGGCGCTCGACACCGAGACCGAGCGCGAAATCCAGAAGTCGTTGGCCGAACTTGCCGAGGGTCGGACCACGCTGGTCATCGCACACCGGCTGGCCACGATCCGCGGCGCCGACCGCATCGTCGTCGTCTCGGAGTCCGGCGTCGTCGAACAGGGTTCGCACAGCGAACTGCTCCGCGCCGGCGGCATCTATCGGCGCCTGCACGACGCCCAGCATCTGGTGTCGTCGCGCTGATCCACTATGGTGGCGGCCCAAAGCAGGGAGCCCCGGATGATCAAGGCAACGCCCTTCGATTTCCCCTATGACGGCAGGCTGGTGGCCGAAAACACCGCGCTGATCGTCATCGACCTGCAGCAGGATTTCCTTTCGACATCAGGCTACTTCGCCAGGCAGGGCTATGACCCGTCGCCTCTAAGGGCGATCCTGCCGACGGTGAGCCGGCTGATCGCGGCCGCGCGCAAGGCCGGCGTCAGGGTCATCCACACGAGGCAGGGCTAGCGGGCCGATATGGCCGATATGACGCCTTACGAAAAATGGCGCCGCAAGCGCGCCGGTCTCGACGGCACCGATATCCTGCTGCGCTCGGGCACGGGGTTCCAGATCGTTCAGGAGATCGATGTGGCGCCGCAGGACATCATTGTCGACAAGACCTGCAACAGCGCCTTCATTTATACGGATTTCGAGCTTGTCCTGCGCGCGCAAGGCATCACGCATCTCATGTTTTCCGGATGCACGACGGATGTCTGCGTCCACACCACGCTGCGCGAAGCCTGCGACCGGAATTTCCAATGCCTGACGATCTCGGACGCTTGCGCCAGCGGCGACAGACAAGCGCACGAAGCAGCGCTTCACATGGTGACGGTTGAGGATGGCGTCTTTGGCGCGCTCGCTGATTCCAGCGCTGTCATTGAAGGCTTGTCGCGATTGTCGGGCATGGCGAGTTAGGGCGCCAAGATCAATGCCGGCGGGACAGCACCCCCCTCTGGCCTGCCGGCCATCTCCCCCGCAAGGAGGGAGATTGGCTGTCATCTCGGCTTTCACTAATCGCCAACGTGGCAAGACGAGCGCTGCGGGTGAAGCTGTCGATCTCCCCCCTTGCGGGGGAGATGTCCGGCAGGACAGAGGGGGGTGTGAAGGATCTCGGCGTTACCGGAATAGCTTTCATTCCGTAGGCCAGAACTCAGCCCGTTGCGCGCGTCTCCAATCCTGCACGAGACGCATATGCCCCAGGCTGGAATGCCTCGTGTTCGCGACGCGCCAGCGAATTGCGCAGCAGGGCGATGGTTTCCCGGCCGACCGTTGCGATCTCACGCGGCGTGTCGACGCCGACAATCATGAATTCATCGATCCCGAGGGCTGCATAGGCAAGCAGCGACAGGGCGGCCTGGGCTGGCGGCCCGGCAACATCGATCGCCTTGTGGCCGGAGGCGGAAGCACCTTGGTGAATCCCGACCGGAAGCGCGAAGCGCAGCTTGCCGGCCCGGCCATGTTCGGCGGCCGAGCGGCGCACCCGCTCCATCAATTGCCGGATCTCATCGATCGAGCCCGGTGCCAATTCAAAGACATCGGCATGCCGGCCGGCAACTTTGAGTGCCGTTCCGGACTGCCCGCCCATGCGGATGACCAGGTCGGCGCCGTGCGGTCCCTTGTGCGGCACGTAGCCGCCCTTGATGCTGTAGAACGTTCCTTCGTGGTCGAAGGGCCGGTCGTTCGACCACAGCCGCTTCAGCAACACCAGATATTCGTCTATGCGCTGCCAAATGACGGTGTGCCCGACCGGCCGTGTTTCGGCGTCGGCGTCGCTCAGCGGCTCGCTGATCATCCTCAGCGCCAGGCGTCCGCCGCTTTTCCTGTCGATCGACGCCAGTTGGCGGGCTGCCACGGTCGGTTCGACCACGCCCGCCCAATGGGTGAGCACGACTTCCAGCGACGAGGTGCGATCGAGCACTTGGGCCGCAAGATCCATGTTGGTCAGCAGCCCGGCCGAATCGTCGACGACGATCTTGCGGAAGCCGCCATCCTCGATCAGCCCGAGCTTGGTCGCGGTCTCGGCAAAGTCGTAGAAAAAGGGAACCGCGGCATCGGCGGTCTTACCCGGAATATGCGTGAACTCGATCGGCATTGCCATGTCCTCCGTTGTGTCGGGCGCGCGAAAGCACGCCGAGGATTCGGTTCATTCAACTCCGATTGCCTGAAAGCGGTGGGCAGCTAACCCCGGTCGATCTGACGACTCAGGGAATAAGGCCCAGAACAACTGCCCCGGTGAACACGAACGCAAGGGCAAAGACGAGATAGGCGAAAGCCCCGGCATAGGCCGGGCGAAAGGCCTGGGCATTGGCCGACCGCTGAGCGCTGCGATCCGTCTGGGCGTTCTGGATGTAGGACATATCGACCTCCGTCTCGGCGATTAATCTATAAAACTGGTAGACTTTGTCGATTGCTATTTTTGGGCTAAAGACAGAATAATTTTCTCCTATGATGCCGGAAGTTGGTAGGCACTTGCTTAGAGGGAGCGCTCGGACGGCCGATCCATATGGCGCGTCCGTTTTTTGCTTCTGCGTCCGAATGGACCTATGGCCTTGCCCTCGCTGCGCTCAATTCGTGGATTGGCCGCCCGGCACGGGCGCGGTAGCATCGCCCAACCAGCAAAGCGAAATCGTCACACAGGGGCAGAAAAATGGGCACAAGACTGGCCGGCAAGGTCGCCATCATTTCGGGAGGAGCGACGGGAATGGGCGGAGCGGCTTCGGAGCTGTTCGCCGCCGAAGGCGCCAAGGTGGCGATCATCGACCGCAACGGCGAGGCGGCCGCCGCAACCGCAGCGGCGATACGCGCGCGGGGACAGATAGCCGAGCATTTCATCGCCGACGTCTCCGACGAAGCCCAGGTCGAAACGGCGGTGAAGGGTGCTATCGAAAAACTCGGACCGGTCACCGTGCTGTTCAACCACGCCGGCACCATCGTCATCAAACCCTTCCTGGAGACGACGGTCCAGGAATGGGACTGGCTGCATGCCGTCAATGTGCGCTCGATGTTCCTGATGACGCGCGCCGTTTTGCCCGGCATGATTGCGGCCGGCGGCGGCTCGATCGTCTGTACTTCGTCGATCTCGGCGGTGGCGGCGACTCCCAACGAAGTGCTCTATGACACCACCAAGGGCGCTTGCCACATGTTCGCCCGCGCCATCGCCGTCGAGTTCCGCGACCGCAACATCCGCTGCAATGCGGTCTGCCCCGGCTTCATCCGCACGCCGCACGGCCTGCGCGAGGTCGCCGACCTCGGCAGGCTCGGCGTCGACGTCTCCGACGCGGCGCTGGCCGCGCAGCAGGGCCGCATCGGCGAACCGGAAGAGGTGGCGAGGGCAGCGCTCTACCTGGCCAGCGACGAGTCGAGCTTCGTCAACGGCACGCATCTGTTTGTGGATAACGGCTTTACCGCGATGTGAGACGCTCAAAGAAGGCGCGAACTTGGCAGGATGCGGGTTCCTCGCCCCCACGAATGGGGGGAGAGGTGGCTCGGCGAAGCCGAGACGGAGAGGGGGAATGGCTCGACCTTGCCTTGCTTCGGCGACAACTCGCCAGCGTCGCAGGCCTCTCTCCGACCGCTTCGCGGCCACCTCTCCCCGCTTTGCGGGGCGAGGAACCCAAGCTTTGCTACCGCTCTTCCCGCCGAAACGGCTTGAGCAGCGCCGACGGTGCCACCGCGTTGCGCGACATCACCGCCATGGCGACGATGGTGAAGATGAACGGCAGCATCAGGAACGCCTCGTAGGGGATGTGTCCGAGCCCGCTGGCCTGCATGCGCAGCTGCAGCGCATCGACGAAGGCGAACAGCAGTGCCGCACCCGCCGAGCGCCACGGATCCCAGCGGCCGAACACGACCAGCGCGATCGCCACCCAGCCGCGCCCCGACACCACGCCGAAGGTGAAAGCGTTGAACTGCGCCATCGACAGGAAGGCGCCGGCCAGCCCCATCAGCGCCCCGCCGAGGATGACTGCCTGGAAGCGCGTGGCGGTGACACTGACCCCCGCCGAATCCGCGGCGCGCGGGTTTTCGCCGACCATGCGCACCGACAGGCCCCATGGCGTGCGGTAGAGCACGAAGGCGGCGAGCGGAATGGCGAGGATCGCCATGTAGACCAGCGCGAACTGGTTGAACACCGCCGGCCCGAGCACTGGAATGTCGGAGAGGACCGGGATCGACAGCGTCTGAAAACCCTTGATGCTGGGCGGCACCGATTGCTGGCCGAAGATCAGCCGGTAGAGGAAATAGGCGAGGCCCGACGAGAACAGCGTCACGCCGATGCCGCAGACGTGCTGGCTGAGGCCGAGCGCCACGGTGAACAGCGCATGCAGCGCGCCCATCAGCATGCCGGTGAGCACCGCCGCCAGCACGCCAAGCCACAGGCTGCCGGTGAGGCTGGCGGCGGTGAAGCCCGTCATCGCCGACAACAGCATGATGCCTTCGATGCCGAGATTGAGCACGCCGGCCCGCTCGGAAAACATTTCGCCGAGCGTCGCGAAAGCCAGCGGCGTGGCAATGCGGATGATCGCGGCCAGGAAGCCGACCTGGAATATCTGTTCGAACACCGCGCTCATCGGGCAACTCCGACGCGGCGGATGCGATAGGCGGTGAACAGCAGCGCCACAAGCATGGCAAGCAATGCGGTGCCCTGGATGACGTCGCTGAGGAAGGCCGGCACGCCGGTCGCCCGCGACATCGCCTCGGCGCCGGTCATCACGGCGGCAAGGAAGATCGCCGCCGGCACGACGCCGAGCGGATTGAGCCGCGCCAGCATCGCAACGACGATGCCGGAATAACCGTAGCCCGGCGAGATGTCGCTCATCACCTGGAAATGCACGCCGCCGACCTCGCCGACGCCGGCCAATCCGGCCAGCGCGCCGGACAGCAGCGCCGTCGAGATCAGCACCCGCTCGACGTGGATGCCGCCATATCTGGCGGCTTCCGGGTTTTCGCCGGTGACCCTGATCCTGAAGCCGAGCGTCGTGCGCACGATCAGGAACCAGATCAGCGGCGCCGCGATCAGTGCCGCGACGACGCCGAGATGCAGCCGCGTGCCTTCGAGCAGCACCGGGAAATTGGCCGAATCCTCGATCGGCGGCGAGATCGGATAGCCGCTGAAACTGTCCTTCCACGGCCCCTCGATCAGCGCCATCAAGGCGTAATAGATGACCGAGTTGAGCAACAGCGAACTGACGACATCATCGACCTTGAATTTTACTCTGAGCGTCGCCGGCACCAACGCGACTGCGGCTCCCGCTGCGGCGCCCGCCACCGCCATCAAGACCATGGCGAGCGGCCCCGGCATTGGAATGGCGCCGACAAAGCAGCTGGCCACCGCGCCGGCAAGCAATTGCCCTTCGGCGCCGATGTTCCAGAATTTTGCTCGGAAGGCGACCGCGACCGCCAGTCCGGTGAAGATCATGGGTGTTGCACGCACCATCGTTTCGGTGATCGCATAGCTGTCGCCCAGCGACGCCGTGAACATCACGCCATAAGCTTCGAGCACGCCGGCGCCGGCCAGCGCAATAAGGCCGCTGCACAAGATGAGCGTTGCTCCGATCGCGAGCAATGGCAGAGCGAGGTTGAACCAGGTCGGCGTCGAGCTGCGGACCTCCAGGCGAAACATCAGCTGTGGCCCTCCGCCCCGGTCATCATCAGGCCGAGCCGTGCGATCGTTGCATCGGCGCTGTCGAGCGTGCTGACGATGCGGCCCTCATACATCACCGCGATGCGGTCGCAGAGCACCAGCAGTTCTTCGAGATCCTCGCCAATGACGACGATGCCGCAGCCCTTGGCGCGCATGTCGAGGAATTTTTCGTGGATGAAGCGGGCGGCTCCGATGTCAAGGCCGCGCGTCGGCTGCGAGACAACAAGCACCTTCGGATCGAAGGCAAGCTCGCGTGCCAACAACGCCTTCTGCAGATTGCCGCCGGACAGCGCCCCGGCGCGGGTCATCGGCCCGGGGCACCTGATATCATAGGCCTTGATCTGCGCCTCAGTGAAGGCGCGGACCGCATCGGGCTTGAGCAGGCCCCTGCTGCTGAACGCTGTGGTGCCGATGCGCGGCAGCACCATCGAATCGGCCAGCGGCAGATTGGTCACCAGTCCGGTCGTCATGCGGTCTTCCGGGATACGGCCAAGTCCGAGCGCCTGCACCTCGCGCGGCGAGAACCGCGAGACCTTTTGGCCGGCAATCGTCATCCGGCCGGCATCGGGCGCCCGCACGCCGGAGATCACCTCCGCCAGCGCCCGCTGGCCATTGCCCGACACCCCGGCAATGCCGAGGATTTCGCCGGCACGGACGGCAAGCGATACGTCGCGCAGCGCCGTGCCCGAATGATGCGAGGTTGAGATACCGTCGAGCGTCAGCACATCAGCACCCGGCGCCGATGGTCCCCGCGCCGGCGGCACGATCTCATGGCCGCACATCAGTGTTGCCATCTCCGAGGATGTCGTGTTGGCCGGGTCATCGACGCGGCCGGCAACGCGGCCATGCCGCAGCACCGTGCAGCGATGCGTCAGCGCCCGCACCTCGTTGAGCTTGTGCGAGATGAAGATGATGCCGAGACCTTGCGCCGCCATAGAACGCAACGCCGAAAACAGCCCGTCGACCTCGCTTGGCGCCAGCACCGCCGTCGGCTCGTCGAGGATCAGCAGCCTGGCGCCACGAAACAGCGCCTTGACGATTTCGAGCCGCTGCTGCTCGCCGACCGACAGCGCCGAGACCGGCAGGTCCGGGTCAAGCACCAGCCCATGCTGGCGGCCGATCTCGGCCAGCCGCGCCAGCCCGCCGGCGCGGTCGATCCGTCCTGTCTTGCCGGGAATGCCGATGAGCAGGTTTTCCAGCACCGTCAGCCGCGGCGCGAGGTGAAAATGCTGGTGCACCATGCCGATGCCGGCGGCCAGCGCATCGGCGGAACTGGTGATCCGCACCGTCTGGCCCTGGATGAGAATCTCGCCGGCGTCGGGCGCATAGGCGCCGAACAGCACATTCATCAGCGTCGTCTTGCCGGCGCCGTTTTCGCCCAGTAGCCCGAGGATCTCGCCGGGCGCGACGCTGAGATCGACGGCCTCGTTCGCCTTGACGGCGCCAAAGCTCTTGGTGATGCCGCGCATTTCGATGAGTGGGGCGGACAAGGATGCTCCTGCGGAGAGAGGCTCTGCTTCACCCTCCCCCTTGTGGGGAGGGTCGGCTCGCAGTCGGAGCGAAGCGGAGATTGCGAGACGGGGTGGGGATGCGCCCTACGAGGACCCCCACCCCGCTCCGCTTCGCGGATCGACCCTCCCCACAAGGGGGAGGGTAAAGAAATCAATCCGAAACCGGCGTATTCTCGTCCACATCCACCCGGAAATTGCCTTCCAGAATCTCCGCCTTCTTCTTTTCGACCAGCTCCTTGACGTCCGCCGGCAGCGTCTTGTCGAACTTGTGGTAGGGCGCCAGATGCGAGCCGCCCTTGGCCATGCGCGAGAAATCGCCATAGTCCTGCGCGGTGAAGACGCCGGCCCTGACCAGTTTGATCGCCTGCTCGACCGTCGGATACATGTCCCAGACCGGACCGGTGATGACCGTGTCGGGGCCGAGACTCGACTGGTCGGACATGTTGGAGATGGCGAGGATCTTCTTGTCCACCGCGGCTTCGATGACACCGAAGCGCTCGGCGTAGATGACGTCGACGCCGGCGTCGATCTGCGCGACCGCCGCTTCCTTGGCCTTGGGCGGATCGAAGAACGAGCCGATGAAGGCGACCTTCTTCTTGATGTTGGGATTGACCTCCCTGGCGCCGGCGAAGAAGGCGTTGACCAGCCGGTTCACCTCCGGAATGCCCATCGCCGCGACGGCGCCGATCGTACCCGACTTCGACATCTTGCCAGCGATCATGCCCGAGAGATAGGCGGGCTCGTGGATCCAGTTGTCGAACACCCCGAAATTGGGTTCCGCCGGGCCGGCGCCGGAGCCGAACAGCCAGGCGGTCTTCGGGAACTGCTTGGCGGTGCGGCGCGATTCGCGCTCGGCGGCGAAGGCGTCGCCCAGCACCAGTTGGTAGCCGCCTTGCGCATATTCGCGCATGACGCGGCTGAAATCGGCGGTCTGCACCTTCTCGGACCATTTGTATTCGATGCCGAGTTCCTTCTCGGCCCTCTGCAAGGCGACATGGATCTGGTTGTCCCACGGCTCCTCGATCGGCGTGGCGAAGATCGCCGCCACCTTCAGCTTCTTGTCCGCCGCGAAGGCGGCGCCCGGCAGCATCGTTGCCGCCAAACCAAGCGCGCCCAGCTCCAGCACATTGCGTCGCGAAAGCCCTTCGCGTTTTGTCTGCGATTTATTGTTCCGGTTTTCCATTGCATTCCCCTCTGTTCGACAGCCGTGTCGAGCCGGCTGTTCGTGAAAATGTCAGACGGGGAAGTATGGAACGACGCCAGACTTTTGTCCACGTGGTCAAATTTGAACCGCGCACCGGATTCTTGATCTTAGCCGGCCAAGCAAGGGCCGCCGATCAAACCCGTTCCAGCGCGACCGCGATGCCCTGGCCGACACCGATGCACATCGTGGCAAGCGCATAACGGCCGCCACGTTCGCGAAGCTCCAGCGCCGCCGTGCCGGAGATGCGGGCACCCGACATGCCCAGGGGATGGCCAAGCGCGATGGCTCCGCCATTCGGGTTGACGTGCGGTGCATCCTCGGCAATGCCGAGCTGGCGCAGCACGGCGATGCCTTGCGAGGCAAAGGCTTCGTTGAGCTCGATGACATCGAACTGTTTTGGTGTCAGGCCAAGCCGCGCGCAGAGTTTTTGCGTCGCCGGCACCGGGCCGATGCCCATGATGCGCGGCGCAATACCGGCGGCAGCGCCGCCGAGGATGCGGGCGATCGGCGTCAGGCCATACTTTTTCACGGCTGCCTCGGAGGCAACGATCAGGGCCGCCGCCCCGTCATTGACGCCGGAGGCATTGCCGGCCGTCACCGTGCCGCCCTGGCGGAACGGTGTCGGCAGCCTGGCCAGCGCATCGACCGTCGTGCCAGCACGGGGATGTTCATCCTTCGAGACGACAACCGCATCGCCCTTGCGCTGCGGGATCGTCACTGGCGTGATCTCCTTGGCCAGCCGGCCATTGGCTTGCGCGGCGACCGCCTTGTCCTGGCTGCGCACGGCAAAGGCATCCTGGTCCGCGCGGGAGATGGCGAACTCTTCCGCGACATTCTCGCCGGTCTCCGGCATCGAATCGACGCCATACTGCTTCTTCATCAGTGGGTTGACGAAGCGCCAGCCGATGGTGGTGTCGTAAATCTCGGCATTGCGCGAAAACGCCGTGTCGGCCTTGGGCATGACGAAGGGTGCCCGGCTCATCGATTCGACGCCACCCGCGATCATCAGTTCCGCCTCGCCTGCCTTGACGGCCCTGGCTGCGATGGTCAGCGCATCCATGCCGGAGCCGCACAGGCGGTTGACGGTGGAGCCCGTAATCTCCTTCGGCAAGCCTGCCAGCAGCAGCGCCATGCGCGCCACGTTGCGGTTGTCCTCGCCGGCCTGGTTGGCACAGCCATAGACGACATCGTCGACAGCCTGCCAGTCGATGCCGGGATTGCGCTCGACCAATGCCCTCAGCGGTATCGCGCCGAGATCGTCGGCACGCACGGAAGACAGCGAGCCGCCGAAGCGGCCGATCGGCGTGCGGATGTAGTCACAGATGTAGGCCTCGGCCATGTCATGCAGCCTTTGCTTTTCCGGTTCCCTCATGCGCCGCCTTGGTGCGGGCCTGCAGGTCGCGCAATGTCTTGAGTTCGAGTTCGCTTGGCGCCGGCGTTTCGTCAAGCGCCTCGCCGAACTTAACCACCCAGCCACAGCTCTCCTGCACCTGCTGGCGGGTGACGCCTGGATGCAGCGACACGACGGTGAATTCCTTGCTCACCGGATCCGGCTTCCAGATGGCGAGATCAGTGATCAGCAAGGTCGGGCCGGCGGTGTCGATGCCCAGACGCTTTCGATGATCGCCGCCCTCGCCATGGCCGAAGGAGGTGAAGAAATCGATCTTCTCGACCATGCCGCGCTTGGTCTGCGCCATGGTGATGTAGATCTCCTTCGACGACGTCGCGATCTCTGGCGCGCCGCCGCCGCCGGGCAGCCTGGTCTTTGGGTGAAAATAATCGCCGATGACCGTGGTGTTGATGTTGCCAAACTTGTCGAGCTGCGCCGCACCGAGGAAGCCGATCGAGATGCGCCCACCCTGCAGCCAGTAGCGGAACATCTCCGGCACCGCGACGGTGGTGACGGCGGTTTCGCACAATTCGCCATCGCCGATTGACAGTGGCAGCACGTCGGGCGCGGTGCCGATCGTGCCGCTCTCGTAAATCAAGGTGATGTCGGGCGCATGCGTCAGCCGCGCCACATTGCAAGCGGCGGATGGCGCGCCGATGCCGACGAAACAGACATCGTCATTGCGCAGCGCGCGGCTGGCGGCGATCGTCATCATCTCGTTGGGGGTGAAGCCCTGATTGTCGCTCATGCCGCTTTCCTCAGATGCTCGACCCGGGCCTCGAAATCGCCGGCACTCTTCTCGATGACGTTGGCCCGCATCCACGCCTGGAATTTCTCGCGGTCGGCGGCGATTTCGTCCCATTCGAGATAGGCGGCATTGTCGCGCGCATAATAGCCATGCGCGTAGGACGGATGCGAGCCTCCGGGCACGACCGATATCGCGGCAATCGTCCAGCGCGGCAGCACGGTCAGGTTGGGGTGCAGATCGTCGAAATTGTCGACCACTTCCTCGACCGTCACCACCGCGCGTTTGGCCGCCAGCACCGCTTCCTTCTGGATGCCGATGATGCCTTCGACCAGCACATTGCCTTTCTTGTCGGCCTTCTGCGCATGGATGAAGGTGACGTCAGGCCGGATCGAAGGAACAGCGGCCAGCACCTCGCCGGTGAACGGACAGGTGACAGACTTGATGTTCGGGTTGACCGCCGCGAGGCCAGCACCGCGATAGCCGCGAAACACCGCGCAGGGCAGGCCGGCAGCACCCGCTTCATAGGCGTTGGCCATGCCGGCATGGCTGTGCTCCTCGATTTCAAGTGAGCGCGGGAAACCGTTCTCGATGGCATCGCGGGCGCGGCGCAGCAGGCCGACGCCGGGATTGCCGACATAGGAGAAGACGATCTTCTTCGCCATGCCCATGCCGATCATCTGGTCGTAGATGAGGTCCGGCGTCATGCGGATCAAGGTCAGGTCGCGAAAACCCTGGCGGATCGCCTCATGCGCCGCCGCCGTCGGGATCAGATGGGTGAAGCCCTCGAAGGCAGCCGTGTCACCATCTTTCAAATTCTCGGCCACGGCCTGTTTGAGCGGCAGGAACTTGACCATCGCATCGGCTCCAGGCTGAGAAAGTTCGTATTGCGAACATATGTTTTATATGCGATACTTTCTATGCTGAGCAGAGGCGTGGAGTCAATCCTGACGCCGATGTCGTTCTGCGGAGACAAGATGGACGAAGAGGCTGTTTCCCGTGATCATGTCGGCTCGCTTGAACGCGGCCTTGCCGTCATGGAGATCCTGGCCCGCCATCCCTCGGGCATGACGTTGACTGAAATGGCCGAGGAAGCGGGCCTGACCCGCGCCGGCGCCCGCCGCTTCCTGCTGACACTCACCGCCACCGGCTATGCAACACAGGCCGGCCGCGTGTTCTCGCTGTCGCCGCGCCTGCTGACGGTTGCCCGCACCTGGCTCGGCGGCGCCTCGCTATGGGCCTTCGCCGCCCCCATCATGCGCGCGGTCGCCGCACAGCTGAACGAGGCCTGCTCGGCAGCCATCCTGTCGGGTGAGGATGTCGTCTATGTCGCCCGCATTCCCGGCCGCCGCATTCTCAGCGTGTCACTCGATGTCGGCACCAGGCTGCCTGCCTATTGCACCTCGATGGGGCGCATCTTGCTCGCGGGCCTGACGCCTCAGGAATTGGACGCATTCCTCGACCAGGCGACCATCGAGAGACGGACGCCGAAGACGATCATCGACGTCAGGCTGCTGGCCGGCGCCATCGGCAAGGCGAAAGCGGACGGCTTTGCCATCGTCGATGAGGAACTGGAACTCGGCCTGCGCTCGATCGCCGTGCCGATCCGCGACCGGGCAGAGCGCACGGTCGCGGCCATCAACGTCTCGACGCAATCCGCGCGTTTTTCTGTCGCGGAGATGGAGCGGGAGATCCTGCCCGTGCTGCTGGAGGCCAGGCAGCGCATCGAGGATTTTTTCGTGATCTAAGTCGGCGGGACAGCACCCCCCTCTGGCCTGCCGGCCATCTCCCCCGCAAGGAGGGAGATCAGCTGTTATCTCGGCTTTCGCCAAATCTACACCGTTGTAGGGCGAGCGCAGCGCTGAACCTGCCAATCTCCCCCTTGCGGGGGAGATGTCCGGCAGGACAGAGGGGGGTGTGAAGGATCGCTACGGGTACTATTTTGTGCCGTTGCAGCAACGCGACTTCAATGCTTGATCCGATCCCGCATCGCGTACCACAGCATGCCGAGCACATAGAGCGGCCCACGCAGTGCCGTCCCACCCGGAAACGGCATCGGCGTCAGTGTCGAGAACAAATCTAGCCGCGAGGCGTCGCCCATGATCGCTTCGGCCAGCAGCTTACCGGACAGCGTCGACAGGATGACGCCCTTGCCGGAATAGCCATGCGCGAAATAGACCTCGCCATAGTGCCCGACGTGCGGCAGCCGCGATGTCGTCACCGACACAAGCCCGCCCCAGGCATGATCGATGCGGCAGCCCTTGAGCTGCGGAAAGGTCTTTTCCATATGCGGCCGCACGAAGCCGGCGATATCGGCCGGCGGTGACGGCGTGTAGCGTTCGCCGCCGCCGAACAGCAGGCGGCCATCCGCAGACATGCGGTAGTAGTTGACGACGAAGCGCGTGTCGGACACCGCGACATTGGCCGGGATGACATTGCGCTTGCCCTCCAGCGGCTCGGTGGCGACGATGTAGTTGCCGACCGGCATGATGCGGCTGTTGACGCGCGGCTCCAGCCCGTTGAGCAGAGCGTCACCCGCCAGCACGACATGTCTGGCACGCACCGAACCCTTTGATGTCGAGACCCGGACCGAAGGCTCGCGCTCCAGCCGCACGGCGACCGAATTCTCATGGATGGTGACGCCCGCAGCAACCGCGGCGCGGGCGAGGCCGAGCGTGTAGTTGAGCGGGTGCATGTGGCCGCCGAGCGGCTCGTACATCGCGCCATGGTAGGGTGTATCGACCTTGGCTCGGGCTTTAGCCGCCGATAGGATTTCCGCATGCGGGAACTTCATCACCGTGGCCAGGCACTCGGCCTCTTCCTCGAGATCCCTAAGGTCGGAGCCGTTGACCGCGCCGACCAGATGGCCGGTCAGCCTGAGATCGCAGTCGATGGCATGCCGCTCGATAATATCGAGCACCAGCCCGCGCGCCTCGAAGGCAAGATCGAACAGCACCTTTGCCCGCTCCGGCCCGTAGAGTTTGACCAGTCCCTTGGCGCCCTTGCGCAGGCCGGGGATCATTTGGCCGCCATTGCGCCCCGACGCCCCCCAGCCGATCTTGCCGCCTTCGAGCAGCACCACCTTCAACCCACGCTCGGCGGCGTGAAGGGCGGCGGACAACCCTGTGCACCCGCCGCCGACCACCACCAGGTCGGCATCGACATCGCCGGCGAGCGCCGGATGGTCCGGCGCTGGATTGGCGGTGGCGACATAATAGGATTTGGCGATATCGAGGCCCGAATTGAAGCCCGTTGAACTGCAAGCCATAGTCACACCTTCAGCAGAAGGTGGTCGCGTTCCCAGCTGGTCACCACGCCCTGGAAAAGGTCGAGCTCGACGCTCTTGACGCGCAGATAGGTCTGGAAGAAATCCTCGCCCAGCAGTTCACGCACCGGGCCGCAAGCCTCGAAACGATCGAGCGCCTCCTCCATGGTTTTCGGCAGCGTGCTCTTGATCTTGTAGGCATTGCCCGACGCTTCGGCCGACCGCGCCAGTCTCTGTTCGACGCCGAGATAGCCGGCAAGCAGCGAGCCGGCTATCGCCAGGTAAGGATTGGAATCCGCGCCCGGCAGCCGGTTCTCGACCCGCCGCGCGGAGCGGCCGCCGGCCGGCACGCGCAGGCCGCAGGAACGGTTGTCATGCGACCACTCGATGTTGGCCGGCGCGCTGTGGTTCGGCCTGATGCGGCGGAAAGAGTTCACGTTGGGCGCAAACAGCGGCATGATTTCCGGGACATATTTCTGCAGGCCGCCGATGAAATGGCCGAACATTGCGGTGTCGGCATCGTCGCTGCCGGCAAACAACGTCCTGCCGGCCTCGTCGATGACCGACATGTGCAGATGCATCGAGCTGCCGGCCTGTGCGGCGATCGGCTTGGCCATGAAGGTGGCGTGCATGCCGCTTTGCTGCGCGGCCTGTCGCGTCAGCCGCTTGAACAGCAGCACCTTGTCGGCCAGCGGCAGCGCATCGCCATGCAGGAAGTTGATCTCAAGCTGCGCCGTACCTGATTCGTGGATCAGCGTGTCGAGCGGCAGTCCGGCCGCCGCAGCGTAGTCATAGATGCGGCGGATCACCGGCTCGAACTCCTCGAGCGCGGCCATGTCATAGGGATGCTGCACTGTCTCGGCTCGGCCGTTGCCACCGACTGGCGCGGTCAGCGGACGGTCCGGATCGGGATTGGGCGCGGTGAGATAGAATTCCAGCTCGGGCGCCACCACCGCCCGCCAGCCACGCTTGGCGTAGAGATCGAGCACGGCGCGCAGCACATGGCGCGGCGAGGCCATCCAAGGCCGGTCGTCCATATGGAAGGCATCGGCAAAGACATAGGCCTTGCCGGGAGCGGCACCCGGCGCCAGGCAGAGCGTCGATACATCAGGCACCATGCGCATGTCCGGATCCGAATAGGCAAAACCCTCGTCGATCGAGCCGGAGTAGCGGCCGTCGATGCTGACCAGGAAAGCGCTGCTCGGCAGATAGAGCGCGCGGTCTTCAAGCGCCTGGAGGAATTTGGCCGTAGGCAGCGCTTTGCCGCGCAGGACGCCATTCATGTCGGGCACCAGGCACTCGACTTCGTTGATGCCGTGCCGGACCAGCCAGGCTTTGGCATCGGTACCGCTGGAGAGCGAGATGTTCGTGTTGTTGTCAGGCATTTCGTTCACGTCCGTATCAGAGAGAGTATGGTTTGCGCGGCCGCATCCGTTCCAGGTTTCAGCGCCATTTGGGCTGCATTGTCCTTGAGGCGGGTGCGCATGGCATCGTCGGCCAGCAGGCCGAGAATGGCTCTCTCCAACACTCCTTCGGTCCAGGCGTCACGGCCGATATGGTCTCCGACACCGGTCTCTCCGGCGCGCCGCGCATTGTCGTGCCCATCCCAGCAATAGGGCATGATCAGCGACGGCACGCCGAAGCGCAGCGCCTCGCAAAAGCTGTTGTTGCCGCCATGATGAATGAACAGATCCGACTTCGCCACGACCGAGGGCTGCGGAAACCAGGCGTCGAGATAGACATTGTCGGGCACCGCGCGATAGGCGTCGCGCAGGCCGCCGGCATTGACGATGAAGCGGGCCGGCAGCCTGTCGAACACCGCCAGCATGCGCTCGATCAGCCCGACATCCATGGCGCCGAGGCTGCCGAAGCTGACATAGACCAGCGGCCCGCCATTGCGCGGAAAAACCGGCACCTCGAACGGCCCTTCCGAACGCACACAGCCTTCGAGATAGACGAAGCGGGCCGGGTCGAGCGGCTCGGCGCGCTCGCGGCGCACGATCGAAGGCGTCAGCAGCAAATTGAGGTCGGGCGACGTCTCCAGGAACAGGCCCTTCGGCAGCGGCGCCAGGCCGGCATCCATCCGAAAGCGGTTGAAGCGGTCATGCGCCGGTGCCGAGGCCGTGAGATAGCGGGCCTCGAACGCCGCGCGTTGCGGGTCGTCGGCGCCAAGTCCCGACAGATAGGGTGGCACATTGGCATCCGGAAGCTCGGTCTCGGCGCAGGAGACGACGCGCACCCAGGGGCAGCTGGCGGCGGCGATCGCCGGGAACATGATGACATTGTCGAGCACCACCGCGTCCGGCTTCAGCCGCGCCAGCAATTGGCGCAGCGGCGCCTCGGCATTGACCGCGGTGTCGACGATGGCCTGCCAGGTCGGCGCGACATAGGTTTCCAGCTGGTCGATCGGGCTCAGCCGGAAATGCGGCAGGTGCCGGCGCACGAAAGCCTGCCAGTAGCTCTGGCGTTCGCTGTCGCTCAGCGGCTCTTCTGTCGGCAACTGGTATTCCTGGAAACCATAGTCGGCAAAGACGCCGGAAAAGCCGGCATGGCAGATGAAGACGGGCCGAGCGCCTCTCGCGCGCAACGCCTGCGCGATGCCGACGCAATTCAACGCCGCGCCGAAGCTTGCTTCGGGGAACAGCGCGATGGTCGGGCTGGCTTTACGCGTCAATTAATCCTCGTCAATCCGGCCGGCTGATCATGCCGAACAGGGCAGGCGCCCCGCGACTGGCCGCTTGCGGTCGCTGGTTGCGGGAGAGCCGCAGGTGGATGCGCAGTAGATCGGCAGCCACCTCATACTGCAGGCTTTCAAGATGGTCGAGTATAACAAGGTGTTCGCGCAGCGATTGCCGCAACCGGAAGACGTTGACGCCGGCATAGATGCCCGGCAGCCGGCGCAGCCTGAGGTGATCGGCGAGTGCGTCGGCCACGAAGCGGTTGGCGCAGCCTTCGGCGAGCATGCCATGAAAATCGATGTCCAGCCGCTGGAACTCGCGTGTGTCGAAGGCGGCGTCCGGCAGCGCCACCAGCGCTTCCATGCCCTGGCGCAACGTCGCCGCCCGCGCGCCATCCAGCCGGAAACCCGGCGTCAGGATGGCCGCGGGCTCCAGCAGCAGACGGAATTCATAACTGTCGCCTTGCGCCTCCGGATCGTCTGGCGTGCGTCGAAACAGCCAGGACTGGCCGGGCGCACGGTCCAACAAGTTCTCTTCGGTCAGTTTGTTGAGCGCTTTTAGTACCGTCTTTCGGTCGGAACTGTAGCGCCGCATCAACCCCGCAACGGTCACTGTCTGGTCCAGCCGCCGCGCCGACCGGTCGCGCAGGATCGCCTCGGCCAGCTCGTCCTCCTCGGCAGCGGGCAATTCCGTGGCGACCGAAGCCTGCGCGGTGAGGTCGATGGCCAGATGATACCCGGAATCCGCCTCCCAGCGTACGACGCCTCGCTCCGCAAGCAGGCCGAGCGCTGCCCGCACCGGTGTGCGGGAAACATTGCACAGCGAGGCGATCTGCTGCTCCGGCAAGCGTGCGCCGGGCCCAAAGCCGCGCTGCCGCGCCACATCCAGGATGCGCTGCGCCAGATCGAGATGGTTGGTGCGAGGTCGTCTGGCTACGGCTTGCATGACTGGTCCAGTGGAAAACGACATGACCGCATTGATTTGACCGATCGCCCGCACGGACGCAATCGGCCAGTTTCCTCGGTCGCTTGACAAATTATGGATTGACGTACTTTTTTCTGCAATAGTACTGTCAGGACAATCGGCGAGAAAAAGACCGAGGGAACAGGATCGAGGCAGCGGCAAGGTCGCAGGCGTTGGTCCGGCGAATGAAATTTGACGATCAACCGGAATGGGAGTCTGTCATGACCGCTACCAGCCTGCGGCGCCGTGCGCTGAAAACATCTTCGCTCGCACTTGGCCTGGCCTTGGCGCTGTCCGCGCCGGCGATGGCTGCTGATCTCGTCATTTCCAACTGGGATGGCTACATGGCGCCCGACGCGATGGCCGCCTTCAAGACCGCGACCGGCGTTTCGGGTGAGGTGGTGGTGCACGCCACCAATGAAGAGATCATGGGCAAGCTGATCGCCGCCGGCGGCAAGGGCTATGACGTGGTCTTTGTCTCCTCGCCCTTCGCCGAGGTGCTGAACAAGCTCGGCCTGACCGAACCGATCGACCACACCAAGATACCGAACCTCGCCAACCTCTATCCGGAAGCAACCAAGCTGCCTCACGATGCCGGCAATGCATTCTCGGTGCCCTACACCTGGGGCACCACCGGCCTCTGCTATCGCTCGGACCTGATGAAGGTCGCACCAACCAGTTGGAGCGACCTGCTCGCGCCCTCCGACGAATTGAAGGGCAAGACCACCATGCTGGCGACCGACCGTTGGCTGCTGGCCGCCGGCCAGCTCGACAAGGGCTATTCGGTCAACGAAACCGACCCGGCCAAGATGGCTGAGGTCAAGGATCTGCTGATCTCGGCCAAGAAGACCCTGCTCGCCTATGACGACACCACCTTCTATTCCAAGCTGGTGTCCGGCGAGGCGCTGATGGTGCAGGCCTGGGACGGCTGGTGCAATTACGGCATCGCCGAAAAACCCGAGATCAAATACGTCATTCCCAAGGAAGGTTCGGACCTCTGGGTCGACACGATGGTGGTGATGAAGGCCTCCGCCAACAAGGACGCCGCCTTCCAGTTCATCAACTTCATGCTCGACGCCAAGAACCACGCCTGGGCAGCGCAGAACATCGACTACAAGGTGCCGAACAAGCCGGCCATGGAAAGCCTGCCTGCCGATTTCCTGGCCAAATTCCCCAACATGGCGATGCCGGTGGCCGACCTCGTCAAGTTCGAGCAATTGCGTGACGTCGGCGACGCCCAGCGCGACTATTCGAAGATCGTCAGCGAGATCAAGGCGGCGCAGTAGGGACTGTTCCAGCAGCATCTTGGAATCAAGCTTGCGTTCCGTGTCGCCCCCCTCTGGCCTGCCGGCCATCTCCCCCTCAAGGGGGGAGATTGGCTGTGGCATTGCTTTCGCCAATCTTCGATTTTTCAAAGTAAGCGAAAGGTTGGAACTGCCGATCTCCTCCCTTGAAGGGGGTGAGAAGTGGTCCGCGCAACGGACGGAAAGCCAATTGCTTGGCTTTCCGAACGACGAACGCCCGAAGCGAAAGCGAAAGGCCGGGTCCGGCAGGGCAGAGGGGGGCACTTCGTGAAGCACCTACCCTCTCGCTCCTCCTTGCTGATGGCCCCGGCGCTGGTCTGGCTGACCGCACTGATGGTGGTGCCGTGCGCGCTGGTGCTGGCGCTCGCCTTCTTCCGGCGCGGTATCTATGGCGGCATCGAATACACCTTTACGCTGGAGAATTTCGGGTTGGTCTTCGACCCGCTCTATGCCGGCATCTTCCTCAACTCGGCGCGCATCGCCGGCACCGCGACGCTGATCGCGGTGGTGATCGGCTACGCCGCCGCCTATGCGATATCAGCGGCACCCCGCCGGCTGCAGCCGGTGTTCCTGTTCTTCGCCGTGCTGCCCTTCTGGTCCAACTACCTGATCCGCACCTATGCCTGGATCGTGCTGCTCAACCGCGAAGGATTGATCACCCAGTTGCTGCGCTGGTTCGGCTACACCGGCGAGCCACCGTCGATGCTCTACACCGAAGGCGCCGTTATCGCCGGCCTGATCTACAACTATTTGCCCTTTGTCATCCTCGCCTGCTACGCGCCACTGTCTCGCCTCAACCCGGAACTCGCCGAGGCCTCGCGCGACCTCGGCGCCTCCGCCATGACCACATTCCGCCGTGTCATCCTGCCGCTGACCGTGCCCGGCATTGCTGCCGGCGCGGTGTTCGTCTTCGTGCTGTCGATCGGCAATTTCGTCACGCCCGCGCTGCTCGGCGGCGGCCGCTTCCAGATGATCGGCAACCTCGTCTACGACCAGTTCCTGACCGCCAACGACTGGCCGTTCGGCGCCGCGCTCGCGATGGCGCTGATCGCCATCATGCTTCTGGTGCTGATGGCGCAGGCGCTCGCCGCCAATCGCGCCTCGGGCCACGCCGCGCAAGCCGGCGGAGACACCGATGGCTGAGCGCTCTCCCGCCACGCGGCGCACGCTCTGGCTCGTGCTCAGCCTCGTCTTCGCTTTCCTCTACATCCCGATCGCCGTGCTGGTGGCGCTGTCCTTCAACGAAGGCGGGCTGCCGACGGCATGGTCGGGCTTTTCGCTGAAATGGTATGCCTCGCTGGCCGGCAATTCGGCGATCCTCTCCGCTGCGCTCAACACGCTGATCGTGGCGCTGGTCTCGACCGCGATCGCCACTCTGCTCGGCACGCTGCTGGCGATCGGCATCGAGATGCGCCGGCAATATGGCAGGGGACTCGAAGCGCTGATCTTCGCACCGATGATCATTCCCGACATCGTCCTGGCGATCGCGCTGCTTTCGTTCTTCTCCATGCTCAACCTGACCATGGGCCTGCACACCATCATCCTCGCCCATGTCGTCTTCAACCTTGCCTTTGTCTGCTCGGTGGTGCGCGCCAGGCTGAAGAGTTTTGATTGGTCGATCGTCGAGGCTTCCGCCGATCTCGGCGCCTCCGCGCTCACCACCTTCAGGCGGGTGACATTGCCGGTCATCGCGCCGGCGGTGATCGCAGGCGCGCTGCTCGCCTTCACGCTCTCGGTCGACGAGTTCATCATCGCTTTCTTCACCGCCGGCGCCGGCCGCTCCTCGACGACGCTGCCGATGCAGATCTACGCGATGATCCGCTTCGGCATCACGCCGGAGATCAACGCACTGGCGACCATCGTCATGGCGGTCTCGATCACCGCGCTGACCCTGTCGCAGCGGCTCAACCGTGGGATCATAGGCCAATGAGCGAACCGCGCACGCTGCTGGCCATCGACAAGGTGTCGAAGAATTTCGGCCGGGTGACGGCTGTCGACGGCATCTCGCTCGACATCCGCGAGAATGAGTTCTTCGCACTGCTCGGCCCGTCGGGCTGCGGCAAGACCACGCTGCTGCGCATGCTGGCCGGCTTCGAGACGCCTAGTGGCGGGCGCATCCTGCTCGACGGTCACGACATTGCGAAAACCCCGCCCAACAAGCGGCCGGTCAATCTGATGTTCCAGTCTTACGCGCTGTTTCCGCATATGAGCGTCCGCGCCAATGTCTCCTACGGCCTGGAGATGGAGCGCTTGCCGGCGCCAGAAATCCACTCCCGCGTCGACGCCATCCTGGCGACAACCGAGCTGGTCCCCTTCGCCGACCGCAAGCCGGAGCAGCTGTCGGGCGGCCAGAAGCAGCGCGTCGCGCTCGCCCGCGCGCTGGTCAAACGGCCCCGTCTGCTGCTGCTCGACGAGCCGCTTGGCGCGCTCGACAAGAAACTGCGCGGCGCCATGCAGCTGGAATTGAAGCGCCTGCAGCACGAGGTCGGCATCACCTTCGTCATCGTCACCCACGACCAGGAAGAATCGCTCGTCATGGCCGACCGCATGGCGGTGCTCAAGGACGGCAAGCTGCTGCAATGCGACACGCCGCACGCGATCTATGAGCATCCGGCCGACCGTTTCGTCGCCGACTTCATCGGCGTGATGAATTTTGTGCCGGGCAAGGCCGCCACCGATGGGGTTGTCGCCGCGAATGGCACGCGGATATCCGGCAAGGTTCCTGCCGCGCTCTCCATCGGCGCATCCGCTGTCGCGTCGGTGCGGCCCGAACGCATCCGGCTGTTCCCGTCGGGTGAAACCGCCAACCGCACCACCGGCACGGTCGAGGCGCTGGCCTATCAGGGGCTCGACCTGCAGTTGCATGTCCGCACGGGCCTGTCGCCAAAGCCGTTCCTGGTGCGCGTCACCGCTGATGCCGCAGACCGCCGGCCGGTCGCATCGGGCGATCAGGTCGAACTCGGCTGGGACGCCGCCGATGTCAGAGTTTTCGCAGAATAAAGGAGAGGCCTGATGGCGCAGAAGACGATCGCGTTTTTTCCAGAAGCAGCTTATGGCCCGGCGCTCAATTCCGTCGGCATCGCCCAGGCGGTCGAGGCACGCGGCCACAAAGCGGTGTTCCTGTCAGATCCCGGCTTCGTCGACGTCTACAAGGGCTACGGCTTCGAGGCCCATCCGGTGAACCTGTCCGAGCCGATGCCGCCAGAGCAGATGGCCAAATTCTGGGAGGATTTCATCAACGGCCACATCCCCAACTTCCGCAAATCGCCCTACGACCAGGTCGACAATTACGTCAAGGATTGCTGGACGGCGATCGTCGACAGCGCCAAATGGGCGCAGAAGGATCTGCCGCACGTTCTCTCAGCCATCAAGCCGGATGTGATCTGCGTCGACAACGTCATCCTGTTCCCGGCTATCAAGCAGTACGGCAAGCCGTGGGTGCGGGTCATTTCCTGCTCGGAAAACGAAATCGAGGACGAGGACATCCCGCCGCATCTCTCCGGCTGCGGCGAAAACGACCATGCCGGGCATCAGCGCTACCGCGACCATTTCAACGCGGTGATCGAGCCGATCCATGAGGACTTCAACGCCTTCCTGACTGCCAACAACGAGGCGTCCTATCCGATCGGCCAGTTCTTTGAGGCCTCGCCCCATCTGAACCTGCTGCTCTATCCCGAAGCGGCAAAGTTCAAGCGCCGCCATCCACTCGACCCGGCCAAGTTTCAGTACCTGGAAGGCTGCGTGCGGCAGGAGAAGCCTTACACGGTGCCGACCTTCGCTGAAAATAACGACGGGCCGCTGCTCTATGTCTCCTTCGGCAGTCTCGGCGCCGGCGATGTCGAGCTGCTGAAGCGCATCATCGCGACGCTGGGCATGACGCGCTACCGGGCGCTGGTCAATGTCGGCGGCTACAAAGACCAGTACACGGACGTGCCCGGCAATGTCATCGTCGAGAGCTGGTTCCCGCAGCCTTCGGTCATCCCGCAGGTCGACGCTGTTATTCACCACGGCGGCAACAACTCGTTCACAGAGTGCCTCTATTTCGGCAAGTCGGCGATCATCATGCCCTATGTCTGGGACGGTCACGATAACGCCACCCGCGTCGAGGAGACCGGCCACGGCTTCGGCATGCCGCGCTACGACTGGACCGATGCCGAGCTGGTTGCCATGATCGAGGCCTGTCTGACCGACCCGAAGATGAAGGCAAAGCTGGCCAAGACATCGGCACAGATGCAGGGGCAGAATGGGCCGGAAAAGGCGGCGGGTTTGTTGGAGGCGCTGCTGTGATTGAAGTCGTTGATACGCCGAGCCTGAGCACCCCCCTCTGGCCTGCCGGCCATCTCCCCCGCAAGGGGGGAGATTGGCAGCTTCGCCACAGGGTCTCACTCTGCAATCCCGGTGATTGGCGAAAGTCGAGACGACATCCGATCTCCACCCCTGCGGGGGAGATGGCCGGCAGGCCAGAGGGGGGTGCCCTGGCGCAGCATATGAATAGCAACCATCGCGCAGAAGCCTCCGCATGACCTCCTCCGCACCACACCTCCACCACGCCTCCACCCGAACCGATCTCGTCGACTGGGGCGCCCAACCCGACGCATTGTCAGGCACTTCGCACTCGACCGGCAGGCTCGTGCACAAGGGCCCGAACAACCAGCCGGAATCCGGCATTTGGGTGTGCACGCCGGGGCGCTGGCGCCTCAATATCCCGCGCGACGAATTGTGCCATTTCGTCACCGGCCGCGCGACCTACCGGTCAGATGTCGGTGAGCTGATAGAAATCTCCGCCGGGACTGTGGTCATGTTCCCGGCTGGCTGGACAGGCGAATGCACCGTGCATGAGACCATGCGCAACGTCTACATGCTGGCCTGACCACGGAGCTTAACGACATGCCGACACCGCACTGGCCGAAGGCCTCGAGCGTGGAACTGGAGGACTGGGGCGCGGGCAGCAACACGCTCTCCGGTTCGCCGCGCGCCTCGGGCAGGATCCTGTCCCAGAACCCGGACGGATCGAGCGAATGCGGCCTGTGGTCGTGTACGCCGGGCACGCGCAAGGTCACGTTTGGCGCCGACGAGTTCTGCCATTTCCTCTCAGGCCGTGGCAGCTATATCCATGACGACGGCGAAGAGATCCCGGTCGAGGCCGGCACGCTTGTGTTCTTTCCCGCCGGCTGGACCGGCATCTCCATCATCACGCAAACGCTGACCAAGGCCTTCATGTGCCGGTGAGCCCCCTTTTCAAGGAAATCGATATGACCACACCCATCATGAAATCCCCGCTCACTATTACCGACCTCGTCGACTGGGGTGTCATCCCGACCATGATCGAGGGCCAGTCCCACACATCGGGCAAGCTGCTGCACAAGGGGCCGGAGGGCCGCTCCGAATGCGGGCTTTGGGTCTGCACACCAGGCAAATGGCATTGCCATGTCACCCGCGACGAGTTCTGCCACTTCCTCGAAGGGCGCTGCACCTATGTGCATGAATCCGGCGAAGTCATCGAGATCGAACCGGACACGGCGGCCTTCTTTCCGCAGGACTGGAAGGGCGTCTGCACCGTCCATGAGACGATCAAGAAGGTCTACATGATCCGCTGAGCGGATCCGAGAGGATGTCCATGGATTTCTCCCCTGACCGGCCGACCTTCTTCGTCAATCCGGATTACCAGCCGATGGCCGGCGCGAGCAAACCGGTGATCGATCCGGCGACGCTGGAAACCGTCGGGGCGATCGCTGCGGCCACCGACGGCGAGATCGATGCCGCGCTCACGGCGGCGACCAGGGCGCAGGCCGCCTGGAAAAAGTTCGACGCCAAGAGCCGCGCCAAGCACCTGCATGCCGTCGCCAACGCCATCGAGGCGGCGGACTTCACCCGCTGCGCCGAGCTGATGGTGCGCGAGATGGGCAAGCCCTACCCCGAAGCGATCGGCGAGATCGCCAACTGCGCGCCGATCTTCCGCTACTACGCCGAGATGGCGCGCGACGATGCCGGCAAGATCGCCGGCACGACACAGGCCGGTTCGTTCCAGTATGCGCGCTACGAGCCCTATGGCGTCTCCGTCCACATCATGCCCTACAATTTTCCGATCCTGCTGATGTGCTGGACGGTCGCCGCATCACTCGCCGCCGGCAATGCCTGCATCATCAAGCCGGCCGAGGCGACGACGCTGTCGACGCTGGACTACATGACCGTGTTCCGCTCGCTGCCGGAGGGGCTGGTCTCCTGCCTGCCTGGTGGAGCGACCACGGCGCAAGCGCTGATCGCCTCCGAACGCACCCACGCGGTTGCCTTCACCGGCTCGGTCGCCGCCGGGAAGGCGGTGGCGGTGGCCTGCGCCGAACGCATGAAGCCTTGCGTCATCGAGGCCGGCGGCAGCGATCCGCTTATCATCAGCCAACACGCGCCGCTCGATGTAGCGGCGGCCGGCAGTGTCACCGCGGCCTTCCACCTTACCGGCCAGGTCTGCACCTCGGCCGAGCGCTTCTTCGTGGTCGATGCCGTTCATGATCGTTTCGTCGCGCTG
Organism: Mesorhizobium sp. M0518; assembly: GCF_040321125.1. NCBI lineage: Bacteria > Pseudomonadati > Pseudomonadota > Alphaproteobacteria > Hyphomicrobiales > Phyllobacteriaceae > Mesorhizobium > Mesorhizobium sp. M0518. The sequence goes on from NZ_JAMYQY010000001.1 coordinate 429,943, forward strand.
TTCGCCGAAAAGACGCGTGCCCTGCGTGTCGGCAATGGCATGGACCAGACCGAGATCGGCCCGATGGTCAGCGAAGCCGCGCGGGCCAAGGTCATGCGTCTTGTCGACGATGCCATTGCCCACGGCGCCGAGGCGATCACCGGCGGACGCATCCCGCCTGCGCACAATGTCGGCTGGTTCTACGAGCCGACGATCCTGACCGGCGTCACCCCGGACATGGCGATCGTGCGCGAGGAATGCTTTGGACCGGTCGCCGCCATCTGCCGGGTCAGGGATTTCGACGAGGCGATCCGGCTTGCCAATGACAGCCCGTTCGGGCTCGGCGCCTCCGTGTTCACCACCGATCTGGCCGAGGCGCATGAGGCAGCCGAAAGGCTCGAGGCCGGAATGGTCTGGGTCAACAACCCGCTGATCGACAATGACGCTCTGCCCTTCGGCGGCTGGAAGGCCTCGGGCCTTGGCCGCGAGCTTGGCCGCCAGGGGCTGGATGCCTTCCGCCGCTCCAAAATGGTGATCATCGACCACAAACCGGCAATCCAGGAATGGTGGTATCCCTATCCCGACAGCTGGTTCCGCGCGACCGGCGGCCGCAAGCACGTCTGAGTGTTTCGAACCTCGCCAGCTCCGGATGCCAGTCCATGGCCGGGAAAAAGAAAGATGCCGCCGGGCGAAGTCCGGCGGCATCTTTCTTCGATTGGCTACTGCCGTTTCAACGGCAAGTCGTTACGGCGTCGTTTCTGCTTCCATCGCGGCAGCCGTCTGGTCGATCTTGCCGGCAAGGACCCCTTGGGCCCAGGCCGTGACGTCGTCGTCGACCGGCTTGTTGGCCATGTCCGTCAGCGCCGCGTCGAGCGATGCATCATCGGTGCCGACCTCTGCCGCGGCAGCCGCCTCATTGGCGGCGGTGACCTCTGCCTCCTGGGCAGTGATTTCGGCCTGCAGATCCGTTATCTTCCCAGGCAAGGCCGCCTGATCCTCGGGCGTCATGGCGGCAATCTGCTCGGGCGTCAGCGACGTCAGCGCGGTCAACTGAGAATTCAGCGCATCCAGCTTCTCCTGGGCCGCCTCAGCGGCGGCCTCGGCGACCTTGGCTTTCGCGGACTGCGTCACGAAAGCCTGGATGGCGGCGAACTTCTTGCTCTTCGAGTTCATATAGGCGTTGATGTTGCGCTGAAGCGAGTTCAGCCGGCCGAGCTTGGCGTGGATGTTCTTCTCCTTGGGAACCGACGAGACCTTTGTGGTCTTGTCGACCGTGGTGTCATCCGTTTTGGCCTTTGCCACCTGCCCCCGAGCCGAGGAAGACTTGCCGTGCGAAGCGCCGCTCTTGCCATTGCTATTGCCGCCGTTACCGCCGGCATTTCCCCCGCCGTTGCCGTTGCCGCCGGCATTGCCACCGCCATTGCCGCCGCCGTGGCCGTTGCCGCCGGCTATCGCCGGAGATGCCAGAAGCGCCAATGCGGCAAGCGCCGCGAACAGAGTTTTTCGGTTTGTCATGGTAATCTCCTCGGGGAATCGCCGCCCTTCGCCCAACCGCTAGGCGACCGTCGTATGAGGAATTACTAATTGTACAGAGTAAACTTTAGACAAATGTTGTCTCAATACGCGATCTGACAACCCGCCGGCACCATAACCATTTGATATTAAACACAAATCAACGCTCTTGATCGGCCATGGCACTGAAGTCCCATGCCGGCCGGACCATAGTCCTATCAGCCGACCAGCGGCACCAGGAAGGTCGTAGAGCAGTGTATTGGAAAGGCGCTGAAATAAAGGAGGTTGGTGACGAAAGCACAAGTCTCAGCCGATACTTTCACCGCCGTCGATCACCAGCGCCTGGCCGGTCATGAAGGATGAGCGGTCGGAGACGAGGAACAGGATCGCTTCGGCGATCTCATCGGCGCTGGCCCAGCGCCCCATCGGAATCTTGGTGCGGACATAGGTTTCGATCGCCTCGCGTCCGCCCATCTGGGCGATGAACGGTTCGTTGAACGGCGTGTCGACCCAGCCCGGACAGAGCGCGTTGACGCGGACATTGTGCCGGGCATAGTCGAGCGACATCTGCCGCGTCATTGCCACCACCGCATGTTTGGAGGTGGCGTAGGCAATCATCTCGCGGTCGTAGAACACACCCGAATTGGAGGCGGTGTTCAGGATGACGCCGTTGCCTCGTGCGATCATCGACGGCATGACCATCCTGGCCGCCAGGAACTGCGCCCGCACATTGACCCGCCATGACGCGTCCATGCCGCCGACCTCGACCTCTGTCAGCGTTCCGCCGACTTGGATGCCGGCGTGATTGTGCAGGATGTCGATGCGACCATGCCTGTCCAGCGTGCCGGCAATGAGTTGCTCGACCGCTGCGTCATCGGCGACATCGGTGGCGATTGCCTCGGCTTGGCCACCCACTGCCCTTATGTCCAAAGCCGTTGCTTCGCCGGCGGCCTCATCCCTGTCGGCGATGACGACCACCGCGCCTTCCCTGCCCATGATCATGGCGCCGGCGCGCCCGATGCCGGAGCCGGCGCCTGTCACCACGGCGATGCGGTCTTTGAGGATCATGATGCGACTTTCAGTTCGACGGCTTGCGCCGGCGCAATTGCCATTGGGCAAGCACCACGAGCAGCACGGAGGCGACGAGCACGATCGTCGCGATGGCATTGATCTCCGGCGTCACGCCGCGCCGGATCGACGCGAAGACATAGATCGGCAGCGTCGTCTGCGCGCCGGCGACGAAGAAGGCGATGATGAAATCGTCGAAGGAAAAGGTGAAGGCGAGCAGGAAGCCGGCAACGATGGCCGGCATGATCTGCGGCAGCACGATCGAGCGGAACGTCGTCAACGGCGTGGCGTAGAGATCGCTCGACGCCTCGACCAGATTGCGGTCGAGGCTGCCTAGCCGCGTGCCGACGATCATCGTCACCAGCGCCATGGAGAACAGGCCGTGCGCTGCGATGATCGAGCCGTAGCCGAGCGCCAGGCGCGGCGGCTGGTCGTCGGGCCAGATCGAGGCGATGAACGGATTGACGACCGTGAACAGCTGGACGAGCGCGACCAGTGTCGAAATGCCGATGACGACGCCCGGAACGACGATCGCGGCGCCCAGAAGCGCATCGAAGACCGCGCGTGTTCTGATGCCGACACGCGCCAGGCCGAGTGCCGCCGCAGTGCCGCAGAACGCCGCCAGCAAGGCGCTGGTGGTGGCGATGAACAGGCTGTTCTTCAGCGCTTCGACCAGGAACGGGTTCGCCAGCGCCTTGCCGTACCATTGCACCGAAAAGCCGGTGAACTCGCTGGCATGGTGGCCGGCGTTGAAGGAGAACAGCACGACCAGGGCGATCGGCAGATAGAGGAAGGCGAAGACGGCAATGACGAAGGTGCGCATCAGATCAGATCCACCCGGCGGGCGCCCGAAACCCGGGTCGAAATGCGATTGGCGGCAATCAGCACCACCACCGAAACCAGCACCAGCGTGATCGCGATGGCCGAACCGAACGGCCAGTTGCGCGATTGCAGGAACAGGTCGACCAGCGCATTGCCGATAAAGAACACCTTGCCGCCGCCAAGCAGCGTCGGGATCAGATATTCGCCCAGCAGCAGGATCATGACCAGCGAGAAGCCGGTCATCACGCCCGGCAACGACAGTTTCAGGGTCACGCCGAGGAAGGTCGAGAGCGGCGTCGCGCCGAGATCGGCGGAGGCTTCCAGCAGCCTGCGGTCGAGCCGCTCGAGGCTGACATAGATCGGCAGGATCATCAGCGGCAAGTAGCCATAGACGATGCCGAGCAGCACCGCGCCCGGCGTGTTGATCAGCCTGATATCCTCGAAACCGATATAGGACAGCAGAGCCGGGATGCCGCGCCCGCCCAGGATATACATCCAGGCATAGGTCCGCATCAGGAGGCTGGTCCAGAACGGGATGACGACCAGCGCCAGCAGGATCAGCCGCCAGCGCTGCGGTGCGCGCAAGGCGAGATAATAGGCAACGGGATAAGCGACGAGCAGACAGGCGAGCGCCCCTATCGGCGCCAGCACCATCGTGTTCCAGAAGGCGGTCGCCCGCGCTGGAAGATTGGCATATTGCGCGAAGGTAAAAGCCGCCTGATAGCCGCCTTCCGGCGCCCGCTCCCCGACGCTGAACACGGCGATGGCGATGAACGGCAGCACCAGAAACACCACCAGCCACGCAGTCGCCGGACCGAGCAGCATGGCGGTCAGAAAATTCCTGCGAAGACGGCTGCCGTGCATGGAGAGATTTGCCCCGTGCCGGCGGGTATGAACCCGCCGGTCAAATTATCCGAAAAGAATTTGAGGCCGTCGCTCAGGCCGACTTGAAGCGCGCCATCAGCTCGGCGCGGCCGGGATCCGTCAGCGTTGCCGCCGCGCCGAATTCCAGCGGCGTCAACAGGTCGGCCGCCGGATAGAGGATCGGATTGTCGAGCACTTCCTTCGGCAGCAGCTTGTTGACCCGCGCATCGGTCGAGGGCGCACCATTGGCCAGGTGCTCCTTCACCGCCACCTGCGGATTCATCAGATAGTTGAGCAGGGCGTAGCCGGCCGGCTTGTTCGGCGCATCCTTCGGAATGGCGTAGAAATCGGTCCAGATCTCGCCGCCTTCCTTGCCCAGCACATAGGCGATCTCCGGAATGTCGCGATGCAGCTGCGCGCCATCGTTCGTCCAGCACATCGTCATCCAGGCGTCGCCGGCGCGCATGCCCGGCTGGTAGTCGGAGGAGACCGCGAACAGATGCGGCTTGACCTTCAGCAGCAGTTCCTCCGCCTTGGCCAGTTCGTCCTGCTTGAGCGAGTTGAACGAGTAGCCGTAATATTTCAGCGCATTGCCGATCGTGGTCAGCTGGTAGTCGTGCACCATGGTGCGGCTGTCGCCTTCGGCCATGGCGGTGTCCCAGAACTCCTTCCAGCTCGTCATCGGCTTGGTCAGCTTCTTGGTGTTGACGGCAAAGCCGGTGGTGCCCCAGTTCTTCGGCACCGCGTAGGTCACCCCTTCGATCGTGCCTTCCCCGGTGAAGCGCGGATCCTCCTGCGAGCCATCGAAATTCGGCAGCTTCGCCATCTCCAGCGGCTCGATGATGCCGAGTTTCTTGTAAGTCGAGATCGTGTAGTTGGTCGGTACGAACAGGCTCCAGCCCGAGGCGCCGGCCTGCAATTTGGCCAGCATCTCCTCGTTGGAGCCGAACACGTTGACCTCGACGGCGACGCCGGTGTCCTTCTTGAAATTCTCGAACGTCGCCGGGTCATGGTAGTTCGGCCAGGTGGCGATCGACATGCGGTCGCCAAGGCTTTCGGCGGCAAAGGCCGGTGTCGGCATGATGCCGATCTCGCGCGCCATCACCGCCGTGGCAATGCCAAGGCCGGTGAGGCCAAGAAAGTCGCGTCGGCCGATCGAGCCGCGCTTCAAACGCATCAGCTGATCGACAAAATTCTTGGGGCTTATCGGCAGTCCGTCACGATATGATTTCGACATGTTTATCTACCCTCTGGTTGGCCCCGTTGTTCTTGGTCTCCGCAAACGCCAGCGGCGTTCCGGAGGCAAAGCCGATGGCGACGGGTTCACCCGGCTTGAAGAGATTGCCGTGGCCGATCAGGTGATCGGCCTTGGCCAGCAGCGTTCCGATGCCCTGGACCTCGATCGCGTATTCCGCCGTCGAGCCCAGGAAGATCCGGTTGCGGACGACGCCCTTGAATGGGCCGCCTGTCTGAGCGCCGAGACTGAGCGATTCAGGACGCAGGCTGACCGAAACGGCCTCGCCTTGCTGCAGGGCGGTTCGTTTGCGCGCTGCAATGACGGTGCCATTCGCGAGCGCCACCTCCACCAGATCGCCCGAATGTCCGGCGACGGTACCGCTCAAGAGATTGGTCTTGCCGACGAAATCGGCGACGAACAAATCGGCCGGTTCGTCATAGATCTCGCTTGGCTGTCCGAGCTGGACGATGCGGCCGCCATTCATGACGCAGACGAAATCGCTCATCGACAGCGCTTCCTCCTGGTCGTGCGTGACCAGCACGAAGGTGATGCCGATCTCGCGCTGCAGGTTCTGCAGCTCGATCTGCATGTCGGTGCGAAGCTTCTTGTCGAGCGCCGCCAGCGGCTCGTCGAGCAAGAGCACCGCCGGTTTGTTGACCAGGGCGCGGGCAAGCGCCACACGCTGCTGCTGGCCGCCCGACAGTTCATGGATCTTGCGGCGGCCATAGCCGGCGAGCCGCACCATTTCCAGCGCTTCCCCCGCTCTTGAGGCGATCTCGCGCGACGACAGCCTTGGCCGCGCCTGACGCAGCCCGTAGGCGACGTTGTCCTCGACATCGAGATGCGGAAACAGCGCGTATTGCTGGAACACCATGTTGACCGGCCGCCGGTAGGGCGGCGTGCCGGCCATGTCCTGGCCGCGAATGAACACCTGGCCTTCGCTCGGCTGTTCGAAACCGCCGATCATGCGCAGGCAGGTCGTCTTGCCGCAGCCGGATGGTCCAAGCAAGGCGACAAAGGCGGAGGGCGGGACAGCGAGATCGATGCCGCTGACCGCGGTCACCGCGCCATAGCGCTTGGTGACGCCGCGAAACTCGATGTCGGGCACTGCGGTCAAGGCTGATGGCTCCAGCAACAGGGCAATATCGGGACGCTACCAGAGCCAATGGCGGCTAGTATATACCTCTCAGGTGGTATATCTGATCTATTTTCTCGTTTAAGGGGGTATGGATTGTCCCGCAGCGACGAATTCAGCCAGCTCGCCACGCTCGTCGCGGGGACGCGGGAGACCAGCGGCGACCTGTTCGGCAATGCGCTGGTCGATTGGCTGCGGCTCCATGTCAGCTTCGACCACTGCGTGGTGTTCGGCTATCGCGGCGCGGCGCGCCCGCCGCTGCTGTTCGAAACCTTCTCGCCGGCCGAAAGCCACGTCTTCGTCGCGCTCTATCAGGAGGGGCCGTATCTGCTCGACCCGTTCCACCACGCTGCGGTCGAGCGCAAGGAAGGGTTCTGGCGCATGCGCGAACTGGCGCCGGACCGCTTCTATGCCAGCGAGTATTTCCGCTCCTACTACAGCCAGACCAGGCTGGCCGAGGAGGTCGGCTTCTTCGTGCCGCTGCCGGGCAAGGATGCGCTGGTGTTGTCGCTGATGCGGCTGCGCGCTTCAGGCCCGTTCGGCACCGCCGATGCCAGGTTGCTGCGCGACATGGCGCCGGCGGTGATCAGCTTCGCCAGGCTGCGCTGGCCCGCCCTTCCGGCCGACGAACCGGCAGAGGCGCAGCAGGACGAGACGACCGCTCCAGTCAACGAGTTCGACCGCGCCCATATCTGGCAAAGCCTGTCGCTGACGCCGCGCGAAAAACATGTCGTTGACCTGGTGCTGCAGGGGCATTCGACGGAATCGATCGCCAGGGCCATGCGCATCGTGCCGGGCACCGTGAAGGTCCATCGACGCAACATCTATCGCAAGCTCAAGATCAAGTCGCAGGCTGGCCTGTTCGCACGTTTCGTCGAGATCATCGACGCGCGGATCCGGCAGGACCCCTAACCGCCGGCTTCCCACGATCCGGTCTCGGCCATCCGCTTCAGCAACGGCGCGGGCTTGAACACGTCCTTGCCCGTCCGCTGATGCCAGTACTCGAGCCGCTCGATGAGCCTGGCCGGGCCTTCAAGGCCAGCCCAGAACAGCGGTCCGCCCTTGCCCACGGGAAAGCCGTAGCCATTGACCCAGACGACATCGATGTCGGACGCGCGGGCCGCTATGCCTTCCTCCAGGATCTTGGCGCCCTCATTGATCAGGGGGTAAAGCGTGCGCTCGATGATTTCTTCCGCACTGATCGCGCGCGGCGCGATGCCCCTCTCGGCGGCCTTGTCGCGGATCAGCACCTCGACCTCCGGATCCGGGGCCGGGGTACGCGAACCGTTCTCGTAGAGATAGAACCCCCAGCCGGTCTTCTGGCCGAAACGCCCTTGTTCGCACAGCGTATCGGCGATCACGGCCGACAGGCCGCGTGCCTTGCGGTTGCGCCAGCCAATGTCGAGACCGGCGAGATCGCCCATCTGGAAAGGCCCCATCGGCCAGCCGAAATCGGTAAAGGCCTGGTCGATCTGGCTGGGCGTCGCACCCTCCAGAAGAAGCGCTTCCGATTCCGAGCCACGCGCGGCCAGCATGCGGTTGCCGACGAAGCCGTGGCAGACGCCGACGACGACCGCCACCTTGCCGATCCGCCGCGCCAAGTCGACGACGGTCGCCAGCGCATCGGGCGCGGTCTTGTCGGCGCGCACGATCTCCAAGAGCTTCATGACATTGGCCGGCGAGAAGAAATGCAGGCCGAGCACATCCTGCGGCCGCGAGGTCGAGGCGGCGATTTCGTTGATGTCGAGATAGGAGGTATTGGTGGCGAGGATCGCGCCTGGCTTGGCCACGGCTTCCAGCTTGCCGAAAACCTCCTTCTTGACCGCCATGTCTTCGAACACCGCCTCGACGATCAGGTCGCAATCGGCGAGATCGGCATAGTCGGTGGAGCCCTTGAACTGGGCGAGCCGCTCGCGCTTGGCGACTTCGCTTAGCGAACCGCGCGTGACGGACACCGAGTAGTTCCTGTCGATCGTCGCCAGGCCGCGCTGCAGGGCCTCGTGGCTGGTTTCCAGCAAGGTTACGGGATAGCCGCCATTGGCGAAAGCCATGGCGATGCCGCCGCCCATCGTGCCGGCGCCGATGACGCCGACGCGGGCGATCCGGCGCTTGACGGTGTCCTTGCCCGCAAGCTTTGCCGCCTCACGTTCGGCGAAGAACAAATGCCGCTGCGCTCGCGACTGGTCGCTGGCGACCAGTTTGACGAACAGCGCACGCTCCGCCGCCAGCGCCGCGTCGAAGGGCAGTGTGACGGCATTGCGCACCGACAGCGCACAGGCGATCGGCGCCTCGAGCCCGCGCGCTTTCCTGGCAAGATCCGCAGCCTCGGCGTCGAAAGCCGCGAGGTCGGTCTCCTTAAGCCCCTCATTGCGATCGCGCACCGACGTGAAGGGACCACCCTTGCGGGCTATTTCCCTGGCAAAGTTCACGGCATGGGTGGCCAGATCGCCTTCAAAGACGGCGTCGACGAGACCGGCGGCATGCGCCTCGGTCGCACCGACCGGTGAACCGGAAACGACCATCTTCAAGGCCTTCAGCGCGCCGACCAGGCGCGGCAACCGCACCGTGCCGCCACCGCCCGGCAGCAGGCCGAGCTTGACCTCCGGCAGGCCGAGCTTGGCGCCGGCATCGGCGACGCGGAAATGGCAGCCGAGCGCCAGCTCCAGCCCGCCGCCGAGCGCGGTGCCGTGGATGGCGGCGACCGTCGGCTTGGCGATGGTCTCCAGCGTCGCCACGATGGCGCGCAGCTCGGGCTGCTGCATCGGCTTGCCGAATTCGGTGATGTCGGCGCCGGCGACAAAGGTCCGGCCGGCGCATGCAATGACGATGGCGGCAACCGAAGCATCATCCCGCAGCTCAACCAGTGCCTGCATCAGCGGTTCGCGGACATGAAAGCTCAGCGCGTTGACCGGCGGGTTGTCGATAGTGACGACGGCGACGTTGCCGTCGCGGCTGACCTTCACAAAATCGGACACGCAAACCTCCGGACAATGGTGAACGGCCTGCAGCCGCGCGATTGGATTTACAGCGCTATGACGTGGATGGAAACCAGAGGGAGGCTTGGCACAATGATTAGCGGCTCGAGGTGCCCGGCCGCCATCATCGCCGAACCGGCCGCCATCATCGCCGAAGTAGAGATCCTTCACACCCCCCTCTGCCCTGCCGGGCATCTCCCCCGCAAGGGGGGAGATTGGACGTCACGACGGCCTTCGCCAATTTTCAACGCTGGAGGGCGGGCGAAACGGCGAAGCTGCCGATCTCCCTCCTTGCGGGGGAGATGGCCGGCAGGCCAGAGGGGGGTGCTGTCCCGCCAGCGTCGGCGTCTGCTCCCGCTACCGCGGCGCCTTCTGCCCGCCCGCCGCCGTGATCACCCCGACAATGATCAGCCCCGTGAGCAGCAATCGCACCCCGGCACTCACCCCAAACGTGTTGAGCATGGTCAAAAGCAGCACCAGGAACAGCGCCGCGCCCCACACGCCAGGCACATTGGCCTTGCCGCCGGCGACCGACGTGCCGCCGATGACCACGACGGCGATCGAGGCCAGCAGATATTCATTGCCGATATCGACATTGGCGCCCCGGAAATAACCGGCGAGCAGCGCACCGTCGATGCCGCCGAGCGCGCCCGACAGCGTGTAGGTGAGGAAGCGGATGCGGCCGACATTGACGCCGGCGAGCCACGCCGCCCGAATGTTCTGGCCGATCGCCAGCACCGAGCGGCCATAGATCATACGCTGCAGGGCGACGGCCGCACCGATGGTGAACAGCACGGTGAGGATCGCCAGCACCGGAATGCCCAGCACCTGCCGGTTGGCGAAATCGGCGAAGCCCGGCGGCGGCTTGATCTGCAAGCCGCGTCCGTAGCTGATGTCGATCGACTGGATGATGAAGCTGGCCGACAAAGTGGCGATGATCGGCGGGATGCGCAGCGCCCAGATCAGCAGATAGTTGGCGGCGCCGATCGCCGCCCCGCAGGCAAGCGCCGCCAGCAGCCCGACCGCGATCATGGAATCGTTGCCGTCCATCACTTTCATCGCGACGGCGCTGGCAAGGCCGATATTGGCCGGCAGCGACAGGTCGACATTGCCCGGACCCAGCGTGATGACGAACATCTGGCCGACGCCGACAATGACGGTGAACACCGCAAGCGACAGGGCCGCAGTGACCATGCCGCCGGCGCCATAACCGCCGGTGAAGGCGATCGTCGCCAGCCACACCAGAAGCGCGCCAATGAACGACCAGATCCAGGGTTTGGTGAGCAGCGATTTCACCGATGTCATCGCTCACCTCTCCTTGCGGCTGATCAGCACCCGCGCCGCCAGCACGATGATCAGGATGGCGCCGTTGGCGGCCACCTGCCAGTCGGGCGGGATGTGCATGAAGGTGAGCAATGGCGATGCGGCCAGCGCCAGCGTCAGCGCGCCGATCACAGCACCTATCGGCGATACGCGGCCGCCGACGAATTCGCCGCCGCCGAGGATGACGCCGGCGATCGCCAGCAGCGTGTAGCCATTGCCGATATTGGCATCGGCCGAGGTGGTGATGCCGATCAGCGCCATGCCGGACAGCACGCCGAACAGACCCGCGAGCGCAAACAGCACGATCTTGGTCTTGAGCAGCGACCAGCCGGCGCGCCCGAGTGCCGCCGGATTGCCGCCGGACCCGCGCAGGATCACGCCGTAGGAGGTGCGCATCAGGCCAAAATGAACGATGAGGCCGATCAGCAGCGCGGCGATGATCGGGAACGGCACGAAAGGCGGCTTGAACGCCATCAGCCCGAGCAGCCAGTCCGGCGCCTTGCCGCCGGGTTTGGGCAAAACGAGAATGGCGAGGCCCTGCCAGACGAAGCTCATGCCGAGCGTCACCACGATGGAAGGCAAATTGCGCAGATGGATCAGCGCGCCGAGCAGCGCATAGACACCGATCGATCCGAGCAGGATGACGGCACCGATGAGCGGCGCGTCCTTCAGCCAGGTCGCCGTGACGCAGCCGACGAAGCCGACAAAGGTCCCTATCGACAGGTCGAGCTCGTTTCCGGCGATGACGAACATCTGCGCGATCGTCGCCAGCGCGATCGGGATTGCCAGGTTCAGCATCAGGCTGAAGCCGAAATAGCTGATGGCGCGCGGGTTGAGCCAGGCGATGGCGAGCAGCACCAGCGCCAGCGACAGCGCCGGCAGCAGCCCGCGCAGCAGGCGGGCACGGGCCAGCGCGCCACGTTCGGCGGATGTCCCGGCGGCGGTGTCGAGGCTGGCGGTCGTCATCTCAGGCCGCGTCGCCGAAGGAGGACTGGATGATCTTCTCTTCGGTCAACTCGTCGCGGCGCAGATTGGCGACGATGCGGCCGTTCTTGAAGACATAGATGTGATCGCAATTGTCGAGCTCTTCGGTTTCCGTGGTGTACCAGAGGAAGGTGCGGCCTCGGGCAGCCTCTTCGCGCACGAGATCATAGACCTCCAGCTTGGTGCCGATATCGACGCCGCGCATCGGGTCGTCCATCAGTACGATCTGCGCGTCCGAGCCGAGCGCACGCGCAAACAGCGCCTTCTGCTGGTTGCCGCCCGACAGTGAAAAGATGTTGTTGTTCATATCAGGCGTGCGGATGCCGATCTTCTTCTGCCAAAATGCAGCAAGCTCGGCCTCGCGCTGCGGCGAGATCAACAGCCCGCTGCGCAGCCGCGCCAGCGAGCGGATGCCGATGTTCTCAGCAATCGACCATTGCGGAAAAATGCCGTCCGACTGACGGTCTCCGGCGACCAGCGCCACAGGTGCCGTCACCTCGATACCGGTCCGGGCGCGCGACGCCGCGCTGAAGATCGCCAGCAGCAGATCGGTCTGGCCATGTCCCGCCAGCCCGGCAAGGCCGATGATCTCCCCGGCACAGGCGACAAGGTCGGTGCCGTCCTTCTGCGCAGCGGGCCGCGCCCGGACCCGCAGTGGACTGGCGGCGGGCTTGGCAGCCGCGATTTGCGCCGCGATCTTCTGGCGCGCTTCCGCGCCGCCCATCGCCGTCACCAGCCGGTCGCGGTCGAAGGCGCTGGCGGCGTCGGCGACAACCACCTTGCCGTCGCGCATCACCACGATGCGGTCGGCGTTGCGCAGCACCTCGCCCAGCACATGCGAGATCAGGATGCAGCTTTTACCGCCGGCAACGAAGCGGCGCACGAAGGCCAGCAATTGGCCCGCCGTATGCGCGTCGAGCGACGAGGTCGGCTCGTCGAGGATGACGAGGTCGAGCCGGTCCTGAGTGGCGGTGAAGGCGCGCGCCACCTCGACCATCTGGCGCCGGCCGATCGACAGGTCGCCGACGATGTCCGCCGCCGAAATGCTGTGGCCCGGAAAGATCTCGTCGAGCTTGGCGGCGATCAACTCGGCCGCCTTGCGCCGCCAGCCAAATCCGCGCAGCGAAGCGTGGTTGATGCGCGTGTTCTCGGCGACGCTGAGATTGGGGCACAGCGACAGTTCCTGGAACACGCAGCGTATGCCGAGCTGCTGCGCGCGCGACACCGAGTAGTTGTCCTCGGTGTCGCCATGCACGCCGATCTGCCCGCTGTCGGGCACCAGCGTGCCCGCCACCATGTGCATCAGCGTCGATTTGCCGGCGCCATTATGGCCGACGAGACCGACGCACTCGCCGGGGCTGACGTGAAAATCGACGCCGCCCAGTGCGCGAACGGCGCCGAAATGCTTTTCGGCGCCGTTCAGTCTGATGATGTCAGCGTTCCCTTCAGGCATGCTCAACGATATCCGCTCGGCGATACGGACGGCAACGCTGCCGTGACATTCACTTGATGTTGGCTTTAATGGCCGCGATCGCGTCTTCCTGCGTGTATTCGTGGCTGGCGACGCCGCCCTTGGGGATCTTCGGCAGCTCGGCCTCGAAATCGTCCTGTGTGAAGGCCAGGTACGGCACCAGCAGATCGTGCGGAATGTCGGTGCGGCCGTCGAGCACCTGCTGCGCCACCCAGAAGGCGAGCGACGAGACGCCGGGCGCGATCGAGGCCGACCAGGTCTGGTAGCCGTCCTTGTCCTTCTGTTCCTTCCACCACTGCAGCTCGTCCTGGCGGTTGCCCATGATGATGGTCGGACGCGGCTTGCCGGCGGCGGCGAAGGCCTGGGCCGCACCGTAACCGTCACCGCCCTGGTCGACGACGCCGACGATGTCGGGCAGCGACGGCAGGATGGTCGCCACCGCCTTTTGCGCCGTCGTCTGGTCCCAGTCGCCGGTCACCGAACCCACGATCTTGAACTCGGGATGGGCGGCGACGCCTTCGAGGATGCCGGCATGGATGGCATCGTCGATCGAGGTCCCGGCAAGCCCACGGATTTCCAGAAGATTGCCGCCCTTGGGCTGGAATTTGGCCATCTGCTCGATTTCCTGCTTGCCCATGTCCTTGAAGTCGACGACGACGCGGTAGGCGCAAGGCTCGGTCACCGTGCCGTCGAAGGAGACGACGACGATGCCGGCATCGCAGGCCTGCTTGATGGCGCCGTTGAGCGCATCCGGCGAGGCGGCGTTGATGACGATTGCGTCATAGCCCTGCAGGATCAGGTTCTGCACCTGTGCTGCCTGCGTCGGCACCTCCTTGTCGGCGGTGGTGAAGATGTCGGCCGCGCCGACGATCTTGTCGGCGACCGCCTTCTTGGTGACGATGCCATAGCTGTCGAGCATCGCCTGCCGCCAGGAATTGCCGGCATAATTGTTGGAAAAAGCGATTTTCTTGCCACTGGTGTCGGCCAGCGCCGTGCCCGAGGCGAGCATTGCCGCCAGAGCGCCCAGAACGAACAGTTTCTTCATGTCGTTATCCTCCCAGATGTGTTGACTGCTGCATTCCCACCGGCTTTGACCCCGGCCTCAACTCTGATTTGAGCACGGATTGTCGCGAGCTCAAAACAGTCTCAATCCCGGCACGCGCACCCTGAGCCGGTACAGCGACGTCGACGCCGTGATGTAGAGGCTTTGCAGATCGTCGTCACCGAAGGTGAAATTCGCGCAATCTTCGGGCGTCCGGATGACGCCAAGAATGGCGCCCGACGCGTCGAAAATGTGGATGCCGCCGGGACCGGTGCAGTAAAGATTGCCGCGGCTGTCGATCTTCATGCCGTCGGGCGCTCCCGGCCCCTCGCCCTCGGTCACTGCCCACACCGCGCCGCCATTGAGGTCGCCATTGGCTTCCACGCCGAACACCCTGATGTGCCCGCGTTCGGTGTCGTTGATGAACAGCCGCGACTCGTCCAGCGAAAAGCACAGCCCGTTCGGCTGCCCGAAATCGTCGGCCAGCAATGTCAGCCGGGCGCCGTCGCCATCGATGCGGTAGACGCCCTGGAACGGCAGGTCCTGCGGGCGTGGCACGCCATAGAATTCCTTCCGGCCATAGCCCGGATCGGTGAAGTAGATAGATCCGCCGGTGGCGACGACGATGTCGTTCGGGCTGTTGAGCTGCTTGCCCTGATGGTGCGTGGCAAGCACCGTCGCGCTGCCGTTGGGCTCGGCGCGGGTCACCCGGCTCGTCGCATGCTCGCAGGTGACCAGCCGCCCCTGGCGGTCCAGCGTGTTGCCATTGGCCTTGTGGCTCGGCGCGCGGAACAGCTCGATCTCGCCCTCGGCATTGCGGCGATACATCCGGCTTTCCGGAATGTCGGAGAAGACCAGCCATTTTTCGTAGGGGTGCCAGACCGGCCCTTCGAGGAAGCCGAAGCCGCTCGCCAGCGTCTCAATGGTCGCATCGCCGACGACGTCGTCGAAGCCGGAATGGCGCGCACGCGCCGACACCGACATCATCGGCTCCCGGCGCGAACAGCCGTGCTACTCCGCATGGTGACGAATGGCATGAGCGCTTCCCGATACAGTCTTCTTGTTGGAGTAGAGCGTAGGCGCGGTCCCGACGAGCCGATACGGGTCAAAGCGCAGGGCTGACTGTGCGTTTGCACAGTCGGCCCTGCCTATCGAGCATAGAATAGGGCGACGCCAGATCAGGGCCGGCGAACACGCCGCAAAAGCGCGGTCAAGGTTGCGCTCGCGCAAGCCACCGCCACAAGCACGACCACGCCGGCAGCGTTGGATTTTTGCCCTGCGCGAAATGGGTCTTGCTGCGTGGGTTGAGGGCTGTGAACCAAGGTGTTCAGATCGGACCGGCTGCCGTGCCGAACGGAATAGGCGCGCGTGAACTCGGCACCGAGGAGGAAAATTTCCGACGAGTAGTAAACCCAGAGCAATATGACGAGGAGGCCGCCGGCGGCGCCATACGAAGACGCAATCGCGCTGGTGCCGATGTACCAGCCGATAAGCGATTTTCCCAATGTGAACAGGGCCGCGGTCCCGACAGCGCCAATTGCCACATCGCGCCATTCCAAAGTTCGATCGGGTAAAACCTTGTAAATGGCGGCAAACATCACGGAGATAAGCGCAAACGAAACGACGCCATTGATCCCGCTGAGTATGATCGTTCCGAACGGCAGATAGGCGTTGATGAAAGCGCCCAGTGCCGAAATCGCGGCGCTTGCGATGAGAGAGACCAGCAACAGGAACCCGAGTGCGGCCACCAACCCCAGACTGGCGGCCCGCGCCCGCACCAGACGCGACAGGGAGTTGCCTTGCGGTTCGATCTTCCAGATTGTGTTCAACGACTGCTGCATTTCGCCGAAGACACCAGACGCGGCCACCAGCAAGGTGACCAGCCCTATGATCGCGGCCCAGGTGCCGTACAGACTGTCGGATGCACTTTCCAGCGCAGTCTTCAGGAGATCGGCGCTTTCCGGTCCCATCAGCCCTGATATCTGCGCGGACAAGGCCAATTGTGCGGCATCGTGGCCGAAGACGAGTCCAGCAATCGCAACCACGATCAGCAAGATCGGCGCCAGCGAGGTGGTGGCATAGAAAGCCATCGCCGCACCATGACTAAGCGCATTATCGTTGATGAAGCCGACTATGCTTTCACGCACCAGGTGCCATGAATCTGTGATTGAGGGTCGCACTTCGGGTCCGCAGGCATCGAGTTGGCGTTCACTAGCAATGCGCCGGACCTTCCGAAGTTCCGGGGCGTGGCCGCCGCTGTTTCAGTGCTCCGCCAGCCAGGCATCGAGCCGGTCCTGTTCGCGGCGCAGTGCGTCGATGTTGATCAGGCCGCGCGCCATGGCGAGATAGATCGCCCGCGTCCGCGAGTTGAACACGGAAGCATCGCCGGCACCGTCCTCCGCCGGCACGATGCCGAGCTTGTCGTAGCAGTGCTTGATGCGGCTCTGCGCACCACGGATCGACAGGCCGCGCCGCGCCGCGATCGCCCGGTCGGTCAGGCCGAGCGCGATGTCGATCAGGCTCTCATATTCGCCGTCGGTGATGCCCTCGAACTTGTCCTGCACGCGGTGCTGGATGCCGCGGATCTCGCGGTCGATGATGCAGTGGCCTTCGCGGAAAACCCCGCGCAGGGCGGACCGCATGCCCTCCTCCGTCGCCGATTTGAGCACATAGCCATAGACCGAGCCCGGCGGCACGATGCGCGCCACGCCGCGCA
Source organism: Mesorhizobium sp. M0518 (assembly GCF_040321125.1). Classification (NCBI taxonomy): domain Bacteria; kingdom Pseudomonadati; phylum Pseudomonadota; class Alphaproteobacteria; order Hyphomicrobiales; family Phyllobacteriaceae; genus Mesorhizobium; species Mesorhizobium sp. M0518. Next base: position 447,071 of record NZ_JAMYQY010000001.1, read on the forward strand.
CATAGGCTTCGTCGGCGAAATTCGACCAGAACAGGATGTGCGTGCCGGCGCGACGGTTCCAGATCGCCTTGGCAACTTCGATTCCCGTCGCCTTCGGCATCTGCAAATCGAGCACGACATGCAGTGGCTCGCGTTCGGCCGCCAGGTTGATGGCGTCCTCGCCGTCACTCGCTTCGATGACCTCGACGTCGCCGGGCCACAACTGCTCCACCGTTCGCCGCGCGAAGCTACGGTGCAGCCCGTCATTCTCGGCGATCATCACAAGCATCACATGGCCTCCGATACGGCGAGCTCGCCAGGAACCGCTGCAGCCGCCGCCAGGTCTCGCGACGGCTGGCGGTCGATCTCGACGACGACACGGGTGCCGCCGTTCTTGCGGCCGGCCTGGCCGATACGCAGCCGCGCCCCGATAAGGGCTGCCCGCGTGTGCATATGGCCGATGCCGCCATACGCGGCCGGGTCGACGGTGCCGCAGCCCTGGCCGTCATCCGTCACGATCACCCGCAGCACGCTCGCGGTCGACGCCAGCAGCACGTCGATGCGGTGCGGCGCGGCATGGCGCACGGCATTGTTGATCGCTTCCTGCACGATCCGGTAGAGCGCGGTCCGCACTGGCTCGGACAGGCTGTCGGCGCCACCGTCGCTGGTGTCGGCGATGCGCACGGCGATCGGCGGCTTGGCCCTGGCGACGCTGCGGTTGAGATGCGCCTCGACCGCGTCGCGCAGGCCGAACAGTTCGAGCACACTCGGCCGCATGTCGTCGACGATGTGGCGCAGTTCCGTCAGGCAGCCGGCGACCTCCTTTTCGAGATCGGCAAGCTGTGCCGCCCGCGCCACGCCCTGGCCGCGAAGCGCCGAAAGCTGGCGCGCGATGCGGGCGAGATCGGCAAGCGTCTGGTCATGCAGGTCCATGGCCATGCGCCGGCGTTCGCGCTCCATGCCTTCGGTCAATTGCGAGGCGCCGACGCGCAGCAGCTCGACGCGGTTGCGCGCCTCGCTCTCGGCCAGCATGGCGCGGCGCGCCTCCTCAGTCTGGATCAGCGCGAAGATGTAGGGCGCGATCAGGTCGGCGCATTGCTGGGCGACCGCGACATCGGCAAGCGTGTAGCAGTCGACCTCGTGCCGGCTGATGTTGAGCGCGCCGATGATGCCGCCCCGCGCCCTGAGCGGCACGACGATGCGGCTGCGCAGCCTGGCGGCGAAGATCGGGCCGTCGATAGCGGTGGCGAAATGGAACCGCTCGTCGCTCAACGCGTCGTCGGCGAGCAGATAGGGGACTTCGCCCCACAGCACCGAGCGGATCGGGCTGACTTCGGTCGGCAGCGGATGCTGGGCAAGCTCGCTCCAGCTGGTGTGGAAGCCGGCTTCGTAACAGGCGTGCCGGCGCCCGTCATGCGACAGCACCGCCAGATCCATGTGGTCGTGCGGAATGAGCGAGCCGATCTCGATGGCGGTCGCGCGGAACGCCGTGCCGGGATCGATATGGCCGGCAAGCGCCCGCGATATCGCCAGCAGCCGGTCGATCAGGACCAGGGACACTTCCGCCATTGTTTTCACGATCCTCCCGTGCCGCGAAATAGTGGACGCATGCCGCCACCGCTGTCAACGAGGGCGCCGTTGGCCATAGGTCCCGCACTCAGCTTGACAAAAGAGCTGACGACAGCTCGGCGGTGTCGGCAGCCTTGTGGCGGTATAGGAATTTTTTCTTGACTGCGTGCCCTCAGCTATGGTACATTTTTGTCGATGGTGCTGATTTGCGCCAGTGACCCGCCGCACAGGCGGGTTTTTCGTTTGATGCTTCGTCAGCTACGCGCGGGCGAAGGCTCCGAAGAAACCCGTCAGCCCGAGTTCGTTGCCCTGCCGTTGGCCCGCCCGATCAACTTGCGGTGCAATGATTGTAAAGGGTTCGCGTCCTGGTCTAGGGAGGAGGCCAGGAGACCGAAACAGAATGCCAGTGACGCAAAACGTTGCTCCGGGCGCCCCGGGAATCCCGGCGCGCTGGACATCAAGCGCCAAGAGTGGCGTCGGAACGTCGCTTTCGCCGGCCGGCCGGATCTGGTTCACGATCAGCCACGGCATCCTCAACGAAGTCTACTATCCGCGCGTCGACAGCGCCTGCACCCGCGACCTCGGCTTGATCGTCACCGGTCCCGGCGGCTATTTCTCGGAAGAGAAACGCGATGCCGTGCATACGATCGAACCGTTCGAGGACGGCGTGCCCGCCTACCGGCTGGTCAACACGGCGAGCGACGGCGCCTGGCGGATCGAAAAGCGCATCCTCGCCGACCCGGCGCGCCCGGCGCTGCTGCAGGAAATCACCTTCACGGCGCTGAAAGGGGTGCCCGGTGACTACCGCGTCTACGCGCTTCTGGCGCCGCATCTGGTCAATGCCGGCATGGGCAACACCGCATGGGTCGGCGAGCACGAGGGAAAGCCCGTGCTGTTCGCCTCCGGGCGCGGCTCTTGCCTGGCGCTGGCCTCGTCGCAGCCCTGGCGCACCGGCTCGGCCGGCTATGTCGGCTTTTCCGACGGTTGGCAGCAACTCCACAACACCGGTGAGCTCGATGCTGCGTACCAACGGGCCGAGGACGGCAATGTCGCGCTGACGGGCGAGATCGGCTTTTCCGCCACAGAGACCAAGGCCTTGCTGGCGCTTGGGTTCGGCGCGACCTCAGACGAGGCCGCGGAACATGCTTTCGCCAGCCTGAAGCAGGGTTTTGAACCCGCGGCGAAATCCTACCTCCAGAACTGGCGCCAATGGCAGACTGGCCTGCTGCCGCTAGATCGACACACGGCATCATCGGGTATCAACAGCTATCGCACCAGCACCGCGGTACTGGCGACGCACCGGTCGATCGCGACACCGGGCGCCGCGGTCGCCAGCCTGTCGATCCCGTGGGGCTTCAACAAGGGTGACGACGACCTCGGCGGCTACCATCTGGTCTGGCCGCGCGATCTGGTCGAGACGGCGGGCGGCTTTCTTGCTGCCGGCGATGCTGCCTCGGCCCTGCAAATCCTCGATTACCTCAGCTCCATCCAGCAGCCGGACGGCCATTGGCCGCAGAACGCCTGGCTCGACGGATCGGCCTATTGGCCCGGCATCCAGATGGACGAATGCGCCTTTCCGCTGCTGCTGGCCGATGCTTTGCGCCGCGCCGGCCATTTGCCGCGCGCCAGGCTCATGACCTTCCTGCCGATGATCGAGCGCGCCGCCGGCTATGTCGTGCGCAACGGACCCGTCACCGGCGAGGATCGCTGGGAAGAGGATGCCGGCTACAGCCCGTTCACGCTGGCGGTCGAAATCGCCGCACTGCTTGCCGCGGCAGACCTGCTCGACGCCTGCGGCAAGACAGACGCCGCGACCTATCTGCGCGAGACATCAGACGTCTGGAACGACCAGGTCGAGCGCTGGACATACGTCACCGGCACGGCGACCTGCAGTCAAGTCGGCGTCGACGGTTACTATGTCCGCATCGCGTCGCCCGATAGCGCCGAGGCCGGTTCGCCGAAGGACGGCTATGTCCCGATCAAGAACCGGCCGCCCGGCGACACGGATCGGCCCGCCAAGGAGATCGTCAGCCCGGACGCGCTGGCGCTGGTGCGCTTCGGCCTGCGGGCAGCCGGCGACCCGCGCATGACAGACACGGTCAAGGTCATCGACGCGCAATTGCGCTGCGATCTGCCGCAAGGGCCGCTCTGGTACCGCTACAACGGCGACGGCTATGGCGAGCACGAAGACGGCGCAGCTTTCGATGGCACCGGCCAGGGTCGCCCCTGGCCGCTGCTGGCCGGCGAACGCGCCCACTATGAGCTGGCAGCGGGGCGCAGGGAAAAGGCAGCCAGCCTGCTGGCAGCGCTGGAAGGCTCGGCCGGATCGGGGGGCCTGTTGCCGGAGCAGGTCTGGGACGGCGCCGATCTGCCGGAACGCGAACTGCTGCACGGCCGCCCCTCGGGCAGCGCCATGCCGCTGGTCTGGGCGCATTCGGAGCATATCAAGCTGCTGCGCTCCCTGCGCGACGGCGCGGTCTTCGACATGCCGTCGCAAGGCGTCCAGCGCTACATCGAAGACAAGACCGTATCGCCGTTCAGAACCTGGCGGTTCAACAACAAGATCCGCACCATGCCGGAGGGCAAGACGCTGCGTGTCGAATTGTTGGACCCGGCTACAGTCCACTGGAGCACTGACAACTGGGCAACCGCCCATGACAGCCAGACGGTGGAGAACGCCTTCGGCATCCATCTTGCCGATCTGCCCGCGGCAAGCCTCTCCGAGGGAAGCACGCTGATCTTCACTTTTTTCTGGCCCGGGACCGGCGATTGGGAGAATGTCGACTTCTCCGTCATATCAGGCGACCAGGACAGCCAGTAGACCTTCCCTCGATAAACCCCGCAAATCTCTTAGGAAACAGGGACGAAACCATGCAGATCGGAATGATGGGACTGGGCCGGATGGGCGCCAACATGGTCCGGCGCCTGATGCGCGACGGCCACGAATGCGTCGTCTACGACATCAACCCGGCGAGCGTCGCCGCCTTGGTGACCGACGGCGCGTCAGGGGCGGCCTCGATGGAAGAATTCGTCGGCAAGCTGGCCAAGCCGCGCTGTGTGTGGCTGATGCTGCCGGCGGCGATCACCGGCAGGATCATCGACCAGGTGGCGGCCCTGATGGAGCCCGGCGACATCGTCATCGACGGCGGCAATTCCTATTACCACGACGCCGTCGACCAGGCCGCGAAACTGGCCGGCAAGGGTATCCATCTTGTCGATGTCGGCACCAGTGGCGGCGTCTGGGGCCTGGAACGTGGCTACTGCCTGATGATCGGCGGTCCAGACGTGGCGGTGCAGCACCTCGATTCGATCTTCGCCACGCTGGCACCGGGCGCCGATGCCGGCTCCAATCCGCCCAGGGATGCCGGGACTGCACCCTTCGGCTATCTGCATTGCGGACCGAGCGGCGCCGGCCACTTCGTCAAGATGGTGCACAACGGCATCGAATATGGCGTCATGGCCGCCTATGCCGAAGGCATGAACATCCTGAAGTCGGCCAATGCCGGCAAGCGGCAACGGACGGCGGACGCCGAGACCAGTCCGCTGGAAAACCCGCAATACTACCAGTTCGACATCGACCTTCCCCAGGTGGCCGAGGTCTGGCGGCATGGCAGCGTTATCGGCTCCTGGCTGCTCGACCTGACGGCCGGCGCCTTGAAAAGCGATCCGGGCCTGGTGAATTTCGGCGGCCGCGTCTCGGATTCCGGCGAAGGCCGCTGGACGCTGAAGGCGGCGATCGACACCGGCGTGCCGGCTCCGGTGCTGTCCTCGGCGCTGTTCGACCGCTTCTCCTCGCAGGGCGAATCCGAATTCGCCGACAAGCTGCTCTCCGCCATGCGCTATGCCTTTGGCGGCCATGTCGAGAAGCCGAAGGCCGGCAAGTGACGACACGGGGAAAGACACGCGCATGAGCCAGGAACGATCCGACACGCTGGTGCTCTTCGGGGCAACCGGCGACCTCGCCCACAAGAAGATATTTCCAGCCCTTTACCAGATGGTCGCCAAGGGCACGCTCACCGAACCGGTGATCGGCGTTGCCTTCGATGCCTGGGACCTCAAGCAATTGCAGGCGCGCGCCCGCGACGGCATCATCAATGCGCTCGGCAAGATCGACGAAAAAGCGTTCGCCAAATTCGCCTCGCTGCTGCGCTACGTCAGCGGCGACTACCGCGATGGAGCGACGTTCGAGAAACTGAAGAGCGCGCTCGGCACCGCACAGCGGCCGCTGCACTACATGGCGGTGCCGCCGACCATGTTCGAGACCGTCGTCCAGGGGCTGGAGCAATCAGGCACCGCGCATGGCGCGCGGCTGATGGTGGAAAAGCCCTTCGGTCACGATCTGCAATCGGCGCGCTGGCTGAACCGCGTCCTGCATCTGGTGTTCGACGAACAGTCGATCTTCCGTATCGACCATTATCTGGGCAAGGAAGCGATCCAGAACCTGCTCTATTTCCGCTTCGCCAATTCCTTCCTCGAGCCGATCTGGAACCGCAACTACGTCGAAAGCGTGCAGATCACCATGGCCGAGGATTTCGGCGTCGAGGGACGTGGCCGTTTCTATGACGATGTCGGCTGCATCAGGGATGTCATCGAGAACCATCTGCTCAACATCCTGTTGCTGCTTGCCATGGAGCCGCCTGTCGGCCGTTCCGCCGACGATCTGATCGACGAGAAGGTGCAAGTGCTGCGCGCGATCAGGACGCTGACAAAAGACGATGTCGTGCGTGGCCAGTTCACCGGCTATCTCGCCGAACCGGGCGTGGCGCCGAACTCGCCGGTCGAGACCTTCGCGGCGGTGCGTTTCTTCGTCGACACCTGGCGCTGGCAGGACGTGCCGTTTTTCATCCGCGCCGGCAAGAACATGCCGGTGCACGTCACCGAAGTGGTGGTGCGGCTGAAGCGGCCGCCGCTCGATGTCTTCGATCCGATCAAGCCCGCCGACCAGAACTACGTCCGCTTCCGCATCGACCCGCAGGTGGTGATCGCCATCGGAGCACAGCGCAAGGCGCCGGGCGACGACATGATCGGCGAGCAGGTGGAATTGACGGCGCTCGACGACAGCAAAAGCGACATGCCGCCCTACGAGCGGCTGATCGGTGATGCCATGAACGGCAACGGCCAGCTGTTCACCCGCCAGGACGCCAGCGAACTGGCCTGGCGCATCGTCGGTCCGGTGCTTGGCGACACCACGCCGCCGCATCTCTACGAGCCGCTCACATGGGGACCCGCGGACGTCATGGCCGGGTTCGGGCCGCCCAATGGCTGGATCGATCCGGTGAAGTGAGAGGACCACACGATGGCCAAGAAAGTGAAGCAACCAGCATCGGGCACCGAGAAGCCGGACACTGAAAAAATCGTGCTCACGATCGACATCGGCGGCTCGCACGTCAAGATCCTCACCAGTGCCGGCGGCGCGGAGCGCCGCGCCGATTCGGGGCCCGACCTGACGCCGCGGCAGATGATCGATACGGTCAACAAGCTCGCCGAAGGCCTGTCCTACGACGTCGTCTCGATGGGCTATCCCGGCCCGGTCAACCACAACAGGCCGCTCGCCGACCCCGCCAATCTCGGCACGGGCTGGGCTGGATTCGACTTTGCGGGTGCGTTCGGCAAACCGGTGAAAGTGGTCAATGATGCGCTGATGCAGGCCATCGGCAGCTACGAGGGCGGGCGTATGCTGTTCCTCGGGCTCGGCACCGGTCTCGGTGCGGCGATGATTGCCGACAACGTCGCCCAACCGATGGAACTCGCGCATTTGCCCTACAAGAAGGGCAGGAGTTTCGAGGATTATGTCGGCGAACGCGGCCTGGAAAAGCGCGGCAAGAAGAAATGGCGCAAATACGTCTTCGACGTCGTCGACCGGCTCCGTGCCGCCATGCAGCCGGACTATGTCGTGATTGGCGGCGGCAACGTCGACAAGCTCGATGAATTGCCCGCCGACTCCAGGCGCGGCGACAACACACGCGCCTTCGAAGGCGGGTTTCGTTTGTGGCGCGACAAGGCGCTGATAGTCTGATACTGTTATTGTTTAATATAGTTGTTCAAAATAACGTGTGATATGCCATCAAGTCGTTGCAATACGCAGATTTGCCGACTAGGAATTCCGCGCTACACCAACGCCATTCGTCCCGTGGACGCACGAAGGACGCCATAGCATTTTGATTTCGCGCATGATCCTTTCCGGAAGTCGAATCCGATTTTCAGGTCATTCGCTGTAGACGGAGAAATAGAGTGACCGACGATAGCAACAGTGCCCGTAAAGACATCGATCTGCTCGAGCTGACCGCTCACATCGTGTCCGCTTACGTCGAGAAGAACCGCTTGCCCGCCTCCGGCCTGGCCGACCTCATCGCCAGCGTCAGCGCCTCGATAAACGGGCTCGGCAAGCCTGCGGTCCCGGTGGCTGCCCCCTTGGTCCCGGCGGTCAACCCCAAGAAGTCGGTGACGCCCGATTTCATCATCTGCCTCGAAGACGGCAAGAAGTTCAAATCGCTGAAGCGTCACCTGGGCGTGCATTTCGGCCTGACGCCGGACGCCTATCGCGCCAAATGGGGCTTGCCGTCGGACTATCCGATGGTCGCTCCCAACTACGCGGCCTCGCGTTCGCTGCTGGCGAAATCGATCGGCCTCGGCCGCAAGGCGGCCCCCGTGAAGGCACCCGCCAAGGGCAGGAAGGCCAAGGCCTCGGCCTGAGGCATGTCGCCCAAAAGTGCGCAGCGGTTTTGGGACAACGACCTGCCTAAAGCAAAGACCTAGTTCAGTCCTGCGCCAACAGTTAGGACGACTGGAACAGAAGCCTGCCGGCGAATCCGCCTTGGCAGGCTTCATGTTTTTATGGCTTGGATGGACGGACGGGGCCTTGGGGAGCGAGCCATGAACTACACCAGGATGGTGATCGAGAAAGAAGCGCCGGAAGAATACGGCTACGACCGTATCCGCTACAATCTTTCGGAAAGTTCGATCGCCGACCAGAAGCTCTCCGACATCGGCCTGTCGCTGCCTGATCTCACGCTTTTCTATGGCGAGCATCGCGGCGACAAGCAGTTGCGTGCCCTGATCTCGGCGCAGGATGCCGGCATTTCGCCGGATGATGTCCTGGTCACCGCCGGTGCCGCGGGTGCGCTGTTCATCATCTCGACCTCGCTTTTGTCGGCCAATGACCATATCGTCGTCATCAGGCCCAACTACGCCACCAACATCGAAACCCCAAGGGCGATCGGCTGCGCCATCAGCTTTGTCGACCTGGCCTTCGAGGAAGGCTTCGCCATCGATGTCGAGCGCGTCAAGGCGGCGATGCGGCCGGACACGAAGCTGATCAGCGTCACCTGCCCGCACAACCCGACCGGCACGATGATGAGCCGAGCTGAACTCGATGCCCTGGTGGCGCTTGCCGAAAGCAGCAACTGCCGTCTGCTGGTCGACGAGACCTATCGCGACCTTTCCTACGGCCGGCGGCTGCCGACGGCTGCCTCGCTGAGCCCGAAGGCGATCAGCGTCTCGTCATTGTCCAAGGCCTTCGGCATTCCCGGTATCCGCATCGGTTGGCTGATCACCAGGGACGCTGAGCTTCAGGAAAAATTCCTCGCCGCCAAGGAGCAGATCGGCATCTGCGGCAGCGTCATCGACGAAGGCATCGCCCGCGGCATGCTCGAACGCCGGGACGTCTTCCTGGCGACATTGCTGCCCGAAATGGCGGGGCGCCGCGACATCGTCCAGGCCTGGATCGATCGCGAACCGCTGGTCGACTGGGTGCGGCCCGAAGGTGGCGTCGTCGGCTTCCCGCGCCTCGATGTCAAACCTGGCTTCGACCTCGACCGGTTCTATGTGAACCTGCTGGAAAACCATGGCACCTATGTCGGGCCCGGCCACTGGTTCGAGATGGAGAAGCGCTTCTTCCGCGTCGGCTTTGGCTGGCCGACGGAAGCCGAATTGCGCGGCGGCCTTGATGCCATCTCCGCCGCGCTGCGGCAGTAACTACCGCGTGCCGGCGATGAAACGGGCTGAAAATTCCTTGATCCAGCACTGATTTTGACGCATATCCGCTGCGAACTGAGCTAAAAAGTTCCGCCAGCCGGACCAGCGCCCATCGTGGAAGTGCCCCGCCAGCTGACGTCACTGCAACGGGGCCTCTTAAATCATGACAGCAGAACAGATATCGCCGGACCAGCGCTATGCCGCGTTTCGCCATCGCTCCTTCCTGAGCTATTGGGCGGCGCGTTTCCTCACCACATTCGCCACCATGATCGTGTCTGTCGCGGTCGGCTGGCAGATGTACGATTTGACCCGCGACCCGCTCGATCTCGGCCTTGTCGGCATCGTCCAGTTCCTGCCGTCGCTGCTTCTGGTGCTGGTCACCGGCGTCGTCGCTGATCGCTTCGGCCGCCGCCTGATCATGGCGCTGGCGGTCGTGGTGGAGGCGATGTGCGCGCTGGCGCTGCTGTTCCTGACGCTGCGCGGCATCAGCGGGCCGCTGCCGATCTTCTGCGTGCTGGCCATGTTCGGCGTCGCCCGCGCCTTTTTCGGTCCGGCCTCCGCCTCGCTGTTCGCCAATCTGGTGCCGCCTCAGGATTTCGCCAACGCCATCGCCTGGAATTCATCGGCCTGGCAGACGGCGACCATCGTCGGCCCGGTAGCCGGCGGCCTGCTCTACGGCGTGTCGCCGGAAGCGGCCTACGGAACCGCGGCCGTCCTGATGCTCGTGTCCGGGCTGCTGATCTTCACCATCCCGAAGCCGTCGCAGCGCACCGAGTCGGACAAGCCGACGATGCAGCACCTGCTCGGCGGGTTCAGCTACATCTGGAGCGAGAAGATCGTGCTCGGCGCCATCTCGCTCGATCTGTTCGCCGTGCTCCTGTCCGGCGCCTCGGCGCTGCTGCCGGTCTATGCGCGCGACATCCTCCAGCTCGGCCCCTGGGGTCTCGGCCTGCTGCGATCGGCGCCCAGCATCGGCGCCATTTGCGTCGCCATCTGGCTGGCCGGGCATCCGCTCCGCAACCACGCGGGCATGATCATGCTGGCCGCCGCCGCCTCGTTCGGCGCCTTCACCGTGCTGTTCGGCCTTTCCACCATCACCTGGCTGTCGATCGTGGCGCTGGTCTTCCTTGGCGCCACCGATATGTTCAGCGTCTACATCAGGGAGACCCTGATCCAGCTGTGGACGCCCGACGAGGTGCGCGGCCGCGTCAACGCCGTCAACCAGGTCTTTGTCGGAGCCTCCAACGAGGTCGGCGAATTCCGCGCCGGCACGATGGCCGCACTGATCGGCACGGTGCCGGCCGTGGTGATCGGCGGCATCGGCGCCATCGCCGTCGCGGGCCTGTGGATGGTGCTGTTCCCGCAACTGCGCAAGGTGCGCCACCTCAACGGACGCAACTGATCTCTTACGGCTGACAGCCGACATGCCTCGCCTATACACAGGAGCTCCCATGATCACTTGCTACCTGAAATATGTCATCGACCCCTACAAGCTTGCCGAGTTCGAAGACTATGGCCGTCGCTGGATAGGCCTGGTCAACCGCCTCGGCGGAAACCATCACGGCTATTTCCTTCCGAGCGAGGGGGCTAACAATGTCGCTTTTGCCATGTTCAGCTTCCCGAGCCTCGCCGCCTACGAGGACTATCGCAAGCGTATGGCTGCCGACCCGGAATGCCAGGAAGTGTTTGAAATGGAAAAACGCAATCGCAGCATTCTCAGCTACGAGCGCAGCTTCCTGCGGCCGGTGCTCGAACCTTAAAAGGCGTCGCGTCGAAACAGATTCACGCGCCGCGCTTTAGATCTTTGTTTTATGCATGTCGTCTTCCCAACACAGAGGTCACTTTTGGGCGACATGCATTAGCTATCGCTCGGCTTGCCGAAAATCATCCGCAGGAACTCGTCCAGCCAGCGCTTGAGATGCATGTCCCAGATCAGCCGGCCGCCGAGATGGTCGCGGCCGGGCTGGGCGCCGGGCAATTCGAAGCGATGCGCGCCGCGCACCACCCAGCGCTGCATCATCACCCTGGTCAGTTCGCCGTGGAACTGGATGCCCCAGGCATTGTCGCCGTAGCGGAAGGCCTGGTTGGGATAGGTTTCGGCGGTCGCCAGCAGCGTCGCGTCCCTGGGCAGCGAAAAACCCTCGCGGTGGAACTGGTAGACCATCTCCGGCCAGTGCATCAGTTGCTTGCCGGCTTCGGTCGCCTTCAGGGGATACCAGCCGACCTCGACCAGCCCTTCACCGTGACCCTCGACCTTACCGCCGAGACAGTTGACCAGCATCTGCGCGCCGAGACAGATGCCGAGACATGGCCGGTTCTCCCTCAGCGGTATTTCCAGCCAGTTGGTCTCGCGGCGAACGAACTCGTCCTCGTCATTGGCGCTCATCGGGCCGCCGAACACCACCGTGCCGGCGTGGTCGTCCAGTGTTTCGGGCAAGGCGTCGCCAAGCGGCGGCCGGCGGATATCGAGATCGAACCCTTCTTCCAGCAACATGTGTCCGACACGTCCCGGGCTCGAACTCTCCTGATGCAGCACGATCAGGATCTTTGGCTTCGAACTCGTTTGGCGCGGCATGGGAAGCGAAGATCCTATTCGTCGCTCGATGTTCCGGTGGCGCCCGGCGCGTGCGCCGCCGCCTTGCGGCGCGCCTCGACGCGATCATGGCGTTCGACGCCGATCAGCTCGGCGACGCGCCAGACGGTGTTGTCCTCGAGCTCGTGCAACTCGCCGTCGGCATAGACGATTTCCCACATCAGGCCGATGAAGGCCTTGCGCGCATCGGCATCGAGATGGCGCTTCAGGACGCTGGTGAAGGCATAGAGATCGATCGCCTCATTGTCGGCCCGCTCGCCGGCGGCGGCAAGCGCTTCGAGTTCGGCGCCGCTGATCGAATAGCTCTCCGCCAGCACCGCCTTGAACCGCTCCCACTCGACATCCTGGCGCACGCCATCGGCATTCATCACATGGTAGAGCAGCGCCGAGGCGGCGATGCGCGGATCGTCCGTGCTGGCACGCGTGCCGGCACCGGCCGGCAAATCCCTGAGAAACGACAGAACGCGTTCAAACATAGATCCATACCCCAACGGCCTGACGGCCGGCCCAACTCAAAACAACCGAAACCGGCGCGGCGATTTTTCCGCTTCCTCGTCCGGATCGACGCCGGGATCGTCCGGCAACCGCGCAAGCTCCTCGGCCGGCTCGACACCCTCGGCATCGCTCGGCACCGCGGCGAAGGCCGCTGCCGTGATCGGCCTGACATGATCCTCGTGGCGCTCGGCATCCTTGCTCGACGACATGTCAGGGCCGGCATCATCGATCACCTCGATCGGCCTTTTTTCGCTCGTCGGCTTTGCCAATGCTTCGATGACCGGCGCCGCACCGGCTGGCATGTCATCATGGCTGTCGATCAACTGGCCAAGACGCTCCATCGGCGCGCGCCACTCGAAGGCATCGAGCCGGCCGGTGATCGGCGATACCGGCGCCCAGCGTTCCGATACCACGCCGTCTGCGACCCAGGCCGGATCGCGCGGCGCCCGCACCGCCCTGGACAGCAGCTGCCGCACCTTGCCCTGATCGCCGGTCTCGGCCTCCTCGATGTCTGCGAGCAGCAGATAGGCGCCCTCGCGGCGGTCCATCCGGATCGCCGCCTCGGCCTCGCGGCGGGCGGTCGAATAATCCTGCGCGTCGAGCGCGGCGCGCGCCACCGTCATCGAGGACTCGGCGTGGTTCTTCTTCATTTCCTGCAGCTTCTTCGCCCGGTTGAGGCGGTCGAGCACGGCGTCGCCCAGCCTTGCATGGGTATAGAGCTCGGCGACCTCCGGATGCGGCTCGGCCTTCCACGCCGCCTCGAGTATCTTCGAGCCCTTGCGCACATCGTTCTGCTTGAACAATGCGGCCGCGGCGGCAACGGCGGCGGGCGCGAAGTCCGGCCTGAGCTTGTTGGCCTCGATCGCCGCCGTCCTGGCGGCGGCGGGATCGCTGTCGGCAAGCGCCTGCGCCTTGGCGGTCAGCAGCACGGCGCGGCGGCGGTTGGCGGCATCGCGTTCGATCTGCCGTGTCGATTTCTGCGCGTCGACCAGTTTCAGGGCGCCGTCCCAGTCGCTGCGCGCGGTCAGCTCTTCCAGCGTCGATTCCGCCGCCCAGGCCAGCTGCGGCGCCATCACCGCGGCACGGCCGGCATAATGTCGGGCGGCGTTGCGGTCGCCGAGCCGTTCGGCTTCCAGATAAAGCCCGCGCAAGCCCAGCAGCCGCATCTCGGGATCGTCGAGCATGCTTTCGAACTTCTGCCGCGCGCCTTCATGATCACCTTCGAGCAGCGACGCCTGTGCTTCCAGCAGGTGGATCAGCGGCTCCTGGTCGGAACGGATCAGCTTAGCGGCTTCCTTGGTCTTCTTGCGGGCCAGCGCGCCATCACCGGCGCCGGCGGCAATCATGCCGGTCGACAGCGCCTGATAGCCACGGTCGCGGCGGCGGACACGGAAATAGCGCGAGATGGTGTAGGGACTGTTCCACAGCGACTTGAGCAGCCACCACAGGATCATCACCGCGGCGACCACGGCAACGACGGCCACCGCCGCCACCATTAGGCTGACCTGGTATTGATAGCCGTTGAAAGTGACGACCATGTCGCCCGGCCGGTCGGCCAGCCAGGCAAAGCCCAGCCCGAGCGCGAAAACGACGATGAGGAAGGCGAGCAGGCGGATCATTGTGTTGCCCTCATGCCTTCATCGCGCCCGAGATCAGCGCATCGACCTGGGTTTCGACCTCGATGCGTGCCTTCAGCTTGCCGGCAAAGTCGGCGCCAGCCGCCTTGGCGGCCTCGGGCAGCGTTTCATACTCGCTGAGTGCCTTGGCGTAGTCGCCCTGGTTGACCGCCGCCTCCACGCGCGCGACGGTTTCCGGTGCGCCGGCGCCTTCGACGGCGCCGATCGGCCTGACCTTGACCAGCGATTCGGCGCTCGACAGAAGACTCTGAACGAAGCCGGCATTCTCATCGACGGGCGTCGCGGCTGTGACCATGGCATTGGCGGCGGCATCAGCCTGCGATGCGATCTCGGCGCGGGTCGGAACGCCCTTTTCGGCATAGGGGCGCAGTGCCGCAAGCTGCGGCGCATCGGGCGAAATCGCTGCAAGGGTTTCGAGTTCGGCCGAAAACGGCCCGCCACGCTCCAGCGCCGCCTTCAAGGCGGACGCCGCGATGGCAAGCGCGATCTTCGGCTGTCCCGCCGCCGCCTCGACCTTGCCGGACAGCTGCGACACGGACTGCTCCAGCGCTGTCAGCCGGCCCTCCTGCGCCGTCGCCGCCTCGCCGGCCGACTTCACCAGCGCGTCGAGGCCTGCCAGTTTCTCGTTGAGCGGACCGAGATCGACCGGCGCCGAGCTGCCGGCCTTGCCGAGGGCGGCGACCGCCGTCTCGATCTGCGCGACCTTGTCGCCCAGTGCGGCGACCCCAGCCGCGTCGCCTGCTCCACCTTTCTCGACAGCCGATTTCAGCGCCGCCACATCGGCCTTGACCTGTTCAAGGCCCGAGGACAGCCCGACCATCTTCGCCGCTCCATCGCCGTTGCCGCCGGCGTCCTTCAAACCGGCGATTTCGGTCTTCAGCGAGGCGATGTCGCCGTTGACGCTATCGAGCGAGACGCCGGCACCGGAACCCGGCGCGCCGAGCAGGCCGGCAAATTGCAGCCCGCCGGCGCCGACCAGCGCGATGACGCCGCCGATGATGCCGGCGGCGACGCCGTTGAGGCCGCCGCGCTTTTCCGGTGGTGGCGCCATTTTCCCGTCCCGTGTCTCGGGTTTTGCCTTGTTGCCGTCGGTCTGCGTGCGCTTCACCGATGCGTCCTCGAAACTGTAGTCATAGGCTTTGGTCTTGCCGGCCGGCGCATCGGACGATCCGGGCTCGTCGGACGATCCGGGATAGGGGATCTCGGCCTCCCTAGCGGGCTTTGTCGCCGCTGCCGGCGGCTGCTCCGGTTCGGCCCGGGCGTCGGTATGCTCCCAGGGCTCGAGATCGGTCTGGTCGGCGTGTACCGGCTCTTCGGGAACCTCAGGCAACGAAGCGTTCGCTGCTTCCTCGGCCTTCGCCTCGTCTGTCCGGGCCTCCTGCCTGGCGGCGTCCTCGTCGGCGATGCGTGAGACGGCGCCCGGCTCGAGATCGATGGTCACCGGCTCGCGGCGGCTTTTCGAGTGTCGCATCTTCGGCGTCTTGACCATGCCTGGGCTCCGCACAATTCGCTTCGTCTCAACGCCTGGCGGCGCATGATGGTTCAGAAAGGGTCTAGCACATCACCAAGCGGTGAAAAGGGGCGGTGTGATGACGCGGCTCAGCGCGGCCCCTGCAAAAGCGCCAGCAATGCGTCCTCGTCAGGCTGTGCGGCGATGCGGATCCTTTCACTGGCGACACCGTCGAAGGCTGCGGCGATGCGAGTGGAAAGCGCAAAAACCCATGTTTTCTCGAAGAGTCCGCGCAGAGCGGGCCGTCTTGCCAGGATTTGCATCGCCGCCGCCGCCTTGGCTGAATAAAGCAACACCGCGTCGGCAGGTTGCCCGGACAGGCGTTCGAGGATGACTTCGTCCGGATAGCCCATTGTCAGCGTGTCATACGTCTCGACGGCGTGGACCCGAACGCCCGCCGTCACGAGCCTCTGTTCGAACGCCGGAAAACGCACGCGCCCGCAGAGATAGACAATCGTCTTTCCAGAAAAATCGGCGGCGAGACTGTCGGCCAACGCCTCCGCATCGCCCGGGCCTTCACTGACCGACAAAAACCCCGCTCGACGCGCCGCTTGCGCCGTCCTTTTGCCGACCGCATGGCAAGGCAAGGCGGCGAGCGTCGCGATGATTTCTTCCGGCGCATGGCGCACGGCATTGGCGCTGGTGACGGCCACCGCGACGGCATTGTCCGGGATCAGTCCGGCGGCGACAGGCAACGCCTTTGTTTCGGTCAGGGGCAAAAGAACCGGCTGAAAGCCCGTCTCCTCAAGCCGACGCGCAGTGCGCGAAGCACCCGGTTCCGGCCTGGTCACCAGGACGCGAAGCATTTCAGAGCCAGCCGTCGAAGAACTTTTCGCCGGCCTTGGCACGCACGCTCCGGGCTGCTTCACCGCCGATGCTGGCGGCGTCTTGCGCCGGTCCCTGCAGCTCGACCGTGTACGATTGCGTCCCGTCGGGCGAGATGATCAGCCCGGCAAAAGACAGCTTTCCGGCCGCGATCGCCGCATAGCCGGCGATCGGCGTGCGGCAGGAGCCATCCAGCGCCGCCAGGAAGGCACGCTCGCAGGCCAGCGCCTGGCCGGTCGGCACATCATGGACGGCTGCCAGCATCTTTTCGACATCGCGGTCGCCGATACGGGTTTCGATGCAGATCGCGCCTTGCCCCGGCGCCGGCGGGAAGACATCGAGCGGTATCAGATCGGTGACGACATGCTCGAGCCCAAGCCGCTTCAGCCCGGCATAGGCCAGGATCGTGCCCGCGGCGACGCCTTCTTCGAGCTTGCGCAGCCGCGTCTGCACATTGCCGCGGAACATCACCACGTCGAGATCCGGCCGCATCCGGCGGATCAGCGCTTGCCGCCGCAGCGACGACGAGCCGACTTTCGCCCCGCGCGGCAGTTCGGCGATCGTCTTCGCCGCCTTGCCGACAAAGGCGTCGCGTGCATCCTCGCGCGGCAGGAAGGCCGAGAGTTCGAGACCGTCGGGCAGTTGCGTCGGCATGTCCTTCGACGAATGCACGGCGATATCGATCCGGCCCGCCAGCAGCGCCTCCTCGATCTCCTTGGTGAACAGGCCCTTGCCGCCGGCTTCCGACAGCGGCCGGTCCTGGATGCGGTCGCCGCTGGTCGAGATGACGACCACCTCGAACGCCTCCGCCGGCATGCCATGCGCGGCCATCAGCCGCGCCTGTGCTTCATGCGCCTGTGCCAGCGCCAGCGGGCTGCCGCGTGTTCCGATTCTCAAGATTGTTTGCATGGCGCGCAGTCCGTGATAACCCCCCGGCAAGCGAGGCTTTTCCGGGGTTCTCCTAACGGGGAAAGCCCAATGATACAATCTTTAGGGACAGCGACGAATTGATCCGCGTGCTGGGCATAGAGACGAGTTGTGACGAGACCGCCGCCAGCGTGGTGGCCATCGACGGCGACGCCGCGCCAAAAATCCTGTCCAACATCGTGCTCAGCCAGATCGAGGAACATGCCGCGTTCGGCGGTGTCGTGCCGGAAATCGCCGCGCGTGCCCATGTCGAGGCGCTGGACGGCATCATCGAGGCAGCGCTTGCCGATTCGGGCACGGCGCTCGCCGATATCGACGCGATTGCCGCCACCGCCGGTCCCGGCCTGGTCGGCGGGCTGATCGTCGGGCTGATGACCGCCAAGGCAATCGCCGCGGCGGCGAACAAGCCGCTGATCGCCATCAACCACCTCGAAGGCCATGCGCTGACCGCAAGGCTGACCGACGGGCTCGACTTTCCCTATCTCTTGCTGCTGGTCTCCGGCGGCCATACGCAAATCGTCGCCGTGCGCGGCGTCGGCGACTACCAGCGCTGGGCAACGACCATCGACGACGCGCTCGGCGAAGCCTTCGACAAGACGGCCAAGATGCTCGGCCTGGCCTATCCCGGCGGACCGAATGTCGAGAAGGCGGCACAGGCCGGCAATGCCTCGCGCTTTGCCTTTCCGCGCCCGATGAAGGGCTCGGCCCAGCCCGACTTCTCCTTCTCCGGCCTCAAGACCGCCGTGCGCCAGGCGGCGAGCGCCATTGCGCCGCTGAGCGACCAGGACGTCGCCGACATCTGCGCTTCGTTCCAGGCAGCGGTGGCCGATGCGCTGGCCGACCGTGTCTCCCGCGCGCTGACGCGCTTTCGCGAGACATTTCCCGGCACGAAAAACCCGGCCCTCGTCGTTGCCGGTGGTGTCGCCGCCAACCGCACGATCAAGATCATGCTGGAGCGGCTCTGTGCCGAGACCGGCTTCACCTTCATTGCGCCACCGCTGAAGCTTTGCACCGACAATGCGGCGATGATCGCCTGGGCCGGCATCGAGCGGCTGCGCGCCGGCATGGCGCAGGAGAACGGCTTCGATTTCGTGCCGCGCTCGCGCTGGCCGCTGGACAGCATCTCGGCGCCGATGGTCGGCTCCGGCCGGCGCGGAGCCAAGGCATGAACGAGCTGGCAAGCGGCAACGACACCGCGCCAACCGGCTGGCGCGTTGCCGTGCTCGGCGGCGGGGCCTGGGGCACTGCCTTGGCCTTGGCCATGCTGCGCGCCGGCCATTTCGTCCGCCTTTACGCGCGCGACCCGGAGACCGTCGCCGCGATCGACCGCGGCGAAAATCCACGCTATCTGCCGGGCATTGCGCTCCAGCCCGGCATCGTGGCGACGAGCAACATCCAGGCCGCGCTCGACGGTGCCGACTGCGTGCTGGCGGTGACGCCGGCCCAGTCGCTGCGGACTACGCTGGCGGCAGCGAAGGACCAGATGCCGGCCGGTGTCCCGCTGGTTCTGTGTGCCAAGGGCATCGAAAGCGAGACCGGCGCCTTGCTGTCGGCGATCGTCGAAGAAATCCTGCCGCTAAATCCGGTTGCCGCTCTGTCGGGTCCGAGCTTCGCCACCGACGTCGCCCGCGGCCTGCCGACGGCCGTTGTGGTCGCTGCCCGCGACGAGGCATTGGCCGCCGATCTCGCCGCCCGCTTTTCCGCCGAAAACCTACGCTGCTATTCGAACGACGACCTGATCGGCGTCGAGATCGGCGGCGCCTTGAAGAACGTCTTCGCCATTGCCGCAGGTGCTGTCGCTGGCGCGGGTCTCGGCGCCAGCGCCCAGGCCGCAATGGTGACGCGCGGCTTTGTCGAGCTGCGCCGCATCGGCGCTGCCTTCGGCGCCAGGCCCGAAACGCTGATGGGGCTTTCCGGCCTTGGCGACCTGCTGCTGACCTGCTCGTCCACCCAGTCGCGCAATTTCGCCTATGGCCTGGCGCTCGGCCAAGGCAAGCCGCTTGCCGGATTGCCGCTCGCCGAAGGCGTGCCGACGGCGGCGATCGCTGCCCGCATCGCCACCGAGCGCAACATCGACGCGCCGATCATTGCCGCTGTCGCCGCCATACTGGACGGTGCCATCACCGTCCGGCAGGCTGTGACGGCCTTGATGACCCGGCCGCTGAAGACCGAAACCAACGATTGATCCCCAACCTTGAACCCGAGACCAGGAGAGAGAACCATGCTGTTTGCTGTGATTTGCAAGGACAAGCCCGGAAGCCTGCAGGTGCGCCTCGACACGCGGCCCGAGCATATTGCCTTTCTCGAAGGGTTGAACGGCGACAAGAAGCTGGCCTTCGCTGGTCCGTTCCTTGATGCCGAGGGCAAGCCCAATGGCAGCCTCGTGGTCGTCGAAGCGCCCGACCTGGCAGGTGCGCAGGCTCTGTCGGCGGCCGACCCCTACGCCAAGGCCGGGCTGTTCGAAAGCGTCGAAATCCGCCCGTGGAACTGGACGTTCAACAAGCCGGCGGCTAGTTAATCCCGGTCGCCGCGCGACTCCTAGGAGGAGAAAGACATGAACTACTGGCTGTTCAAATCCGAGCCATTCAAGTTCTCCTTCGAGATGCTGAAGGCCAAGGGCAAGGCCGGTACGCAATGGGACGGCGTGCGCAACTACGCCGCGCGCAACAACATGAAGGCCATGCGGATCGGCGATCTCGGCTTCTTCTACCATTCCAACGAAGGGCTGAACGTCGTCGGCATCGCTGAAGTCTGCGCGCTTGCCCATCCCGACACCACCTCGGACGATCCGCGCTGGGAATGCGTCGACATCCGCGCCGTAAGGGATGTGCCGAACCCGCCGACGCTGGAACAGGTCAAGGCCAATCCCAGGCTTGCCGACATGGCGCTGGTGCGGCTCGGCCGGCTTTCCGTGCAGCCGGTGACGCCGGCCGAATGGAAGGAAGTCTGCCGCATGGGCGGCTTGACGCCGGCTCCGTGACGGCGCTGACGCCCAACAGCGCGAGGCAATTCATTCTCGACAACACGGCGCTGATGGCGCCGCCGCACGTGCCGGAGATCCTGCTTCATCTTGCCGACGAAGCGCATGATTTGTGGCAGCGGACCGAGGATGAGCTGGTCGAGATCGGCCTGCCACCGCCTTTCTGGGCCTTTGCCTGGGCCGGCGGCCAGGGCCTTGCCCGCTATGTCCTGGACAATCCCGGCACGGTGCGGGGCAAGCGCGTGCTCGACTTCGCTTCCGGCTCCGGCCTCGTCGCCATCGCTGCCGCCAAGGCAGGTGCCGCCAAGGTGATCGCAACCGACATCGATCCGTTCTGTGCCACCGCGATCCGGCTCAACAGCGAGATCAACGGTGTCGGGACCGAATTCCTCGGCACGGATTGCATCGGCACCGATGCAGGTTGGGACGTGGTCCTGGCCGGTGATGTTTTCTACGACAAATCTTTCGCGGACCGGCTGATGCCATGGTTCGCAACGCTGAAGGCCCGCGGCGCCGAGATCCTCGTCGGCGATCCCGGACGGTCGTATCTGCCGAAGGCAGGGCTGGAGCCGCTTTCTGTCTATGAGGTGGCCGTCACGCGGGCGCTGGAGGATGCGCTGGTCAAGCGCACGACGGTCTGGCGGTTCGCTTGACGCGATCGCCGAACAGGCGTTCCATCACATACAAATCAGAGGGGGAGCTCATGGATTTTTCAGCAGTGAACTGGCTGGCGGTAGTCGCTGCCGCGATCGCCGCGTGGCTGTTCGGCGCCGCTTGGTACATGGGCCTGAGCAAGCCGTGGCTGAAGGCCGCCAAGCTCGATCCGGCGACGATGAAAAAATCGCCGCTGCCCTTCGTCATCAGCTTCATCGCCGAACTGGTCATGGCCACCACATTGGCCCTGGTCGTCGGCGCGATGACCGGCGGCGAGCCGACATGGATCGCCGGACTAGTCTTTGGCTTTGTGCTCTGGCTGGGTTTCGTCGCCACGACGCTCTCGGTCAACCATCGCTACGAGAATTTCGGCTGGGACCTGACCCTCATCGACGGCGGCCACTGGCTCGGCGTGCTGCTGATCATCGGCGCCGTGATCGGCTGGTTCGGCGCGGCGGCAACCTGATCAAGAAGGGAGTAGGGCAGTAAGGCAGTAGGGGAATAGGGGCAAACGGCACCGACTGCAATCCCTACTGCCCTACTGCCCTACTGCCCTACTGCCCTACTGCCCTACTGCCCTACTGCCCTTTGTCCGTGGTCCGCGTCTTGGCGACTTCCTCGAGCATCCATTCGCGAAAGGCGACGATGCGCGGATCGTCGCCGGTATTTTCGGGATAGACCAGGAAGTAGGCGAACTCGGGCGCCACCCGCAGGCCGAGTTCGAAAGGCTGCACCAGCCTGCCCAGGGAAAGGTCGTTCGCCACCATGGCGAAATCGGCGAGCGCAACGGCATTGCCGTCGAGCGCTGCCTGGACGGCATCCGTGGAGTTTCCGAAGACGACGGTCCGGCTGTCGTCGAAATCATTGATGCCGGCCGCCGCCATCCACATCCGCCAGTTGGGCCATGTCACGCCTTGCCGCGACCATTCGATATGCGCAAGCGTGTGATTGAAGAGGTCGCGCGGCTCACGCAGCGGCGGACCGGAAGTCAACAGGCTCGGGCTGCACACCGGAATGAGGATGTTGTCGAACAGCCGGTGGGTGCGAAGACCCGGATATTTACCGGCGCCGAAACGGATGCCGACATCGATGTCATCGAGTTCGAAATCCCGCACTTCATAGGCAATGTCGAATCGCAATTCGATATCGGGGTGATGCTTGCGAAAATCGTCGACGCGTCGCATCAGCCATTTTGACGCGAACTGCGCGTCGAGCGTTACCTTCAAAAGGGCGGTGCCGCGCGCCAGCTTTTGCGCCCGCGAAACGGCCCGGCCAAGCAGGTCGAGCGCGTCGGCCGAGGCGTCGAACAGCACCGTCCCCGCCTCGGTGAGCCGGATGGTGCGGCTGGTGCGTGTGAACAGCACCAGCCCGAGTTGATCCTCGATTTCTTTGATCTGATGGCTGACGGCGGCCGGTGTCAGGCCGAGCTCGTCGGCGGCGCGGGTGAAATTGAGGTGCCGGGCCGCTGCTTCCAGCGTCCTCAAGGCACGAGTCCCGGGCAGAAGACGAGCCATCCTATCCTCAAATAAAACTTGATGATCCAGAGAAAACTACTCGTTTCTCGCAGGGATTTCAATCTGGCATGATCCCATCATCGACACATCATCAAGCCGGATTTGATATCCGGAGACAACGGATCATAACCATGTCCATCATCGTTTTGAATTCATCGACACCCCGCCCGGCCTGGCTGGCCGAAACCCTCGACTGGCTGCGTCACGCCCGGATCGCGATACGCCTCGCCCGCCGCGACATTGCCTACCAGGACGTCGAGGATCTCTCCGATCGCCAACTGCGCGATATCGGCGGCGAGCGTCGCGACGTCGCTCGCGCAATGGACAGAGAACTGGGCCGGCTGGGCCTGCTAGACATCGGCTGGCAGAAACCTGGTCGTAGGGGAATAGGGGAATAGGGGAATAGGGGAATAGGGGAATAGGGGAATAGGGGAATAGGAAAATTAAGGCTGCGCCGGGACTGTCCCTACTCCCCTACTCCCCTACTCCCCTATTCCCCTACTATCTTACCACCCTCACCACCGTCCGGTGCGACAGCAGCGGCAGCAGTCGCGCCATCGTACGAGCCGTGACAGCCACACAGCCTTGCGTCGGCGTGAAGCCGGGGCGCGCCAGATGGAAGAAGATGGCGCTGCCGCGCCCGCGCCGGCGCGGCGACAGGTTCCAGTCGAGCACAAGACAGGCGTCGTAGAGCCGGTCGTCGCGCCGCATGCGTTCGTGGCTGGCGCCATAGGGTATCTTGACGGGCCTGTTGTAGTTGCGGTCGTCAGGCACTTCGCACCAGCCCAGATCGGGCCCGATCGGCGTCATCGCCAGACGGGTCCTGCGGCCGCTGGAGAACTGATCTCCCCGGAAATACCCCGACAGTATCCGCATCGCGGCCAGCGGCGTGGCGCCATCGCCTTCGCGCTTGCCGGCCGAGATGCCACCGCGCCCCAACGCACAGGCAAACACCGTTTTCCCGGCCTGCAGCAGGCCCTGGCTTGGATGCCCAGGCCTGGCCCGCACGGTCATCACACGCAGCCCTTTTCGCAAAATTGCGCCGGCTGCATTGCGATCGTGTTTTTTCTTGTATGATCGTGCCACGGAACAAATCACTGTGAACGGCTGTTGCGCCGGTCAGCTTCCGCATAAACAGGCAGCGGTCAACTGAATTTTCTTTTCAAAACAACGGATTGATCCATGACTTCACGCACCATACTGATCGTCGACGATGATGATGACCTGCGCGGCACACTGGTCGAGCAATTATCCCTTTACGAGGAATTCGACGTGCTGCAGGAATCGACTGCGGCAAAAGGTGTCGCCGCAGCGCGCGGCGGCCTCATTGATCTGCTCATCATGGACGTCGGGCTGCCCGACATGGATGGCCGCGAAGCGGTGAAGATCCTGCGCAAGGGCGGCTACAAGGCGCCCATCATCATGCTGACCGGCCACGACACCGATTCGGATACGATTCTTGGGCTCGAGGCCGGCGCCAACGACTATGTGACGAAGCCGTTCCGCTTTGCCGTGCTGCTGGCACGCATTCGGGCGCAGCTGCGCCAGCATGAGCAGAGCGAGGACGCCACCTTCTCGGTCGGGCCCTATACTTTCAAGCCCAGCCAGAAACTGCTGCTTGACCCGCGCGGCGGCAAGGTGCGGCTGACGGAGAAGGAAGCCTCGATCATCAAATATCTTTATCGCGCCGACCAGAAGGTGGTGACGCGCGACGTGCTGCTCGAGGAAGTATGGGGCTACAATTCCGGTGTCACCACGCACACGCTGGAAACCCATGTCTACCGGCTGCGCCAGAAGATCGAGCGCGATCCTTCCAATGCGGAAATTCTTGTGACAGAAAGCGGCGGCTACAAGCTGGTTCCTTAAACATTTCATTATCCAATGAGCGGTCGGGCGGGGCCGCTTTCGGGTACGATCCAGTTGGAGGGTGGTTTGGATCGAACTCGCAGAGGAGGAGTCGGACTGTCGGTTCGGGGACATAGCTAGATGGCGCTGGATGACGACATCCGCGTCCTGTCCGCCGTGAGGCTCTTCGAGGGCTTCACGCAGGAACAATTGCGCCTGCTCGCCTTTGGCGCCGAGAACACCAGGCTGATTGCCAACCACAAGCTTTATCGCGAGGACGACGAGGCCGATTCCGCCTATATCGTCGTCAGTGGGCGCATCGTGCTCTACCGGGAGCAGGGTGGTGAACGCATCCCGATTGGCACGGCAGGCCCCGGCACGATCCTGAGCGAACTGGCGTTGATCGCCGACACCAACCGGTTGACCAGCGCCTCGGCCGAGATCGATTCGGAAGTGATGCGGCTCAGCCGCAAGATGTTCCGCCGCATCCTGGAGGAATATCCCGAGATCGCGGTCAAGCTCCACCAGCGCATCTCGGAGGAATTTCAGGCGATGATCCGCCGCATCGAGGAACTGGCGCCGCGCTTCTCCGGCTGAAGGCTGCCCGCCTGCGAAGCTGTTGTGTCGCGGCCAAAGGCGGAAGCGCGGCAGCGCTTTTCAACGACATTGGCCGCGATGACCTGATCGTGGCGCACTGCGGCCGGAGCGGGAATCGCCAAGGTTCGTTCATCCGGACGCCCGGATCCAGGGGCAAGGGTCCGTTGACAGGCATGAGGTGAAATCCTAAAGCACCTCGAAGGCGGCCGGCACAGCAGGCGCCATCACCACCAGGCTCCTGGGGGGAGCGAGCCATGCCATCAGGGCGGTACGAGACGATTATCTTGTATTCCCGCAATGACGCGTTCGGCGACGGATTAATCCGGATTCCGGCTTTGCGCGCCGCCAGAACGGCATTCCCCGATAGTTTCATCGTCTACGGAACCACCCGGTCGTCGTCCCTTGAACATAGCCTCAATCGCCATGCCGGCCATTTGGTCGATGCGATCAATGTGCGGACGCCCCTGGCGCGCCTGATCGCCGGTCACCGCAACGGCAAGGGGCGATTGGCCGTGGTCGATTTCCGCATCTCGGCGCGTTGGCTGCTTCAAGCCTCGGCATCACTGCTCGGCCGCGGCATCGCCTATGAGGCAAACTTTCCGGCTTTCGCCCTTTCCTGGCGCCTGGGCCAAAGGCCTGAAGCACGACCCGGGCACAATGCCTGGCGCTACCACCGCCTCATCGAACGCCTTGCCGGCAAGCGGCTGCCTTTCGATCATCGGCTGGAGCCTGGCCCGGCCGCGCGAGCGGCGGCCAGGGACCTTGCGGACGGCAAGCATGCTCCGTTGATCATTATCGCGGCGCACGGCAGCGCCAGCAAGCGCATGTCGGCGGATCAGGTTGCCGCGATCGCCGACGGCCTGATCGCCGACGGGGCGGACCTTCTCTATGTGAAAACTCCCGGCGATGGTCCCGATATGGCTGAACTGGCTCAGCGCGTACCGAAGCTGCGGCTTGTCGATTCCGCCGCGATCGAGGGTGTCGATATCGGTGACATCTTGCTGGCGCTCGGCGAGTTTGCCGATCTTTACATCGGCGCCGAAGGCGGTACCGCACATCTCATGGCAACCGTGATGACGCCGATGGTTATCCTCAGTGGCGGCGCCAACATGGCCCGTTGGAGGCCGCTTTCGAACTGCGTGGACGTGATCGAATCCCGTCTTGCAAGCCCGACCGGCCTGGTCGCCAATGTCCCTGCGTCGACAATCATCGAAGCGGCGCAACGGATGCTGGCGACGCGCCGCCGCGACCATCCCCATCTGCGGATCTCGCAGGCCTGTCAGTCCAGCAATTTCGCGATAACGACATGCATGAGGACTTGAAGCGCGCCGTTTGAACTTGAATTCATTTGGCGCGCTTCGAAGCGCGTTGAGATTCAGGTCGGCCATTTGCAGGCCAGCCTCACCTGAACATCGACGCCATGGTACAATGGTTTCGGTGGGGCGAAGCGCTGCAACCATGGTGACCACCGGCACAATGCAGGCGGAGTTCTCGGCGGCAGATCTGGCGGCTGTCGTACTTTGGTTCCAGTGGAGTTCCTCTCAGTCCTCAATGAGAATTGCAATGCCAGAGAACAACGCGCTGAACACAAAGCATGGCGGCGAATGGATAATAGCCTGGCGCTTGGTCGTACTGGCGGCGACGGCGATTAATGTTGCGATGCTCTTAGCCGCGCTGTTCATCGCGCAAATTCGTGGCCTGGACGCTTGGATCTTTTATCGAGATCCATCTGCAGCCGCCGAAGTCGGCTTCTATACGGGGTGGATTTCGTCCCTGGGTGCTTCGCTATGGATCGGCACCGGCGCTGCGACCCTGTTTGCTGGCCTGCTCACGCATCGATGGGATTGCACGTTTCTCGGCGGCCTCACCCTGTTCTTGGGCCTCGATGACCTGTTGTTGATCCATGAGGACGTGCTGCCCATTGTAGGGATACCGGAGATCGTTCCGATGATTGTCTACGCCGCCGCCGGGTTGTTCTGGTTCTTTCGGCTGCGACGAAAGACATTCGACGGCACGATCGTCTTTGTGGCCGCAGGCTTCCTGCTCGCGATGTCAGCATCGATTGACCAGATCGGAGAGCTGTTTCCTACCCCTGGTTCTGCGGCCGCCATCGCCGAAGACGTCGTCAAAGAGCTTGGCATCTTCCTTTGGGCGGCAGGTGCCGTTGGGTACGCGGCGATGGTGACACGATTGGGCCGTCCGTGGGTGGATCCAGCCGACTCCACCTCTACCGACTGACTGCCGCACGCGGGCATTTTCGACCAGACTAGTCCAGATCGAACCGCGCGATGACAGGCACATGGTCCGACGGGCGCTCCCAGCCGCGCGCCAGACGCAGGATCTCGTAGCCGGAAAAGCTGGGCACCAGGTTCGGCGACGACCAGACATGGTCGAGGCGGCGGCCGCGATTGGACAACTCCCAATCCTGCGCGCGATAGCTCCACCAGGTGTAGAGCTTCTGCTCATCCGGCACGTTGAGCCGCATCAGGTCGACCCAGTTGCCGGCGCGCCGCATCGCCTCGAAATTTTCTGTCTCGACCGGCGTGTGGCTGACCACGTTGAGCAATTGCTTGTGCGACCAGACGTCATGCTCGAGCGGGGCGATGTTGAGGTCGCCGACCAGCACCGAGCCGGACACCTCGTCATGTTCTGCCCGGATGGCATTCATCTCGGCAACGAAATCGAGCTTGTGCTTGAACTTCCTGTTGATGACGGGATCCGGTTCGTCGCCGCCCGCGGGGACGTAGAAATTGTGCAGCAGGATCGCCTTGCCGCCGGCCCGCACCCTCACCGAGAGGTGCCGGCTATCCTCGATTTCGCAAAAGCGTCGCTTTTCGACCAATTCGATCGGCCGCCGCGCCACGGTTGCTACGCCGTGGTAGCCCTTCTGGCCATGGAAGGCGATGTGTTCGTAGCCGAGCTTGCGGAAAGCCTTTTCGGGAAACAGGTCGTCGGGAACCTTGGTTTCCTGCAGGCACAGCACGTCGGGGGCCTGCTCCACGAGCAGGCGCTCGACGATCGGCATGCGCAGGCGAACGGAGTTGATGTTCCAGGTGGCGATGGAGAAGGGCATTGGCAATCCAGGACAGCGTGCGGCCGACCAGAACCGATGGGTTCCGGCGGGGAAGACGCCTTTTGACGGAGTCAGCCCGGGAAATTGCCAGCCGCGGGCCGCAAAGACAAGCCGGGCCACGCCCGACGAGGCGCGGCCCCGGTGCTTTCCACAGCTATAACAACTGGGTTAGCGCGCCTTGTTGGTGTTGAGCTCGCGGTTCGCCGTGTAGTCGATGGCGAAAGTATCCGGCGCGAAGCTGACGCCTTCCTTGGTGTTGAAGATCATCACCGTCGTATCCTTGCCCTGCGCGTCGGTGATCGTCCACTGCCGCAAATCGAAGGTTTTCGGATCGAACATCATGGTGATCTTCGAATTGCCGAATACGGATTTGTCGGCGAGCTGGATGGTGGTGAGGTCATCCTCCTGCTTGACGCTTTTGACGCGGTCGCCGGAGAGGTCGATCCTGGTGTCGAGCAGCAGCTTCAGAGGCGTCTTCGACAACGGATAGAGATCGGACGTGTTGAGCCTCTTGTTCAGGATGACCACCGACTGGCCGTCTGAAATCACCCGGAAATTCGAAGAGCCGTCATAGTTGAAGCGGATCTTGCCTGGCCGTTCAAGGAAGAACTTGCCGCCGGTCTGCTCGCCCTTGGGGCCGAACTGCACGAATTCGCCGCTCATTGATTTGACCGATGAAAAGTGGTCGGCGATCTTCTGCGCAGCGGTCGGCACAGCCGCCTGCGCCGAAGCCAGCACCTGGAAGCCGGGCACCGCGTTGAAGGCTGCCGCCCCCGCAAACGCCAGGCCGAGGCCCAGCAACTGACGCCGGGATGGAGCAAATGTGCTGAGCGCTGAAAGATCGTTTTTCATGTCGGTCACTCTCATCTGATTCCTGAGTTGTTCTGTGCTTGGACCCCCAGTTAGGCTGAAATTTGGCGGGTCAGGCGTCCCTTGGTCGCTTCAACGCCTTGAAAGGTTCAAGGTTGCCGGACCGGGATGTCACAAGGGTCAGCCTTTCTGGTCAGAACTTGTCCTCTTCGGTCGGCACCAGGATCTCGCGCTTGCCGGCATGGTTGGCCGGGCCGACGATACCTTCCTTTTCCATCTTCTCGATGATCGAGGCGGCGCGGTTGTAGCCGATGCCCAGCCGGCGCTGGATATAGCTGGTCGAGGCCTTGCCATCGCGCAGCACCACGGAGACCGCCTGATCGTAAGGATCGTCGGAATCCTCGAAATTGCTGTTGCCGCCACCGGACCCACCCTTGCCCGACGGCTCGTCGTCGTCCTCGCCGTCATCCTCGGTGATGGCGTCGAGATATTCCGGCACGCCCTGCAGCTTCAGGTGCGCGACGATCTTCTCGACCTCTTCATCGGCGACGAACGGGCCGTGCACGCGCTGGATACGACCGCCGCCGGCCATGTAGAGCATGTCGCCCATGCCGAGCAGCTGCTCGGCGCCCTGCTCACCCAGAATGGTGCGGCTGTCGATCTTGGACGTCACCTGGAAGGAGATGCGGGTCGGGAAATTGGCCTTGATGGTGCCGGTGATGACGTCGACCGACGGCCGCTGCGTCGCCATGATGACATGGATGCCGGCGGCGCGCGCCATCTGCGCCAGGCGCTGCACGGCACCTTCGATGTCCTTGCCGGCGACCATCATCAGGTCGGCCATCTCATCGATGATGACGACGATATACGGCATCGGCTCGAGATCGAGGTTCTCGGTCTCGTAGATCGCCTCGCCGGTCTGGCGGTCGAAGCCGGTCTGCACGGTGCGTGAGATCTTCTCGCCCTTCTTGTCCGCCTGGCTGACGCGGGCGTTGAAGCCGTCGATGTTGCGCACGCCGACCTTGGACATCTTGCGGTAGCGGTCCTCCATCTCGCGCACGGTCCATTTCAGCGCCACCACGGCCTTTTTCGGATCGGTGACGACGGGCGTGAGCAGATGCGGGATGCCGTCATAGACCGAGAGTTCCAGCATTTTCGGATCGATCATGATCAGCCGGCAGTCCTGCGGCGTCAGCCGGTAGAGCAGCGACAGGATCATGGTGTTGATGGCGACCGACTTGCCCGAGCCGGTGGTGCCGGCGACAAGCACGTGCGGCATCTTGGCAATGTCGACGATGACCGCCTCGCCATTGATGGTCTTGCCCAGCGCCAGCGCCAGCTTGGCCTTCGTCGTCTCGAAGTCACGGCTGGCCAGGATCTCTCTGAGATAGACGGTTTCGCGCTTGGCGTTCGGCAGTTCGATGCCGATGGCGTTGCGGCCTGGCACCACCGCGACGCGGCAGGCGATGGCGCTCATTGAGCGCGCGATGTCGTCGGACAGGCCGATGACGCGTGACGATTTGATGCCGGGCGCCGGTTCGAGCTCATAGAGCGTGACCACCGGGCCAGGACGGACGGCGATGATCTCGCCCTTGACGCCGAAGTCCTCCAGCACGCCTTCGAGCAGGCGGGCGTTCTGTTCCAGCGCGTCCTTGGACAGGCTGGCGTCGCGCACCACGTTCTTCGGCTCGGAGAGGAAGTGGAGCGACGGCATTTCGAATTTTTCCGAGCCGATCAGCGATGTCTGCGCCTCGCGCTGGACGCGGGCGCCGGGCACGGGGCGCGCCGCCGGCGCCTCGACGCGGGTGGCTGCGTCGGAGCGGAACGGCTGCACCTTGGCGGTCGGCGCGCCGCGGCGTTGCACGACAGGCTCATCGTCGAAATCGGCATCCTCGCCCGCATTGTCGAAGCGGCCGTCGAAGATATCGGCATCGTCGGGGTCGAGCGAGGCGCTGCGGTCATTGACCATGGCGGCGAAGAATTCGGGTTCGACGCGGGCGCGGCCATCCTGGCTCATCCGCTGCTCGGCAAACTCCGCCGATTCGACCCGTTCGGCGGCGCGCCGCCAGGCTGTGGAGCGCTGCTCCATCTCCGGCTCGTACTCGTCCCGCTCCTGCCTGCGGCGCAAGGCACGGCGGTGCATCCACGCGCGCAGCGACAGCCACCAATGGGTGATGGCGCCGAGCGCCAGGATACCCTCGTCGCCTTCGTCCTCGTCATTGTCGAACAAAAGGTCGTCCTCGCGCGGATCAACGGCGGGCTCGTCCTCCATGACGGCGAAGCCGTTCTTGCGTCCGATCAGCGCAGAGCCATGGGCAAAGAGCCACAGCGCGGGTGCGGCCAGCAGGATGGCGATGATGCTGGCGATCAGCCCGGTCGGATAGCCGCCGATGACGACGCCGGGGATCTTCAGCACCATGTCGCCGAACACGCCGCCGAGGCCGGTGGGCAGCGGCCAGGTCTTGGGCGGCACCACGCAGCCGACCATCGCAGCGGCCAGCAGCGCGAAGCCGAACCAGGACAACCCGCGCTTGGGCAGCCTGTCGACGCCGCGTGCGGAAAACAGCAGGAATCCCCAGATGACCGTCGGAACCAGGGCGGCGACGGCGGCGAGGCCGAAGAACTGCATGGCCAGGTCGGAGAACACGGCACCCGCATAGCCCATGGCATTGGTGACGGTGTTGTTCGTCGCGTGGGAAAAACTCGGATCGGCGACATTCCAGGTGGCAAGGCTGGCAACGCCAAAGGCGGCCAGCGCGAACAGGCCGACGCCAACCAGCCGCCCGACCTGACGCCGTGCGAACGCCTGGATGCCGTGCCCCGTATCGGCCAGCGCGAGCGGTGCTGAAGCCCCTGAACGCATGCTCTTCCCCGTCTGTCGTGGACTCGCCGGGTGCGTGGCGCACTCCGGCAGATTCGGGTCTCAGACTATCGGTGGGAAGGTTAAAGGCGCATTAACTATAAGAGGTTGAGATGATCAAACCTCGTTACCGCCGGTTGAGCCGTATGAGGCAATGATGGACGACGGGCCGATGGAGCTTCCATCGAACGACACAATGGCGGGCTGGCAGCCCGCCATTGGTCGTCTGGAACAAAGATCGGGTCTCGGCCCGATCGCGGCAAATCAGTTGGCGCCGCCGAGCGCCTGCACATTGGCGCAGAATTCCGCATGCGGCTTGCTCATCGCCGCATCCTGGCATTCCTTCTTCATCGCTTCCTGCTTTTCCATCGGCATGGCCATGAAGGCTGTCTTGAAATCCGCCATCGGCTTCATGGTTTTCATGCCGGAGTCCGTGAAGAACGGCGCCATGTTGTCGGGCTCATCCAGAGCACCGGCAAAAGCCACGCCGCCGATCATGGAAAGAGCAAGCGCTCCGAGGCAGATGTTCTTGAGGTTCATGAGATGGTTTCCTTCCCTGTTGTTGGCACGAGCGTCAGAACGACGATCGCCTCCACTGTTCGGAACCAGAGCGGTCGTTGTTTCCTCAAAAAACCTGATCACCCGAACGTGATTGCGTGAAGCCGGGCATTGCCGGAACGGCTTGCCAAAAAAAGAGGCCCGGACATGATCCGGGCCTCAATGCGTGAACTCCTTTCGGGAGCGTCACGACGGGATGGGAGAATGCGGGGCGGCCGAGGCCGCCTCGCACAGGGCTTACGAGTGATAGGCCGCTTCGCCATGCGAGGTGAGGTCGAGGCCTTCGCGCTCTGCGTCGGCTGTCGGACGCAGGCCGATGATCAGGTCGACGATCTTGTAGAGGATGGCGCTGCCGATACCCGACCACAACAGGGTCACCAGGACACCCTTGGCCTGCGCCAGGAGTTGTGTGGCCGTGCCGGCATAGCCGGCAGCAAAGTCGGCCGTCGAATAGTCGACAATGCCGGCGCCACCGAGGGCAGGATTGACCAGGATGCCTGTGCCGAGCGCGCCGATGATGCCGCCGATGCAGTGGACGCCGAAGACATCAAGGCTGTCGTCGTAGTCGAACGCGTTCTTCACCACCGAGACGAAGAAGTAGCAGACGAAGGTCGCGACGATGCCGAGCACGATGGCGCCCATCGGGCCGGCAAAGCCGGCAGCAGGCGTGACGGCGACGAGGCCGGTCACCGCACCCGAAACAGCACCAAGCATGGAGGCTTTGCCGCGCAGCAGCGATTCAAGCACGATCCAGGTGACCGCCGCCGCCGCCGTGGCGACGAAGGTATTGATCATGGCCAGCACCGCATAGGCGTTCGCTTCAAGGTTCGAACCGGCGTTGAAGCCAAACCAGCCGACCCACAGCAGCGAAGCACCGACCATGGTCAGCGTCATCGAGTGCGGCGCCATGAGATCCTTCTTGTAGCCGCTGCGCTTGCCGATCATGAGCGCGCCGACGAGGCCGGCAATGCCCGCATTGATGTGAACGACCGTGCCGCCGGCGAAGTCGATAGCGCCGAAGCTGAAGATGAGGCCCGTCGGATCGCTATAAGCGCTCGGGCCGCCCCAGAACCAGACCATATGAGCGATCGGGAAGTAGATGAAAGTGACCCACAGGATGACGAAAAGGATCAAAGCGGAGAATTTGACGCGTTCGGCGAAGGCGCCGACGATCAGGGCCGGCGTGATGCAGGCGAAGGTCATCTGGAAGACGACGAACACCAGTTCAGGAATGGCGACACCCTTGGTGAAGGTCTCCGACAGGGTCGTCACATCGACGCCGGAGAGAAACATCTTGGAAAGGCCGCCGACGAAGGCGTTGCCCGGGGTGAAGGCGAGGCTGTAGCCGTAGAAAACCCAGATGATCATGACCACGCTGGTGATGGTGAAGACCTGCATCAGCACCGACAGCATGTTCTTGCTGCGAACCAGGCCGCCGTAGAAAAGCGCAAGACCGGGAACCGTCATCAACAGCACCAGAACGGTGGAAACCATCATCCACGTGGTGTCGCCCTTGTCGACGGTGAAAGCTGGCGCTGCTGCGGCCGCGGCGGGAGCCGCTTCCTGCGCGAATGCGGCGACCGTGCCCAATGCTCCGAGCGCGAACGAGCCGAGCAGCGCGGAGCGCGCCGCTGACTTCAAGGTGGAAGGAATATTCATTGAACTCTCCATTGGAATACGTGATCGCCGCTCAGAGCGCGTCGGTGTCTGTTTCGCCGGTGCGGATGCGCACCGCCTGATCGATGCCGAAAACGAAGATCTTGCCGTCGCCGATCTGGCCGGTCTTGGCGGCTGCGGTGATGGCTTCGACGGCCTTGTCGACCATGTCGGCACTGACCGCGACTTCGATCTTGATCTTCGGCAGGAAGCTGACCGCGTATTCCGCCCCGCGATAGATCTCCGTATGCCCTTTCTGACGCCCGTAGCCTTTGACTTCGGTGACGGTCAGGCCCTGGATGCCGACGGCGGTAAGCGCTTCGCGTACCTCGTCGAGCTTGAACGGCTTGATGATTGCCATCACAATTTTCATAAGGTTTCACCCTTCGCTGTTGCGGTCCCCCGCGTTTGCACACCTTCACCGATCCTAAAAAGCCGGAGAGTGCCCACGAGGATTCAAGCTCCGTGCCAAGTGCGGAAGCAGTGTGTTAACCCATTGTAAACAAAGAGATTGAGGAGCGTTCCGACGCAACCTGTTGATAGCTGCGGCGATGCATCTGCTTAAAAATTGGGCAAATTTTGAAAAATGCCTACTCTGCAGGCGGTCGCTTGAGCCGGATCAGCCCTTCCTGCGCAACCGAGGCGATCAGCGTGCCGTCGCGGGCAAATAGCGACCCGCGTGTAAAGCCGCGCGACCCCTGTGTCGACGGGCTGTCCTGCGTATAGAGCATCCAGTCGTCGAGCGCATGGCTGCGATGAAACCACATGGCGTGGTCGAGGCTCGCCGCCTGGATATCGCGATCGAAAATGGCGCGGCCATGCGCGAAGGTCGATGTGTCGAGCAGCGTCATGTCGGAGAGATAGGCGAGCACCGCCGCCTGGATGGCGCGGTCCGCCGGCACCGGACCGGTGGTGCGGATCCAGATATTCTGCTTCGGCTCCAGCTTTTCGCGGCTGGTGTAATGCTTCAGCATCACCGGTTTCATCTCGATCGGCCGGTCGCGCTCCCAGTAGCGTTTGATGCCATCGGGCACCGCCTCGCCGAATTTGCCCAGCAATTCGCGTTGCGACAGCAATGTGTCCGGCCCCGGAACGTCCTGCGGCATCGGCACCTGGTGCTCGAGACCGACCTCGTCCTGCTGGAACGAGGCTTCGAGCGAAAAGATCGCCTGGCCGTGCTGGACCGCCACCACGCGCCGCGTGGTGAAGGAGCCGCCGTCGCGAATACGGTCGACCTCGTAGACGATCGGCACCTTGGTGTCGCCGGGCCGCATGAAATAGCCGTGCAGCGAATGCACGTACCGATCGGGATCCACTGTCCGCTGCGCCGCCACGAGCGCCTGGGCGATGGTCTGGCCGCCGAACACGCGCTGCCAGTCGAGCAACGGGCTGCGACCACGATACAGATTGTGTTCCAGCTTCTCGAGGTCGAGAATGCCGAGAAGCTCGTCCATGGCTGCCGTCATATTTCGCGCCCTCGTCGTAGAAGTGTTATGGCGGTTTCCGACAGGACGGACAG
The DNA here is from genome assembly GCF_040321125.1 of Mesorhizobium sp. M0518. Classification (NCBI taxonomy): domain Bacteria; kingdom Pseudomonadati; phylum Pseudomonadota; class Alphaproteobacteria; order Hyphomicrobiales; family Phyllobacteriaceae; genus Mesorhizobium; species Mesorhizobium sp. M0518. The sequence continues at coordinate 482,646 of NZ_JAMYQY010000001.1, forward strand.
GCAGTCAAGGGTGCAGGGCCCGGCGGCGCGCAGGAGCGAAGATGATGGAACGCAAGGCGGACACGAAAACCGGGGCAAACGCGAAAACAAGATCTGGGCTCGATGTCCTGGTCGCCGGCGCCGGCTATGTCGGCCTGGCCGCCGCCGTATCGCTGAAGCAGGCGCGACCGGGTCTAGCCATCGCTCTCGTCGATGCCGCACCTGCCGGCGCCTGGCAAAGGGATGGCCGCGCCTCGGCCATTGCCGCCGCCGCCTGCCGCATGCTCGACCAGCTCGGCGTGTGGGCCGAGATCGTGCCCCAGGCGCAGGCGATCACCGAGATGATTATCACCGATTCGCGCACCGCCGATCCGGTGCGTCCGGTCTTCCTGACCTTCGACGGCGAAGTGGCGCCGGGCGAGCCTTTTGCGCATATGGTCGCCAACAAGGTGCTGAACGGCGCCTTGCGGGCCAGCGCCGAAAAGCTCGGCATCGACATCATCGAAGGCGTCGCCGTGCAGGGTTTCGAACCCAACGGCAGTGGTATCACCGTGCATCTTGCCGACGGCGCGACGCTGAAGGCCCGGCTGCTGGTCGCCGCCGACGGCGTCAACTCGAAGCTGCGCGACATGGCCGGCATCAAGACGGTGAAGTGGGAATATGGCCAGTCCGGCATCGTCTGCACCGTGGCGCATGAACGCCCGCACAATGGTCGCGCTGAAGAGCATTTCCTGCCGGCTGGCCCCTTCGCCACATTGCCGCTCAAGCCCGGTGAGGACGGCACCAACCGTTCGTCGATCGTCTGGGTCGAACGTACGCCCGATGCCGAGAAGCTGGTGGCCGGTGACGATCTCCTCTTCGAACACGAGCTCGAGCAGCGTTTTGGCCTGAAGCTTGGCGAGATCCGCGTTGCCGATAAGCCGCGCGCCTGGCCGCTCGGCTTGACCATTGCGCGTGCCTTCGTCGCACCCCGCATCGCGCTCGCCGGCGATGCCGCCCACGGCATCCACCCGATCGCCGGCCAGGGCCTCAATCTCGGCTTCAAGGATGTCGCAGCCCTTGCCGAGGTGATTGTCGAGGCCGACCGGCTCGGCCAGGATATCGGCGCGCTCGACGTGCTCGAGCGCTACCAGCAGTGGCGCCGCTTCGACACGGTGCAGATGGGTGTCACCACCGACGCGCTGAACCGGCTGTTTTCCAACGATATCGGCCCGCTGCGCACCGTCCGCGACATCGGCCTCGGCCTCGTCGAACGCATGCCGCGCCTGAAGGAATTCTTCATCCGCCAGGCGTCGGGACTGTCCGCCGGCACGCCAAGACTGTTGAAGGGCGAGGCGATTTGAGCCGCCGCCAGCATCCCCAACGTCGTCATCCTTGGGCGTAGCGACGCGAAGCGGAGCGAAGACCCAAGGATCCATGCCGCGACCTTGGCTGAAGAATGCAGCGGAGCAGAATTCTGCACCGTGGTGACGCGTTTGAGTCGCGGCATGGATCCCGGGGTCTGCGCCGCGTCGCTTCGCTCCTTGCTCCGCCCCAGGATGACGAAAGCGATGGGCGTTTCCGCCAATCGCCAAGGTATGCGATCAATTGACCTCAAAACCCAGCTTTTGCCGCAGCCGCAATATCCTCTGGTCGGATATTTCGAGGCGTTTCTCGCCGCCCTGGGCGGCGCGGTTGACCATCTGCAGCAGATCGTTTCGCTCGGCGACATCCAGACGCTCGCGCAGGAACGGCGCCAGCTTGTCGATGACGATTGTGGTGTCGTCGATCTGTGACGCCGCCCATTTGGCGTAGACCACCGCTTCGTCCGTTTTCTTCTTGTCGGCGATCTCGGAAATCACGGCGCGGATGACGGCCTCGCGCTGCGGCAGTATGGGCCCATCCTCGGAGACGATCGATGTGATCAGCGTAGCTGCCGCTACGACCGGATCATCGATCGCCGTCAGCGGCGACAGCGCCGCCTGCTTGCGCAGCTTCTTGCGGCGGATGTTGCCCTGTACGCGCCCGACAACGTCCGCAACCTCACGAGCCGCGTCGTTCATCGCCTTCATCCGGTACCACCAGAACGCTGCCGCGCCCATCACGCCAAGGATAGCAATCAGGAAAGGCATGTCGAAATCCCCAAGAACCCCGGCGACGATAGGAGAACTCTCGCCTTGCTTCAACACGCAAAAGTTGCGCACGAAATGAACCAGGACGATCGTTCAGTCGAATGTCTTGGTTTCCGCGTGGCTGTAGCACATGGCGGGGGCTATGACCCCGGCACATCGTAGATCGCCCGCACCTCGATAGTGCCTATTTCGGCCAGCGGGATCTCGCCAGCGATCTCCAGCGCCTGGTCGAGATTGTCCGCCTCGATCATGACGAAGCCGAGCAACTGCTCCTTGGTTTCGGCGAACGGGCCGTCGGTGATCAGCCGCTTGCCCTGGCGTCGCCGCAGCGTCTTCGACGTCTTCACCGATTGGAGCGCCTGTGCGACGATCAGCATCCCACGCTGATCCAATGAGCGGTCATGAGCCATCGAATCGGCATCGAGCTTGGCCAGACGCTCCGGCGTCATGGCATGGAGGTCGTTTTCCTCGCCATAGACCAGACAGACATATTTCATTTCCAGCTCCCTTGCTGTGACGAACCATAGGCGATCACGGTATCGGTTGAGTCCTTGCCGGCAGCAACATGGTCGAGAAGGCTGACCGCAATGCCGATAATGGCAATTGCCGCAAGCAGCCGGCCGAAGCCGGAGGGCGGCACATGCAGCGGGTCGCGTTCCCCTAGATCAGCCCTTCGGCCGGTGCTTGTCCAATGGGCAGAAAACAGATTGTTCATCCGAACCTCCATCCGCCACGAGAATCCGTGGTCCCCGCAGGACGGTCGGGGCCGATGCAAGTCGACATTTTTCCACGCACATTTTTTCAAAAAAAGATTCGGCGCGGTCCGCCGGCGTTGCATGCGCGCGCAAACAGCGCGGTGGCCTTCCCTCGCGCCCGCGCTATAGTTGGGAGGAACGCCGCCTGGCCGGCGCCACCGCTGTAACAAGGAGGAATTCATGGACCGCACCGCAAACGCCATCTGGAAAGGCGATCTGAAAGGGGGCACAGGCACGCTCGACACCCAGAGCGGGACCCTGAAAGGCACGCCCTATTCGTTCAAGGCACGCTTCGAGGACGAAAGCGGCAAATCCGGCACCAATCCGGAAGAACTGATCGCCGCCGCGCACGCCGGCTGCTTTGCCATGCAGTTTTCGCATTTCCTGGCCGAGAACGGCACCCCCGCCGCCGAACTCGACGCCAAGGCCGTGGTGACGCTGGTTCCCGGCACGGGGATCACCGGGAGCGCACTCACCGTGGTCGGCAAGGTGCCTGGCATCGATGCGGCGAAATTTGGGGAGTTGGCTGAAAAGGCCAAGGCCGGATGCCCGGTCTCGAAGGCGCTCGGCGCCATAAACGTATCGCTTGATGCCCGGCTCGGCTGAAAGCGCTGCATCCGTGTAAAGACCCGGCGCGAACGCCAGGCGCGCGCCGGCCTATGCTCCCAGCGCGTCCAGGCGAGCACGCAGTGCGGCGACTTCCTGCTCCAGTGCCTCCAACCGCGCCTCCAGGTCGGAAGCAGGCAGGGCCGATGCACTTCGCTGCACCGAAAGGGCGGCAACGTCCACCGGGCCGCTCAGCAGATGCACGTAGCGGTCCTCGCGCTGGCCCGGTCCTCGCGGGATTTCCTCGATGAGTGGCGGCCGACGTCCGATCAGCATGTCGAGTTCGGCGCGCAGATCTTCGATCGACGAAAACCGTGCCATGCGCTCGGTGCGCGCCGACAATTCATGGGCCGTCTGCGGCCCGCGCAGCAACAGCAGGCCGATCAAAGCGGTCTGCGGCGTGGTCAGCGAGAAGCGCTGCGCCATCTGATGCTCGTAGCGCTCGACACGCGAACCGAACATCTGCCTCACCAGCCCCTTTTGTTCGAGCAGCTTCAGCCCCCGATGCACCTCGGTCTGCTCCAGCGCCATCACCGGCTCGCGCGCCGTCTTCTGGTTGGCGGCGGCCAGTGCTGCGTTGAGCGTCAGCGGATAGACATCCGGCGTCAGCTCCTTCTTCTCGATCAGGCAGCCGAGTATGCGCGCTTCGACGGGGGAGAGAGTGGGAAGGTCATCGCTCATTGGATTTGCTTTCGCCGGCAACCGACCGCCAGCCTAAACCCTTCTCTCCACCATCATCTTCTTGATCTCGGCGATCGCCTTGGCCGGGTTGAGGCCCTTGGGGCAGGTCTGCGCGCAGTTCATGATGGTGTGGCAGCGATAGAGCCGGAACGGATCTTCGAGGTTGTCGAGCCGCTCGCCGGTGGCCTCGTCGCGGCTATCGATCAGCCAGCGATAGGCCTGCAAGAGCGTTGCCGGGCCGAGATAGCGGTCGCCGTTCCACCAATAGCTCGGGCACGAGGTCGAGCAGCAGGCGCACAATATGCATTCGTAGAGCCCGTCGAGCTTCTCGCGGTCCTCATGGCTCTGCAGCCACTCCTTGGCCGGCTCCGGCGATACCGTCTTCAGCCAGGGCTGGATCGACGCGTGCTGGGCGTAGAAATTGGTGAGGTCCGGCACAAGGTCTTTGACCACCTGCATATGCGGCAGCGGGTAGACTTTTACCGCGCCGGAAATGTCGTCGCAGCCCTTGGTGCAGGCCAGCGTGTTGGAACCGTCGATGTTCATGGCGCAGGAGCCGCAAATGCCTTCGCGGCAGGAACGCCGCAAGGTCAGTGTCGGGTCGATCTTGTTCTTGATCCACAGCAGCGCGTCGAGCACCATCGGCCCGCAATCGTCCATGTCGACGAAATAGGTGTCGATGCGCGGGTTCTCGTCATCGTCCGGCGACCAGCGGTAGATGCGGTACTCCCGCAGATTGGTGGCGCCCTCGGGCTTGGGCCAGGTCTTGCCCGGCTTGATCTGCGAATTCTTCGGGAGCGTGAGTTCAACCATGTTCGATCCTCAATACACTCTGGCCTTGGGCGCGATCTTGGCGAGGCTGATGCCGCCGTCCTTTTCAGCCAGCTGCGGTTCGGTGTGCACCGGCCGGTAGGAGAGGGCCACCTTGCCGTCTTCGCTCAGCCTGGCCAGCGTATGCTTGCGCCAGACCGCGTCGTCGCGCGCCGAAAAGTCCTCGCGTGCGTGCGCGCCACGGCTCTCCTTGCGCGCCTCGGCGCTGTAGACCGTGGTGATGGCATTGGCCATCAGATTTTCCAGCTCCAGCGTCTCGACCAGATCGGAGTTCCAGATCATCGAGCGGTCGGACACTTTGATGTCCTTCAACTCGCCCCAGATCTGCGAAACCCGCTTGCAGCCGCTTTCGAGGGACTCCTGCGTGCGGAATACGGCCGCGTCTTCCTGCATCGCCTTCTGCATCTTTTCACGCAGCACCGCCGTCGGCGTCGAGCCATTGGCGTGGCGCAGCCGGTCGAAGCGGTCCATGATCTTTTCGACCGAGGCTTCGTTGGGCGAAGGGATCGCCGACTTGCGGTCGATGACCTGGCCGGCGCGGATCGCGGCCGCGCGGCCGAACACCACAAGATCGATCAGCGAATTCGAACCGAGCCGATTGGCACCATGCACGGAGGCGCAGCCGGCTTCGCCGACAGCCATCAACCCGGGCGACACCTGGTCTGGATTGAGCGCCGTCGGATTGAGCACCTCGCCCCAGTAATTGGTCGGCACGCCGCCCATATTGTAGTGGACCGTGGGCAGCACCGGGATCGGCTCCTTGGTCAGGTCGACACCGGCAAAGATCTTGGCCGATTCCGAAATGCCCGGCAGCCGCTCATGCAGGACGGCGGGATCGAGATGGTCGAGATGCAGGAAGATGTGGTCCTTGTTCTTGCCGACGCCGCGACCCTCGCGGATCTCCAGCGTCATGCAGCGCGAGACGACGTCGCGCGAGGCAAGGTCCTTGGCTGACGGCGCATAGCGCTCCATGAAGCGCTCGCCTTCGGAATTGACGAGATAGCCGCCCTCGCCGCGCGCACCCTCGGTGATCAGGCAGCCGGCGCCATAGATGCCGGTCGGGTGGAATTGCACGAACTCCATGTCCTGCAGCGGAAAGCCGGCACGCGCTGCCATGCCGCCGCCGTCGCCGGTGCAGGTGTGTGCCGAGGTGGCCGAGAAATAGGTGCGGCCATAGCCGCCGGTCGCCAGCACCACCATCTTGGCGGAGAAACGGTGGATGGTGCCGTCATCCAGGTTCCAGGCAAGAACGCCGGTGCAGGTGCCGTCCGGCTCCATGATCAGGTCGAGCGCGAAATACTCGATGAAGAACTGCGCGTTGTTCTTCAGCGACTGGCCGTAAAGCGTGTGCAGGATGGCATGGCCGGTGCGGTCGGCGGCGGCACAGGTGCGCTGCACCGGCGGGCCTTCGCCATAGTTCATCATGTGGCCGCCGAACGGCCGCTGGTAGATCTTGCCCTCTTCGGTGCGCGAAAACGGCACGCCGTAATGTTCGAGCTCGTAGACCGCGGCCGGCGCTTCGCGCACCAGATATTCCATGGCGTCGACATCGCCCAGCCAGTCCGAGCCCTTGACGGTGTCGTACATGTGCCACTGCCAGGAATCGGGACCCATGTTGGACAGCGAGGCGGCAATGCCGCCTTGCGCCGCCACCGTGTGCGAGCGGGTCGGGAACACCTTGCTGATGCAGGCGGTGCGCAGGCCCTGTTCGGCCATGCCGAGCGTGGCGCGCAGGCCGGCGCCGCCGGCGCCAACGACCACCACGTCGAACTTGTGGTCGACAAAGGTATAGCCTGCCGTGTTGGCTTGTTTCGCGTCCTTGGCCAACTCAGCCTCCGAATGCCAGCTTGAGCAGGGCGAAGATCGAGGCGACGCCGACCGCTATGGTGAAAAATGTATTGAGCGCGATCAGCGCCAGCTTCATGCCTTCGCCATGCACGTAATCCTCGATGATCGCCTGCATGCCGAGCCGCATATGGGTAAGCCCGGAAATGAGCACCAGGGCCATCACTAGCGCCACGAACGGGTTGGCAAGAGCTGCCCGCACATGTGCGTAGTCGGCGCCGTTGAGCGCGATCAGGAAGCCGACGAAGAACAGGATCAGCGGGATGTTGGCGATCGCGGTCAGGCGCTGGCGCCAGAAATGTCCGGTGCCCTCGCGGGCGGAGCCGAGGCCGCGGACCTTCGCCAGCGGCGTGCGCATGTCGGTGTTTTTGCCGCTCATGATCAGGCTCCCCGCGCTATGGTGCCGGCGATCCAGATCAGCAGCGTGAGCAGGATCGAGCCGGCCAGCGTCGCCCAGGCGATCTTCGAGGCGGTATGCTTCTCCAGACCCGCGCCGGTGTCCCAGACCAGATGGCGCACGCCACCCAGCATATGGTGCATCAGCGCCCAGGTGTAGCCGAACAGGATGAGCCGGCCGAGCCAGGTGCCGAAGGCCCAATTGGCCCAATCGAAAGTCGCCTGCGAGCTTGCCGCCGCCATCAGCCACAGGGCGACCAGCAGCGTGCCGAAATACAGCGCGCCACCGGTGATGCGGTGAATGATCGACATCGTCATGGTGATCGGCGGCCGGTACACGGTGAGGTGCGGCGAAATCGGCCGTTCACGTCTGACAAATTCGCGGGTGGCTGGTGATTTGCTCATGGCTCCCCCAGTTCGGCGTCTCTCTGGAGCCTCAGGTGGAAATGCGGCATTGCCGCTTCCGGTTGCGACTTCGGACAGCCGGTTTCTAATGCTCTTTTTGCACCGCGTCAAAGCCAGAAAACCGTTTCGAAAACGTAATTTAGTCTGACTAAAAGGCCGGCTTGGGCTTCAATCGATTAGGCCGGGAGGCCCGAAGCCGGCTCGATATCGCTGCAGTGCAACATGTCTGACCCAAGGGCCCAGCGGTGTTGAGATTGGCGTCAGCGTTTGCAGGTCTGCGGCGTCGACCCCTTCTTCATCACCAACGCCTCGCGTCCGTCGATCACGATTGCGTCATGCGTGACCGCCTGGTAGCGGCTGCTCTGGTTGGCGGGCGACGCCGCAAACTCCTCGGTCGCGCCGTCGGACCCGACCACACGCAACGATGTACCGAGATTTTGGATAGAAATCATACCGTTGTTGCCGCATCTGTAGGTGGCCGCGCCTATGCCGGACCGAGGCGCGGTAAGGTCGGTGATGATCTTGGTTGCAGCTGCCGGAGGCGCCGCGGCTGCGACGGACTGCTGAGCCGGTGCAGGTGAGACGACCACGGTATTGGCCGCCTTCGGCGCGCTGTCCTGCGGCACACAGCCAGCGGCGATCCCGAGCAACGGGAAAACGGACACCCAATTCGGCCGGCGTAGCGCCATATGCTGTCCTCCCGCGCGGCAAACCAGCCGCGATGCTTTGCCAAGATCAAGGTCATCCCGACGCCGAGACGGACACCAGCCGCGATGGTGCGGCCGAGCATGGCCGAATGATGGCCAACGGGTTTTCCATCCAGTCGGATATTAACGGATATTAACCATGTTTACCGAGACATTGCCGCCAAACGCACCGGCCTCTTAACAAAGGTTAAGAAAACGTTAATTTCTGATTCGAGGAGGCTTTCCCTCAAGACACGGAGGACGCCATGCGTTCGAATTCGGGCAGATCGCGCCTTGCGGCGCTCATCGTGACGGCGTCGGCCGTCGGCCTTGCAGCGCCAGCGCTTGCAGGCGCGCGGCATCAGGATCGCGTCTACGCCGATTCCTTCGGCAACCTCGTCGTCGACAGCGCCGCTGGCTACAAGCGCATCATCGTCGGCGAAGGCAGGCTGGCCAAGCAGCTTTCCGACTACACCAGCGCCGGCCAGCCCAAGGTGATCTACGAGAACGAAGCCGACGAAATCAGCGGATACAGCGATTGCTACCGGCCGCCGGTGCTGGTGAAGGGCCGCTCCTATATGTACGGTCTCTCCGACGGCGAGATGCCCGAGCTCAGCCCCTGCCGCTAGACTCTTTGTCTGGACGCAATTCCCAAGGGAAGGCGCCATGCGCTTTTCCCGGGAAAACCGTTTCACACTTTTCCTGAAATTGCTCTGGCTTCCATTCCGGCTGACGACCAATTGCCGGCAGGCCCGGCGGAGACGCGCACGCAATCGCGCCCGGCATTCTTCGCCTGATAGAGCGCCTGGTCGGCGCGCCGCATCAGATCGGCAAAGTCTTCGCTCGGATGAAGTTCGGCGACGCCGAAGCTCGCGGTGCAGCGGTTGTCAGCCGGCAGCCCGTCGATGGGCAGCCCGCCAAAGGCGCTGCGCGTGCCCTCGGCGAACAGCCGGGCCGCGGCAAGGTTGGTTCCCGGCAGGATGATGGCGAACTCCTCGCCGCCGATGCGGCCGGCAACGTGATGCGCGGCGGCGGCTTCGCGCAGGAAGCCTGCAAAAATCTCGATCACCCGGTCGCCTGACGCATGGCCGAAACTGTCGTTGACGCTCTTGAAATGATCGAGGTCGGCAATGACCAGCGCGACCGGCACGCCTTGCCGCATCGCGCCAAGCACCGCCAGCTCGGCATGGCGGGTGAAGCCGCCGCGGTTGAGCAGGCGCGAAAGCGTGTCCGTCTCCGACTTCGACGTCACTTCGGCAAGCACGTCGCGAACCAGGATGGCCAGCATCAGCAGCGCCAGCGCCAGCGCAAAGACAGTGCCGAGCGATTGCGACACCAGCGCGTAGTTGCTTTGCAGATAGGCCTGCGGATTGGCGCCCCAGCCGCCGAGCGCATGCGCGATGAACGGCTTGGAGGCAAACTGGAGGCCGCTCGCCGCCAGCACGGCCATCAATATGCGATCGAGACGGGCAAGCTTTTGCCTCGATGACCAGACGATGGCCAGCCCGACGAACTGCATGACCGCATAGGGAAGCTGGTAAGCCATGATGCGGATGAGCGACTGGCGAGGCAGGTCCTGCACGAAATACACGGCTATGGTGGTGGCCAACAGGAAAAACAGCATCGGCTTCCAGGGCGGCGCCACGCCGTATTTGCGGGCAAGCCCGCCATTGAACGCAAGCGTGGCGCCAAGGAAGACCGCGAAGGCGGCAACGACCGGGAGCCGCGCGTCGGCAAAAGCGGGAATGGAGAATTCGATGGCCGAATAGGCCATGCCCAGCAGATAGCCAAATGCCAGCCAGCGCGCCGGCGCCCGGCCGACATCGTGGAAGGCGACCGCCATGAAGGATGCCGCCAGCAGGCCGGCAACCGACAGATTGATCAACAGGATGAAGTTGGCGCCGCTCATGTTCTCCCGCACCCGCGCCGACAGCTAATCATCGACGGGCGAAGAAGACGTTAACGCCGTCCCGGCCGGACAGATTCAGCCGGTCTTGAGCGGCTCCGGCAGGAACGCCGTTTCCGGCCGCTCATAGGACAGGCGTACACTGTCGCGGCCGTTCTTCTTGGCTTTGTAGAGCGCATCGTCGGCACGGCGCATCAGCGGCTCCAGCGCCTCGCCACCGCTGCGGGCCGCCACGCCGAAGCTTGCCGTCACCTTCGTTCCCTGGGGAAGCCCGTCGACATGGCCGGCCGAATAGACGGTGCGCACCGCTTCGGCGAACAGCCGCGCCGCCGCAAGATCGCTGAGGGGCAGCAGCACCGCGAATTCCTCGCCGCCGATACGCCCGGCAACACCGCGCGCGCCGGCCGCCGACCGAAGCTTGGCGGCGAAGTCGGCGATCACCCGATCGCCCGCCCCATGCCCATGCACATCGTTGAGCGCCTTGAAATGATCGAGGTCGGCCAGCACTAGCGCGACCGGGAACCGGGCCGAGGCGCAGTGCTGCAAGAGCAGCATGCCTCGCTCCTCGAAGCCACGCCGGTTGAGCAGGCCCGACAGGGGGTCGGTATAGGTCTCGGTCTTCAATGCCTTCAACACGTCGAGTGCCGCGGCGGAAAACAGGCACAGCGCGATGAGCAGCGAGAGCAGAGCGTGCGACAGCAGCGCCGTCGTCCAGTAGGACGAGCCATAGAACCCGTCATAGCTGGCGAAGGGCCCATGCGCGATGACGACGGCAAGGGTGCGCACGAAGAAATTGACGCCCGACAGCAGCGACAGCACGAACAGGATTTTTTCGGTCGGGCCGTTGTTGCGTACCGGGCGCAGTTCGGCGGCAACCAGAAGGCTGATGCCGCCGAATGCGAAATTCATCGCCAGGATGCGCCAGGTGAGATCCGGCGCGACGAACAGGAACCAGCATAACGACGCCAGGCCGCCGCCCGCCAACACGGCGATTCCCACAGAGGGCACCTTGCGGCCATAACGGTGGATGACGGCGCTGGACAGGCAGCAGGCAGCGATGGTGAAGCAGATGTTCGACGTAAGCTTGGTCAGCGGCATCCCGATGGGCAAGGTGAAATACTGGAGCAGGAAGCCAGCCGCCGAGAGACTGTAGCTGATCGCCAGAACGGCCAGATAGGGGCGGTGGCGCTGATAGGACCATAGCACAAGGAACGCCGCGCCGAGCGCCAGCGCGATCGTCGGGTTGAGCAGCGCAATGAGCAGACCCGTGTCCAACCGACTGTGACTTCCCCTGGCTTACGTCAGGGAAGAGCTTAGAGGGCAAGCCCAAACAAGCGGTTAAGCCATGCGGCAAGCAGGACCGCCGCCTCAAAATAATGTCAGGGAACCGCAGTCCCCAGTCAGCGTTCCTCCGTTCACAATCTGGAGCGACCCATGGCCGACACGATCACACTGACCGACCACGATGCGATCCGCTCATGGGCTGCCGGGCGCGCCGGCTTTCCCGCAATCGTCGACATATCGCCGGAGGCGGGGACGCAGCCCATGTTGAGGCTGGTCTTCGGCCAGCACGCCTATCAGGATCAGGACCAGCCTGAACGGCCGCTCAATGCGGGAGGCTATGAACTCGTCGAATGGGACGAATGGTTCAAGCTCTTCGAGGAACAACAGCTTGCGCTTGTGGTCGCCGCCGAACAGCCGGGACGCCGCGAGGAGTTCCACGAACTCGTCCGCCGTGACGGGAAGCTTTGAACCCGAGCCCACGCGGCTCGGGTTCTGTTCAAATCCGGGTTACTTCCACTCGCGTATGTCGACGAAGTGGCCGGCGATCGCCGCCGCCGCCGCCATGGCCGGCGAAACCAGATGGGTGCGGCCCTTGAAACCCTGCCGGCCCTCGAAATTGCGGTTCGAGGTGGAGGCGCAGCGTTCATGCGGCTTCAGCCGGTCGTCGTTCATCGCCAGGCACATCGAGCAGCCCGGCTCGCGCCAGTCGAAACCGGCGGCGAGGAAGATCTTGTCGAGACCTTCGGCTTCCGCCTGTTCCTTGACCAGGCCGGAACCCGGCACGATCATCGCATCGACATGCGGGCTGACCGTCTTGCCTTCGACCACCTTGGCGACGGCGCGCAGATCCTCGATGCGGCCATTGGTGCAGGAACCGATGAAGACGCGATCGAGCGTGATGTCGGTGATCTTGGTGCCCGGCGTCAGCCCCATATAGTCGAGCGCGCGCTGCTTGGAGGTGCGCTTGTTTTCATCGGCGATGTCGTCCGGGTTCGGCACGATGCCTTGCACCGACACCACATCCTCGGGCGAGGAGCCCCAGGAGACGATCGGCGGCAGCTTGGCCGCGTCGAGCACGATCACCTTGTCGAAATGCGCGCCTTCGTCGGACTGCAGCGTCTTCCAGTATTCGAGCGCCGCATCCCAGGACGCGCCCTTCGGCGCGCGCGGCTTGTCCTTGACATAGGCGAAGGTCGTCTCGTCGGCGGCGATAAGGCCGGCGCGCGCACCGCCTTCGATCGACATGTTGCAGATCGTCATGCGGCCTTCCATCGACAGCGCACGGATCGCCTCGCCGGCATATTCGATGACATAGCCGGTGCCGCCGGCGGTGCCGATCTCGCCGATGATAGCGAGGATGATGTCCTTGGCGGTGACGCCCTGCGGCAGCTGGCCGTCAACGCGCACCAGCATGTTCTTGGCCTTGCGCTGGATCAGCGTCTGTGTCGCCAGAACATGCTCGACCTCGGACGTGCCGATGCCATGCGCCAGCGCGCCGAAAGCGCCATGCGTCGAGGTGTGGCTGTCGCCGCAGACGATGGTCATGCCGGGCAGAGTAAAGCCCTGCTCCGGACCGATGATGTGGACGATGCCCTGGCGAATATCGTTCTCGGAATAATATTCGACGCCGAAATCCCTGGCGTTCTTGGCCAGCGCCTCGACCTGGATACGGCTTTCCTCGTTCTTGATGCCGAACTTGCGCTCGGGTGAGGTCGAGACATTGTGATCGACCACGGCCAGCGTCTTTTCCGGATGCCGGACTTTACGACCGGTCATGCGCAGGCCTTCGAAGGCCTGCGGGCTGGTCACTTCATGGACCAGGTGGCGGTCGATGTAGAGCAGGCAGGTGCCGTCGTCCTGGCGGTCGACGACATGGTCGTCGAAAATCTTGTCGTAGAGGGTGCGCGGTGCGCTCATGTGCGTAAATCCGTCGATATGAGAATGGGAAAGAGCAGGTGCCGGACCTCCGGCCCGGTGAAAACGACCTGGACAGGTCGGCCTAGGATAGTCGGCTGGTCAGCGCCCCGGACACGCGCGCGAAAAAGCGCGACGGCAGGCGTTTCCTGTCCTGCAGCACGAACCCCTTGTAGGCCGGATCGCCAAAAAGCTCTTCCATGGCGTGGCTCATACCAATGTTTTGGGTTTTCGGCAATTGCGGCGTGTCTTCGCAGAACCCAAACCTCTCCGCTCAAACCACTTCAAACACAAACGTCTTCACCAGCGCTTCGGGCTCGGCGATCGCATAGCAGCGGAACCACGGGCTTTCCTCGACCGGTCGCCATTTCCCAGCTTGCTCCAGTTCATCGAACACGGCTTGAAAGCCGCCACTTTCGAACACCTGGTCACGCACGGTGAAGATGGCATGGCCACCCTTGCGGGTGATGCGCACCAACTCGTGCAGGCCGGATGCCGGCGCATGGCTGATGGTGAACACGCCGGTCGAGAAGAAGGCGCGGAAATACCCGTCCGGCCACGGTAGCGGACCGCCCAGCATTGCCTGCTTCAGGTCGCTGTAGGCATTGCGGCTGCCGGCGATCTTCAGCATATCGTGCGAGAGGTCGAGCCCCGCAATGTCGCGGTAACCGAGCGCCTTCAGCGACGGTCCCGACAGGCCAGTGCCGCAGCCGGCATCGAGCAAGGGGCCATCGCCCGCCGGCACATGACGCGCCACCCAGGCGGTGATCAGGAAAGGCAGGAGGTAGCCGAGCGAGGCGGTCTCGCTGTCATAGGTCGCAGCCCACGCGGCATAGGCCTCCTCAAGCGCTTCCGGCGTGTCGGCCGTGTAGACGGAATCCAGCGCTGCATTGGCTTTGTCGACGATCATGGGGACCTCCTTAACGGGAATGCTCGGGGATCGTAGCGCTGCCTTGGCCGAAAAACTATTCCTCGTGCTGGCGGCGCAGCCGCCGCTCCAGCGCCCTGAGCGCCAGCGACAGGCCGACGGTCAGGATGAGATAGATGTAGGCCGTTATCGAATAGGTCTCGAAGAAGCGAAAGGAGCCGGCGGCGTAGACCTTGCCCATCTGCGTGATGTCGGCAACGCCGAGCACCGAGACCAGCGAGGAATCCTTGACCAGCGCGACGAAATCATTGCCGAGCGGCGGCAGGATGGTGCGGATTGCCTGTGGGAACACGATCAGCCGGAAGCGCTGAGCGCGGGTCAGCCCAAGCGCCTTCGCCGCCTCGATCTGGCCCTTCTCCACCGACTGGATGCCGGCCCGGAAAACCTCCGAGATGAAAGCCGAATAGCCGATGGTCAGCGCCATGATGGCGCGCCAGAGCAGCGACACGTCGCGCACCAAAAGCTCGCCGAACAGGCCCGCACTTTGCAGCGGCGCGGTCAGCGCGTTCCAAGCCGCGACGAAGGCCGGTGCACCGGCAAAGGCGATCCAGAACAACAGCACCAGGATCGGCACGCCGCGGATGATCTCGACATAAAAGCGCGCGATCTGGCGCAGCCAGCGCGAGCCGGACATTCCCATCAGCGCGATGCCGAGACCCATGGCCGAAGCCAGCACGAAGGCAATCACGGTGACGAAGATGGTGACGCCGATGCCCTTGGCGACCGTGGCGAACACCTGGGTGTAGAGGTTGCTGGTGGCGACGAAGACGGCCACCGCGATCGCGAGGGTTACGGCAACGACGAGCCACCAGGGGAAGTCGGCTTTGGAGGAAGAGCAAGGGACCTGCATCAGAAGGATTGCGCCAAGGCACCCCCCTCTGGCCTGCCGGCCATCTCCCCCGCAAGGAGGGAGATTGGCAGCTTCAATGCCCGCGCCTTTTCTTCAATGCTGGAGGTACGCGAAGGCAGGGCGGACAGCTGATCTCCCCCCTTGCGGGGGAGATGCCCGGCAGGGCAGAGGGGGGTGTTCAAGCGCCGTGTCTGCGTGAGGTTCAGCGAACTACTGCCCCATCTTGTAATCAAGAAACCATTTCTTGTTGAGCGCATCGAGGGTGCCGTCGGCCTTCAGCGCCGCGATGGCCGCGTTGACCGGCTTCACCAGGTACGAACCCTTCGGAAAGATAAACCCAAAATCCTCGGTACCGAGCGGCCCCCCGATCAGCTTCAATTTGCCCTCGGAGGCGTCGACATAGCCTTTGCCGGCGGTGCCATCGGTCAAAACAACATCGACGTCGCCTGATTTCAGTGCCTGCACGGTCGCGCCGAACGTCTCGAACAGTTTGATGCGCGGGTTCTGCTCATTGCCGTCGAGCACGCTGTAGACGGCGGTGTAGAAGGGCGTGGTGCCGGCCTGCGCGCCGACCAGCCCGTCCTTGAAGGCGCCGAAGGTCTTGGCGTCGGTGAAGCGGCTCTCATCGCCGCGCACCAGCATGAACTGTTCCGAGCGCATATAGGGGTCGGAGAAATCGACCTTCTCCTTGCGGTCGTCCTTGATGGTGATGCCGGTCATGCCAATGTTGTACTGGTTGTCGGAAACCGCCTGGATCATCGCGTCCCAGGAAGTGTTCTGGTACTCGACCGTGAAATTGAGCCGCTTGGCGATCTCGTTCATCGCGTCATATTCCCAGCCGATCTGTTTGCCGGTCTTGGCATCGATGAACTGCAGCGGCGGATAGGCGTTTTCGGTCACAACCACCACCTTCTTGCCGCCGAGGTCGGGCAGCGCCTGCGCGAAGGCGGCAACGGGTGCCAGGACGAGGGCAAGCAGGCCCGCCAGCAGCAGTTTCGATTTGGTCATGACACACCCCCCGGGAATTGATGACCCGGGCATGGCCGGGCTTGCAGGAAAATCCGGCGCCGACTTTAGCTTTCCGCAAGCGTCATGCAAGACGCTCTGCCGTGTCGCCTGGGGCGAAATCGGATTCCAATGCTCTCGATCGGAAGATTCCGGGAGATCCGTGCCTTGGCCGGCGGTCAGTCAGCCGCCGGTGCCTTGGCGTCCGTCTCGCGCAGCCCAGCAATGAGCTTGGCCAGGATGCGGTGCAGGCCATCCAGTTCGACCGCGCTGAGGCGGGGAAATTGGCAGAGTATCTGGACAGCAACGTCTTTGGCGGGCCCGCGTAGCGACTGTCCCTTGGCTGTCAGCTCCAGAAGCACCCGGCGCTCGTCGGCAGCGTCGCGCCGGCGGGTGATGAAGCCGCCCGCCTCCAGCCGTTTGAGCAGGGGTGTCAGCGTCGCCGAATCGAGACCCAGCACCTCGCCGAGCCCACCCACCGTGCGTGGCGCTCGCTCCCACAGCGCCATCATCGCCAGATATTGCGGATAGGTGAGGCCGAGCGGTTCGAGCAACGGCCGGTAGAGCCGTGTCATCAGCCCGCTAGCCGAATAGAGGGCGAAGCAGATTTGGTCGTCGAGTTTCGGCACCCCGGCGAAATCCGCCGAGGCCTGCGTGGTATCGTCCGTCTGTTTTGTGTTCATGCTGCCTTTGCCGGAAGCGCCTTAGCCGAAAGCGCCACCTCGATGTTGCCCTTGATGGCGTTGGAATAGGGGCAAACCTGGTGCGCCGCCGATACAAGCGCTTCCGCCGCCGCCTGATCAAGACCTTTTGTTTCCGCTGCCAGCGAAACGCCGAGCACAAATCCGCCCTGCGCATTGCTGTGCAGGCTGACATTTGCCGTCACCGAGGCATCCTGCAGCGGCAGTTTCTGCTTGCCGGCGATGAAGCGCATGGCGCTTTCGAAGCAGGCGGCATAGCCGGCGGCGAAAAGCTGTTCGGGATTGGTGGCGCCACCTTTGCCGCCAAGCTCCTTGGGCATGGCAAGATCGAGGCTGAGCAAGCCATCATCGCTCTGGACATGGCCGGCGCGGCCGCCGACGGCGCGGGCTTGGGTAGAATACAATGCAGGCATTTCATTTCTCCATTTAAATCGTGCACGATTGTTTAGTACACGATGTAAATCGAGTCAACCGCCGACTTTTCCGCCAGCCAGCCCCCGGAAACGAAAAAAGGCGGCCGAAGCCGCCTTTTCAAACTTGCTCGCCGAAAAACTTATTCGGCGGTGGCTGCTTCGGCTGCCTTTGCGGCTTCAGCTGCCTCGGCGGCGGCCTTCTTCTCGGCGGCGTCCTGAGCGGCCTTCTCGACGGCCAGGGCCTCGGCGGCTGCCACCTTCTCGGCCTCGATGCGGGCCTTCTCGGCGTTCAGAGCATCGCGCTCCTCGTCGTTCAGCTTGCGGGCGCGCACGCCGGTGTTTTCCGAAATACGGGCCGATTTGCCGCGACGATCGCGCAGGTAGTAGAGCTTGGCGCGACGCACCTTGCCGCGGCGAACGATTTCAACGCCTTCAACCATCGGCGAGTAGACCGGGAACACGCGCTCGACGCCTTCGCCGTAGGAAATCTTGCGAACCGTGAAGTTCTCCTGGAAGCCGGCGCCTGCGCGGGCGATGACGACGCCCTCATAGGCCTGGACGCGGGTGCGGGTGCCTTCGGTCACGCGGACCTGGACGCGCACGGTGTCGCCGGGCTGGAATTCGGGAAGCTTGCGCTTGGCTTCGATCTTGGCGGCCTGTTCGGCCTCGAGCTGACGGAGAATATCCATCTCAAAAGTCCACTTCTTGTTCTTCCGACAGTCAGAGCGTCCGACACTCGCCTTGCAGTTCCATTGACCGCTTGGCTATGCCCTTTGTCTCCAAGAGATTTGTCTTTGAAACATCAGGCAGGGGCGACTACACCGTCATTGTTGACGGGTCCGGCAGATTCTTTCTGGCCGGTACGGGCGGGCACATACAGCTATTTCGCCGCTTTGTCACGCCTTGGCAGCGCATTTTCTGCTCGCATGGCACCATCGTAATCCTGCCGTGCCGGGTTGCGCCGGTCGTTCAGGCTTTCTAAGCCTGAAATAACACAGTTTTGAGCGGCCGCAATTCATGTCTGTCTTCGATGCCATCCTGCTCTTTCTGGCGGGCTTTCTGTCAGGCGCCGCCAATGCGGTCGCCGGTGGCGGCACCTTCATCACATTCGGCGCCATGACGTTGGTCGGCCTGCCGCCGATCGTCGCCAACGCCACCTCCTCGGTGACGCAATTTCCAGGCTACATCACCTCGACCCTCGCCTACTCGGCCGATATCAGGCATTTCTGGCGCGGCGCGCTGATGCTGTGTCTGATCTCGGCCGTGGGCGCACTGGCCGGCGCTCTGATCCTTTTGGCGCTCGACAATCCCTCGTTTCGCGCTCTGGTGCCGTGGCTGCTCTTGGCCGCGACAGCCCTGTTCGCCGCCGGCCCCTGGCTGAAACCGGTGCCGAAGCCCGGCTATGAAGCGGCGGTGGGCTCGCTCGCCGGCTCCCTGGCGCAGTTTCTCACCGCCATCTATGGCGGCTTCTTCGGCGCAGGCATGGGCGTGATGATGCTGGCGACGCTCGGCCTCACCCAAGCCGGCGACTATCACCGGCTGAACGCGTTGAAGAACATGCTGGCCATGGTCATCGCCGCTGTCGCGATCGTCGTCTTCGTCTCGGGCGGTGTCGTCGCCTGGCCGCAGGCGATCATCATGATCCCGGGCGGCGCGCTCGGCGGCTATGCCGGCGTCTGGATCGCCAAGCGCGTGCCGCAAAACGCGGTGCGCGGCTTCGTCGTCGCCGTCGGCCTGTTTCTGGCTTTCTATTACTTTTGGAAAGGCTGAGCGGCGGCGCCCAACAAATCAGGACGCCGCTCTTTCGTCAGCGCTTCCGACTGCGCCCGCCGCCATGCGGCGATCTTCTTGTGATTGCCCGAGATCAGCACCTCGGGAATCTCGCGGCCCTCGAACTCCTGCGGCCGCGTATAGTGCGGATGTTCGAGCAGGTCGTTCTCAAAGCTTTCTTCCTCGCCCGACACCGCGTTACCCATCACGCCCGGCAATAACCGCACCACCGCATCGAGCAGAACGAGCGCTGCCGGCTCGCCGCCCGAGAGGATGTAGTCGCCGATCGAGACTTCCTCCAATCCCCGCGCGTCGATCACCCGCTGGTCGACGCCCTCGAAACGGCCGCAGACGATGACCGCGCCCGGTCCTGCGGCCAGTTCGCGCACGCGGGCCTGAGTCAGCGGTTTGCCGCGCGGGCTCATCAACAGCCGTGGCCGCGCGTCGCCCGGCGGCGACGTGTGGTCCATGGCTTTCGCCAGCACGTCGGCGCGCATCACCATGCCGGCGCCGCCGCCGGCTGGCGTGTCGTCGACGGTGCGATGACGGTCGGTGGCGAAGTCACGGATCTGGATCGCCTCCAGCGACCACGTGCCGGCCTCGAGCGCCCGGCCGGCCAACGACAGGCCGAGCGCGCCGGGAAACATCTCGGGGTAAAGCGTCAGCACCGAAGCGGAAAAACTCACCGATTGCCCCCGGCATCGCTCGGTCCGCGCGGCCTGCCCTTCGGATCGAAGTCTTCCTCTCGCGGGCCGTCGCCATCCTCGTCCTCGACAAGTCCGGCCGCCGCCGGGTCGACGCGGACGAAACCCTCCGCGATCGACACTTGTGGCACGGCAGCCTGTGTGAACGGGATCAGCACGCCCTTGCGCCCGCCCAGCGTCACGTCGAGAATGTCGCCGCCGCCGAAATTGTGCACCGCGACCACCTTGCCAAGCACGGCACCCGTGTCGTCGCGGACTTCGAGGCCGACGAGGTCGGCATGGTAGAACTCGTCTTCCTCGCCGTCGTCCGGCAGCATCGAACGGTCGACGAACAGCTCCGTGCCGGCCAGCGCCTCGGCCGCGTTGCGGTCGGCAACGCCCTTGAAGCGGACCACGACGACGGTGTTGGCGGGCCTGATGTCGATGATCTGGAAGGCGCGGCCGTCACGGGCGTAGAGCGGGCCGTAGTCGGCCAGCGCCAGCGGTTCACCGGTGAAGGTCTTCACCCGCAATTCGCCCTTGATGCCATGGGCGGCGCCGATCACGGCCATCTGGACAGGGTTCTGGGGCTTGCTCATGGCGCTTTTACCTTCGTCATCCACGGGCGGAGCAGGCGCGAAGCGACTGCGCAGATTTCAGCCAATCACCAAGGTTTGTGACTTGCCGCCAATCGACGATCTCCTAGCCCCAGCCGGCCATCTTTTCAATGACGGACTCTTCACCGCTTTCTAACCTGCCTGCGAGAAAATGGCGGCGAACTGGATCAGACGCCATGCAGGAATTCCTCATCCCGGCTAAACCCGATCTCCAGGCGGCGCGTGAAAGCTGGCTGAAGATGCTGGCGCGAGAACGTCGGCTGTCGCCTAAGACGGTGGAAGCCTATGAGCGCGACACGCGCCAGTTCCTGCATTTCCTCACCGGCCATTGCGGCGGCTCGCCCGGCATTTCGGACATCGCCGATCTGCGCCCGGCCGACCTGCGCGGCTTCCTCGCTGCGCGGCGCAATGCCGGCGCCGGTGCCCGCACCCTGGGCCGGGGTCTCGCCGGCATCCGCTCGCTGCTGCGTTTCCTCGAGCGGCGCGGCCTTGCCAATGCGGCGGGTGCGGCAGCCCTGCGCGCACCGCGCCAGCCCAAATCGCTGCCCAAGCCGCTGACGGCGAGCGACGCCAAGCATATCGTTTCCATCGAAGGCCAATTGGCGGAAGAACCCTGGATCGCGGCCCGCAACGCCGCTGTGCTGACACTGCTCTACGGCTCCGGCCTGCGCATTTCCGAGGCGCTCGGTCTGGCGGGCGCCGATCTGGCGTCGGCGGACGACACGGTGCTGCGCGTCACCGGCAAGGGCGGCAAGACGCGCCTGGTGCCGGTGCTGCCGGTGGCGCTCAGGGCGATCGCCGAATATCGCCGGCTCTGCCCCTACCATCTCGACCCCAAGGGCCTGCTGTTTCGCGGCGCCCGTGGCGGCCCGCTCAACCCGGCCATCGTCCAGCGCGACATGGCCAAACTGCGCTCGGCGCTCAACCTGCCCGATACCGCGACGCCGCATGCGCTGCGCCATTCCTTCGCCACGCATCTGCTCGGCCGCGGCGGTGACTTGCGCACCATCCAGGAACTGCTCGGCCACGCCAGCCTGTCGACGACGCAGATCTACACCGGCGTCGACACCGCGAGGCTGCTCGAAATCTACGAATCAGCCCATCCACGGGCATGAACCCTTCAATTTCGCAGTACCAATTAACCGTTTTGCCGCTTTTCGGTTCTAGAACTGACCATGATCCCGAAAAGTGGGACCCGGTTTTCGGAAAAGATCATGGTCAAACATGAAGACAGAACCATGAAACGCGTCATCGCCATCGCCGACCGTGCAGCTTCCGTGTCGCTGAAGCTGCTCGTCGCACTCAATGTTCTGTTCTTCCTGTCGTTCCTCGCCGTGCTGCTGTTCGCGGCCGGCAAGGCGCATGCCGGAATCCCGACCTGCACCGGCGCCGACATGCTGTCGGCCTTGCAGAAGAACGATCCGGCGACCTACCGCAAGATCGAAGCGGAAGCCGCAGCGACACCGAACGGCAAGGGCCTGTTGTGGAAGCTGGAAAAGCCCGGCGAGAAGCCGTCCTTCCTGTTCGGCACCATGCATATGACCGACCCGCGTGTCACCACGCTGCCTCCCGACGCGCAGAAAGCCTATGACGCCGCCGGCACCATCGTCATCGAAACCACCGACGTGCTCGACAAGCAGAAGATGATGGTCGCGATGCTCCAGGAGCCGGACCTGATGATGTTCACTGATTCGACGACGCTGGCGTCGCTGCTGTCGCCCGACGATGCGGCGGCCATGAACGCCGCGCTCGACGCACGCGGCATTCCTCCGGCAACGGTTGCCAAGATGAAGCCGTGGATGCTCTCGGCCATGATGGCACTGCCGGCCTGCGAGCTGGCCCGCCAGTCAGGCGGCGCCCCGGTGCTCGATGTCAGGCTGGCCCAAGGTGCGAAGGCTTCCGGCAAGCCGGTGGAAGGATTGGAGACGGCTGAAAGCCAGCTGCGGGCCATGGCCTCGCTGCCGCTGGCGTTTCACATGAAGGGTCTCGTCGACACGCTGAAGCTCGGCGATAAGATCAACGACATCAACGAAACCATGATCGTGCTCTACCAGCGCGGCGACACCGGCATGTTCTGGCCGCTGTTTCGCGTGGCCATGCCCGATGGCACGGACGACCCCGCGGGCTATGCGGCGTTCGAGGAAACCATGATCACCAGCCGCAACAAGGTGATGGTCGAGCATGCCGAACCGATCCTTGCCAGGGGCAACGTCTTCATGGCGGTCGGCGCCCTCCACCTTCCCGGTCCCGAAGGCCTCGTCGAGGATTTCCGCAAGGCCGGTTACACCGTCACGCCTGTAGGCCTGTAACCTTATCTGATCTGGGCCAGCATCGCCGGAACGACGATCCGGTGAAACGGCATGATGATCGCGAGATAGGCGCGACCGAGCCAATTGTGCGTCTTGACGATCGTCGTCGCGGCCACTTCCTGCCGGCCCATGCCGAGATCCCTGACTTCGACCAGGACCCGGAAATCGAGATGTCGGTCGTCGAGGCCAAGCACAACCTTGCCGGGAAACTGGCTGATGAGCGGAAATATCCCGATCCGGCCCGACGGCAACACCGCAGCTTCCAGGCCCGTCTTCAGCCGGAACGGCCTGACGGCCAGGTTGCGCAGCGCCATGAGCCTGCCGATCCAGGGCGGTGTTCGCCCCAAGGCGCGTTCCGCCGCGCCGAGTGCGGTTAAAGAAAGACCTTCAGTGACCAGCACATAGCGGTCGGCGAACTGGGCTCCGGCGAGAGCATCGCAGTGATTCGGGACAACCTGCCCTAACGGATTTGTCACGGCAAAATCCTCTGATTCGAGCTTAACAGACGCAAACTTGGCGCGCTGCGGGGCGAAACGACGCCGTTCAGGCTGCGGAAAGGCAGGATTGTCCTTGTTTTTGGCGTTTTCCAACCCTAGCGTGAAACCAGTTCAATGATTGCGCGTTGAATGGTGTTGATTGATATTTTTCATCCACGGAGGACACTTTTATGGCGAACGCACCGAATCCAAACGATCCGTTCAATCCCAACACCACCAACACCACCATCAAACAGAGCGGTGGCGGCGGTAGTGGCTGGCTGATTGCGCTGGTCGTCGTTATTCTGGCGGTTGTCGCGTATTATGTTTTCGGAAGAAGTGGTGAGCACCCGGCACCAGCCGAGCCGCCGGCGGCCAGCACACCGGCCCCCGCGCCCGCACCGGCAGAACCGATGAAGCCAGCCGAACCTGCACCTGCACCTGCACCTGCACCTGCACCGGCCCCTGCAGAACCGGCCCCGGCCCCAGCGCCCGCACCGGCTCCAGCGCCGGCTCCTGCCGCACCGGCCAACTGATCGGTTCGATATCAAATACGAACGGCCCGCTGAAAGCGGGCCGTTTTGGTTAGTGGTGTCACCGTGCCTTCGTCATCCTCGGGCTTAACCCGAGGATGACGAAGCATTGGCCTTTTAGATGTGGATGGGCTTGAAGAACGTGGCCAGCGCCGCCTCCTTGATCGCCTCCGACATCGTCGGATGCGCATGGCAGGTGCGGGCGAGATCCTCCGACGAGCCGCCGAACTCCATCAGCACCGCCGCCTCGTGGATCATCTCGCCGGCGCCGAAGCCGACGATATGCACGCCGAGCACGCGGTCGCTTTGCTTGTCGGCGAGGATCTTCACAAAACCGTCGGTGTGCAGCATGGCGCGCGCCCGGCCATTGGCGCTGAACGGGAACTTTCCGACCTTGTAGTCGATGCCGGCCTTCTTCAACTCTTCCTCGGTCTTGCCGACCGAGGCGATTTCCGGGCTGGTGTAGACGACGCTCGGAATGACGTCATAGTTCACGTGGCCGACCTGGCCGGCAATGGTTTCCGCTACCGCCACGCCCTCGTCCTCGGCCTTGTGCGCCAGCATCGGCCCGGCGATGACATCGCCGATGGCATAGATGCCCGGGACATTGGTCTTGAGATGGCCATCGGTCTTGACGCGGCCGCGCTCGTCGACCTCGACGCCGGCTTCCCCGAGCCCGAGACTGTCGGCATAGGCCCGGCGCCCGGTGGCGATCAGCACGGCATCAGCCTCGATCGTCTCGGCGGCGCCGCCCTTGACCGGCTCGAAGGTGACCGCGGCACCCTTCTTGGCCTTGGCGACGCCTGTGACCTTGGCGCCGAGCTTGAACTCGAAACCCTGTTTGGATAGCAGCCGCTGGAACTGCTTGGAGACCTCGCCGTCCATGCCGCCCAGGATGGTGTCGAGGAATTCGACCACGGTGACCTTGGCGCCGAGCCGCGCCCACACCGAGCCGAGCTCGAGCCCGATGACACCGCCGCCGACCACCACCAGATGGCCGGGCACCTTCTCCAGCGACAGCGCGCCGGTCGACGACACGATCACCTTCTCGTCGATGTCGACCTTGACGCCGGGAATGCCGGCGACATCCGATCCGGTGGCGATGACGATGTTCTTGGTCTCGATCTCCTCGACCTTGCCGTCCTCGCCGGTCACCGAGACCTTGCCGGCCGCGACCACCTTGCCGGTGCCGCGAAAGCTGTCGATCTTGTTCTTCTTGAACAGGAAGGCGACGCCGTTGACGTTCGACGTCACCGTCGCATCCTTGTGCGCCATCATCTTCTTCAGGTTCAATTTCGGCGCTGATATCTCGACGCCGAGCGTGTCGAAGGAGTGGCCGGCCTCGGCGAACATCTCGGAGGCATGGAGCAGGGCCTTGGACGGGATGCAGCCGATGTTCAGGCAGGTGCCGCCGAAGGTGGCATTCTTCTCGACCACCGCAACCTTGAGCCCGAGCTGCGCCGCCTTGATGGCGCAGACATAGCCGCCCGGTCCCGATCCGATGATAACGACGTCATAAGCCATGTTTGTTTCCCTTTGCTTGGCGCTCAGCGGCCGCCGCTTACATTCAGGATCGCGCCCGTCGTATAGGACGCGGCGTCGGATAGAAGATAGAGAACCGCGCCCGCGACTTCATCAGCCGTGCCGGCTCTTTTCATCGGCAGCAGGTCGCGGAACCGCTCTATCCTGTCCGGCTGCCCGGCGGAGGCATGGATCTCGGTATCGATGAGGCCGGGCCGCACCGCATTGACGCGAATGCCTTCCAGTGCGACCTCACGGGCGAGCCCGACGGTGAACGTGTCGATGGCACCCTTGGAGGCGGCATAGTCGACAAATTCGCCCGGCGAGCCCAACGTCGCTGCCGCCGACGAGATGTTGACGATCGATCCGCCCGCCCCGCCATGACGGGTCGACATGCGCTTCACCGCTTCGCGGGCACACAGGAACGAGCCGACGACATTGATGCGCATCATGCGCTCCAGCCGCGCGACGTCCATCTCGTCGACACGCGCCTTGACGTCGACGATGCCGGCATTGTTGACGAAGGCGTCGAGCCGGCCATAAGCGCGGTCGACGGCCTCGAACATGGCCACGATATCGGCCTCGCTGCCGACATCGCCCTTGACGGCTAAGGCCTCGCCGCCGCCGGCCTTGATCTCGGCGACCACTGCGTCAGCGGCAGCCTGGTTCGAGGCATAGTTGACCGCCACGCGGTAGCCGGCCTTCGATCCTAGCCGGCAGACCGCGGCGCCAATGCCGCGGCTACCGCCGGTGACCAGCAGCACCTTTTTCGCCTCGCTCATTCCTGGCATCCCTTCAAGACAAACACATCCCACGGCACTTTCGAAAACCCGCTGCCGCCATAGGCCGAGGATTGGCGCAACGCCGGCCCGAGGTCCGGCAGGATCAGCGTCTTCGGCGCTTCGACCCCTTCGGCCGGCAGCAGTCCGATGTTGCCCTTGTCATCCGACGTGTAGATGACGCCATGCCAGGGCGTGCAGGCAGCAAGCTCCTCGCCGGTGACGTCGCCTTCGGGGCATTTGTACATCAGCGCGCCGTTCGGCCGCGACACGCCTTCGTTCCACATAACGATACCGTTGAGCACCACATTGTTGTCGAGGATCATGCGGAAGCTGTTGGTGACGGTCGCCGAGGTGCCGGTCGGCGTGAAATCGATTTCGCTGCCGCTCTGGGCGTCGCCATAGACGGCGAGCTCGATCGGACAGGCTGCATGGGCGCCGGCGGTGGCCAGCACCATGCCGGCCGCGATCGATGCGATCGAAAGCACCTTGGAAAGGCTAAGGGAACGGGTCGTCATTCTGCCGCGCAGATCCCTTCCTCCGGCACGCATTCCAACAGCCGGATCAGCACCAGACCTCAGAGATCAAGCACCAGCCGTTCCGGATCCTCCAGGCTTTCCTTGACGCGGACCAGGAAGGTCACTGCTTCCTTACCGTCGACGATGCGGTGATCGTAGCTGAGCGCCAGATACATCATCGGCCGGATCACGATCTGGCCGCCGACCACGACAGGCCGCTCCTGGATCTTGTGCATGCCAAGAATGCCCGACTGCGGCGCGTTGAGGATAGGCGTCGACATCAGCGACCCGTAAACGCCACCGTTGGAAATCGTAAACGTGCCGCCTTGCATGTCGGCGACCGACAGCTTGCCGTCGCGGGCGGCGATGCCCAGCCGGCCGATGTCCTTCTCGATCTCGGCGATCGACATCTGGTCGGCATTGCGCACGACCGGGACGACGAGGCCCTTTTCGGTGCCGACGGCGACGCCGATATGGGCATAGTTCTTGAAGATGATGTCGGTGCCGTCGATCTCGGCATTGACCGAAGGGATTTCCTTCAGCGCGTGGGTGACGGCCTTGGTGAAGAAGCCCATGAAGCCGAGCTTCACGCCATGCTTCTTCTCGAACACGTCCTTGTATTTGGTGCGCAGCGCCATCACCGCTGACATGTCGACCTCGTTGAAGGTGGTCAGCATGGCGGCGGTCGACTGCGCTTCCTTGAGGCGGCGCGCGATGGTCTGGCGCAGCTTGGTCATGCGCACGCGCTCCTCGCGCGAGGCGTCGTCGCCGGAGGATGGCGCGCGCACGGCAACCGGTGCAGGTGCCGCCTTCGGCGTCTCTGCCGGCTGTGACGGCGCGCCTTTGGAGATGGCGTCGAGCACGTCGCCTTTCAGCACCTGGCCACGCTTTCCCGAACCGGAGATCTGGTCGACCGAGAGATTGCTTTCGGCGATCAGTTTCGCCGCGGCCGGTGCCGGTGGCATGGTGCGCGGCTCGACCGGGCCGGCGTCGCCGGCGATCTTGGCGGTCTCGGCCGCGGCCTGCTTGCCGGTCGATGCCGCATCCGGCGACGAGGCCTGCGACACCGCCTGCGGCTTGGTTGCCGGCGCGGCGGCCGCGCCGCCTGCCGAAATCGAACCCAGCAGCGCGCCGACACCGACCGTCTCACCTTCCTTGACGGTGATCTCACCCAGAGTGCCGGCGGCGGCGGCAGGCACCTCCACCGTCACCTTGTCGGTCTCGAGCTCGACCAGCGGTTCATCGGCGGCGATTGTATCGCCAACCTTCTTGAACCATTTGCCGACGGTCGCTTCAGTGACGGATTCGCCGAGAGTGGGAACGCGGATTTCGGTAGCCATTGTGCCTGTCCGTTTTCTTTCGGTTCTGTTGTTCGCCCAGATATTCTCTATTCACCAAGCGCGTCTTCGAGCAAGGCGGCGAGCTGGGCGAGATGCTTTGACATCAGTCCGGTCGCCGGCGAGGCGGCGGCAGGACGGCCGGTGTAGCGCACCCGCTGATGCTTGGCGTCGATATGCGCCAGCACCCATTCCAGATACGGGTCGATGAACGACCAGGCGCCCATGTTCTTGGGCTCCTCCTGGCACCAGACCATCTCGGCATTGCGGAAACGCGACAGTTCCGTAATCAGCGCCTTGGCCGGGAACGGATAGAGCTGTTCGACGCGCAGCAGATAGATGTCGTTGATGCCGCGCTTCTCGCGCTCCTCATAGAGGTCGTAATAGACCTTGCCCGAGCACAGCACGACGCGGCGGATCTTCGAATCCTTGGTGAGCTTGATCGCCTGCCCGGAAAGCAGTTGCGCGTCGTCCCAAAGCAGCCGGTGGAACGAGCTTTCGCCCGAAATTTCCGGCAGCGTCGACACCGCCCGCTTGTGGCGCAGCAGCGATTTCGGCGTCATCAGGATCAGCGGCTTGCGGAAGTCGCGCTTCAGCTGCCGGCGCAATATGTGGAAGTAGTTGGCCGGCGTCGTGCAGTTGGCCACTTGCATGTTGTCTTCGGCGCAAAGCTGCAGGAAGCGTTCGAGCCGGGCCGAAGAGTGTTCCGGACCCTGGCCTTCATAGCCATGCGGCAACAGGCAGACGAGGCCCGACATTCTGAGCCACTTGCGCTCTCCGCTGGAGATGAACTGGTCGAACACCACCTGGGCACCGTTGGCGAAGTCGCCGAACTGCGCTTCCCACAAGGTCAGCGCCTTCGGCTCGGCCAGGCTGTAGCCATATTCGAAGCCCAGCACCGCCTCTTCCGACAGCATCGAGTTGATGACTTCGTAGCCAGCTTGAGCCGCCGACAGATTGTTGAGCGGGATGTAACGGGTCTCGTCGCGCTGGTCGTAAAGGACCGAATGGCGCTGCGAGAAGGTGCCGCGTTCGGAATCCTGGCCCGACAGGCGGATCGGATTGCCGTCGAGCAGGATGGCGCCGAAGGCCAGCGCCTCGGCCGTTGACCAGTCGATGCCTTCGCCCGACTCGATCGCCTGGCGGCGGTTCTCGAGGAAGCGGATGATCGTCTTGTGCGCTTCGAAATCCTTCGGCACCTCGGTCAGCTTCTTGCCGATTTCCTTCAGCGTCTTGACCGGCACGGCGGTCTTGCCGCGCCGCTGTTCATCCTGGTTGTCGGCGGTGCGCAGGCCCGACCAGGCGCCGTCCAGCCAATCGGCCTTGTTGGGCTTGTAGTGCTGGCCGACTTCCCATTCCGATTCCAGATGCGCCCGCCAGTCGGCCTTGAGCTGGTCGAGTTCAGCCTGGCTGATGTGACCCTCGGCGATCAGCCGGTCGCCATAGATCTGGACCGTCGTCTTGTGGGTGCGGATGTTGCGATACATGATCGGCTGGGTGAAGGCCGGCTCGTCGCCCTCATTGTGGCCGAAGCGGCGATAGCAGAACATATCGACCACAACAGGCTTGAAGAACTTCATGCGGAATTCGATCGCCACCTTGGTGGCGTGCACCACGGCTTCCGGGTCGTCGCCATTGACGTGGAAGATCGGCGCCTCGATCATCTTGGCCACGTCTGATGGATAGGGCGACGAGCGCGAGAAGCGCGGGTTGGTGGTGAAACCGATCTGGTTGTTGATGATGAAGTGCAGCGTGCCGGCGACGCGGTGGCCGCGCAGGCCGGACAGGCCGAGGATCTCGGCGATCACGCCCTGACCGGCGAAGGCGGCATCGCCATGCAGCAAGAGCGGCAGCACCTTGGCGCGCTCTTCCAGCGGTACGATCTCCTCGCGGCTGCGGCCGAACAGGTAATCCTGCTTGGCGCGCGCCTTGCCCATCACCACCGGATCGACGATTTCCAGATGCGAGGGGTTGGCAGTCAGGGACAGATGCACCTTGTTGCCGTCGAACTCGCGGTCCGACGAGGCGCCGAGATGGTACTTGACGTCGCCCGAGCCCTCGACCTCGTCGGGTGCGGCCGAGCCGCCCTTGAACTCGTGGAAGATGGCGCGGTGCGGCTTGGCCATCACCTGGGAGAGCACGTTCAGCCGGCCGCGATGCGCCATGCCGAGCACGATCTCCTTCATGCCGAGCTGGCCGCCGCGCTTGACGATCTGCTCCAGCGCCGGGATCAGCGCTTCACTGCCATCGAGGCCGAAGCGCTTGGTGCCCTTGTACTTGACGTCGATGAACTGCTCGAAGCCTTCGGCCTCGACCAGCTTCTGCAGGATCGCCTTCTTGCCGGTGGCGGTGAAGGTGATCTCCTTGTCGGCGCCCTCGATGCGGGCCTGGATCCAGGCCTTTTCCTCGGGGTCCGAAATATGCATGAACTCGACGCCGAGCGTCGAGCAATAGGTTCGGGTCAGGATTTCCAGCATCTGCCGGATGGTGCCGAATTCAAGGCCGAGCACATTGTCGAGGAAGATCGGCCGGTCATAGTCGGCTTCGGTGAAGCCATAGTTCTCCGGCGACAGCTCGTTGTAATCCTCGAGCGGCTTGGCGATGCCGAGCGGATCGAGATTGGCGTGCAGATGGCCGCGCATGCGGTAGGCGCGGATCATCATGATGGCGCGCACCGAATCGCGCGTCGCCTGGTGCACGTCGGCATCGGACAGGACGACGCCGTTGGTGACCGCCTTGTCCTTGACCTTCTTTTCGATCGTCTTCTCGACGATGCCCCAGTTGCCGTCGAGCGCCGAGACCAGTTCGCCATTCGCCTGCAGCGGCCAGGAGGGCTTGGCCCAGGAGGCGCCCTTGGCATTCCTGCGCACATCGCCGGCATCGTCTTTCAGCCCGGCGAAGAACTCCTGCCATTCGGGATTGACCGAGGCGGGATCGTCCTCATAGGCGGCGTAGAGCGCGTCGATGTAATCGGCGTTGCCGCCATAGAGGAATGAGGTGAGCGAAAATTGGTCGTTGGCCTGATCTTGTCTTGCCATTTTTGTCCGCGGAGCCTGGCTCCGTCTCCTGTTTTTGGAGGGGAGTAGGGCAGTAGGGGAGTAAGGCAGTAGGGAAAGCAGGCGGTTGCCGCCGCTCGTCCCGTTCTTCCTATTCCCCTACTGCCATACTGCCCTACTCCCTTACTGCCTTAACCCTTGATCGCCTCGACCAGCGTCGTGCCTAGCCGCGCCGGCGAGGGCGATACTTTTATCCCAGCCGATTCCATCGCCGCGATCTTGTCTTCCGCGCCGCCCTTGCCGCCGGAGATGACCGCGCCCGCATGGCCCATGGTGCGGCCGGCCGGCGCCGTGCGCCCGGCGATGAAACCGGCCATCGGCTTGCTTCGGCCACGCTTGGCTTCGTCCTTGAGGAACTGCGCGGCGTCTTCCTCGGCGGAACCGCCGATCTCGCCGATCATGATGATCGACTTGGTCTCGTCATCGGCGAGGAACATTTCGAGCACGTCGATGAATTCGGTGCCCTTGACGGGGTCGCCGCCAATGCCAACGGCGGTGGTCTGGCCGAGGCCGACATTGGTGGTCTGGAACACTGCCTCATAGGTAAGCGTTCCCGACCGCGAAACAACGCCGACCGAGCCCTTGCGGAAGATGTTTCCGGGCATGATGCCGATCTTGCATTCGTTGGGCGTCAGCACGCCCGGGCAGTTCGGCCCGATCAGCCGCGACGTCGAGCGGTCGAGCCGCGCCTTGACCTTGATCATGTCCATCACCGGGATACCTTCGGTGATGCAGATGATCAGCGGGATCTCGGCCTCAATCGCTTCCAGGATGGCCTCGGCGGCACCCGCCGGCGGCACATAGACGACCGAGGCGTTGGCGCCGGTCTTTTCCTTGCCCTCGGCGACGGTGGCGAAGATCGGCAGGCTCTCGCCCTTCGCGCCGGTCCACGTCTCGCCACCCTTCTTCGGGTGGATGCCGCCGACCATTTTCGTGCCGTGATAAGCCAGCGCCTGTTCGGTGTGGAACGTGCCGGTCTTGCCGGTCAGGCCCTGCACCAGCACCTTGGTGTTCTTGTCGACGAGAATGGACATTTTTTGCGACCTGATCAGTGATTGCGGAAGGGGTTCATGGCGACCACGGAGCCATAAGACTGCCCGTGGTTGAGGTCTTCGGTGTAGAGTATCTTGACGCCAAGGCGCTCGGCGGCGGCGATGATGGCGCCATCCCAATATGAAATCTGGTAGCGTTGCGCGTTCGCGATGCCCTGCATTACAACGGCGCTATCCAGATCCTGGCAGGGCTTCATGGAGATCGCGGCGACCCATTCGGCCGCCTTCGCCGGCGCCAGTGTGACCTCAGCCCGCTTGGTCACGTTGACATAGAACTCCTGCAGCACCTGTGCGGAGGTCGAATAGTCTTCCTTGGCGATCAACTCCACGGCGCGCTCATACTTCGCGCGCTCGGCCTTGTGTCCGATGGCGGCATAGACGAGGATGTTCGTGTCGAGGAAGCAGTCAGCGATCATAGAGAGCTTCCCGGTTCCATTTCTTGCCACCCATGTCGCCTGCCGCCTCGCGGGCGAGCCGCAGAAGGGCCTGCCGTGCCTCGTCCTTGGCGTACCGCTTGGCGGCCACTGCCGAGAAAAACTCCCGCACCATGGCGTTGACGGTCGTTCGCTGTTCGGCGGCCGTCAGCTTGACCTGCTCCAAGACCTCGTCTTCGACTGCCAGAGTGATGTTCTTCATTTCTCTTTTCTCCTGCGCCTACTTCACACAGTATATGTGTAACTGTGTGGCAGTCGCAAGTTCGTTACAGCCGCTTCAGGTCGGCGACGGTGAGGTCGCTTTTGGCATTGCCGGTGTTGAGCGTCGTTGCCGGCTCGAACATCAGCACGACGGGTTCCGCAGTCAGCGAGCGCGGCCGGTGTTCGACGCCGCGCGGCACGACGATGAAATCGCCCTCGCCGAGCTCGACGGGACCGTCACGGAAATCGATGGCGATACGCCCGCGCAGCACGAGGAAGGCTTCGTCCTCATTGTCATGCGCATGCCAGTCGAACATCTCGCCGAACTTGGCGACCTTCGCCTGGCTGTCGTTGACATCGCCGGCGATATGCGGATCGAAAACCTTGGTGATGGTCCGATCCGCCGCCTCGACGAGGTTTATCTTGCGCGGAGGCATCCGCTCAGCCCTTCACCGCCGCCACGATCTTCTTGGCTGCGTCGTCGAGATCATCGGCCGACACCACGTTGAGGCCGCTGTCGTTGATGATCTTCTTGCCAAGCTCGGCATTGGTGCCTTCCAGGCGCACCACCAGCGGCACTTCCAGCCCGACTTCCTTGACCGCGGCAATGACGCCCTCGGCAATGATGTCGCACTTCATGATGCCGCCGAAGATGTTGATCAGGATACCCTTGACTGCCGGATCCCTGGTGATGATCTTGAACGCCGCCGTGACTTTTTCCTTGGATGCGCCGCCACCGACATCGAGGAAGTTGGCCGGCTCGGCGCCATAGAGCTTGATGATGTCCATCGTCGCCATGGCAAGGCCGGCGCCATTGACCATGCAGCCGATATTGCCGTCGAGCGCGACATAGGCGAGGTCGTATTTCGACGCCTCGATTTCCTTCTCGTCCTCTTCCGTGGTGTCGCGCAGTTCGAGCACGTCGGGGTGGCGGAACAGCGCGTTGTTGTCGAACGACACTTTCGCGTCGAGCACGCGCAGCCGGCCGTTCTTCATGACGATCAGCGGGTTGACCTCGAGCAGGCTCATGTCCTTCTCGACGAAGGCCTTGTAGAGGATCGGGAACAGCGTATCGCCGTCCTTGGCCGCATCGCCGTCGAGCTTGAGCGCGCCGTTGAGCGCCTTCAGGTCGGCTGCTGTGACGCCTTTTTCCGGATCGATGGCGACGGTGATGATCTTTTCGGGCGTGTCATGGGCGACCGCTTCGATGTCCATGCCGCCTTCGGTCGAGACGACGAAGGCGATGCGGCCGACCGAACGGTCGACCAGGATCGACAGATAGAGCTCGCGTTCGATGTCGGCACCGTCCTCGATGTAGAGGCGGTTGACCTGCTTGCCGGCCGGACCGGTCTGCTTGGTCACCAGCGTGTTGCCCAGCATCTCGTTGGCGTTGGCGACGACGTCGGCCACCGATTTCGCCAGCCGCACGCCGCCCTTGGCGTCCGGGCCGAGCTCGGTGAATTTGCCCTTGCCGCGGCCGCCGGCATGGATCTGGCTCTTCACCACATAGAGCGGGCCCGGCAGCGCCTTGGCGGCGGCTTCCGCTTCGCTCGCCTTGAACACCGGCACACCTTCGGCCACCGGCGCGCCAAAGCTCTTCAGCAGCGCCTTGCCCTGATACTCATGGATGTTCATCTGGGTGGTCTCCGGATCGACTGGGGGTTCACTTACTGGAGATTCATTTGGAGGCGAGTTGCGGCGCGATCTTGACGCAGGCCTCGGTCAGGCCCTGCACCGTCGCCACAGAGGAGTCGAACATCTTCTGCTCGCTCTTGTTGAGTTCGATCTCGATGATGCGCTCGACGCCGCCGGCGCCGATCACCACGGGAACGCCGACATAGGTGTTCTTGACGCCATACTGGCCGGAGAGATACGCCGCGCAGGGCAGCACGCGCTTCTTGTCCTTGAGATAGGCTTCGGCCATCGAGATCGCCGAAGCGGCCGGCGCGTAATAGGCCGAACCGGTCTTGAGCAGGCCGACGATCTCGGCGCCGCCGTCGCGGGTGCGCTGCACGATCTGGTCGAGCTTCTCCTTCGAGGTCCAGCCCATCTTGATGAGGTCGGGCAGCGGAATGCCCGATACCGTCGAATAGCGGATCATCGGCACCATGGAATCGCCGTGGCCGCCGAGCACGAAGGCGGTGACGTCCTCGACCGAGACCTTGAATTCCTCTGCCAGGAAATAGCGGAAGCGCGCGCTGTCAAGCACGCCGGCCATGCCGACGACATGGCTGTTGGGCAGGCCTGAGAACTTCTGCAGCGCCCAGACCATGGCGTCGAGCGGGTTTGTGATGCAGATGACGAAGGCCTTCGGCGCGTACTTCTTCAGCCCGGCGCCGACCTGTTCCATGACCTTGAGGTTGATGCCCAAAAGGTCGTCGCGGCTCATGCCGGGCTTGCGCGGCACGCCGGCGGTGACGATGCAGACGTCGGCCCCTTCGATGCCGGCATAGTCGTTGATGCCGGTGAGCCTGGAGTCGAAGCCATCGACAGGCGACGACTGCGCGATATCGAGCCCCTTGCCCTGCGGGATACCTTCGGCAATATCGAACAGCACCACGTCGCCGAGGTCCTTGAGGCCGATCATGTGAGCGAGCGTGCCGCCGATCATGCCAGAGCCGATAAGCGCTATCTTGTTGCGTGCCATGTGAGGATGTTTTCCCTTTGTCGGTGACGACGTCTCAAATCTCTGGTGATTTGATGGCGGCGTCGAAGAAGAGGCCGGAATGCTGCGGGGAACCGCGAATTTTCGCCGCACCCAATAGCCCCGGCACGCAAAAAATTCAAACGATTATTTTGGTGTCAGTATTTTCAATCGGTTAGATCATTTGGGATTTACGTAAACGTCAAAGTTTGTAAGCCGACTTGGGAAGAAATAGCCGACGAAGATGGAAATCGTAAGGCTGGATGCAGGCGATGACGCCCTTGTGATGGCGGTCGCCAAATCTCCCCCTTGAGGGCAGGGCTATCGCATATGGAATTCCTGAGATGTCTGCCCGGCACGGACCCCCACGCCTAACCCCTCCCCACAAGGGAGAGGGAGACTTCCGTTGGCGCTGGCCCAGGAGCATCGCCTGTCTTTTCGGCGCCAAGAAGAATTAAAGGCACGCGGCAGCGTTCCCTCCCCCTTGTGGGGAGGGTTAGGGTGGGGGTTCTTCTTCGCAAGAATCCATGTGCGATAGCCCTGCCCGCAAGGGGGGAGATGTCACCGAAGGCGACAGAGGGGGTCGCCGCGCGTGAAGCGCTGGCGCCATCTGTGCCGCGCCCGGTCGAACCAACCCCCTCTGGCCTGCCGGCCATCTCCCCCCTCAAGGGGGGAGATCGATTGCCACGCGATTTCGCCAATCTTCAACGAAGCAGGAATGAGCGGGGCGCCTAAGCTGCCAATTGCTTTCTTTAGGCCTGCGCCTGCGACGCTTCCGACACCGCCGGCTTTCCTTTCTGCCGCTCCGCCCAATCCTCCAGCCAGTCGCGGCTTTGCATCTCGATCAGCCGCGATGCCGTGCGCTCGAACTCGAAGGCTTCGACGCCGCGCTTGGCTGCATAAAGTGCTTGCGGCGGCGCTTCGGCGCTCGCCACCAGCCGCATACGATGGTCGTAGAGCGTGTCGATCAGCAGGATGAAGCGCTTGGCCTCGTTGCGCTTGCCTTCGCCGAGCACCGGGACGTGGTCGATGAAAATGGTTGAGAAGCGCCCGGCGATCGCCAGGAAATCACGCGCGCCAAGCGGCTTCTCGCAGAGATCGGCGAAGGAGAACCGCGCCGCATCGCCCGCCGCACGCGGCACGATCACCTGCCGCCCTTTGAGGGCCAGCGACGTCTCGGCGGTCGGCGCGCCCCGCGTCATGGCTTGCCAGGCCTCGTCGAGTAGCTGGTCCGCCGCCGCGTCGGCCGGCGTCACATAGACCGGTGTCCGGGCGAGCTTTTCCAGCCGGTAGTCCTTGTCGGCATCGAGCGCCAGCACCTGTGTGTGCCGCTCCAATATGCCGATGAAGGGCAGGAAAAGCTGGCGGTTCAGCCCGTCGCTGTAGAGGTTTTCCGGCGCCACATTCGAGGTGGCGACCAGCACCACGCCGCTGGCAAACAGCGCCGAAAACAACCTGGACAGGATCATCGCGTCGGCAATGTCGGTGACCGAGAACTCGTCGAAGCACAGCACCCAGGCTTGCTCGGCAAGGGCCTTGGCCACCGGCGGGATCGGATCGTCTTCCCTGACGTCGCCATTCTTGCGCGCCTGCCGGTGCTTCTGGATACGGTCCTGCACGTCGGCCATGAAGTCGTTGAAGTGGACGCGGCGCTTGCGCCGCACCGGCAGCAAGTCGAAGAACATGTCCATCAGCATGGTCTTGCCGCGGCCGACGCCGCCATGGATGTAGAGGCCTTTGACGGCCTCATGCGTCTCGCGCTTGCGGGCGAACAGCCAGCCCAGCGCGCTCGACTTATGCGCCAGCCGCTTGGCCGAGATCTCATCGGTCAGCCGGTCGAGCGCCGCAACGATCCGTTCCTGCGCCGGATCGCGGTCGATCGTACCGGTTTCCACCAGATGGTCGTAGCGCTGCCTAACGGTCGCATGGGTCTGGAGGCCGTCACGCAGATGCATCGGTCACGTCGTTCTGGAGCGATTCCGGGAACCGGAATTGCGTAAAACAAAAACTATCTCGTAAGCGAAATCGGCTGGCCGTTGGAAGTCTGGCCGTCGAATTTCGAGCCGCCCGAGGAATAGAGCCGCGCCAGCGCACCGCCGCTCTCGTCATAGAGCGTCAGCTGCTTGCCGGCGACGTTCCACGACTTGATGCCGTCCATCGGCGCCGGGCAATGCAGCGGACCGGCGCGGAAGCCGGCGCCGAATTTGGTCTGCGGTGTCGCCACCTTGCAGCTCTGGCCCGCAACGCTGGCGTTCCAGACACCGGCGACGCTGGCGGCGGTCACGTCCGAAGCGCCGGCCGGCGCCGAACCATCCGAAGGCAGCGCGGCGACCTGCGTGTTCGCCGGAGCGGTCGGGAATTGCGAAGGGTCGGTGGTGCCGGGCGATGCCGGCGGCGGCAGTTGGTTCGCCGTCACCTTGCCGGCGGGCGCGGCCTCCAGCGGTGCCGGCTGCTGGTCATCCATCGAGGAAAAACGTGAGGTCGAACAGCCGCTCGCAACGAGCGCCGCCAGCGATACGGCCACCAGACCGGTTTTCGAAAAAGTCATTCCAACCTCCGTCGGATCCGGCTGGGGGGAAGCCGTCCGCACAATCTCACCCCCACCAAGATGGAGAAGGTGGCGAAATTTCAACCCGATATGGTTAAAATACAGTTTGCAGCCAGAAGTGTTGCAATTTTATCGCAATGGGGACGGCTGACCGCTTGTCGCCCGTCGCTTGGGAATTCCGGTCAACACTTCGTCGGTGGACGCTTGCGCGAACCGCCTTAGCGCCTATGTCTGGAAACGAAACCCTGCTGGAGCCGCAAATTGGCCGCGAGAAAGACTGCCGCCAATCGCTATTACAGCGGCCCGCCCAGCGACCATTTCGACGGCGCATTGTTCTTCAATCCCGACGGCCAGCCACCCGGCCGTTTCGCCGACCTGCTGAAATGGCAGTTGAATGGCCAGCGCTCGAAATGGCCGGCGAGCGATGCAAGCCCCTTTCCGCAGGCGAAACCGACGGCTCGGGTCGAGGGCGCTGCGCTGGAAGTGACCATGGTTGGTCATTCCACCTTGCTGGTCCAGACGGCCGGTCTGAACATTCTTACCGATCCGGTGTGGTCGCTGCGCGCGTCGCCGCTTTCCTTCGCCGGACCAAAACGCATCAATGCGCCAGGCATCGCCTTTGCCGACCTGCCGTCGATCGACCTCGTTCTGGTCAGCCACAACCACTATGACCATCTCGACCTCGCCACGTTGAAGCGGCTGAAGGCCGGCCACGACCCGCTGGTGCTCACTCCGCTCGGCAACGACGCCATCATCGAAGCCGCCGTGCCCGGCATGCGACTGTCGGCGCATGACTGGGGCGACAGGGTCGAGATCGGCAATGGCGCCGCCGTCCATGTCGAGCCGGTGCATCACTGGTCGGCGCGTGGCGCCCGCGACCGGCGCATGGCGCTGTGGGCCGGCTTCGTCGTCGAAACGCCTGACAGCAAGCTCTATTTCGCCGGCGACACCGGCTTCCACGATGGCATCAACTACCGGCTGATGGCTGAGAAACATGGCGGTTTCCGCTTCGCCATCCTGCCGATCGGCGCCTATGAGCCGCGCTGGTTCATGGCGCCGCAGCACCAGAACCCCTGGGAGGCGGTGCAAGGCATGGCGCTGTGCAATGCCGCCCATGCCGCCGGCTGCCACTGGGGCACTTTCCAGCTCACCGACGAGCCGATCGACGAGCCGGCGCGCAAATTGACCGAGGCGCTTGACGATCAAGGCATCCCCCGCGAGCGCTTTCGCGCCTTGCGGCCGGGTGAGGTATGGGATGTGCCGGAGCACATAGCGCCCTGATCGGTTTCGACGGAACCCCAGCGCGGCAACCGCGTTTTCATGTGGTTGAAAAATCTGCCGGTTTGCGAGGCATTGCCATGCTCAAATGGATCGTCGTTCTCCTGATCGTCGCCGCGGCGGCGAGTCTGCTCGGCATGCCGGCGCTGGCAGGTGCCGCCGCCACCGGTGCGCGCATCCTTATCGGCATCGTTCTGATCATTTTCCTGCTGATGGTGCTGGGCATTTTCGCCGTCACGTAAGTCCGGCGCTTTCGCCGTGACCAAGCGGCTGCGCACTGGTAATTCCTGCCCGTTTCCGCCATATAGCGCCAAACGGATACGGAATTTTTCGGAGCAATGGCCAGCACCGCCCCTTTCGCCAAGATGAACGGTATCGGCAACGAGATCATCGTTGCCGATATGCGTGGCCGTGCCGATCGGGTGACGGCGGCGGCGGCGATTGCGCTGAATGCCGATGCCGCGACCAGCTTCGACCAGATCATGGCGATCCATGACGCCAGGACGCCGGGCACCGCCTTTTTCATCGACATCTTGAATTCCGATGGAACCAGCGCCCAGGCCTGCGGCAATGGCATGCGCTGCGTCGTCCAGGCGCTCGCCGCCGAGACCGGCCAGAAGATCTTCACCTTCGAAACCGTGGCAGGCATCCTCAATGCGCGCGAACATGCCGACGGTTCGATCTCGGTCGACATGGGCACGCCGCGCTTCGGCTGGCAGGATATCCCGCTGGCCGAGGAGTTCCGCGACACCCGGATGATCGAGCTGCAGATCGGCCCGATCGACGCGCCGGTGCTGCATTCACCCTCGGTCGTCTCGATGGGCAATCCGCACGCCATCTTCTGGGTCGACAATGACGTCTGGTCCTATGAGCTCGACCGCTTCGGCCCGCTGCTCGAGAACCACCCGATGTTCCCCGAGCGCGCCAACATCACCATCGCTCAGGTTACTTCGCCCGAAACGATGATCATCCGCAC
This sequence comes from Mesorhizobium sp. M0518, assembly GCF_040321125.1. Taxonomy (NCBI): domain Bacteria; kingdom Pseudomonadati; phylum Pseudomonadota; class Alphaproteobacteria; order Hyphomicrobiales; family Phyllobacteriaceae; genus Mesorhizobium; species Mesorhizobium sp. M0518. The sequence continues at coordinate 522,674 of NZ_JAMYQY010000001.1, forward strand.
CTGGGAGCGCGGCGCCGGACTGACCAAGGCCTGCGGCTCGGCCGCCTGCGCCGCCGTCGTGGCCGCTGCCCGCACCAACCGGACCGGCCGCAGCGTCAGTCTGTTGACCCCCGGCGGCGGCATGCTGCATGTCGAATGGCGCGACGATGACCACGTGGTCCTGACGGGCGCCGCCGAATGGGAATTTTCCGGCAGCTTCGACCCGTCGAACGGGACATGGGCCCGCGACACCGAAAGCGCGGCCTGATGTCCGCTCTGCCCAAGAGCCCGATGTCCCAGGGCATCGATGTCGTCACCTTCGGCTGTCGGCTCAACACCTATGAATCGCAGGTGATGCGGCGCGAGGCTGAAAGTGCCGGTCTGGGCGCGCTGGAAGGTGGCGCCATGATCTTCAACACCTGCGCCGTGACAGGCGAAGCAGTGCGCCAGGCCAAGCAGGCGATCCGCAAGGCGCGCCGCGACAACCCGCAGGCGCGCATCATCGTCACCGGCTGCGCCGCGCAGACCGAGCCTGAAAAATTCGCCGCCATGGACGAGGTCGATCTCGTGCTCGGCAATGAAGAGAAGCTGAAGGCCAACTCCTATCGCGCACTGCCGGATTTCGGCGTCAACGACACCGAAAAGGCACGCGTCAACGATATCTTTTCGGTGCGTGAGACCGCAGGCCACATGGTCGACGCCATCGAGGGCCGGGCACGCGCCTTCGTCCAGGTGCAGAATGGCTGCGACCACCGCTGCACCTTCTGCATCATTCCCTACGGCCGCGGCAATTCGCGCTCGGTGCCGATGGGCGCCGTGGTCGAGCAGGTCAAGCGGCTCGCCGGCAACGGCTATGCCGAGATCGTTCTGACCGGCGTCGACATGACATCATTCGGCGCCGATCTGCCGGGCGCGCCGAAGCTCGGCAGGCTGGTGAAAACAATCCTGAAACAGGTGCCGGACGTGAAGCGCCTGCGGCTGTCCTCCATCGATTCGATCGAGGCCGACGACGATCTGCTCAACGCCATCGCCACCGAGCCGCGGCTGATGCCGCATCTGCATCTGTCGCTGCAGTCGGGCGACGACATGATCCTGAAGCGGATGAAGCGCCGGCATCTGCGCGACCAGTCGATCCGCTTCTGCGAGGATGTGCGCAAGCTGCGCCCCGGTATCGTCTTCGGCGCCGACATCATCGCCGGCTTCCCGACCGAGACCGACGAAATGTTCGAGAACTCGGAAAAAATCGTCGAGGAGTGTGGCCTGACCCATCTCCACGTCTTCCCGTTCAGCCCACGCGAAGGCACGCCTGCCGCGCGCATGCCCCAGCTCCGCCGTGAATTGGTCAAGCAGCGCGCCGCCCGGCTGCGCGCCGCCGGTGAAGTTGCGTATATCAGGCATCTGTCGTCGCTCACCGGTACGCGTCAGTCGATCCTGATCGAGCGCGACGGCCTTGGCCGCACCGAGGGTTTTACGCTTGCCGCACTCGGCACGGGCGCACCGGGTGAGATCGTCGAGGCCGATATATCAGGCCACGATGGTAGCAGGCTGATCGCGGCGCCCCTCGCCGCCCGCGCGGCCTGAGAAACGCAAAGCATGGCTGGTTTTTTCAAGAAGATATTTTCGTTCGGCAAGAAAGAGGTGGTCGAGGAGCGGGTCGACGAGACCGCCCCGCTGCCGCCGATCAAATGGGAAGCGCTCGAGGCGCTGAAGCCGGCGGCCGAGCAGGTCGTTCCGGAGTTCTTGAAGCGTGACGAGCTGGAGCGCGAGGCGGAAACTGCGCCGACGCCGACGACGGTCGAGCCGGAAGTGATCCCCGCGCCGGAATCGGCGCCTGTCGAGAAGCCGGTGCCCGAGCCGGCACCGGCCATTCCGCCAGCACCGGAGCCGACTATTCCCTCCGAGCCGGAACCCCTGCCGGAGCCCGAGCCGGAAGAAGAACCCGCGCCCGAGACGCCTGCCGAGCCGCCGGCGCCCGAGGAGATACCAACACCTCCCGCCGTTCCGGAGCCTGCTCCCGAACCGCAGCCGCAGGAGGTCCCGCCACCCGCGCCGGCCGAGCCGGAGATCGTCCCGTCACGCCCGGAACAGCAGCCGGAACCGGAACCGGTCGAAGTGCCGACGCCTGCCGAGGTTCCGGCCGAGACACCAGCCCCGATCGAGGTGCCGACACCGGGGCCGGCCCCTGCTCAGCCATTATCAGAGGTCAGCGCCGCCCCTCATCCGCCTGCTGGCACCTTCTCTCCGTCTGAAGACGGGGAGAAGGAAGAAGTTTCAGCACCGACGCCCGAAGCCCCGCCTGCCGAAATCGCACCTCCCATTCGCCAGCCGGCGCCGATCGAATCGCAGCCGGTCATTGCGGAAATTGCGCCCGAGCCGCAGTCTCTTCCACAACCCGCGCCGGAGCCAAAAGCCGCACCCGGCAAGGTGACCGTCACCAAGAAGGTCGAGCAGAAGGCCGAGCCACAGAAGGCGCCGGAGCCGGCACCGAGGCGCTCATGGTTCCAGCGCATGAAGGACGGGCTTGCCCGCTCCTCCAAGGAGCTCACCGGCAACATTGCCGGCGTCTTCACCAAGCGCAAGCTGGACGAAGAGACTTTGCAGGACCTTGAGGATGTGCTGATCCGTGCCGATCTCGGCATGGAGACGGCCTTGCGCGTTACCGACGCGCTGGCCGCCAGCCGCTACGGCAAGGACGTCTCCGACACCGAGGTCCGCGCCATCATGGCGGCCGAGGTGGAAAAAGTGCTGGCCCATGTCGCCATGCCGCTGGAGCTCGACCTTTCACACAAGCCGCATGTCATCCTGGTGGTCGGTGTCAACGGCACCGGCAAGACCACAACTATCGGCAAGCTGGCCGCCAAGCTCACCGATGGTGGCCTGTCGGTGATGCTCGCCGCCGGCGACACCTTTCGCGCCGCCGCGATCGAGCAACTGAAGATCTGGGGCGAGCGGACGAAATCGCCTGTGATCGCCTCAAAGATCGGCGCCGATGCCGCGGGACTGGCCTATGACGCCTTCGAGAAGGCCAAGGAGGCCGGTTCCGACGTGCTGATCATCGACACCGCCGGCCGCCTGCAGAACAAGACTGAACTGATGGCGGAGCTCGAAAAGATCGTCCGCGTGCTTGGCAAACTCGACCCGGAAGCACCGCACACCGTGCTGCAGACGGTCGACGCCACCACCGGCCAGAACGCGCTCAACCAAGTCGAGATCTTCCGCAATATCGCCGGCGTCAACGGCCTGGTGATGACCAAGCTGGACGGCACGGCGCGCGGCGGTATTCTGGTGGCGATCGCGGCAAAGCACAAATTGCCGGTCTATTTCATCGGCGTCGGCGAACAGGTCGACGACCTCGAACCTTTCTCGGCAAGCGAATTCGCCAGGGCGATCGCTGGAGTAGCTTAACAAGCATGTCCCAAAAAGTTGCAGACTTTTTGGATCAGATCATGCGCAAGAAAGAGATTCCATGAACCCACCCATTCTCGAACGCGATCCGTCGGACCCGCAGAAGCAGAAGAAGGAAGGCGTCAATCCGCTGCTCAAGCTAGTGCTGGAGCTGGGTCCGTTGATGGTGTTCTTCTTCGCCAATGCGCGCGGCGGATGGCTGGTGCAGAAATTCCCTGTTCTGGCCGAGTTCGGCGGGCCGATTTTCGTCGCCACCGGGCTGTTCATGGCCGCCACGGCAATCGCCCTGATCGCCTCGTGGCTGCTCACCCGCACCTTGCCGATCATGCCGATGGTGTCGGGCGTCGTCGTCTTCATCTTCGGCGCGCTGACGCTCTATCTGCAGGACGACATCTTCATCAAGATGAAGCCGACCATCGTCAACACGCTGTTCGGCGGCGTGCTGCTCGGCGGGCTCTACTTCGGCAAGTCGCTGCTTGGCTATGTCTTCGATTCGGCCTTCAGCCTCGACGCCGAAGGCTGGCGGAAACTGACCTTCCGCTGGGGCCTGTTCTTCCTGTTCCTGGCCATCGTCAATGAGGTGGTGTGGCGCAATTTTTCCACCGACGCCTGGGTTACTTTCAAGGTCTGGGGCATCATGCCGATCACGCTTCTGTTCACCTTCAGCCAGATGCCGCTGATCCTGCGTCATTCACTCGAGGACAAGGCCGGCAAAGAAGAGAGAACCGGAAAGTAGAAAAAGCGGTTCTGCGTTCGTGAAACAATGAACCGTTCTGGGGAGAGGGACATGGAATTCATCACCACGCGCGACCAGTTGAGGACGATCTACAAGACGCCACGGCCGACCGACGGTTCTATCCGCAAGGAGCTGAAAAAACTTGACGGCCATTGCCGCTCCTTCATCGGCAAGAGCCCGTTCGTGCTGATCGGCTCGTCCGACGGTGCCGGCAATGCCGACGTGACGCCGAAGGGCGACAAGCCGGGCTTTGCCACCGTTCTCGACGACACCACCATCGCCATTCCCGATCGGCCCGGCAACAACCGGCTCGACACGTTGGAAAACATTCTCCTCAATCCCTCTGTCGGGCTGCTCTTCCTCATTCCCGGCATGAACGAGACGCTGCGCGTCAACGGCGATGCCCGCATCACCGTCGACGCAAATTTGCGCGAACGCCTCGCCGTCGACGGCAGGGAGCCGCAAAGCGTCGTCGTGGTCAGCGTCAAGGCCGCCTACATGCACTGCGCAAAAGCCTTCATGCGCTCGGACCTGTGGAAGCCGGAAACCTGGTACGACCGTGCGACGCTGCCGACGCTCGGCCAGATCATGCGCGATCAGCTGGCGGTTGCCGATTCCGCCGAGGCGACCGACCGCTGGCTCGACGAGGAATACAAGAAGACGATGTGGTAGGTTTCCGGACGCGATTCGCGTCTGGACCGATTCCATACCTTGCTGAACATCCTTGCCATTTCCGGCAGCCTGCGCGCGGCTTCCACCAATTCGGCGCTGATCGCCGCACTGGCCCGCGAAGCGCCGTCCGGCTGCCGCGTCACCGTCCATGACGGGCTTGGCCGTCTGCCCATCTTCAATCCCGATGATGAGGGCGAGCGGACGCCGCTCGAAGCCTCCAAGCTGATCGATGCCGTCACCCGAGCCGACGGCGTGATCGTCTCCTGTCCGGAATATGCCCATGGCGTGCCGGGCGGGCTGAAGAACGCCCTCGACTGGCTGGTCTCGCGCGACGCCGCCGTCGCCAAGCCCGCCATGCTGGTGCACGCCTCGCCGCGCTCGCTGTTCGCTCGCGCCGCACTGGCCGAGATCATGCGCACTATGTCATTCGCGTTGTGCGAGGATATGCTGGAGATTGTGCTGTTGGGGAAGAAGCAGCCGGAGGTCGAGAGCATCCTGGCGGAGCCGGCGAACCGGCTGGCGATGCGCGATGCGCTGAATGCTTTCGCGGACTTTATCCGCGCCCGTTGAGTGCCGACCCACCACGCATTCGTCATCCTAGGGCGAAGCAAGGAGCGAAGCGACGCGGCGCAGACCCTAGGATCCATGCCGCGACCTTTGCCGAGAATGCATCGGTCCAAGAAGGGCAGCCTAACGTTGGATACTACACGGACCGCCAAAGACAGTATTGCACCGTTGTGCCCTGCTCGAAAGTCGCGGCATGGATCCTAGGGTCTCCGCGACGTCGCTTCGCGACTGCTTCGCCCTAGGATGACGAAGGAAAGGGGCTTCGCCATGCCTTCGAAATCAACCCTTTCGCAGCGTCTCCACATCCGTCTTCCCAACATACCAATCACGCGCATTGACCTCCTCGAAAACCACCCAGACATCGTCGTTGCTCAGCCCGGTGGCGTCCATGATGGCCGCCGTGACCTTTTTGGCGATGTCCGCCTTCTTGCCCGCCGGATCGGCTGATATCACTTCCTTGACGATGCGGATGTTGACGAATGGCATTTTTTCCTCCCGGGATGTTCGTGCTCGCGACCCGCTTCGATGAAACCGTCGAACGGCCGCCAGTGCTCCAGTCTCAGTATGTCTTGGCGCCGTTGACCATGAGCCGCACCATGTAGAGCGACGTGGTGCCGGCGATGTAGAGGCAATTCAGCTTGTTGCCGCCGAACACGCAGTTGGCGGTGACTTCCGGTACCTTGACCTTGCCGATCAGCGTGCCGTCCGGATCGTAGCAATGGATGCCGTCGGCGGCACTGGTCCAGATGCGGCCGTCCTCGTCGAGCCTGAAGCCGTCGAACAGGCCGGCCGTGCAGTCGGCGAAGACTTTCTCGCCCGAAACCTTCTTGCCGCCCTTGCCGACATTGAACACCCGCATATGCGCCGGATTCTGCGCGCCATGCGTGCGGCCGGTGTCGACGACATAAAGCTGGCTCTCGTCTAGCGAGAAGGCCAGGCCGTTGGGCCGGACCATGTCGGTGATGACGGCTTCGACCTCGCCGGTGCCGGGATCGACCCGGTAGACATGGCAGGCGCCGATTTCGCTCTCGGCCCTGTCGCCCTCATAATCCGTATCGATGCCGTAGCTCGGATCGGTGAACCAGATAGAACCGTCGGATTTCACCACCGCGTCGTTGGGCGAATTCAGCCGCTTGCCCTTCCATTTGGCCGCGATCGTGGTGACCGAGCCGTCGAACTCGGTGCGGCTGACGCGGCGGCCCGAATGCTCGCAGGTGATCAGCCGGCCCTGCCGGTCGACGCTGTTGCCGTTCGAATTGCCGGACGGCTGCCGGAAGACGCTGACATTGCCGTCGGTCTCGTCATAGCGCAGCATGCGGTTGTTGGGGATGTCGGACCAGACGACATAGCGGCCGGCGGCGAACCAGGCCGGCCCCTCCGCCCACTGGCATCCGGTGAACAGCTTCTCGACCTGCGCGTTGCCGTTGAACAGGCGCGCGAAGCGCGGATCGAGAATTTCATAATAGTCCGCAGCCGCCATGCTTTTCCTCCCGGCATCAATGACACCGGATCAAGACAGCCGGAGGGACAGAAGGCAATGTGGGTACGCACAGTGTGATGCAAAAGATCGCTTGCGGCTCTGCGCATGACGTTAATGCATGTCGCCCAAAAGTGGCCCCGGTTTTGGGAGAACGACATGCATAAAAACAAAGACCTGAAGCGCGTCGCCTGAATCCGTTCAAACGCGACGCGCTTTAGCGCCGCATTAACCGGCTATGCGTTCAGCGCAATGGTGCATTGCAACATCTTCTTTTTGCAATGCACCATTACTATGTCATGCTTCGTATCGATCAAGGGAGGAAGAAACCGCCGCCGAAACGCGGCGCCAAAAAGGAACCTTGCTATGATCCTCGACAGTCTCATGACCCGCGCTCGCAACAGCATTGCCAAGCGCAAGCACTACAACCGCCTTGTCGCCGAAATCGACAGCTTTTCCAGCCGCGATCTGGCCGACATGCGCGCCGACCGCTCGGAAATGCTCTACCAGATCCACAAGCAGATCTACGGCTGAGTATTCGATCGCCTCATCACGTTCGCCATCCTTGGGCGTAGCGACGCGTGGCGTTGCGAAGACCCAAGGATGATGCAGCTACGCGTATAGGTGCGTCGCGACGTCAGTTCGACGCCGCCAGCGCCTTGTCGATCTGTGGCAGCAAGAGATCCCTCGCCGTCTCGGGCGTCAGCGGGCCGACATGCTTGTAGGCGATCTTGCCGTCCTTGCCGATGACGAAGGTTTCCGGCACGCCATAGACGCCCCAGTCGATCGCCGCGCGGCCCGCTTCGTCGACCCCTATCGCCTGGAACGGATTGCCGAGATCGCCGAGGAACCGGCGTGCGTTTTCCGGCCGGTCCTTGTAGTTCAGCGCCGCCATGCTGAAACGCTTGTCCTGCGACAGCGCCAGAAGCACCGGGTGCTCTTCGCGGCATGGCGCGCACCACGACGCGAAGACGTTGACCAATGTGACCTTGCCGGCGAAGGTTTTCGAATCGAGCCCCGGCAGGTTTGAGCCCTCCAGCGCCGGCAGGCTGGTTTGCGGCGCAGGCAGGCCGATCAGGGCCGACGGCACTTCCGAAACATCGCGCCCCGACAGCAGCTGCGACAGGAACAGTCCGGCCAGGCCGAGGAAGATCAGCAGCGGCAACAGCACGAACAGGCGACGAGTGCGCGGGGGCGGCGTTTCTGTTTCGATGCTCATGGCTTTGCGACCTTGTCGGAGCGACGCCTCACGCCGGACGCCTCCAGTTCGGCAAGCTCACGCTTGCGCGCCCGCTGGTCGAGCAGGATCCAGCCGATCAATCCGGCCAGCACCACGGCAGTGATGCCATAGGCAGCGGTCACATAGAGTGCATGCGCGCTCATGCGGCAGGCCCCGCTGAAGTGCGGCCTTCCAAGCCAATCATGTCGCCCAGTCTAGACATGCTTTCCCTTAGCCTCGCTCCGTCGGCTTCGCAATCCGCAGTCATACGCCGCGTCAATCCGTGCCATGGCGCAGCGCCAGCGCCGCCGAGACCGGACCCAGCACGCCAAGAAACAGGGTCAGCGCGGCAAGAATGAGGAAGGGCTGCAGAAACGGATCGGGATTGGCGGTCGCTCCATAGCTTGCCGAAACGCCGAAGATCAGCACCGGAATGGTCAGCGGCAGCACCAGCACCGAGATCAGCAGCCCGCCACGCGGCAGCGCCACCGCCACCGCCGCACCGGCGGCGCCGATGAAGGTGATAGCAGGCGTGCCGACCAGCAGCGTCAGCGCCGTGGCGCCGATGCCGAGCGGCTCCATGTTCATGAACAGCCCGAGCACGGGCGCGGCGACCACCAGCGGCAGCACGCTGCCCGCCCAATGCGCCAGGCATTTCACCAGCACCGTCAAGGCCAGCATGTGGCGATCATTGCCGAGCACCAGCAGATCGAGCGAGCCGTCCTCGCGGTCGGCCTGGAACAGCCGATCGAGACCGAGCAGGCAGGACAGCAGCGCGCCAATCCACAGGATCGCCGGCCCGATGCGGGCCAGCAGCTTCAGGTCCGGCCCGACTCCGAACGGGATGGTGGCGATGACGGCGAGGAAGAAGATGACCCCGGTCAGCGCCCCGCCGCCCGCACGGATGTTGAGGCGGATGTCGCGCAGGAAGAGGGCTAGCATGGTATGAGATGCTCGGGCGCCATCATCAACCCGTTTCCCCCATCCTCAACTCCATCCCCTCGATCCCCAGCGGCAGGTGCGTCGCCGCGACAATCATCCCGCCATCCGTGCAATGCTTCGCCATCAACCCCGCGAACCGCGCCTCCGAAGCCTTGTCCAGCCCCGCCGTCGGCTCGTCCAGCAGCCACAATGGCCGGTGGCTGACCAGCAGTTTCGCGATCGCCGCCCGGCGCCGTTGCCCGGTCGATAGATAGCCGAACGGCAGGTGGCCGATGCCACCGAGCCCGACCGTTTCCAGCGCCTCTTCGACGCCGAGCTGTCCGTCGCCGTTGAAGTCGCGCCAGAAGCGCAAATTCTCCGCCACGCTGAGCGCCGGCTTCATTGCGTTCTGGTGGCCAAGGTAGTGACAGGCCGAGGCAACAGACGGGAACGCTTCGCCCCCGTCTTCAATCTTCATGGCACCCTCGATCCTCACGCTGCCTTGCGGCACCGGCAGCAGCGCGGCGATGACCCGCAGCAAGGTCGACTTGCCCGATCCGTTCGGCCCGGTAACGATGAGCGCCTGACCCTCCTCCAGGGCAAAGCCGATGCCGGAAAACACCGCGTCGCCGCCTCGCTCGCCGCACAGATTTTCGGCGATCAGCCGCATTCCTCGCCTGCCCTGAAACCATGTGTCGCGGCCGCTGCCGCATCGCACAAAATTGCTTTCCAACTGTCTAGAACTATTCCAGAAAATTCTCTATATGCGGTGCATCCGTGCCAGCGGTCGGCACGGGAACAGAATTAGCGCCGAACCAGCGCACGCGCCGCCTTGAACGGCTCGGGTTGCTTGGGAACGGACAGCGGAAATGGCCGTACCCGCACCTTTGCGCGTGATTGCATGCCATCGGCGTCCGTTCCCTTTCAGGCTGAACAGACAAGGATCGCACGTGTCAAAATCCCTCGACAGTTTCAATTGCCGCCGCACGCTGACCGCAGGCGGCGCGGAGTATGCCTATTTCAATCTCATTGAGGCCGAGAAGAACGGCCTCACCGGCATCTCGCAGCTGCCCTATTCGATGAAGGTGCTGCTGGAAAACCTGCTGCGCAACGAGGACGGCCGCTCCGTCACCAAGGAATCGATCCAGGCGGTGGCCGGCTGGCTGACCGACAAGGGCACCGCCGGTGTCGAGATCGCCTATCGCCCGGCCCGCGTGCTGATGCAGGATTTCACCGGCGTTCCGGCCGTGGTCGACCTTGCCGCGATGCGCGACGCCATGGCTTCGCTCGGCGGCGATCCGCAGAAGATCAACCCGCTGGTGCCGGTCGACCTCGTCATCGACCATTCCGTCATCGTCGACGAATTCGGCACGCCGATGGCCTTCGCCCGCAATGTCGAGCTGGAATATGAGCGCAACGAGGAGCGCTACAAATTCCTCAAATGGGGCCAACAGGCGTTCCGCAACTTCCGCGTCGTGCCGCCCGGCACCGGTATCTGCCATCAGGTCAACCTCGAATATCTCGGCCAGGTGGTGTGGACCAACACCGAGGACGGCGAAACGACAGCCTATCCCGACACCTGCGTCGGCACCGATTCGCACACCACCATGATCAACGGCCTTGGCGTGCTCGGCTGGGGCGTCGGCGGCATCGAGGCCGAGGCGGCCATGCTCGGCCAGCCCGTCTCCATGCTTTTGCCTGAGGTGATCGGCTTCCGCCTCACCGGCAAGCTCAAAGAAGGCGTCACCGCCACCGACCTCGTGCTCACCGTCACCCAGATGCTGCGTAAGAAGGGCGTCGTCGGCAAGTTCGTCGAGTTCTTCGGGCCGGGCCTCTCCAACATGACGCTGGCCGACCGCGCCACCATCGGCAACATGGCGCCCGAATATGGCGCCACCTGCGGCTTCTTCCCGGTCGACTCGGAAACCATCCGCTACCTCACAATGTCCGGCCGCAGCGAGGACCGCATCGCGCTGGTCGAGGCCTATGCCAAGGCTCAAGGAATGTGGCGTGAGACCGGCTCGACCGATCCGGTGTTCACCGATCTGCTCGAGCTGGAACTTGGCTCCGTCGTGCCGTCGATGGCCGGACCCAAGCGGCCCGAGGGCCGCGTCGCCCTGGAAGGCATTCCGGAAGGTTTCGCCAAGGCGATGGAGACCGAATACAAGAAGGCCGCCGAAATCTCCAAACGCTACGCAGTCGAAGGCACCGACCATGATCTCGGTCATGGCGACGTCGTCATCGCCGCCATCACTTCGTGCACCAACACCTCGAACCCGAGTGTGCTGATCGGCGCCGGCCTCCTGGCCCGCAACGCCAACCGCCTCGGTTTGAAGCAGAAGCCATGGGTGAAGACCTCGCTGGCGCCGGGCAGCCAGGTGGTCGCCGAGTATCTGGAGAAATCCGGCCTGCAGAAGGAACTCGATCAGATCGGCTTCAACCTGGTCGGCTTCGGCTGCACCACCTGCATCGGCAATTCCGGCCCGCTGCCGGCGCCGATCTCGAAGACCATCAACGACAAGGGCCTGATCGCTGCCGCGGTCTTGTCCGGCAACCGCAACTTCGAAGGCCGCGTCTCGCCCGACGTGCAGGCGAACTATCTGGCCTCGCCGCCGCTGGTCGTCGCGCACGCGCTGGCCGGCACCGTCACAAAGGACCTGACCACCGAGCCGCTCGGCGAGGACAAGAACGGCGAGCCGGTCTACCTCAAGGATATCTGGCCGAGCTCGGCCGAGATCCAGGAGTTCATCGAGAAGAACGTCACCCGCGAGCTGTTCGCCCGCAAATATGCCGACGTCTTCAAGGGCGACGAGTACTGGCAGAACGTCAAGGCGCCGGAAGGCCAGACCTATGCCTGGGACGACAACTCGACCTATGTGCAGAACCCGCCCTATTTCGCTGGCATGACATCAGGTTTCGGCAAGATCGGCGACATCAAGGGCGCCCGCGTGCTCGGCCTGTTCGGCGACAAGATCACCACCGACCACATTTCGCCGGCCGGATCGATCAAGGCGGCCTCGCCGGCCGGCAAATACCTCACCGACCACGGCGTCGGCGTCGCCGACTTCAACCAGTACGGCACGCGGCGCGGCAATCACGAGGTGATGATGCGCGGCACCTTCGCCAACATCCGCATCCGCAACCACATGCTGGGCGAGAACGGGCGCGAGGGCGGCTACACCATCCACTACCCGTCGAAGGAAGAGGAATCGATCTACGACGCGGCGATGGAGTACAAAAGGGAAGGCGTGCCGCTGGTTGTCTTCGCCGGCGTCGAATACGGCAACGGCTCGTCGCGCGACTGGGCTGCCAAGGGTACCAATCTCCTTGGTGTCCGCGCGGTCATCGCCCAGTCCTTCGAGCGCATCCATCGCTCGAACCTGGTCGGCATGGGCGTTATCCCCTTCGTCTTCGAGGAAGGCACCTCATGGGCATCGCTCAACCTCAAGGGAGACGAGCTGGTCGAGATCGACGGCTTGAGCACCATCAAGCCGCGCCAGACGATGATCGCCAAGGTCACCTATGGCGACGGCACGGTGAAGAATGTGCCGATCATCTGCCGCATCGATACGCTGGATGAGCTCGATTACTTCAAGAACGGCGGCATCCTGCAATACGTGCTGCGCGATCTGGCGGCTTAAGTACGGGAGTAAGGGAGTAGGGAAGGTGAAGACCTATTCCCCTATTCCCCTATTCCCCTATTCCCCTATTCCCCTATTCCCCTATTCCCCTATTCCCCTATTCCCCTATTCCCCTACCTTCGGCTTCCCAAACCGCGCCGCCGCCGCCAAAAGCACGCTGAGCATCAGCCCGTTGAGGATGTGCCAGAGGAAGTGCGTTCCGAGCGGAAAGCTGCCGCAGACCACCGGGTCGATCATCCGGCAGATGACGGACACGACGAAGATCGCCGAGCCCGCCAGATTATACCAGCCGGCGCGATTGCCGCTCACCGTCACCCAGACACCGAAGAAGGCGAGCGCCAGGAACGGCGGCAGATAGCCCGTCGTACCGTTCGACGCCTGGCGCAGCCAGTCCGGCACGGCAAGGGTTATCGCCCCGGCAAGCACATAGAAGGCAATGAAGATGGCAATGGCCTTGCCCCATCGCATGCCGAGGAAGCGGCGTAAATTGAACAGCGTGTAGGCCAGCGTGAAGCCGGCGATCGGCAGCACGTCGGCCCAGACCGTGCCCTTGGTGGCAAAGGTGTGGAAGATCGTCGAACCGATGCCGATCGCCACCACCCACCAAGCCAGCACCTCGGCGAAGGCGCCGGTGCCCAGCCTTCGCACCTCGCGCACGCCCCACAGGCCGGCGGCGATGAAGGCGAGATTGGTCAGGGCGTTGACGGGTTCGGACCAGAATTCCGGGCCGGTCCGCTCGCAATAGAGGTCGACCGGCGCCAAAAACGTTTGCCACATCGTGATTGCCGCCCGAATCGGTTTCTATCCTGAAGCGCAGATCCTTCCTATTGCGGGGTTGCGGTCAGCTGCAATGGCAAAATTTCACCGCAACGTGACTTCCCGTTGACTTCCGGTTCTGCCACATATTTTAGCAATCAAGATAAAGCCGGCACCACCGGCGGGAATCGGAATGGCCATGGCCTCGCGAAAATCATTGTGGCTGGCAGCTCTTGCGCTGGCCTTCTCGGCGTCTGCCGGCGCCGGGCATGCCGGCGAATCCGATCGCGCCCATGCCGACCGGGTCCAGATCGACAGGCTCCAGATCGACAGGCCATTGGGCGTGGTCGAACTGTTCACCAGCCAGGGCTGCAGTTCCTGCCCGCCGGCCGATACGCTGTTCTCCGAACTTGCCGCTAAGGAAGATATCGTCGCGCTCGCCTATCACGTCGACTATTGGGACTATCTCGGCTGGCAGGACACGCTGGGCCGCAAGGAGAACACCGAGCGGCAATACGACTACATGCGCGCCTTCGGCAGCCGCTCCGTCTATACGCCGCAGGCCGTCATCAACGGCCGTGTCCACGTCAACGGCGCCAGCCGCGGCGAGGTCGATGGCGCGCTCGCCCGCATGGCCAAGAACGGCGAAGGCATGCGCGTCGCCGTCAAGGTCAGCCGCACCAGCGACCGTGTGACGATCGACGCCGGTGATGCCGGCAACGGCCCCAGCGACGCCCATGTCGTCATCGTCTATTTCGACCCGCCGCAGACGGTCAAGGTCGGCGAGGGCGAGAATACCGGCCGCAAGATGACCTATTGGAACGCCGTCACCGGGATTCAGACCGCTGGCATGTGGCATGGCAAGGCACAGCGCTACGAGCTGCCGATGAGCGAGATTGCCAAAAAGGGCGGCTGCGCCGTGCTGCTGCAGTCGGTCGGCAAGGACGGCATGCCCGGTCCTATTCTCGGCGCCGCGTTCATCCACAAGCCGTAACGGACGCCGGCGCCCCCCATCTTCGCTAGGACTGTGGATGGGAGGCCCCTCATCCGGCCGCTTCGCGGCCACCTTCTCCCCGAGGGGAGAAGAGGTAAAGCGCCGCCGCGATCTCCTCTCCCCTCGGGGAGAGGTCGGATTGTCCCGAATTGCCCCTTCGCAATTCGGTTGGCAATCCGGGTGAGGGGGACGCGACGCTCGGTGAAACCGCACTCGACTCACCACCCAATAAAAAACCGACGTCAGCTTGCTTCTGACGTCGGTCATTTAGGTTTTGGGATCGTCGCACCCGGTTCTTCCGAGGAAGAGCCGAGGTTGGTTCGATCCGACGCAGACCCGTGGGCGGGGGGCTTGGGGTTTACGAGCCGGTGCCGGACCGAACCGTCTCAGGCAACACCGGTAAATTCGTCGGACATTGGGGCATGAGCGCGGATAAAAAAAGGCAGAAATGTGGCGGAACATCACCAATTCCAACACGGCGTTTCATAAAAGTGACTGGACGTGACGAAAACGGCGCGGCGCGGGGCTCGGTTCGCTAGGCCTTGCAATTCAGTCGCGAACACGCCAACTTTGGTTGGCAAAGATTCATTTTGAAGGATCGAGGCATGACGGATGACAGCGGCGGGACGGGGGATGGGGACGCATCCGCGATATTGATCCCGCTGCACGAGGCACGACGCGAACGTCTCGATCAGCCGGTACGGTTTGACCGCCGCGAGTTGGACCAGATCCTCAGGCTCTACGGACGCATGGTCGCTGCCAATGAATGGCGCGACTACGCCATCGATCATCTTGCGGACCGCGCCGTGTTTTCCGTATTCCGCCGCACCAGTGAAGTGCCGCTGTTCCAGATCGTCAAGGATCCGAAACTGGCCCGCAAGCAGGGCGCTTTTGCCGTCATCGCCGCCGGCGGCCGCATCCTGAAACGCGGTCAGGAACTTGGCCGCGTGCTTGGTGTGTTCGACAGCAAGCTCAAGGTTGTAGAGGCTTGAGCTACGGAATTGAAGAAACTGGAGAATTGAAGAATTGAAGAATTGGGCACTCGACGCCTGATGTAACCGCCTTCTTCTTCAGTTCTTCAGTTCTTCAGTTCTTCAGTTGTTCAGTTCTTCAGTTCCCCAATTCCTCGCTTCAGTCCCCTTTAAGACGAAACTTCCGCTCCGGCAGCGAGCTCGGATCGGGCGGCGCCGAGGCACCGCCATTCAGCGACAGCTGCATGAACACCGTGTCCAGCCAGCGCCCATGCTTGTAGCCGGAACCTTCGAGGCGTCCCGAATAGCGAAAGCCGAGCTTTTCGTGCAGCCGCACCGAGGCACTGTCGGGACGGCCATCGCCGATCACCGCGATGATCTGGCGAAAGCCCGCCGTCGTCACTGCCTCGATCAGGCTTTGCATCAGCTTGAGCCCGACGCCCTGGCCCTTGGCCTCGGGCGCGACATAGACCGAATCCTCGACGATGAAGCGATAGGCCGGGCGCGGCCGGAAGGCGCCGGCATAGGCGTAGCCGAGAACAGTGCCGTCCTTCTCCGCCACCAGGTAAGGAAAGCCGCCGGCCATCAGGCTGTCGAATCGAACACCCATCTCCGCGCGGCTCGGCGGCTCCAGCTCATAGCTCGCCGTGCCTTGGGTCACCGCGTCGGCATAGATGGCCGTGACGCTGTCGAGGTCGGCCACCGTGACAGGCCGGATCGTAATATTGCTCATTGTTTATGCATGTCGTTTCTCTGCTCGCAATAACAGCAAAGGCCAAGACAAAAGAAAAGGGCGGCCGTTGGGCCGCCCTTCTGGAACTCGATGGTCCAAGCGCTGCTGTACTAGCGGCGGTCGCCCATGAACTGCAGCAGGAACATGAACAGGTTGATGAAGTCGAGATAGAGCCTCAGCGCGCCCATGATCGCCTTGCGGCCGGCGACATCGGTAGCATCGCCCTCGAAATACATCTCCTTGATCTTCTGCGTGTCATAGGCGGTGAGGCCGGCGAAGACCAGCACGCCGATCGCCGACACGGCGAAAGACAGCGCCGACGACTGCAGGAAGATGTTGATCACCGACGCGATGATGATGCCGAACACGCCCATGATCAGGAACGAGCCCATTGCCGTCAAGTCGCGCTTGGTGGTGTAGCCGAACAGCGACAGCGCGCCGAAAGCGGCGGCGGTGGCGAAGAAGGTCTGCGAGATGCTTGCCGTGGTGTAGACCAGGAAGATCGACGACAGCGACAGGCCGACGAGACCGGCATGGACCCAGAACGTGGTCTGCGCGGCAGCGACGCTCATCGACTGAATCCTGAACGACAGGAAGAACACGGCGGCCAGCGGCGCCAGCATCACCACCCAGCGCAGCGGCGAACCGAAGATCGCGTAGCCGAACGAGGTCAGCATCTCGCCGCTTGGCAGCGTCGCGACAGCCGAAGCCGGATCGGTGGTGGTGGCCAGCATGATCGTGCCGACAGCGGCAAGACCAGTGATGAGGAGGCCAAGCCCCATCAGATTGTAAACCTTGATCATGTAGGCGCGCAGGCCCTGATCGATGTCGGCACCGACGCTGACGCCGGGCACGGCGCGCGTCTGGTAGTTGCGAATGGGATCAGCCATTGTAGTCCTCTATTGCTTCTGCCCCGTCCGGTGTCAGGTCCTTCCGGACCCAGGCGCCGCTGGCAGGGCTCCAGCATGCCTGTGGCGAAATATGATGGTTATTCGCGTCAAGAACAAGACCGTAACCGGATGTAACGGTTCGTGAGGCAACCAAGTGCCGATTCCTCGGCTTTCCGGACGGCTTTCTTACCAAGATTTAATCCAGGATGCCTTTTCCGGGCCTGTCGTCACAGGTTGCGCAGCACCGGTGCTGCCTTGTGGCCGAGCACCCGCCAGGTGCCGGCGAGACCAATGCCGACCGTGACCACCAGCGAAAACAGAATGGTTGCCACCGCCACCTCCGGCATGAAATGCGACGGCAATGTCATGATGCGCGCGACGACGAACCAGGCGGCAGCACTGCCCGCTGCCAGCGCGAAGATGGCGGTGGCCAGCCCGATCAGCATATATTCGAGCGAGAAGGCCGATATCAGCGTCGTGCGTGTCGCACCCAGCGTCTTCAACACCACCGCATCATGGATGCGCGCCCGGTTGCCGGCTGCAAGCGCGCCGGCCAGCACCAGCACCGAGGCGATCAGCGCCACGCCAGCGGCGGCCCGGATCGCCGTGCCGAGTTGCCCGACCAACCGGTTGACGACATCGAGCGCGTCCTTGACCCGCACCGTCGTCACCGCGGGGAAGGCGCGGGTGACGGCGTTGAGGATGCGGGCGTCGTCGGCCGTCGAGGCACTCTTTTCGGTCAGCGTCGCCATCCAGCCATGCGGGGCGCCTGCGAATGTGTTGGGCGAGAAGACCATGACGAAATTGATGCCCATCGTCTCCCATTCGACCTGGCGGAAATTGGCGATCCTGGCGGTGACATTGCGGCCCAGCACATTGACGGTGATGGTGTCGCCGAGCTTCAGCCCGATCTCCTTGCCTTCTTGCGCCGAAAACGAAACCAGCGGTTCGCCGCTGTAATTTTCGGGCCACCAACTGCCCTCGGTCAACGTCGCGTTCTCCGGTTGCCTGGTGTCATAGGTCAGGCCGCGGTCCCCCCTCAGCACCCAGGCGCCTTCCGCCGGCACTTTCACCTTGTCGACATCGACACCGTTCAGCGCCATCACCCGGCCGCGCAGCATCGGCACCTTGGCCAGCACGCCCTGCGGGGCCTCCTTGCCGATCAGCGCCGAGAAAGACGCGACATCGGCGCTCTGGATGTCGACGAAGAAGAAGTTCGGCGCCCGTTCCGGCAGGCTGCCGGAGATCTGCCGCCTGAGATTGCCATCGATCAGCGCCAGCGTCACCAGCAGCGTCAGGCCAAGCCCCAGGGACAGCACCACCGATGGCGTCAGGGCGCCTGGCCGATGAATGTTGCCGATGGCGAGCCTGAGCGCCACGAAGCGCACGCGCGGGCTTTTCCTGGCCGCCCATTGCACCAGTGCGCCGACCACGCGCAGCACCAGGAAGGCGAAGACGGTAGCGCCGACAAAAATCGAGGCTATGCGCTGGTCGCCCGAGAACAGAATGGCCAGCGCCGCAAGCAACAGCGCGATGCCTATGGCGGCCGCGACATAAGCGGGGCGCGGCAAGCCGCGGCCTTCCAGCCCCATTTCGCGAAACAGCGCGGTTGCCGGCACGTCGCGGGCGCGGCCGAGCGGCAGCAGCGCGAAAGCCAACGTCACCAGCAGGCCGAACAGCGCCGCCATACCGATCGCGCCGGGATAGAAGCCGCCTTCGGCAGGCACCGGAATGACGGATTGCAAGGCCGCACTCGCCGCGAACGGCATCAGTGCGCCGAGCACAAGGCCCAGCACGATACCCAATCCGGCTATGATCAGGATCTGCACGAGATAGACGGCAAAGACGAAGCCGCCCGAAGCGCCCAGGCTCTTGAAGGTGGCGATGACGCCGCGCTTGCCGTCGAGATAGGCGCGTACCGCATTGGCGACGCCCACGCCGCCGACCACCAGCGCCGTCAGCCCGACCAGGGTCAGGAACTGCGAGAAACGTTCAATGTTGGACGACAGCGCGGGCGCCGCGTTGCTGCGTGTGCGGATCGACCAGCCTGCTTCGGGGAAATCCGTGGCGGCCTTGTCCTGGACGGCTTTCAGCCGCACCTCGTCGGCGTCTGCCGGCAGCCGGATCTTGTAGGCATTCTCGACCAGGCTGCCCGGCTGGATCAGTCCAGTGGCCGCCAGTCCGTCGGTCGAGATCATCAGCCTTGGGGCGAAGCCGAAACCGTCGGACACGGCGTCCGGTTCGGCGACCAGCCTGGCGCGCAGTTCGAAAGTGGCGGTGCCGAGCTTCAGCCGGTCGCCGATCTTGACGTGCAACCGCTCGAACAGAAGATCGGGTGCCGCCGCACCGAAGACGCCGAACTCTTCGCCGAACAGTTCCTGTTTCGACAGTGCCGGCTCGGTCTCCAGCGTGCCATAGAGCGGATAGGCATGGTCGACCGCCTTGGCCTCGACCAGCGCCTGGTCGGATCCGTCGGCCAGACGCGCCATCGAACGCATGCTGGCGGTCCGGGAAACCGTGCCGAGCCCGTCAAGGAAGCTGCGCTCCGCCCGGCTGGCGTCACGCTGATTGATCTGGAAGCGAAGATCGCCGCCGAGCAGCGTCTGGCCCTGATTGGCGACACCGGCGGTGATCGAACGCGCCACCGAGTTGACGCCGCCGATGGCCGCGACGCCGAGCGCGATGCAGGCGAGGAAGATCAGGAAGCCGGACAGGCCGCCGCGCATCTCGCGCAGTGAGAAGCGGACCGCGAGCCTCAACGTCCGGGACAGCGGCATCAGGCCGTCACCTTGACGGGGGCCGGTGCCTCGATCCGGCCCGAGCGCATCGAAACCTGGCGCGAACAGCGCGCCGCGAGCGCCGGATCATGGGTCACCAGCACCAGCGTCATGCCGCGCTCGGCCGCCTTGGCAAACAAGAGGTCGGCGACCTGCCGCCCGGTCGCCTGGTCGAGATTGCCGGTCGGCTCGTCGGCGATCAGGATGCGCGGCGACGGCGCCAATGCGCGGGCGATCGCCACGCGCTGTTGCTCGCCGCCCGACAATTCGCCGGGATAGTGGGTGACGCGGTCGCTGAGGCCAACCGCCGCCAGCTCGCGCGCCGCCACCGAAAACGGATCGGCATGGCCGGCCAGTTCCAGCGGCACCGCGACATTTTCCAGCGCCGTCATGTTGGGAATGAGATGAAAGGACTGGAACACGATGCCAATGTTTCGGCCACGAAACGAAGCAATCTGGTCCTCGCTTTTGCCGTTGAGCAGCTCGCCGGCGATTCGGACCGTACCCGAATCGACCCTTTCCAGTCCTGCAAGGACCATCAGCAATGTCGACTTGCCGGAACCCGAAGGCCCGACGATGCCGGTCGCCTCGCCGGTCGCCACATCGAGGCTCACCCCCTTCAGCACATGGACCGATGAAGCGCCCTCGCCAAGGGTCAGGGATACATCTTTCAGCGCGATGACCGCTTCTGTCAAAATGAAATCGTCCTATATCTGGAGATGAAGGCTCTGCTTGCCGGAAGCCGTCGAAGAATCCTAGCTCATATGGGGCCTGCCGCATGTCTTTCAAACGCAGTATTGCCGCAGGCTTCGTGGCTTTCCTCGCCATTTGCGGCGCCATGTCCTCGGCGAGCGCCGAGCCGTTCAAGATCGTCGGCTTCGGTGACAGCCTGATGGCGGGCTTCGGCCTTGGGCCGGACCAGGGCTTTACCAACAGGCTGCAGGCGGCACTTGGCGCCAAGGGCCACGAAGTGACCGTCGCCAATGCCGGCGTCTCCGGCGACACGACGAGCGGCGGCCTGGCGCGGCTCGACTGGTCGGTGCTGGACGGCACGCAGCTGGTCATCCTCGAACTCGGAGCCAACGACATGCTGCGCGGCGTTTCGCCCGACATCGCCAGGAAGAACCTCGACGAGATGCTAAGCAAGCTGAAGCAGCGCAAGATTGCCGTGCTTCTGGCCGGCATGCGTGCCGCACCCAATCTCGGTCCCGACTACCAGAATGCGTTCGACGCCATTTTTCCGGACCTGGCGAAGAAATACGACGTCGTGCTCTACCCGTTCTTTCTCGACGGCGTCGCCGGCCAGCCCGGCATGCAGCTCGAGGACGGCCTGCATCCAAGCGCACGAGGCGTCGACCAGATGGTCGAACGCATCCTGCCGACGGTCGAGAAGGTGATCGCGGCGGTGCCGGGCGATTCCTAGCGGGCTGGAACTGTTTCCGCCCGGCGAGCTTTTAACAGGGACTGTGACCAACAAACCTCTTGCTCCGTTTGACTATCGATGATTCGCTGGGGATGACAGTTCGATTCGAGGAAGGGAGGCTCTTCATGCCGCGTCTTTTCACCGCCCTCGAAATTCCGCGTGACGCTGCCCTTTCGCTGTCCCTGCTGCGGGGCGGCTTGCCGGGAGCCCGCTGGATCGATGTCGAAAACTACCATCTGACGCTGCGCTTCATCGGCGATGTCCCCGGCCATGTCGCCGACGAGATCGCCAACGCGCTCGACCGCGTCCACCGCCCTTCTTTCTCGCTGGCGCTGTCCGGCGTCGGCGCTTTCGGCCAGAAGAAGCCGCATGCGGTGTGGGCGGGCGCTTCCGCCTCGCCCGATCTGGCCGCGCTTCAAGGTGAGATCGACCGCATCTGCCAGCGGCTCGGCATCCCGGCCGACCCGCGCAAATTCATGCCGCATGTGACGCTGGCGCGCTTACGCAATTCGACCCCGCTGGACGTCGCCCAATATCTGTCGGCGCGCGGCAATTTCTCGACGCTGCCGTTCCGCATCGGCCGTTTCGTGCTGATGTCGTCGCGCGATTCGGTCGGCGGCGGACCCTATATCGTCGAGGAAGCCTGGCCGCTGTCAGGCACGGACGCCCGCGCCTCCAGCCTTGTCGCCAGCGCCTCCGACGCCTCGCGGATCATGCGATAGGCGGAAGCGAAGGCTTCTGCCTCGTCATGATAAGGATCCGGCACGTCGCGTGACTTTCCCTGCGCGAACTCCAGGAACAGATGGATGCGGTCCTGCACGGCCGCCGGCGCCAGCGCCTTCAGGTCGGCGACATTCGACCGGTCCATGCCGAGGATCAGGTCGAAACGGTGGAGGTCCTGCGGCGTGACCTTGCGCGCCCTCTGTCCGGAAATGTCTACTCCGTGCCGCACCGCGATCGCGATCGCGCGTCGATCGGGGGCAGAGCCGGCCTCCCAGTCACTGGTTCCCGCTGAATCGAGCAGGATATCCCGGGCCGATCCGCGCTCGGCCCAAACGGCGCGGAAGACACCTTCCGCCAGCGGCGACCGGCAGATGTTGCCGAGGCAGACGAAGAGAATGGAGTTTATGGGCTTCGCGCTCATCGATCCGTCGCTATGGTGAGGGTCGTTTTCGAATAGCACAGGATATGGACATGGCGAGAGAGAAACTGGGCAGGCAAGCCGCTGAAGCCGCATTGACCGGTCTCGACGGCTGGGCGCTGGCGGAAGACGGCGCTTCCATCAAGCGCACATTCACCTTCGCGAATTTCTCCGAGGCTTTCGCCTTCATGACCCGCGTCGCGCTTGCCGCCGAGACGATGGACCATCATCCCGACTGGTCGAATGTCTACAAGACCGTGGATGTGACGCTGAACACTCACGACGCCGGCGGCGTCACCGCGCTCGATATCGATCTGGCCAAGAAAATGAACCGTTTTGCCGGCGCCTGAGGCCTGGTATCGCCTCGGGAGGCCCAAATCGGCACCGGCATCTTGTAGCGGGGGTCGGGTTTCACCACATTTTCCCCCGCGGGCATGCGCCGGAAGCGCATGGGCGCTCGCAAGGAGAAACTGATGGCGCAACAATCCGGTTTTGATTTCTTCGGCTTTGGCAGCAAGCTGGCAGACGAGAGCCAAGTGCGCGAGAAATTCTGGCGCACAGCCAAGAAAGCCGCGCGGCAGATCCCCTTCATGGAAGAGGTCGTGGCCGCCTACTACTGCGCCATGGACAAGAACACGCCGCTGCGCGCCAAAGGCATTCTGTTGGCCGCGCTCGGTTATTTCGTGCTGCCGGTGGATGTCATCCCCGACTTCGTCTTCGGGCTTGGCTTCACCGACGACATCGCCGTGCTCACCGCCGCGATCACCGCCGTCAGTGCCCACATCACCACTGCGCACCGGCAGGCGGCCAGGGACGCCATGGCCGACAAGGGCTGAACACGCGCACGGAACGCCGTTGAAGCCGGCTTTCCGCGGCAGCGTAAAAAGTCAAACTCTTGCCGCTTTCGTGGCCTCCAAGTCGCCAAAGGGATGTCGCGCCAGCCGCTCGCAAGGCGGCGGCGCGGGAATGGCGGCGGTTTCCTCGGGGTGAGGGTCCTTTTCTCTTCGGAAATTCACCGTTTGGTAACCCAGATTAAATCAAAATGAAGCGACGGGCAGGACGCCAAGCCGGCCTGCCTCCGCACCATTTGGAATACGGGAAAAGCGATGCGCGGATTGATTGCTATAGTTTCGAGTCTGGTCCTGGTGGCCGTGGCAGCCCCGGCGCTGGCGCAGTCGGCGACCAAGATCGGCCAGCACAATGCCTGGGGCACCTACAGCTACCAGGCATCGGGCGGCAAGGTCTGCTATGTCCTGACCGTGCCGACCGACAAGCAGCCGCCGACGCTCGACCATGGCGACATGTTCTTCTTCGTCAGCCAGCGGCCCGGCCAGCAAGTGTCGTACGAGCCGCAATTCATTGCCGGCTACAACTTCCAGGACGGCTCCAAGGCCACCGTGACCATCGATAAGAAGACGTTTTCGATGTTCACCCGCGGCAAATCGGCCTGGGTCGAGAATGCCGCCGAGGAGCCGGTGCTGATCGCCGCCATGAAGACCGGCACCGACATGAAGGTGACGGCGAAGTCTGGCCGCGGCAATCCCACCTCCTATGTCTTCTCCCTGAAAGGTATTTCGGCGGCGCTGACGTCGATTGCCAAGTGCAAATAGGCTAGGCTGTTTTGAGTGAAAGGCCGGGCCGCAAAGCCCGGCCTTTCGTTTTTGGGTCTGTTGGTGGATCTCTGGCGAGGGTGCATCATCGCACAACCCATGACTCTGCCGTCAACCTGTGCTATGCGCCGCGCTTCCTTTCCGGCACGATGCGTGAAATCGGCCGCAAACCGCTTATATCAGTGCAACCATGACCCTTTCATTCGATCTCACCACTGACGGCGCCCGCGACGCGTTGCGTGCCCGCGCGGCACAGCCCGAAAAGCCGTCGCTGATCGGCCTGACGCGGGTCGAGCTCGCCGAGGCTCTGGTTGCATCAGGCACCGTGCCCGAGCGCCAGGCGAAAATGCGCGCCCAGCAGTTGTGGCACTGGATGTATGTGCGCGGCGTCTCCGATTTCGCCGGCATGTTCAACATCTCCAAGGATCTGCGCGCCGAGCTCGACAAGCATTTCACCGTCGCCAGGCCCGAGATCGTCGAGGAGCAGATTTCCGCCGACGGCACGCGAAAGTGGCTGTTCCGCTTTCCGCCGCGCGGCGCCGGCCGGCCGGTCGAGATCGAGACTGTCTACATTCCCGAAGAGGGTCGCGGCACGCTGTGCATCTCGTCACAGGTGGGCTGCACGCTGACCTGCTCGTTTTGCCACACCGGCACGCAGAAGCTGGTGCGCAATCTAACGGCTGAGGAGATCCTCGCCCAGCTGCTCACCGCCCGCGACCGGCTCGGCGATTTTCCCGACCGCGACACGCCCGACGGCGCCATCGTGCCGGCCGAGGGCCGCAAAGTGTCCAACGTCGTCATGATGGGCATGGGCGAACCGCTTTACAATTTCGAAGCGGTGAAGAAGGCGCTGCTGATCGCTTCCGACGGTGACGGCCTGTCCCTGTCGAAGCGGCGCATCACGCTGTCGACCTCCGGCGTCGTGCCGGAAATCTTCCGCACCGGCGAGGAGATCGGCGTCATGCTGGCGATCTCGCTGCACGCCACCAATGACGATCTGCGCGACTTGCTTGTGCCGATCAACAAGAAGTATCCGCTCAACGAGCTGATCGCCGCCTGCCGCGCCTATCCCGGCTTGTCGAACGCCAAGCGCATCACCTTCGAATATGTGATGCTGAAGGACGTCAACGATTCCATCGAGGACGCCAAGGGCCTGATCAAGCTGCTCAAGGGCATTCCGGCCAAGATCAACCTGATCCCGTTCAACCCGTGGCCGGGCACCAATTACCAGTGCTCGGACTGGGAGACGATCGAGAAATTCGCCGATTACATCAACAATGCCGGCTATGCCTCGCCGATCCGCACGCCGCGCGGCCGCGACATTCTCGCCGCCTGCGGCCAGCTCAAATCCGACTCCGAGCGCATGCGCAAGGTCGACCGGCTGGCGCTGGAAGCGATGATGATAGCGGGGCACGGCGAGGCGTGAGCCGCCCCTTCGCCTGGCTAAAACGCTTCGCCATCATGGCGGTCGGCTATGTCGCCGCGGTGCTGACCTCGATCCTGGTGCCGGTGCTGCTGATCGCTCTCCTGGAAGGCATCGAAGACGGCAACTGGTCCATCATTTTCGCTTTCGACTGGCTGGGCTCGTTCCCGCTCGCCGTCTTGACCGTAACGATCGGCGCGCTGTTGATCGTCGGCCCGGCGCTCTTTGTCGCCGAACGGTTTTCACTTCGGGGATGGTTCTACTTCGCCGCCACCGGTGCGATCACGTCCATCGCCTTTGGCGTATCCATGCCGCGCTCGGCCAGCAGCTTTGTCTTCAATCCGGGCTTTCTGGGTTTTCTCGCCACCGCCGGCATCGCCGCCGGTTCGGTCTACTGGCTTCTGGCTGGACGCAGGTCCGGCACGCGACAGAATCTGGGCCGAGATTGATGGCGCGTCTCGTCGGCTACCTCGTCCGTTTCACCGTCATCCTGTTCGGCTATGCCGTCGCCTCGCTGGCGGCGAGCGCCTTCCTCAACATCCTGTTGCTGGCATCGCTCGGCTACACGCCGGAGCATGCGCATCCGACGGCGACGGCTTCCCTGTATTTCTCAATTCCCTTCGCCGCTCTGTTCGTCGCCTATTTCGCCCTGATGCCGGCCTCTGTCGTCATCCTGCTTGCCGAAATCCTGGGCCGGCGCGACTGGCTGTTCTATGCGCTGGCAGGCGCGGTGGTTGCCGGTGTTTTCCTCGGGCTTGCCGACCGCAGCGGTGACACCGCCTTCGTCGTCAGGGACACCAGCGCCATCATGGCCGTGATCGGCAGCGGCATGGTCGGTGGTATCTTTTACTGGCTCAGCGCCGGGCGCTGGGCCGCAAGCTGGTGGCAAGGCGAACCAGGATCAAAAGAGGATGGCCAGACAGGATGACGGCGCCTACTTCGCCTGCGCCGTCAGGATCTTGAGGGCGAAGGCGGAGAACACGCCGGCAAAGAGATAGTCGACCGCCCGTGTGACGCGCGGGCTGGCCTTCATCGCCGCCGAAAACTTTTCCGCCGCCAGCACCATCGGCACCGTCACCGGGACCGACAGCACAATGAACATCAGCCCAAGGAAAAACAGCTTTCCCGGTGCGTTCGGATCATGCGCGGAGACGAACTGCGGCAGGAAGGTCATGAAGAACAGGATGATCTTCGGGTTGAGCAGATTGACGCCAAGACCCGCGGCCCAGCTGCGCAACAGGGAAATCTCGGGGCCTGTCTTCTTCTCCGGCGAAAAGGCCGAGCCCCTGGTGATGCCTGCCAGGCCAGGAAGACGAGATAGCCGGCGCCGAAGATCTTCAGCACGAAGAAAGCCATCGGCGAGGCGACGATCAGCGCCGAGACACCGACAACCACCAGTGTGGTGTGGATCAGCGTGCCGCACAGCGCGCCGGCCATCGAGGCAAAGCCGGTGGCACGGCCCTGGCTCAGCGTGCGCGAGACGAACAGGGTCATGTCCGGCCCCGGCGTGATCGCCAGGATGACCGTGGCGATGGCGAACTGGATCAGCGTGGCGGTGTCTGGAATGAACGACATGAGCGGCCCCCAAGGGATTGCGAGGCCTATACAGGATGCGCCATGACGATGCCAGACACAGCAGCGACCCGATCTCGATCCAGCAGGCGTCCGCACGGCATTCGCTGGACGGCCGGCCGCGGCGTCCTATGCCTGCCTGCTCAGCCGCATCCTCGCCGGCTCCTCCGCGACGAGTTGATCGTTGCGGACATCGGCGTCCCCGGTGATCTGGTCGATCGGCTTGGGCCGGCCGAGGAAATAGCCTTGCGCCTCGTTGCAGCCTTCGACTTGCAGGATGGTGAGCTGGACATGCGTCTCGACGCCTTCGGCAAGCACCGGAATGTCGAGGCTGCGGCCCAGCGTCAGCACCGCCCGGATGATGGCCTTGGCCTGCGGGCTTCGCTCGACGTCAGCCATGAATGAACGGTCGAGTTTGATCTTGTCGAACGGAAACGAGCGCAGCGTATCGAGCGAAGAATAGCCGGTGCCGAAATCGTCGATCGCGATGGTCACGCCCAGCGCCTTGATCTGGCGCAGGACATGCAGCGTGCGCACCTTGTCGGCGACG
This sequence comes from Mesorhizobium sp. M0518, assembly GCF_040321125.1. Classification (NCBI taxonomy): domain Bacteria; kingdom Pseudomonadati; phylum Pseudomonadota; class Alphaproteobacteria; order Hyphomicrobiales; family Phyllobacteriaceae; genus Mesorhizobium; species Mesorhizobium sp. M0518. The sequence goes on from NZ_JAMYQY010000001.1 coordinate 550,131, forward strand.
ATCGTCGATTCGGTCAGCTCCAGCTCCAGGCGTTTCGGAGACAGTCCGGTCTCGACCAGGATCTGATGGACGAGCTTGGCGAGATCGGCATGGGCGAACTGTACCGGCGACAGATTGACTGCGATCTTGTGGCCATTGCCCCACGAGGCCGCCTGGCGGCACGCGGTCCGCAGCACCCATTCGCCGATCGCCATGATCGAGCCGTTCTCCTCGGCAATCGGGATGAATTCGGCGGGCGGGATCATGCCGTGCACCGGATGGGTCCAGCGCAGCAGCGCCTCGTAACCGCAGGTGGCGCCGGTCGGGACCGAGGTCTGTACCTGATAGTGGAGCGAAAGCTCGCCGCGCTCGATCGCCTGGCGAAGGTCGGTGGCCAGCGCGCGGCGCGCCCGCGCCGTCTCGTCCATGGCGGATTCGTAGAAGCAGACGGCTCGCGTGACGTCGTTCTTTGCCCGGTACATGGCAAGATCGGCATTGCTGACCAGCCGCTCGCGGTCGGCCCCGTCGCGCGGATAGATCGCTACGCCGATGCTGGCGCCGGCGGCGATTTCGAAATCGTCGAGTCGCAACGGCTCGAACAGGGATTTCTCCAGCCGCGAGACCAGCCCGAGAAGGTCCTTCTGATCCTTGAAGCGCTTGATCGCGGCGAACTCGTCACCGCCGAGCCGGGCGACGAATTCGCCCTCGTCGATGAGTTTCGAGAGCCTGCGGGCGACGATCTTGAGCGCCTGGTCGCCGGCCGCATGCCCCCTGAGGTCGTTGATCTCCTTGAAGCGGTCGAGATCGATGACGATGACCGCCGTCATTGTGTCCTCGCCCTCGCATGCCCGGTCGATTTCATGGTCAAGGCGGTCGTTGAAGGAGACCCGGTTGGGAAGGCCGGTAAGGGCGTCGTTGAGGGCGAGATGCTGAAGCCGCTCGAAGCTCTCCAAACGACCACGCTCATCGATCAGATAGCTGGCGAAGCCGGTAGCCGCGACGATCAGGCCCACCACGGCGACGGCGACCGCCATTGCCACCAGAATATCGGGATTGGTGCCTGTGCTGATGAAGGACAGCGGCGTCACCGCCACCGCGGCCATAGCCGTGAAATGCAGGCCGACGATCGCAAGCACCAGCAGCCCGATGGCGAGATAGTGCGACCAGCGGTATGGCCGGCGCACGGCATGGCCGACGGCCAGGGCGGAGAACACCGCCGAGATGACCAGTGAGGCCACGACATAGGAGCCGTCCCATTCGACGATGCCGGCAACGTGATAGGCCATCATGCCGGTGTAGTGCATGGCCGAGATCGCCAGGCCGACGACGACGCCGCCCCATTCCGGAGCCAGCCGCCAGCTCTTGCCGGATGCGAGGGTGAAGCCCAACCCGGTGCCGACGATGGCGATGACCAGGGATGCCATGGTCAGGACCGGATCGAAGGTGATCGGCGCGCCGGGCTGGTAGGCCAGCATGGCGATGAAATGGGTGCACCAGATCGACGAGCCGGCGGCAACCGCGGTCAGGAACAGCCAGCCCTTCATCTGCACGCCGGTGGTTTTCCTCGAACGGTCGAAGAGGCCGATCGTCACCCAGCAGCCGGTGACGCACATCAGCGCCGCCAGCAGGACAAGCCACAGATTATGCTCCATGGCGATGCATGATATAACGCGCATCAAGAACGGCCCGAGCCCGAGGACACCCGCGACAAGGCAGGCAAGAAGCCGCCCGGAAATGGTCGAGGCGGCTTTGTCGCGAATGTTAGCGGCACGGCGTGAAAACTTGATTAAGTCCTTCCAGCAAATGCAGCCTTTGATTGCAGCAGGTTGTTTCCGCTGCCGGCGGCCCCCGGCCATGCGCTGGACCAGAAGCCATGCACGCACGCGTGCTTGCTCGCTTTGCCGTTCCTGCTAAAAGGCGCTGCGACAATCCGTGACGCCCAGGCTGGGGCGTCCGCCATCGACGGAGTAGAAATGTCCAAGGCCAAAGACGTCAAGAAGGTCGTGCTTGCCTATTCCGGCGGTCTCGACACATCCATCATCCTGAAATGGCTGCAGACTGAACTCGGCGCCGAAGTCGTGACTTTCACCGCCGATCTCGGCCAGGGCGGCGAACTCGAGCCGGCCCGTCGCAAGGCCGAGATGATGGGCATCAAGGACATCCGCGTCGTCGACGTGCGCGAGGAATTCGTGTCCGACTTCGTCTTCCCGATGTTCCGCGCCAACACCGTCTATGAAGGCACCTATCTGCTTGGCACCTCGATCGCGCGGCCGCTGATCTCCAAGCATCTGGTCGATATAGCCCGGGAAACCGGCGCCGATGCGATCGCGCATGGCGCCACCGGCAAGGGCAACGATCAGGTTCGCTTCGAGCTCTCGGCTTACGCACTGAACCCCGACATCAAGGTCATCGCGCCGTGGCGCGACTGGACGTTCAAGTCGCGTACCGACCTGATGAATTTCGCCGAGCAGCACCAGATCCCGGTGCCGAAGGACAAGAAGGGCGACGCACCGTTCTCGGTCGACGCCAACCTTTTGCATTCGTCCTCCGAGGGCAAGGTGCTGGAAGACCCGTGGGTGGAGCCGCCCGAATTCGTCCACCAGCGCACCGTGTCGCCGATGGACGCACCTGATACCGTCACCGAGATCGAGATCGAGTTCCTGAAGGGTGATCCGATCGCGCTGAACGGCAAGAAGCTGTCGCCGGCGACCATGCTGGCGGCACTCAACGATCTTGGCCGCGATAATGGCATCGGCCGGCTTGACCTGGTCGAGAACCGCTTTGTCGGCATGAAGTCGCGTGGCGTCTACGAAACACCAGGCGGCACCATTCTGATCGCTGCCCATCGCGCCATTGAATCGATCACGCTCGACCGAGGTGCCGCCCACCTCAAGGACGAGTTCATGCCGCGCTACGCCGAACTGATCTACAACGGCTTCTGGTTCGCGCCCGAACGGCTGATGCTGCAGGCGATGATCGACAAGAGCCAGGAAGACGTCGAGGGCACGGTGCGCCTCAAGCTCTACAAGGGCAATGTCATGGTCACCGGCCGCAAGTCGAAGAAGACGCTCTACTCCGATGCGCTGGTCACCTTCGAGGACGACCGCGGCGCCTACGACCAGAAGGACGCCGCCGGCTTCATCCGTCTCAATGCGCTGCGGCTGAGGACGCTGGCCGCGCGCAACCGCACCAAGTAGCGCGGATGCGCGGTTTCGGTCGCTGCCTGGCGCCGCTGGTTGTTCTGGCGACGCCGGCCGCCGGTCAGGAGTTCGATCCCGCCTCTCTCGACCTTCCCGCGCTGATCGAGTGCAGGGCGGACGTTCCGACCTACAACGACTTTGCCCTGTGGCTGTCCAGCGCACCGGGTGCCGTTGAAACGCTTGGCTGGAAGGAGGTTGCCTCGGGCAATCCGTTTCTCAGCCAATACGAACTGCCGGCCAAGATCCGCGTGTTCAACCGCGAGACAGGATCGATCGTGTTTACCGCTGCGGGGCCGATGGCCGTGCTCGATAGCGTTGCCGCGCCGGAGCTTGCCGAAGAACTCAACGTCATGGCCGTTTTTTCCACGCCGCAAAAATTCCTTGGCGAGAAGGTCGTTGTCCAAAGCACCGAAGAGGCGGAAGGATTGACCTTCTCCACGGACGTCAAGCTCAACGTCTCGACCGTCGAGTCCCACCCCGGCAAGACCCTGGCCGGCTGCTCCTACACGCTCGAAATCAAATAAAACCCGGCATTCGCGCCGGGTTTTCGATCAAGTCAGAAATGGCCGGGGCCTTCTGCCCGGTGCATGGTCCGTCAATCGCCGTCGATCGCCGTGGCAATGCGGGCGATGGCCTGCTGATAGACGCTCGCGGAATTCCAGCCGGCAATCGCGCCCATATTCGCACTGGCGCTCGCGCCCGCCCGCCAGCCATGACCCTTGAGGAAGTTGGCGGTGGAAGCCAGCGCCGTGCCCTTGTCGCGCAGGTTTCCGCCACCGACGCCATATTTAAGGACGTTTCCGGGCAGGAACTGCGTGTGTCCGATCTCTCCATGCGCGGCCCCGACCGACGAGGCTGTCAACGCCCCGCGATCAACCAGCTTCAGGGCTGCGATGGCATGCGGGTAGAAGAACCCCGGCCGGCGGCAATCATAGGCAAGCGTCAAAATGGCAGAGACGGTGTTCTGGTTGCCCATGGCCGAACCGAAGCCGGTTTCCATACCCCAGATGGCGAGCAACACGCCCGGCGACACGCCGTAATTCGCTTCGATCTTGGAGAACAGCGCCGCATTCGACTTTTTCAGCGACCGGCCCTTGGAAATAATCGCTGCGCCACCACGACGCCGCATGAAATCGTCCACCGAGCCGCTGAAAGCCTTGTGAATGCCGCGGTCGACGGAGATCGTCTTTTTTGCGTAGTTCGCGCCAGCCAGGGCGGCCAGCCCCTTGGCGCCCACACCTTCCGACCCGGCCTGCGCGGCAAAGTCCTGCTTCCAGGCCTCGAAGCCGGCGCCGGTCTTGCCGCAGCTCGCCGCTGCCTGTGCGCCCGTCGCCAGCGCAAGCACCGCCACCACGGCCGCTGCAAACATCTTTCCCTTGGCAAGAAATGCCATGTTAATCTCCTGGTTGCCTGAATCACGTCCCATTGCGAACTTGCCAGTCAAACGCGCACTTGTCACTGTCACCGCTGCAATGCTGGCGAATGCCGTGGAATTTGCCTAGGATCAAGTGATTATTGTGGCAGGGGGCTGCATGCAAGACGTTGATGTCGTCATCATCGGCGCCGGCTCGGCGGGTCTTGCCGCTTCCAGGACCTTGCAGGCGGCGGGCCTTTCCTTCACGCTGCTCGAAGCGATGGACCGCATCGGTGGGCGGGCCTGGACCAGCAACCAGCATTTCGGCGTGCCTTTCGACATCGGCTGCGCCTGGCTGCATGCCGCCGACCGCAATCCCTATTTTCCCGAAGCCGAGGCGGCAGGCTGGACGTTGCATCATCATGACATGAACGTCGATCATCTCTACTACCGCGAGCGCAAGGCGAGTGAAGCGGAAGAAGCCGACATGAAGGCCGCCGATGCAAAGCTGTTCGGGCTGCTGGCCAGGCATGAAGTGAAGGACGGAGATGACGATCGTCTTTCGGCGCTGTTGGCAAAAGGCCATGCACCGCGCGCCGCCGCCACCTTCGCCGGGCCGATGGATTTCGGCGCCGACGAGGACGAGATCTCGATCCTGGACTTCCAGGCCGCTGCCGATCTCGACCCGAACTACTTCAGCAAGGAGGGCCTTGGCGCACTGGTGGCGCGTTTCGGCGCCGGCGTGCCGGTCGAACTTTCGACGCCGGTGCGCAAGATCCTGTGGGACGTGCCCGGCGTCGCCTGCGTCACCGATCGCGGCACCGTCCGCGCCAAAGCGGTGATCGTCACCGCTTCGCCGGCGGTGCTCGCCTTCGAGGAGATCGCGTTCTCGCCGGCCTTGCCAGACACGCATTTCGGCGCCTTCTTCGACCTGCCGATGGGCATGCTGACCAAATTGCCGGTCGAAATATCGGGCACCAGGCTCGGGCTGCAGCCCTTCGACGACCTGCTGATCGAACGGATGGCCAGGCACGACATCTATTTCCTGTGCTTCCCGTTCGACCTCGACCTGATGGTCGGCTTCGTCGGCGGCGATTTCGCCTGGGAAATGTCGGCGGCCGGCGAGGCGGCCGGCATCGACTTCGTCGTCGACCGGCTGTGCGGCATCTTCGGCGGCGATACGCGCAAGCATGTCGGACGCGCCATGATGACCAATTGGGGCGGCGAGCGCTTCGTGCGCGGCGCATACGCCGCGGCCCGCCCCGGCCGTTCACTGGCGCGCATGGCCCTTATGCAGCCGGTGGCCGACAAGATCTTCTTCGCCGGCGAGCACCTGGCCGGTCCGCTGATGCAGACCTGCGGCGGCGCACGCCTGTCGGGCGAAGCGGTGGCAAGACAGGTTGTCGCCCAGCTTGCGGCGAGGACATGACCCGAACCGAAGGACAGAGCAAACGAGAGGTGGAACCTGGCCTTCGCTTTGCGAAACCTCGTTCTGTAGAGATCATGTTCCACAAACGGCTCGACATAATGTGGAACACCGCGCGGCTGTTCGCGTTGGGCACGGGCCGCCGTGAACATTTATGTCACCTCCGGTGAATTGAGATCGACATGAAACTCTTCGACTGCCCGCATTGCGGCCATCGCATCTATTTCGAGAACGCCCAGTGCCTGAACTGCGGAAACCCGGTGCTCTACGATCCCGAGCACGCGCGCTTTGCGCTGGCGGGCGTCGACGGCGTCTTCCAGTGCACCAACGCCGATAAATGCGCCTGCAACTGGATGGCGGAACCGGGTCACGCTTTTTGCCGCGCCTGCGTGCTGAACCAGCTGATCCCGGATCTCTCCGTCGACGGCAACCGCCGCCGCTGGATCCGTGTCGAAGCGGCGAAAAAGCGCGCCATCTACTCGCTGCTGGCCTTCGGGCTGCCGGTGGCGCCCAAGCAGACCCCTGCCGACGAGGTCGGCCTGGCCTTCGACTTCCTCGCCGATCCGATCGGCGGCGGCCCCGGCGGCGAGCGGATTCTCACCGGCCACGACAATGGCCTGGTCACGCTCAATGTCGCCGAGGCGGATTCGGCCGAGCGCGAGAAGCGGCGCGTCGAGATGGGCGAGAACTACCGCACCTTGCTCGGCCATTTCCGCCATGAGCTCGGGCACTATTACTGGGACCGTCTGATCCGCGACGATCCGCACAGGCTCGAAGCTTTTCGCGCACTGTTCGGCGACGACCGCGCCGATTACGAACAGGCGCTGAAGGCCTATTATGCCAATGGTGCGCCGCCCGACTGGCAGCAAGGCCACATCTCGGCCTATGCGACCTCGCATCCATGGGAGGACTGGGCCGAGACCTGGGCTCACCACCTGCACATCACCGACACGCTGGAAATGGTGCACGCACTGAACTTTCCGCTCGGCCGGCTGGAGACGGTGGAGGCCAACGACTTGCCGCGCGGCGACACCGGCGGCGAATTGCAGGCAGCACCCTCGGAGCCGGCGACCGCGCCGGAGCCTTTCGAAAAGATCCTTGCCCGCTGGCTGGTGCTGTCGGAGGCCTCCAATTCGATCAACCGCTGCATGGGCCTGCCCGACCTCTACCCCTTCGTCATTTCGGAAGTCACGGCGCGGAAATTGGAATTCGTTCACGAACTTCTGACCGATTTGCCGAAAGAACACGGAACAAATCGTGAGTTGGCGCAGGCGCTTTAGCGGGAACGCATGAGCTGCTGCCCCGTTTTCGCTGGCGAGGGACCATGAAAACGGAGAGAAACCATGAAATCCCTATTGTTTCCTGCGGTAGCCGGAATGCTGACCGTGATGTCGGGCGCCGCGTTTGCCGATACCGCCGTCTCAGCCGTCACCGATCTTAACGTGCGCGCCGGGCCCGGCCCGCAATACCCTGTGATCGGCGTGCTCGCCGCCGGTCAGTCGGCAACGCTCAATGGCTGCATCGAAAACAGCAAATGGTGCACCATAGCCGAGGCCGGCGGCCAGGGCTGGGTCTATTCCGACTATGTGACGGCCGATATAGGCGGCAGCCGGGTGGTGCTGACGGAACGGCGCTCCAGCGTTGCTGTCGTCTCGCCGCCGGAGGACATCGGCAACTACTCGACCGATTATACCGGCGCGATCATCGCCAGCGATCCGGTCGTGGATGACTTCCCTTCGCCCCCGGCTGAAGTCCGCACCTATGTCGACACGCATCGCCTCGATCCCATCTATCTCGAAGGCGAAGTGGTGACCGGCGCGACCCTGCCCGACACCGTCGAGCTGCGCGAGATTCCGGACTACAATTACCGCTATGTCTATGTGAACGGCCAGCGGGCGCTGATCGATCCGCAGACCCGGCGCATCATGTACGTCGTTCGCTGACGACAAGCGGCACAAGCGGCCGCTGCGACAGTAGCGGCCGCCAGCAGGCGGCGCTCTCCTGCGCCGACTTTGCTCTGGCTTAGTCCTTTGCGGAAAACCATTCCGATTTTCCCGGCCATCGGTTAGTCAACAGGCGATGACTTTGGCAAAGGAGCCCGCGTGACCATCGATCCGGCCGCCTTCGAGCGTTACAGGCATTCGCCGAACGCCAGGACGACCTTGCCGCGCCTGTTGCTCGGAACGGGGATCGTGGTCTTTTTTTGGGCAGCAATCACCGTGGCCGTGCTGGTCGGCGGCACTTATGCCTTTTTCGCCTGGCAGGCGGCCCCATCCGGCATGCAGGGTTTCCTCGCTTCGCCCCTCGGCATCCTCACCGCGCTCGTCTCGTTTGCCGGCATCTGGATCGGCCTGTGGGTCGCCATGCGCTGGCTGCATGGCGAGAAGCTGTCGGCGCTGCTCGGCAACAGGCGACGTGTTTCATGGTCCGGCTTCGTCAAGGGGCTGATCGCGGTGCTGATCACGTCGTTCATATCCGAAATCCTGCTCTATTTGCTGCAGCCGCAGATCGCGCGTGGCCCGATCAGCCTGTCGTCCTGGCTGCTGTTTGCGATCCCGATCGCCGCGCTCACCCTGTTGCAGACCTCTTCGGAAGAGCTGTTGTTTCGCGGCTACCTGCTGCGCGGCCTCGCCAGCCGGTTCAAGAGCCCGTTCGTCTGGGCGCTGCTGCCGGCCCTGCTGTTCACCTCGCTGCATTGGAGCGCGAGTTCGTCACCAGCCATCAATGCTTGCGTGCTGGCGTCGATCGCCGCTTTCGCGCTGCTGCTGACACTTGTCGTCTACGCAACCGGCAATCTCGGCGGCGCCTTGGGTGCTCATCTCGGCAACAACCTGACCGGGTTTCTCTTGATCTCGCATCAGGAAAGCTACAATTCCTTCGCCCTGTTCAATGCCAGGCCGCTCGAAGGACCGGGCTGGGCGACGTCGGATGCGGTTCTCATCGCCTTCATCGGCATCGCCTGCAGCCTGCTGACCATCGTGCTGCTTCTATATCCGCGTTCGCCGCTCAAGGTCGCCGCCGAGCTTCCGGACCGGGCGAGCACGGCCTGATTGCAGGCCCGGGAACGACGCAATCCGGTCTTTGTCTTGACTCTGCGTCCGATTTCCTGTCTACACGCCCCGAATTCCGCGACGAGTATCCCTCCGAGCAAGCCGACCAGGACGCCGAAGCCTCTTCGAGGTGAAGTGCTGTAAATCGATCCTGGAGGCCAACACCCGGCAGCGCTGAGCGCCCCCGGGTGCTTTTTGGCTTTTCGCTTGGACGGGCTTTTGCTTGGACACTTGGCGCGAACGCATTACTTCTCGGTCACCGTCCGGGTGCCTGGGAAAAAGGAAGAAGAATGTTTGAATCGCTGCAGGAGCGCCTTGGCTCCATCCTGAACGGCCTCACCGGCCGCGGCGCGCTGTCGGAGGCTGATGTCTCGGCGGCGCTGCGCGAGGTGCGCCGTGCACTGCTCGAAGCCGACGTGGCGCTGGAAGTGGTGCGCTCCTTCACCGACAAGGTGCGTGAGAAGGCCGTCGGCGCTGCCGTGGTCAAGTCTATCAAGCCCGGCCAGATGGTCGTCAAGATCGTCCATGACGAACTGGTCGACATGCTCGGCGCCGAGGGCGTCGCCATCGATCTCAATGCCCCGGCCCCGGTCGTCATCATGATGGTCGGCCTGCAGGGTTCCGGCAAGACGACGACCTCGGCCAAGATCGCCAAGCGTCTCACCGAGCGTCAGAACAAGAAGGTCCTGATGGCCTCGCTCGACACGCGGCGTCCTGCCGCGCAAGAGCAGCTTCGCCAGCTCGGCGAACAGGTCAAGGTCGCCACGCTGCCGATCATCGACGGCCAGTCGCCGGTCGACATCGCCCGCCGCGCCGTGCAGGCGGCCAAGCTCGGCGGCCACGACATCGTCATCCTCGACACCGCCGGCCGCACCCATATCGACGAGCCGCTGATGGTCGAGATGGCCGACATCAAGAAGGTGTCGAGCCCGCACGAAATCCTGCTGGTCGCCGATTCGCTGACCGGCCAGGACGCCGTCAACCTGGCCAAGAGCTTCGACGAGCGCGTCGGCATCACCGGCCTCGTCCTGACCCGCATGGACGGCGACGGCCGCGGTGGTGCTGCACTCTCCATGCGCGCCGTCACCGGCAAGCCGATCAAGCTGATCGGCACTGGCGAAAAGATGGACGGGCTGGAGGAATTCCACCCCAAGCGCATCGCCGACCGCATCCTCGGCATGGGCGACATTGTCTCGCTCGTCGAAAAGGCCGCCGAGAACATCGACGCCGAGCAGGCGGCGGCGATGGCCAAGAAGATGCAGTCGGGCAAGTTCGACCTGAACGATCTCGCCGGCCAGCTTCAGCAGATGTCGAAGATGGGCGGCATGGGCGGCATCATGGGCATGATGCCCGGCATGGGCAAGATGAAGGACCAGATGGCCGCCGCCGGTCTCGACGACAAGATGTTCGGCCGCCAGCTCGCCATCATCTCGTCGATGACCAAGGCCGAGCGCGCCAATCCCGATTTGCTCAAGCATTCGCGCAAGAAGCGCATCGCCGCCGGTTCCGGCACCGACGCGGCCGAAATCAACAAGCTGCTCAAGATGCATCGCGGCATGGCCGACATGATGAAGGCGATGGGCGGCAAGGGCAAAGGCGGCGGCCTGATGCGCGGCATGATGGGCGGCCTCGCCTCCAAGATGGGCCTCGGCGGCATGATGCCGGGCGGCCCCGGGGGCATGGGTGGCGGCATGATGGGCGGCGGCATGCCGGACCTGTCGAAGATGGATCCCAAGCAGCTCGAAGCCTTGCAGAAGCAGGCGCAAGCAGCCGGCCTCGGCGGCGGCATGAAAGGCCTTCCCGGCGGCGGCCTACCCGGACTGCCCGGCGGCATGAAGCTCCCCGGCCTGCCCGGAATGGGCGGCGGCCTGCCCGGCCTTGGCAAGAAGAAGTGAGGACGCCATGAACGAAGAGAAGGACATGGCCGACGCTCGCGCTCTCCTGGCCGATTACCGCGCCTCGATCGACAACATCGACGCGGCCCTCATCCACATGCTGGCCGAGCGCTTCCGCTGCACCAAGGCGGTCGGTGTGCTGAAGGCGACGCATGGCCTGCCCCCGGCCGACCCGGCACGCGAGCAGCAGCAGATCGCCCGGCTTCGCCAGCTGGCGAAGGATGCCCATCTCGACCCGGATTTCGCGGAAAAATTCCTCAACTTCGTCGTCCGCGAAGTGATCCGCCACCACGAACAGATCGCCGCTTCCAACGGCGTGATGAAAGCCGGCTGAGAAACCAGCCACCAACCGATCAACCAAATCAGCCTTTTTAGGAGAAAATAAATGCCCTTGAAGATCCGACTGGCCCGTGCGGGCTCGAAGAAGCGTCCTTACTACCACGTCGTCATTGCCGACGCCCGTTCGCCGCGTGACGGCCGGTTCATCGAGTCGATCGGCTCGTGGAACCCGCTGCTGCCCAAGGACGGCGAACGCGTCAAGGTCGACGCCGACCGCGTCAAGCATTGGCTGGCGCATGGCGCCCAGCCGACCGACCGCGTGCTGCGTTTCCTCGACGAGGCCGGCCTCGTCAAGCGCGACGCCCGTTCCAACCCGAAGAAGGCCGAGCCGGGCAAGAAGGCGCAGGAACGTGCTTCGCTCTTGAAGAAGGCGCAGGAAGACGCTGCTGCCGCGGCTGCGGCCGCCGCAGCAGCACCGGCCGAGGCGGAAGCCGCCACCGCCGAATAAGTATTGCCCTATCGCATCCAGGAAAACGGCGGGCCAAGGCCCGCCGTTTTGCTGTTCGGTTCTGTCTGTAAGAGCTGCCGATCAATAACCGCTCGGGCAGCGGTCGATGTAGACGCGGCCCCGCCGATCGCGATAGCGGCATTCGCCGCTCTCGCTTGCCCGGCCGATCAGCGCACCGGCAACGGCGCCGACAGCACCACCGACGACGGCGCCTTCAACCGGATCGCCAGCGACCGCCGCACCGACGGCAGCGCCACCGAGGCCGCCAACGGCCGCGCCTTTTTCCGTTTGCGAACAAGCGGCGAGCGGCACCAGAAGCGCCATCAAAAGCATCGTTTTCTTCATCGTCGTTCCTCTCCGATAGGAGCCGCCTCCGCCGCCAAGCGAATCTCTAACTCGCAACTCGGCGATTCGATCCCTAAGACATTGCCCGGCAAAGGGTTCCAGGCTTCGAGTTGAAAGCGATGCTTCGAGCGGATCTATCGGCTGAACGGGATCAGCGCGCGGACCCTGGCATCGCGCAGATACAGGCCACCCCACAGGATAATGCCGAGATAGACGCCGAACAGAATGTGCGAGAACAGCGGGTTGTCGACGCGGACATTGGTGGCGATGGCGCCGCCCATATAGGCGGTGAGCAGGATGGCGCCGAGCACCGCGGTGCGCGGCAAGGCGTAGAGCGCGGTCGAGATCAGGCCGATGACGCCAAGCATGCGCGCGACATTGGCATCGGCCGGCCAGCCGAGCGGCACCATCGTCTGGGTGACGACATCGAGCGGCGGCAGCTTGATGACGCCGTCGAAGATCATGAACAGCACGATGACGCCGCTGAGCACGCGGCCGGTCCACAAAGCGCCCGGCGAGACGGGCGCGGTTTCGGAAATACTCATGGTGGTCCCTCCTGATGGTCGAGCCCTTTCGCAGGGGTCGACCCAAGGACGTGGCATGGGGCCGCGATCCGACAGCGGGGCGGATTCTTTTAAACCCGCGCGCCTTCGCCTACGAAAAATAGAACTTTTCCGCCGGGATCATCTTCGGCGGCGTTTCGCCCAGCGCCTCGAATACCGAGATCTCGCAGACGCGGCAGAGACCGTCGAGGGCGAGGTCGTTGGCCTCGGTGCCGAACGGATCCTCGAGCTCTTCCGAAAGCGCGTCGAGGCCGAAGAAGGTGTAGGCGATCAGCGCCGTGAACAGCGGCGTTGCCCAGCCGGCGGTCGAGATCAGGCCGATCGGCAGCAGCAGGCAGACGATATAGGCCGTGCGATGCACCAACAGCGTGTAGGCGAACGGCAAGGGCGTGCCGGCGATCCGCTCGCAGCCAGCCTGGATGGCGGCGATCGACGCGAGCCTCTCATCGAGGATACGAAAGCCGATCGTGTCGACGTCGCCCGCCCGGCGCTGGGCATTGGCACGCCGGCCCATGCGCCTGACCATCTCGTCCGCCGGATTGGAAAAGGCTGCTGCCTTGTCCGCCTCGGCGTCGATGAAGGCACGGGCATCCTTCATGCTGTCGATCTTGCGCAACTGCCCGCGCAGGAAATGACAGAAGGCGAGCGCTTCCATCAGCAAGGCGCGCTGTTCGGTCTGGTCCGGTATGAGGCTGGTGGTGGCGCGTGCCAGGTTGCGCATTTCGAAGACCAGCGCGCCCCACAGCTTGCGCGCCTCCCACCAACGGTCGTAGGCGGCGTTGTTGCGGAACGAGAGATAGATCGACAATGTCACGCCGACCAGGCCGAAAGGCGTGATGTTGAAGACGCTGAAATCAAGCTGGAACCGGCGCGCCACGGCCAGGATGATCGCGGAATAAAGCGCGAAGCCCAATATCTGCGGCAGGATGCGTGGCACGACCGAACCGCGCATGATGAAGAACAGCTGCAGGAATGTGGGGCGCGGGCGAACGATCATCGAAGGCCTTTCACGGGCCGGCATCGGCCCTCAGCTCCTCTATTGTGCGATGCGACAGCTCTGCAAGCCCAGCCGCCAGCGACACCGCCATGTCGTCCTTGCAGGCTATCGGCACCCGACGGGCGTGGATATTGAGGAGTTGCGGGCTGCGGCCCACCACTTCAGTCGAGAGAAGAGAAAAATGACCGGCGAGACCGATCTGAAGACACTGCTGGCATCGATGACGCCGGAGCTGCTGGCATGCACCTATGTCTTCGCCACGCTGGCGCCTGGCGTCGTTCAGCCGGAAGGCCTCGAGCCGGTGATGGTGTTTCGTGAGCGCGGGGGCATGACGCTGATCGTAGACGAGGAGAAGGCCATCGCTGCGGCACTGACCGCGTCATTCCGCTGCCGGATGGTCACGCTCAACATCCATTCGTCGCTGGCAGCCGTCGGCTTTCTCGCCGCCATCACCACGCGCCTCGCCGCCGCCGGCATGGGCGTGAACCCGGTTTCGGCCTTCTACCACGACCATCTGTTCGTGCCGGTCGACCGGGCGGAGGAGGCGCTGGGGCTGTTGGTTGGGTTGGCCGAGGAAAACAAGGTGTAGCGCATCGGCCAAGCTGCCGATCTCCCCCCGCGTGGGGGAGATGCCCGGGAGGGCAGAGGGGGGCGTGAAGGAACGCCAACTTCGCTCATTTACGACCAATAAAAACATCAGTGAGCGCAACTGAGATCGATTGAGGTCCGAGGGACAGCGCCCCCCTCTGTCCTGCCGGACATCTCCCCCACAAGGAGGGTGTTTGGCAAACGCCCAATGGCCTAGCCCGCGGCCGCGGGCCGCCGATCGTTCGGCGCCCCCCGCGGAGGGCCCGCCGCGGCAGCGGCGATACGGCCCGTGAGCGAAAACTAAACGGCCGTCAGGCCGCCTTCTTCTTCGGCTGGATCAGGCCGCGCTCGACCAGCAGCTCGGCGATCTGCACTGCGTTGAGCGCCGCGCCCTTGCGCAGATTGTCGGAGACGATCCACATCGACAGGCCGTTGTCGATGGTCGAATCCTCGCGGATGCGCGAGATGAAGGTGGCGTCTTCGCCGGCCGATTCCAGCGGCGTGATGTAGCCGCCGTCCTCGCGCTTGTCCAAGACCTGGCAGCCCGGCGCCTCGCGCAGGATATCCCGCGCCTCGTCGGCGGTAATCGGCTTTTCGAACTCGATGTTGACCGCTTCCGAATGGCCGATGAACACCGGCACGCGCACGCAGGTCGCCGTCAGCTTGATCTTGGGGTCGAGCATCTTCTTGGTCTCGGCGACCATCTTCCACTCTTCCTTGGTGGAGCCGTCATCAAGGAAGACGTCGATGTGCGGGATGACGTTGAAGGCGATGCGCTTGGTGAACTTCTTGACCTCGACGCCATCGGCGACGAAGACCGCGCGGGTCTGGGTAAAGAGTTCGTCCATACCTTCCTTGCCGGCGCCCGACACCGACTGGTAGGTGGCGACGACGACACGCTTGATGGTGGCGAAGTCATGCAGCGGCTTCAATGCCACTACCAGCTGCGCCGTCGAGCAATTCGGATTGGCGATGATGTTCTTGCGCGTGAACAGCGAGATCGCGTCCGGGTTCACTTCCGGCACGATCAACGGCACGTCCTGATCGTAGCGGAAGGCCGACGAATTATCGATGACGACGCAGCCCTGCTTGCCGATCTTCGGCGACCATTCCTTGGAGACGCTGCCGCCAGCCGACATGATGCAGATGTCGGTGTCGGAAAAATCATACTGGTCGAGCGTCTTCACCTTCAGCGTGCGGTCGCCGAACGACACTTCCGTGCCCTGGCTGCGCCGCGACGCCAGCGCCACGACTTCGCTTACCGGAAAGCCGCGCTCTTCCAGTATGTTGAGCATTTCCCGGCCCACATTGCCCGTGGCGCCGACGATCGCTACCTTGAAACTCATCGAAAAATCTCCTGTCCCTCTCCGCTTGGTTTTTGGAGAAACCCGCTGGCCGGTGCGGGTTCCGTCCCCCGGGCCGAACCCGGGAAAGGGTGGTTAGGCCAAGGGAATCACACCGTTTTGGTGGTGGTTTTGCCGGTCTTCTTGGCCAAGAATGCAGTTTTGCTGGAACGAGGAGACGCGCCGACGCGCCCGGCCCAATGATGTGCATTGAGGCTGGGGGCATCGAATGCAAGAAGAGCCATCAAAAGGCCGCGCATCGAAACTATCCCGTTCGGTGCCGGCTTTTACGCGGTTTGCGTCAAGAGTCAATTGCCGAGCGGCGCCTGGTTTTGCGCGCGCCCTGTACAATCGCGGCTGCGCGAAGTACGAACGGCCAAGATTGTTTGGCTGGCGCTAGGCCCGCCCCGGCATGTGCTCCGTGATGAGCGCGGACCCTAAAATTCCGAAAGAGTGAGATGTCCAACTTCGAAGCACTTGTTCCAGCGCTTGCCAGGGCGCTGGAGAAACGCGGCTATTCCGAGCTGACGCCCGTCCAGAAGGCGGTTGTGGCGCCGGAACTCGGCGCGGCCGATGCGCTGGTTTCGGCGCAGACCGGCTCCGGCAAAACGGTGGCCTTCGGCCTCGCTCTGGCGCCGACCCTGCTTGAGGGCGCGGAGCGCTTCGGCCACGCCGCCGCACCGCTGGCGCTGGCGGTGGCGCCGACGCGCGAACTCGCCTTGCAGGTGACGCGCGAGCTGGAATGGCTCTACGAGCTGACCGGCGCAACCGTGGCTTCCTGCGTCGGCGGCATGGACATGCGCTCGGAGCGGCGTGTGCTGGAGCGCGGCGCCCATATCGTCGTCGGCACGCCCGGCCGGCTGCGCGACCACATCACCCGGCGCTCGCTCGACATGTCGGCGTTGAAGGCGGTGGTGCTCGACGAGGCCGACGAGATGCTCGATCTCGGCTTTCGCGAAGACCTCGAATTCATCCTCGACGCCGCTCCTGCCGAACGCCGGACGCTGATGTTCTCGGCCACGGTGCCGCGCTCGATCGCCACGCTCGCCCAGGGCTATCAGCGCGATGCGGTGCGCATTTCGGCCGCCGGCGAGGAGAAGCAGCATCTCGACATCGAATATCGGGCGCTGAGCGTCGCCCAGCCCGACCGCGAGAACGCCATCATCAATGTGCTGCGCTATTACGAAGCCAAGAACGCGCTGGTGTTCTGCAACACGCGTGCCGCCGTCAATCATCTGACCGCGCGCTTCAACAACCGCAACTTCTCCGTCGTCGCCCTCTCCGGCGAGCTCAGCCAGAACGAGCGCAGCCATGCGCTGCAGGCAATGCGCGACGGCCGCGCAAAAGTCTGCATCGCCACCGATGTCGCGGCGCGCGGCATCGACCTGCCCAACCTCGAACTGGTCATCCACGCCGATTTGCCGACCAACCCCGAAACGCTGCTGCACCGCAGCGGCCGCACCGGCCGCGCCGGACGCAAGGGCGTCAGCGCGCTGATCGTGCCCAACAGCGCCCGCAAGCGCACCGAGCGGCTGCTGCAGAACGCCGGCCTCAAGGCGACATGGGCGAGCCCGCCCTCGGCCGACGACGTGATGCGGCGCGACGACGAGCGCATCCTGGCCGATCCGGTTTTCGACGAGCCGGTGAAGGAAGACGAGCGCGGTTTCATCGACGCGCTGCTCGCAAGACATGGCGCCGAGCAAGTGGCTGCCGCCTTCGTGCGCCAGTGCCGCGCCAGCCGCTCGGCGCCCGAGGACCTCATGGAGATCGCGCCCTTCACGCCGTCGCGTGAAAGACCGGCAGGCGAAGGTTTCGCGCGCCGCGACGAGGCGCCCAGCCGCCGCGACGATTTCGGTGACAGCGTCTGGTTCTCGCTGTCGATCGGGCGCCGGCAAAATGCCGAGCCGCGCTGGCTCATCCCAATGCTGTGCCGCATCGGCAGCATCTCGAAGCGCGAGATCGGCGCCATCAAGATGCAGCCGGAAGAGACCTACGTGCAGATATCAGCCGACTGGGCCGACCGCTTCCTGGCCGCGATCGGTCCCGATCGCAAGCTGCAAGGCAACATCCTGGTGAAGCGGCTCGAGGGCACGCCCGATCTGTCGCGCGCCGGCTACCAGCCGCCAAGCCCCGACAAGAAGCCGCATCGCGGCAAGGCGCCGTTCGACCCCAACGCGCCGAAGCGCAAATTCGAAAAACGTGCACCAGCAGCAGTCGATCAGCGCCCGGCCACCGCGCATGAGGCAAAGCCATGGGCGAAGAAGCCGGGCAAGCCGAAATTCGACACCACCGGCGCGCCCAAGCACAAGAAGGCGAAGAAGCGGCCCACCTAGAGCATTTCACCGTTTCACGGAAACGGCGATCTGCTCTAACTCTTTGTTTTGACGCAATTCTAGACGGAAAACCGCTTCACACTTTTCCTAGAATTGCTCTAGGACTTCGGCCGGAGCGACGCGCTTGCCTGCAGGCCAGCCTTGATGGCAGCCCAGCTGGCCGATGCCGCCGTCGGGCGATGCTGCTTTGCGATGCGTTCCGTCAGCGACGAGCGCCAGTCCGGGTCTTCCGCCATCCTGCGGATTGCAGCGTACCAGCCGGCCTGGTCATTGGAATCGACCACCGGCATCAGCCCGCCGCTCGCCTCGATCAACGCCGGCGCTGTCGAGACGATGACGGGAACGCCGAAATCGAGACATTCCGAGGCGCCGTAGCCCCAGCCCTCGATATGCGAGGGAAAGACGCCAAAGGAAGCGCTGCGATAATATCGGATGAGCTCCTCATCGCTGATCGCTCCGGTGAACGTAACCCGCTCAAGCAATCTCGGATGGGCCTTGAGATAGGCGCGCAGCGGATCGATCATCCAGCCCCAGCGCCCGGCGCAGACGAGCCGCGGCAGCGTGACGCCCTCGTCGAGCGCCTGCTGCCATATCCGTGCCAGCAGGATGTGGTTCTTGCGCACTTCGATGGTCGAGCAATAGAGCACGAACGGCTCGTCGGCCTCGATGCGCGAAGTCTCGCCCATGCGCGAAGCCGTTTCGTACAGGATGGACGGCATCGGAAACCGATATACCACCGGCTGCGTGACGCCTGCCTGTTGCATATGATCGGTCAGCGTCGCACCAACTTCGTCGGATGCACAAAATGCCGGCGCGCCGGAACGCACGAGGTGCTCGAGATATGACCCGTAGCGAGCCTCGCCAGGGCTCATACCAACCATGTCGGGGCGCAGTGTCGGGATGAGGTCGTGGCAAAGAAACGCAAGGCCACCGGCGCGCCCGGAGACGGCGGCTCGGTCGTCCCCGGTCAGAATGTGATGGCTGATCAGGACAAAGCCGCGTTCAGTCTCGTCCGGTTGGCTTGGAACCTGACGCGGGGCCGACCGGGTCCGCGCCCGCTGGTACAGCCGATAGGCCCGGATCAGCAGCCTGGTCGCCTGATAGGCAATCCCTTTGCGGCCATGGGTCACCGTCTTTGCGAGATGGCGGTCGGCGTCGCGCTTGCCCCATGGCTGCTGCCTCACCGCTTCGAGGGCCTGCGACATCGCCGTGCGTCTCCCAGGCCATCGTTTGAGGCGCCAGGGTGAAATCTCGCCCGTCGCGACATGGTCCTGCTCGAAAGGAGCGAGGGGGCGAAACCGGCCTTCCCACGGTCGGAACGCCACCACCTCTACGCAAGGGTCGGGATCGGCCAGGGCTGCGCTGACGAGAAAGCTTTCCACCCGCGGGATGCCGACAAGTCCCTGGCCGGACGGCCAGAACGTTAGGCCGGTGGCGTCGATGGCCAGCCTGGGAGGTCTTTCCACTCCATCTTCAATCACGGTTTTACTGTCAGGACTCTCGACTGTCATGTTCTGCTTCTGCCGAAGGCGGTTGCACTCGATGCCTTATGCTTCATTTGCCGCGAAGAGGGTAGCTATGCTGGCTTGCCCATCGGCTCGGGCCTGTGCAACCTTCGGCTGGACGTGGCGAGCGGGGGGGTGGCAAATGCGGGGCGAAGTGCTTCACTATGACGAGGACCAAGGCTTTGGCTTCATATCCGGGGCCGACGGCAACCGTTACACCTTCACCCGCGAGAACCTGCGCCGGCAGACCGCCATGCCCAAAGGCACGGCCGTCGAGTTCCAGCCGGGTGGCGGCCAGGCGCGCGACGTCTTTTCGATCGCTGCTCCGACCGCTACTTCGGCCACTGACGCCGGCACGAACCCCGCACCGACTCAAGCCGGCAGCAAGGCCGCGGCAACCCCGCCCCCGGCACAGCATTTCGGCCGCTCCTCCGAGCCGGCCGAACCCAGCGATCTCTGGGGCTATTTCTGGCGCGGCGTGACGCAGAACTACTTCAATTTCGCCGGCCGCGCCCGCCGCAAGGAATATTGGGGCTACTGCCTGTTCTGGACGGTTTGCCTGCTGATCATCGGCGGCATCGGCCTGTACACCGATATGGATATGGGCGGTTTCGACAGTGATATTTCGGGCGCGATAACGGTCGGGCTGTGCGGCACGTTCCTGCTGGCGACACTGCTCCCTAGCCTCGGCATGATCGTGCGCCGGCTCCACGACATCGGCCTGTCAGGCTGGCTCAGCCTGCTGATCCTGATCCCGACCATCGGCAGCCTGATCATCCTGGTCTTCGCGCTGATCCCGACGCAGGCCCGGGAAAACCAGTGGGGGCCGGTGCCGGCGGGTGTCAGGATTTAGCCGCCACGTGTATTGCAATCACAAACAACCCTGGGTAGTATTTGCGCAACGCGGGGGAGAAACATGCGTGGCACGATATTCCACTACGATCAGGATCAGGACTACGGCTACATCGACGGAATCGACAGCAAGCGTTATATCTTTGCCCGTGACGATGTGAGCCATGAAGTGACCCTCGCCAGGGGCACCCTTGTCGAGTTTCAACCGGATGACGGTACGGCGCACGATATAGTCGCCGTCACCCCGACAGCGCCATCGCCAAGCACGGGCCAGCCACGCCGTTCGGCCGAGAGCAGGCCCGCCTATTCCATGGGTCTGTGGGCTTACTTCTGGCGCGCGATAATTGCGGACTATAGCAATTTCAAAGGTCGCGCCCGCCGCAAGGAATTCTGGGCCTTCTGGCTATTCTACACCCTCGGGATATTGGCGCTTCTAGGCTTCGGAATACTCGTTGACCTAGCGTTCAATGGCTTCAAAACCAATGCGGACAGGACGACGATGAGGGCCATAGGGCTCATACCCTTCCTGGTTTTCTTTTCGGGATTGATCCTGCCGTCGATTGCCCTCGTCGTGCGGCGTGTGCATGACGCGGGTCTGAGCGGCTGGTTTGCACTGCTGGGCTTCATCACTCCCATTGGCAGCATTGCCTTGCTGGTCTTCGGACTTCTGCCGTCCCAGGTGGGCGAAAATCCTTGGGGACCAGTGCCGGCAGGCGTCAGGATCTAGCCGCTTTTCAACGCCTCACCCGAAAGCCTGAGAAAGACCTTCTGGCCGTGGCGCTCGGCGCCAAGCCGGCCGTAAAAACGCAGCGCGCCCTCGTTCCAGTCCTCGGTGGTCAGGTCGATGCGGCCGATGCCTTCGCGCAGGCAATGATCGGCGAGAAAGCCGATCAGCGCCCGGCCGACGCCGGCGTTGCGGGCTTTGTCGCGCACGAACAGGTCCTTGAGGAACAGCAGCCGCTCGAGATCGATACCGGGGTGCGCGATCGCCACCGACGCCAGGCCGCTGACCTCGCCGTCGACGAAGGCAAGCGCGAAATGCAGATAGGCCGGGCTTTCCTCGCCAAGCCATTTTCGTGCGGCAGACACGGCCCGGCCGGCATCGAGAGGTGGCTGCCGGTAGTGAACCGCCATCTCGCACAATATGGCCGCGAGCGCCGTCGCGTCCTCGATCGTCGCCCAGCGGACGTCGACCGTCACGATATCAGCCCAGGAATTTGGCGATGATCGCGTCGCCCATCTCGACCGTACCGACCTCGGTCATGCCATCGGACATGATGTCTTTCGTCCGCAGGCCCGCGTCGAGCACAGCGGCGATCGCGCTTTCGACGCGGTCGGCTTCCTCGACCATGCCGAAGGAATAGCGCAGGCACATGGCGAAGGACGCGATCATGGCGATCGGGTTGGCGATGCCCTTGCCGGCGATGTCGGGGGCCGAGCCG
Source organism: Mesorhizobium sp. M0518 (assembly GCF_040321125.1). Taxonomy (NCBI): domain Bacteria; kingdom Pseudomonadati; phylum Pseudomonadota; class Alphaproteobacteria; order Hyphomicrobiales; family Phyllobacteriaceae; genus Mesorhizobium; species Mesorhizobium sp. M0518. Next base: position 571,790 of record NZ_JAMYQY010000001.1, read on the forward strand.
TGCACCGGCTCGTACAGCGCCTTGCGCTTCTTGGTCTTCACGTCAGGCGCGCCGAGCGAGGCCGACGGCAGCATGCCGATCGAGCCGGTCAGCATGGCGGCGATGTCGGACAGCATGTCGCCGAACAGATTGTCGGTGACGATGACGTCGAACTGCTTTGGCCAGCGCACCAGCTGCATGCCGCCGGCATCGGCCAGCATGTGGTCGAGCTTGACGTCGGAATAGCGCGCCTTGTGGGTCTGGGTGACGACCTCGTTCCACAGCACGCCCGACTTCATCACATTGCGCTTTTCCATCGAAGTGACGTGGTTCTTGCGCGTGCGTGCCAGTTCGAAGGCGACGCCCGAAATGCGCTCGATCTCGAACGTGTCGTAGACCTGCGTGTCGATGCCGCGCTTCTGGCCGTTGCCGAGATCGATGATCTGCTTCGGCTCGCCGAAATAGACGCCGCCGGTCAGCTCGCGCACGATGAGGATGTCTAGACCCTCGACCACCTCCTGCTTGAGCGAGGAGGACGCCGCCAGCGCCGGATAGCAGATGGCCGGGCGCAGATTGGCGAACAGCTCCATGTCCTTGCGCAGGCGCAGCAGGCCGGCCTCAGGGCGCACCTCGTAGGGCACCGCATCCCATTTCGGACCGCCGACGGCGCCGAACAGCACCGCGTCGGCCGCCATCGCCTTTTCCATGTCGGCATCGGAGATCGCCGCGCCATGCGCGTCATAGGCGCAGCCGCCGACCAGCCCCTCATCGGTGGCAAAACCGCTGCCGAGCTTGTCGTTCATGACCGCGATCAGTTTCTTGACCTCGGCCATGGCCTCCGGACCGATGCCGTCGCCGGGGAGCAGGAAAAGATGCTTCGTTGCCATGGAGAACCGTCCCAGAAAGAATTTGAACCGGCGCTTTGCTAAACGCCAAGTGAGTTGCATGCAAGGGGAGGAAAAACACTGCGGCGCAGAACAGGCGCAGCTATGCCGCATGCCGCCGCGCCAGGCTTCTCAGAACCTGGGTTCCTCGCCCCCGCCGAAGGCGGGGGAGAGGTGGGCCCGCAACCGGCGGCGTGGGGGCGTTGGTAGGGGCCTGGGTTAGCCCCCGGCAATCGCTCGGTGTGGCTTATAAAC